>NZ_JBNCKZ010000081.1:0-228 GCF_049841795.1 Micromonospora sp. DT31 | reverse complement strand
GCCTCCGCCCTTGCGTGAGGTGCTGCCCTTGCTATTGCCCTTGGCGCCATTGTGGCCACCCGAGGGCTTCCGTTTTGGGGTCGGCTTGGAAACTCGGCTTTTGTAGGGGTTTTTGCGAATGTGATCCTTCATCGCCCGCATTTCGCGGGCTTCTTGACGAGGGTTAATACGCGGAGTCCTGGCGTAGCGAGCGGCGGCTCGTGCGCTGGTGGCGCCGCCGTTGGGCCC
>NZ_JBNCKZ010000080.1:0-254 GCF_049841795.1 Micromonospora sp. DT31 | reverse complement strand
CCACCCAACTCATCCACCGCCGAC
The DNA here is from genome assembly GCF_049841795.1 of Micromonospora sp. DT31. Taxonomy (NCBI): domain Bacteria; kingdom Bacillati; phylum Actinomycetota; class Actinomycetes; order Micromonosporales; family Micromonosporaceae; genus Micromonospora; species Micromonospora sp. DT31. The sequence continues at coordinate 230 of NZ_JBNCKZ010000080.1, read as the reverse complement.
ACCGACACCCCATCCCCCACACCCACCAAACGCACCCGCAACACCGACGCACCCGAGCGCAGCGCCACGAAGTCGTTCCACGCGAACGGAAGAAGCAGGCCACCCTCGGGACCACCGAAGCCCAAGAAGCTCGAAGCCTGCACCGCGGCGTCCAACAACGCCGGATGCACCCCGAAACCCTCCACCTCCAAACCCTCCGGAAGCACCACCTCAGCAAAAACCTCACCACC
>NZ_JBNCKZ010000079.1:0-265 GCF_049841795.1 Micromonospora sp. DT31 | reverse complement strand
CCAACGACGACGAACACGCCGTATCCACCGTCACCGCAGGCCCCTCCAACCCGAAGTGATACGCCACCCGACCAGAGAGGACGCTCGCGGTGGTTCCGGTGAGCCGGAATCCGGCCGCGTTGCTGGTCGCCTCGTGCAGGGACGGGCCGTACTCCTGGGACATGGCGCCGACGTAGACGCTCGTCGAGCTGCCGCGTAGCGAGTCCGGGGCGATGCCCGCCCGCTCGAACGCCTCCCACGACGTCTCCAACAACAACCGCTGCTG
>NZ_JBNCKZ010000078.1:0-291 GCF_049841795.1 Micromonospora sp. DT31 | reverse complement strand
GTTGCCTCCCTGGGGTGGGGGAAACGCGCGGCGATCCGGGGGTGCCGCGACAAAGGGGGGAAAGTCTCGGGGGGGGGGTGCCCGTTGGAGGGGCGGTGGCGTGCGGGCGGCTCAAGGGGGCCTGCTCCGCGGCTCGGGGGATGTAACGGGGGTCCGGCCGGCATGATTCCCGGCCTGGCCCGCGGTGTTCGCCGGGGGCGGTCGAGCGGGGGGTGGGGCTGATCCGCGCCGTCAGCCATGTACAACGCCGCCGACCCGGCCCGGATTCCGCCGTGGCGGTGGCGCCCACCA
>NZ_JBNCKZ010000077.1:0-304 GCF_049841795.1 Micromonospora sp. DT31 | reverse complement strand
CCAACGACGACGAACACGCCGTATCCACCGTCACCGCAGGCCCCTCCAACCCGAAGTGATACGCCACCCGACCAGAGGCGATACTGGCGGCGCTCCCCGCGCCCACGTAGCCCTCGAAGCCCTCCGGGGGGCGGTGCTGGAGCCGACCTCCGTAGTCGTGGTACATGACACCCACATAGACGCTCGTCGAGCTGCCGCGTAGCGAGTCCGGGGCGATGCCCGCCCGTTCGAACGCCTCCCACGACGTCTCCAACAACAACCGCTGCTGCGGATCCATCGCGGTCGCCTCCCGCGGACTGATCCC
>NZ_JBNCKZ010000076.1:0-326 GCF_049841795.1 Micromonospora sp. DT31 | reverse complement strand
GAGTCCGTCGAGGGCTTCCAGACGCTTCTGGCGATACTGGCCGAAGCTGGCGACGACGGCGACTGCCCGATCCCTGTAGCGATCGAAACCCCGCGTGGCCTGCTGGTCGCAGCGCTTCGCGCCACCGGCCGCCCGATCTATCCGATCAACCCGATGGCCGTCGCCCGATACCGGGAACGCTACTCGGCGTCGGGCAAGAAATCAGACCACGCCGACGCCGTTGTGCTGGCGAACATCTTGCGTACGGACATGCATGTGCACCGGCCGCTGCCCGCCGACACCGAACTCGCCCGCTCGATCGCGGTCCTCGCTCGCGCCTGCCAGGA
>NZ_JBNCKZ010000075.1:0-441 GCF_049841795.1 Micromonospora sp. DT31 | reverse complement strand
GCCCTACCCGCCGCACCCCACCAACGATGAGACGGCACAGATCCTGCTACCGCCAACCACGCACGAGGTCGTTAGGTCTTCGTCATCGTCATCGTCGTCGTGGTCGAGATCGATGTCTGCTGGGTTGAGGTCTTCGGCGAGGTAGGTGGCCAGCTCGGCTTCCTTGGCCTCGCGTTCGGTCCCGCCTGCCCTGCCGTGCTGGTGGGCCCACCAGGCGCTCAGGCCGGCGGCCTCGCGGGCCGCATCGGTTGGGGCTGAGGCGTCCGGATTTTCGAAGTATGTGCGCGGGGTGTCACCGAGGTAGGCGACACCGCTGCCGGGGCCGGGTGGGCGGTAGGTGATTATGGCGATGTCACTGTCATGGATGTCGACGAGCAGCCACGGTTCCGGGATGGTCGGCTGTTCGGCGGGGTGGTGTGCCGTCCACCGGTGTCCGTTGAA
>NZ_JBNCKZ010000074.1:0-454 GCF_049841795.1 Micromonospora sp. DT31 | reverse complement strand
ATCCCGCACGGCGTGCAGGGCACCCAGTCCCGCATCGACCTCAACGACGAGCAGACCAAGAACGTGAAGGCGATCATCGCCGCGACGAAGAAGGCCGGCATGGACGAACGCGCCGCCGTGGTGTCCATCGCCACCGCGTTGCAGGAGTCGAAGCTGGAGAACCTCGGACACCTCGGTGACCGCAACGACCACGACTCCCAGGGCCTGTTCCAACAACGCCCCTCCTCCGGTTGGGGCACCGTGGAGCAGATCACCGACCCCGAATACTCCACCACCGCGTTCCTCAAGGGCCTCAAGCAGGTCGACGGATGGCAGGACATGCCACTGACCAAGGCCGCGCAGACCGTCCAGGTCTCCGCCTACCCCGACCACTACGCCCAGTGGGAACAACAGGCCGCCGACCTCGTCGCCGAACACTGGAACACGTAAGACAAACGCGAAAGGCCGGCACCCC
>NZ_JBNCKZ010000073.1:0-459 GCF_049841795.1 Micromonospora sp. DT31 | reverse complement strand
CTGGTGGGGTTCGGGTGGCGGTGCGGTCGGTGCCGTGGCCGCGGCGGGAGGGCACGCCGCGGCGGGCGGCGGTGTCGTCGTTCGGGGTCTCGGGCACCAACGCGCACCTGATCCTCGAAGAACCCCCCACCCCCACCCCCACCCCCACCGCCGGCGTTGGCGTTGCCGGTGGTGGTGGTGGGGTGGGGTCGGTGTTGGGTGGTGCTGTGGTGGTGTGGCCGGTGTCGGGTCGTTCCGCGGCGGCGGTGTCGCGGGTGGGGCAGGTACTGACGCGGTATCTGTCCGATCGTCGTTTCGACGCCGCGGCGGTGGCGGCCACGCTGGCCGCCCGGGCCGGGTTCACCGCCCGGGCCGCGGTGGTGGGCACCGACGACGGGCAGTCGATGACCGGGCTGGCCGCGGTGGCCGCCGACGAACCGGCCGTGAACGTGGTCCGGGGCACCGTCACCGACCGGGACC
>NZ_JBNCKZ010000072.1:0-586 GCF_049841795.1 Micromonospora sp. DT31 | reverse complement strand
CGACACCGCCGCCCGCCGCGGCGTGCCCTCCCGCCGCGGCCACGGCACCGACCGCACCGCCACCCGAACCCCACCAGCCGACCAATCCACATGCGGACTCGGCTCATCCACATGCAACGTCGCCGGCACCACCTCACGATCAAACGCACCGATCATCGCGATGATCCCCGCCGCACCCGCCGCCGCCTGCGTATGCCCAATACTCGACTTCACCGACCGCAACCACACCGGCGCATCCACCGACCGACCCGACCCATACGTCGCCAACAACGCCTGCGCCTCAATCGGATCCCCCAACCGCGTCCCCGTCCCATGCGCCTCCACCACATCCACCCCCGACACATCCACCCCCGCCACCGCCAACGCCTGCCGAATCACCCGCTGCTGCGCCGGACCATTCGGCGCCGTCAACCCATTCGACGCCCCATCCTGATTCACCGCCGAACCCCGCACCACCGCCAACACCCGACGCCCCGCCGCCACCGCATCCGACAACCGCTGCAACACCACCACCCCCACACCCTCCGACCACGCCGTCCCATCCGCCCCCGCACCAAACGCCTTACACCGACCATCCACCGACAAC
>NZ_JBNCKZ010000071.1:0-590 GCF_049841795.1 Micromonospora sp. DT31 | reverse complement strand
GGCCTTCCCCATTTCGGTCGAAGTCGCTGTCGCTGCTTGACAGCTATGCCCATCGGATGTCTTATCGGCGAAGGTCACACGTCTGCGCTGGTCAGCGCGTCGATGTTGCCGTGTGTTCGGGCTGCGGTCAGGTCGTGGACCGAGCCGGGCAGCGCTGGCGAAGCCCAGACAAGTCTGCCAGCGGCATCCGCGATCACCTGCACGTTCACGCCGTGGCGCTTGTGTTTCCCGGAGTAGTACGGCTTCTGGTCGGCGACCCGGTCGATCGTAATCAGGGTGCCGTCCAGGATTGCGTACGCCAGTCGGCGGATCCGTTGGATGGCGGTGGCCAGGCCGTCGGCTGCCGACCTGAGCAGGGCTATTGCTTCCTGCACGTAGCGCCAGGCGGTGGCGACGCCGATCCGGAAGCCGGCCGCGAGTCGGGTGTAGGTGTCGCCGTTGCGCAGGTGGGCGAGAGCGAGCAGCGCCTGCCGGCCGGGGTCGAGGCGTCGCCACCGGGATCGGCGCTGCTTGCGGTGGCCGCGGATGCGTTCGGCGAGGTGGTTCAGGGTGCGGCTGGACAACGGAATCGTGGCGGGGTAGGACAGCAT
>NZ_JBNCKZ010000070.1:0-619 GCF_049841795.1 Micromonospora sp. DT31 | reverse complement strand
GGCCAGCCTGGACCCTCAGTGGGCGGGTGGCCGTCCCCGCCAGATCAGTCCTGACGAAGAGCAGTTCATCGTCGAGACGGCCAACACCCGCCCCGAGAAGCTGGGGCGGCCGTTCACCCGGTGGAGCATCCGCAAGCTCGCCGACCACCTGCGCCTGCATGCCACCCGCCGGGTCTGGATCGGGCGGGAACGGCTGCGGCAGATCCTGCACCGGCACCGGATCACCTTCCAGCGGACCAAGACGTGGAAGGAGTCCACCGACCCGCAGCGCGATGCCAAACTCGCCCGGATCGAGTACGTCAGCACCCACTTCCCACAACGGGTGTTCGCCTTCGACGAGTTCGGACCCCTCGTGATCCGCCCCCAGTCCGGCGCCGGGTGGGCACCCGCGGGCCATCCGCACCGGCTGCCCGCGAACTACCACAAGCTGCACGGCGTCCGGCAGTTCCACGGCTGCTACTCCGTCGGCGACGACCAGCTTTGGGGCGTCGTCCGGCGCCGCAAGAGCGCCGCGAACACCCTGGCCGCACTCAAGTCGATCCGAGCCGCGCGTCCGGACGGGGCACCGATCTACGTCATCCTGGACAACCTGTCCGCGCACAAAGGCCGCAAGATCCAG
>NZ_JBNCKZ010000069.1:0-665 GCF_049841795.1 Micromonospora sp. DT31 | reverse complement strand
GAACACGCCGTATCCACCGTCACCGCAGGCCCCTCCAACCCGAAGTGATACGCCACCCGACCAGACGCGATACTGCCTCCGACTCCGAGAAAGCCCTCCATGTTGTCGACGGCCTGGTGCACCACGGAGGAGTAGTCGTGGTACATGACGCCCGCGAAGACACCGGTGCGGCTGCCGCGTAGCGAGTCCGGGGCGATGCCCGCCCGTTCGAACGCCTCCCACGACGTCTCCAACAACAACCGGTGCTGCGGATCCATCGCGGTCGCCTCCCGCGGACTGATCCCGAAGAACTCCGGATCGAAGTCGGCGGCGTCGTAGAGGAAACCACCACGACGCGTGTACGTCGTTCCCCGATGGTCGGGGTCGTCGTGGAACAGGTTCTCCAGATCCCAACCCCGGTCGGTGGGGAACTCGCCGACCCCGTCCGTTCCAGCGGCGACCAGGTCCCACAGACCCTCGGCGTCCCGGATCCCGCCCGGGTAACGGCAGGCGACCCCCACGATCGCGATCGGCTCCGCGCCGGAGTCCCCGGCTGCGACGGTCGGCGGCATCGGCACGTCCGCCGGCTCGGCGGAGCCCCGCACCGTCCGCAGGATGTGGTCGGCGATGGCGGCGGGAGTCGGATAATCGAAAATCAACGTCGCCGGCAACCGCAACCCCGTCAC
>NZ_JBNCKZ010000068.1:0-780 GCF_049841795.1 Micromonospora sp. DT31 | reverse complement strand
AAGGCCCGACCCCCGGTGTGGGGTCGGGCCTTGTCGTGGTGGGGCTCAGCTGGTGCTGTAGCCGCGGGTGGCGATCCAGTCGGCGAGGGTGTCGATGGTCATGCGGTAGGTGGCGGTGTTGGGGTTGGCGCTGTCGGCGATGGTGACGGTGTTGCCGTTGTCGCGGTAGCCGATGACGCTGATGTAGTGGCCGCCTTCGAAGGAGTGGGTGGTGCCGTCGGTGTCGGTGGCGGTGCCGGCGATGTTGGCGACCACGGCCCGGCCGGCGTCGACGGTCTTGACGATGTCGGTGCGCAGGGTGTCGGTCTGCTTGTTGTCGGCGTTGGGGGTGTTGATCTCGACGGACTTGTAGGCGTTCTTGGTGCCGGTCTGCTTGTTCAGCACGGGGGTGATGTCGTTGATGCTGTCGGTGCCGGCCTCGGTGGTGCCCATTTCCTTGGCCATGGCGTGGACGTCGATGTTCTTGCCTTGCACGCTCAGGGCGTTGCGGGCGGCGGCGGGGCCGCAGAAGTAGAAGTTGGGTTGGGCTTCGTAGCGCACGTCCAGTTCCCGCTCGCCGTGCTTGCGGTCGGCGGTGACCTGGACGGCGCGCTCGGCGGGGGTGGCCTGGGCGGCGATGGCGGGGCCGGCGATGCCGGTGGTGGTGGCGGCGATACCGGCGGCGGTCAGCACGGTCTTGCGCAGCAGAGTGGTGGCCATGGTGGTTGCCTCCCTGGGGTGGGGGAAACGCGCGGCGATCCGGGGGTGCCGCGACAAAGGGGGGAAAGTCTCGGGGGGGGG
>NZ_JBNCKZ010000067.1:0-870 GCF_049841795.1 Micromonospora sp. DT31 | reverse complement strand
CCACCCAACTCATCCACCGCCGACACCGACACCCCATCCCCCACACCCACCAAACGCACCCGCAACACCGACGCACCACGCCGGAAAACACTCACCCCACTAAACGCGAAAGGCAACAACACACCCCCACCAGAACCCCCCGACACCAACAACCGAGAACCATGCAACACCGCATCGAACAACGCCGGATGCACCCCGAAACCCTCCACCTCCAAACCCTCCGGAAGCACCACCTCAGCAAAAACCTCACCACCACGACGCCACACCGAACGCAACCCCTGAAAACCCGGCCCATACTCAAAACCCGCCGCAAAAAGACCCTCATAAAAACCATCAACAGACTCCTCCACCGCACCCGACGGAGGCCACACCACACCCCACCCCAACTCCTCCCCCACCAACTCCTCGGAGTGTCCGGTGACACGAGCGAGGGCGCCGGTGGCGTGTCGCTGCCACGGCTGGCCGTCGTCCTGGCGCGCGTAGATCTCGAACGGACGGCGCCCATCGGCGCTGAACGGGGTGAGGATGATCTGGACCGCCACACCGGCGTTCCCGGGTAGAACGATCGGCTCGTCGACGGTCAGGTCGGCGATGACCGGGAGACCGAGCTGGTCAGCCACGAAGTCGAGCATCTCGACGAGCGCAGCAGCGGGTACGACGACCGCGGCACGGATCCGGTGGTCGGCCAACCACGGTTGGGCCGACGGTGCCAGCCGTCCGGAGTAGACCACCGAGCTACCGTCACCGAGTTCCGTGGCGACGCCTGCGAGCGGGTGATCGGTGCTGGTGAGACCGGCCTCGGCTGCGGTGTCGTGGTGGGTGGGTTGGCTGTTGAGCCAGTAGTCGTGGTGTTGGAAGGCGTAGGTGGGT
>NZ_JBNCKZ010000066.1:0-893 GCF_049841795.1 Micromonospora sp. DT31 | reverse complement strand
ACAAGGCGCCCAACACGACGCATGACCTCTGCAAGATCAGCCGTACTTACCTCTGCACTCCAACGAGTACCCCGACAGGTGTGGGAACAGCGGGCAAAGCCAGCCGACGCAGCAACCGCCCTCCAAGCCGAGGATGTGACACTGCGAGTCGGGTGCCCACTCGGTTGCCCGCCTGCGCCCCGGCGGCCCGTGCCCGCAGGTAAGCCGCCGCCCGTCTCGTGCCCTGAGTCCGGGGAGCAGATTGGGAGCAGACGGACGCACTGAACGGCGTTGAACAGCATTCAACTGCACCCAACGGCATCCAACTGCACCCAGCCCGACCTGCATGTTCTCGTTTCCGCAGGTCAGGGACGGTGCGGCGTCCTGCTTCACACCGAAGAGGTCACTGGTTCGATCCCAGTATCGCCCACCGTAAGTATGTGCAGGTAGGAAGCCTGTAACCGGAGTCACCGGTAACGGGCTTCCGCGCTGTTGCCCCTTAAATTGGGAGCAGATTGGGAGCAGGAGCTCCGTCGGGGGCAAGCCCGTTGATGGGCCCACCCTCTGGCTAGCGCAACGTGACGCCGCCAGGGCAGATAGTTTGGCGCGGCGATCCCAACGGGTCGTTCCGTGCTGGAGTTGGCACGCGTAAGCGAAAGAGCCCGCTGGCCCAGCGGGGCCAAACGCTCAGTTTGGTCCGATGTAGCTCAAGGTGCTCGCGGCGGGATCCGGGCGAGTAGTTTGGCGCGGAACCTGTGGTCACCGCGAACAGCCGGCCGCGCAGCAAGCCGGGTGGCTCGCCTGAGCATAGGTTCCCACCTAAGCCCGACAGAGTCGGCTAGTGCCGTGACCACGAACGTTCACGGTGTTGGTTGACACGCCGCGCGGCCTGTCGGCCGGGCGGCGTTGTGCCG
>NZ_JBNCKZ010000065.1:0-914 GCF_049841795.1 Micromonospora sp. DT31 | reverse complement strand
AGGGTGGTTTCGCCGTTGAGGCCGAAGTAGTCGTGCCATTTGGTGCTGGGGGCGAAGGTGGTGCCGGTGGAGAGGGCTACGTAGATGTCGTTGGTGGTGCCTTTGGTGAAGACGATGAGGTCGTCTTTGCCGTCGCCGTTGGCGTCGCCGAGGTAGGGGAATTCGCCGGGTAGGCAGAAGAAGTCGTGCCATTTGATGGTGGTGCCGGCGAAGCCGCTGCCGGTGGAGGTGGCGGCGTAGACGTCGGCGTCGTTGTTGCAGGTGAAGGTGACGATGTCGTCTTTGCCGTCGCCGTTGATGTCGCCGACGCGGGGTTGTTCGGCGCCGACGGCGAACAGGTCGTGCCATTTTTGGGGTTCGCCGAAGGATGAGCCGTTGGACAGGGCGATGATGACGTCGGAGGCGGAGGCTGGGCCTTGGGTGAAGGTGATGAGGTCGTCTTTGCCGTCGCCGTTGACGTCGCCGAGGGCGGGGTATTCGCCGGCGATGGAGAAGTATTCGTGCCATTTGATGGCGGTGCCGGTGAAGCCGCTGCCGGTGGACAGGGCGACGTAGACGTCGGCGTTGGTGTCGTGGGTGAAGGTGATGATGTCGTCTTTGCCGTCGCCGTTGACGTCGCCGATGGCGGGGACTTCGGCGCCGGGGGCGAACCAGTCGTGCCATTTGGTGGAGGGGGCGAAGCCGGTGCCGGTGGACAGGGCGACGTAGACGTCGGCGTTGGTGCCGTGGGTGAAGACGATGGCGTCGTCTTTGCCGTCGCCGTTGACGTCGCCGGTGAGGGGGGTTTCGCCGGTGAGGCCGAACCAGTCGTGCCATTTGACGCTGGTGCCGGCGAAGTTGTTGCCGGTGGAGGTGGCGACGTAGGCGTCGGCGAGGGGGCTGTGGGTGAAGGTGACCACGTCGTCTTTGCCGTC
>NZ_JBNCKZ010000064.1:0-925 GCF_049841795.1 Micromonospora sp. DT31 | reverse complement strand
CGGGGGCGTCCGGCGATCTTGGGCACCTCGGTCAGGTCGGTGCTGTTGCGCTCGGCGGCGTTCTCCGGGGCGACGCGCAGCACCGTGGTGTTGACGTCGACCGGGGTGTTCGGCGAGTACTGGGTGCCGATGTTGGTGGCGAGCTGGACGGGGCGGCGGGCCGGGCTGTCGCCGCCGTTGATGGTGGCCAGACCGAACAGGTAGTCCTTCCAGGCGGCGAAGGCCTGCTCGGCACCGGGTCGGGGTCCGCCGCTGAGATTGATGGTGATCGCCCGCAGTTGCTTGCCCAGGTCGTTGGTGGTGTCCGGGCCGCCGGGCCGAAGCCCGGCCAAACCGGTGGCGACCTGCATGCGCGGCACGGCGTTGGTGAGGTAGTCGGCGGGGATCGGGTAGGCCGAGATGCCCGTCAACCGCTGGGCGACGAGTTGGTAGTCCAGGTAGAAGTCGAGCACGGCCTGGTCGCCGAGGACCCCGCACAGCGGCAGGGCGCCGGCGTAGAAGCCCGGGTACTGCTCCAGCGAGCGGCCGATGACGTACCCGCCCATCGACTCACCGGCGATGTAGTTGCGGCCCGGGGTGGTCACACTGGTGCGGATGAGCGTCGCCAGGTCCTTGGTGCTCAGGATGCCGGCGCGCACGTCGAAGCCGTTGGCGTAGTACGTGGACGACGCCCACGCCCGGCCCTGGCCGAGGATCTGCTCCCGCAGGCCGAACTTCGGCACCTCCGTGGTCAGGACGTACTCCTGCCCGCGGTAGCCGTGCGCCCACATCACCAGGTCACCGTTCCAGTTCTTCGGGACCTCGAAGATGAACCCGGCGTGGTTGTAGGTGCCCTGGAGCACCAGAGTGGACTGACCCCCGACGACGATCGGAGCCAACGTCGGATTGCTGATGGTGTAGCCGGGCAACGGCTGGTCCCCGGGGG
>NZ_JBNCKZ010000063.1:0-926 GCF_049841795.1 Micromonospora sp. DT31 | reverse complement strand
GCATGTGCACCGGCCGCTGCCCGCCGACACCGAACTCGCCCGCTCGATCGCGGTCCTCGCTCGCGCCTGCCAGGACGCGACGTGGCGGCGCACCCGAGCCAGCAACGAGCTGCGGTCGCTGCTGCGCGAGTACTACCCGGCAATGCTCGAGGCGGCCGCCAACCGCAGCGGCAGCCTGGCTACCCCGCTGACCCGAGCCTTGCTCGAACTCGCCCCGACTCCTGCCGCAGCGCTCACGCTGTCCAAAACCCGTATCGCCGCCGCACTCCGCCGGGCCGGCCGCTCCCGCAACATCGACCAGGTCACCGCCGAGCTTTACGCGATCCTGCGCCGGCCTCACCTGCGCCAGGACCCGCTCGTCGAGCAAGCGATGGGCATCCAGGCACTGCGGCTGCTCGCCACGCTCACCACGGAGTGCGCGAGCATCGACCACCTCTCGGTGGCCGTCGAGACGGCGTTCCAGCAGCACCCGGACTACGAGATCATCACTAGCTTCCCTGGCATCGCAGCCCAAGCCGGCGCACGGCTACTGGGTGAGATCGGCGACGACCGCACCCGCTTCGTCGATGCTCGATCGTTGAAGGCCTTCGCTGGCGCGGCCCCAGTGACGCGTGCTTCCGGCCGCAGTCTGGTCGTCTCGCAACGCCGGATCAAGAACGACCGACTTGCCGCAGTCGGCTTCACCTGGGGGCTGTCAGCGCTCAACCAGTCACCCGGCGCGCGAGCCCACTACGACCGACGCCGAACCGCCGGCGACGGTCACGCCGCCGCCTTCCGTCACCTATTCAACCGCTTCCTCGGCTGCCTCCACCACTGCCTGAGAACACGGCAGCACTACCGAGAAACGACGGCCTTCCCCATTTCGGTCGAAGTCGCTGTCGCTGCTTGACAGCTATGCCCATCGGATGTCTTATCGGCGAAGGTCA
>NZ_JBNCKZ010000062.1:0-928 GCF_049841795.1 Micromonospora sp. DT31 | reverse complement strand
CGTTGCAGGGTGAGTAGTCCGGGTCGGTAGGGCAGGAGGCCGTAGTCGCCGCCGGAGTTGGGCGAGCGGCCCTGGTAGAGCAGTTGCAGGTTGCAGGGGTCGACGGTGAAGGTCTGGTCGGCGGTGGTGCGGATCAACTCGCCGTGGCTGATGTCGTTGGTCCAGGTCGCGCCGCTGTTGGCCTTGCCCGCGAACGGGTTGGACTCGGTGGCCGCCTGCGGCGTCCACGAGCCGCCCAGGCTGGTGGCGGTGAACGAGCGGAAGTAGCGGCCCTGCGAACCGATCGCCTCGACGATCATCAGGTAACGGGTCTGGCCCTGAAGCTTGTACACCTGCACCGCTTCGAACAGGTTGTTCGTCGAGTCCGACATGATCGTGGTGTAGTTCGACCCGAAACTGCCGGGGAAGCTGCCCAGGGGCATGCTGGAACGGTAGATCTTGCCGTTGTCACCGGCGAAGAACAGGTACATGTTCTGGTCATCGGCGATCAACGTCTGGTCGATCGGGCCGGTACCCGACCCGGAGATACTGCCGGTGAACAACGGCTGCGCCGAGGACCAGCCGTTCGGGTTCGTCGGATTCGTCGAGGTGCGGTAGGAGAACGCCGTCGGCCCCCACTGGTAGGCCAACACCCAGATGCTGCGCGGCGCGAAGTAGAACAGCGTGGGCGCGACCGTGCCCGAGGACATCGCGTTCTGCGACGCCGAGGCCATCTGCGACCAGTTCGAGAACAACCCGAAGTTCATCGACCCCCACGACGACCCGGTGTCGTGCGTCGTCGCGTACACCAGATGCTGCCCGTTGTACGGCACCACCGTGAAGTCCTTCAACGACACCCACCCCGACCGCGGCTGCGCCAACACACCCGTCGACGACCACCGGTACGACGACGGCAGACTGCACGTCCCACCCGGCGGCGGCGTCGTCG
>NZ_JBNCKZ010000061.1:0-1009 GCF_049841795.1 Micromonospora sp. DT31 | reverse complement strand
ACCACCAAATCCCACAAATCCGCCGGCGAACCCACCCCACCCGGCAACCGACACGCCATACCCACAATCGCAATCGGCTCATTGAGGGCCTGGGTGACCCGCTCGTGCTCACCGCGTAGCCGCTCGTTCTCCATGAGCGCCGCGCGCAGTGCCTCGACAAGCTTCTCCTGGGACGTGGCCATGGCTTCTCCTCCTGACGGGAGTGGATCAGTTGTCGACGTTGCCCAGCGCCCGGGCGATGAGGCTTTCGGTGTCCATCTCGGCGATCAGGTCGAGGTCCACCGACGTAGCCGGGGCCGGCGCCGTGCCCTCCGAGCCGGCGAGCGCCGCAAGCGTCTGCAGCACACCGGCCTCCCGCAACCGATCCAGCGGCACAGTGCTCATCCACTGACGGAGGCGACCCGGGTCCACTTCCACGGGAGCGGGGGTCTCCCCGGCGGGGAGGAGCTTGTCACGCAGGAATTGGGCTAGCGCCTCCGGCGTCGGGTAATCGAAGATCAGCGTCGCGGGAAGCTTCACGCCTGTTGCTGCGGAGAGTCGGTTACGCAGCTCGACGGCCGACAACGAGTCGAAGCCGACGGACTTGAACGCCTGGGTGGCTCCCATCGGGGCAGTGCCGCCGAGGATCGTCCTGGCGTTGTCGCGTACCAGTTCCACCAGCGAGGCCACCTGCTGCGGTTCGTCCAGCCCGACGAGGCGTTCGGCGTACGAACGGGCGGTGTCCCGCCTCGCGGACGCCTTGCGCAGGCGGCGAACCAGGCTCCGTAGGACCACGGGCAGCTGCCCGGAATCATCGAGCTCCCGGAGCGCGGGAATGTTCATCTTGGACGCCATGAGGAACGGCCGGTCGGCCGCCAGCGCTCGCTCGAACATGTCCATACCTTCAGCGGCGCTCATCGGTTCGGCGCCGGCGCGGCTCATACGCTGGCGGTCCACCTCGTCCAGGCGGCCGGTCATCTCACTGACCGGCTCCCACAAACCCCACGCCAACGACGTCGCCGCCAACCCC
>NZ_JBNCKZ010000060.1:0-1062 GCF_049841795.1 Micromonospora sp. DT31 | reverse complement strand
ACGACCTCGTGCGTGGTTGGCGGTAGCAGGATCTGTGCCGTCTCATCGTTGGTGGGGTGCGGCGGGTAGGGCACGGATTCGTCGAGGGTGGTGTTCGGTGCGGTCGGTGTGTTGGTGGTCGGACAGGAGCCCGGCGATGGCGCGCACGCTGGTGTCGAAGGAATCGCGGCGGCCGTGGTAGCGGCCGAGGATTCGCCAGTTCTTGAGATGTCCGATGGCGTGCTCGACCCGGATGCGCTGGGAGGAGTGCCGTTTACGGGAGGCCTCGTGGGCGGCGATGACGCTCGGTGGCAGGGAGGCTTGACGCTTGCGTGGCTTGGGCCTGGGGGTGATGACCGCGCCGTTGGTGTCGGTGCCGAGGCCCTGGTAGCCGGCGTCGGCGAGGATCTGAACGTCCAGGGGTGCGTTCAGGAGAAGGTCGACCAGGCCGGCGGTGCGGGCCTGGGTGAGGTCATGCATGGAGCCGGGACGTGTCTCTCCGCAGAACAGCAACCGCCCGAGCGGATCGCAGATCACCAGGGCTTTGATGGTGTTGAGTCGGGCCTTGCCGGACACGAACCGGTCTCGACCTGGTCGACCCGCGATCGGCCGACGGACGCGGACTTCGGTGGCGTCCATCAACGCCTGCGGGTGGTGTCCGAGGTAGGCCACCACGTCGGAGAGGGTCCGGAGCCGGACGCCGTCGTGCACCAGGCAGCCGCGTTCGGCCAGTAGCGGGCGGATCTCGGCGATGCTGCGGCTGATCGTTGAGCGGTGGACACCGAACCAGGCGGCCACGACGTCGTGGGTCAGCCCGTGGCGGAGATGGACCAAGGTGGCCAGCAGCCGGTCAACGAACTCGAACCGGTGCTTGGCGCCTGCTCCGATGCGGCGACGGCGGGTTCGCGCACCGAGCCGGTCATGGTGCTGTGCCCGCCACCGCGGCTCCAGCTCGGTGACCAGGTCCTCAATCACGGAGCGGGACAGGCCCGTCAACCGCCGGTTCGTCAAGATCGCAGCACCCACCATGACGCGAACAACGATCATCAATGCTCAAGGATCTGCAACCATGCACGAGGTCGT
>NZ_JBNCKZ010000059.1:0-1120 GCF_049841795.1 Micromonospora sp. DT31 | reverse complement strand
CCAGTAGCGGTGGTGGTGGAAGGGGTAGGTGGGGAGGGTGGTGGTGGGTGTGGGTGGGTGGGTCCAGTTGATGGGTTGGCCGGTGGTCCAGGCGTGGGCGATGTTGGTGGCGAGGTGGGTGGTGTCGGGGTGTTCGCGGTGCAGGGTGGTGATGGTGGTGCAGGTGGTGTTGGTGGTGTCGGCGGTGTGTTCGATGGCGGTGGTCAGGACGGGGTGGGGGCTGATTTCGATGTAGGTGTGGTGGCCGGTGGTGAGGAGGTGGGCGATGGTGGTGTGGAAGTGCACGGGGTGTCGGAGGTTGCGCCACCAGTAGTCGGCGGTGAGGTCGGTGGCGGTGATGGGGTTGGTGGTGAGGGTGGACCAGATGGTGATGTCGGGTCGGGTGGGTTGGGTGGTGATGCCGGTCAGGTCGGTGTGGATCTGGTCGTGTAGGGGTTGCACGGCGGGGCCGTGGGAGGCGTAGTCGACGGGTAGGAGTCGGGTGCGGATGGTGGTGTGGGTGTATTGCTGGGCGAGGTGGTGGAGTTCGGGTAGGGGTCCGGACACGACGACGGAGTTGGTGGTGTTGATGACGGCCACGGTGGTGTGGGGGGTGTGGTGGTCGAGTCGGGCGGTGACGGCTTCGGGGGTGTCGGCGATGGCGAGCATGCCGCCGCCGGTGTGGGACAGGGTGCGTAGTGCGTGGGAGCGTAGGGCGATGATGCGGGCGGCGTCGGTCAGGGACAGGGCGCCGGCTACGACGGCGGCGGCGATTTCGCCTTGGGAGTGGCCCACCACGGCGGCGGGGGTGACGCCGACGGCTTCCCAGACCGCGGCCAGGGACACCATGACGGCCCACAGGGTGGGTTGCACGACGTCGACGCGGTTGAGGTCGGGGGCGTGGGGGTCCTGACGCAGGACCTGGCTCAGGGACCAGTCCACGAACGGTGTCAACGCGCTCTCGCACTCGGCGATGCGGGCGGCGAACACCGGTGAGGTGTCCAGCAGTTGCGCTGCCATTCCCGGCCACTGCCCGCCCTGGCCGGGGAACACGAACACCGGCCGGTCCCGGTCGGTGACGGTGCCCCGGACCACGTTCACGGCCGGTTCGTCGGCGGCCACCGCGGCCAGCCCGGTCATC
>NZ_JBNCKZ010000058.1:0-1150 GCF_049841795.1 Micromonospora sp. DT31 | reverse complement strand
CCACCTCGTCCAGGCGGCCGGTCATCTCACTGACCGGCTCCCACAAACCCCACGCCAACGACGTCGCCGCCAACCCCTGACCCCGCCGCCACCACGCCAACCCATCCAAATACGCATTCGCCGCCGCATAATTACCCTGCCCCGCATTCCCCAACGTCCCCGCCGCCGAAGAAAACAACACAAACGCCCGCAACCCCAAATCCCGCGTCAACTCATGCAACCACCACGCCGCATCCACCTTCGGCCCGAACACCACACCCACCCGACCCGCATCCAAACTCGTCACCACACCGTCATCCAGCACCCCCGCCGTATGCACCACACCCGACAACACACCCTCCGCCGTCACCTGCCCCACCACCGCAGCCAACGCCCCACGATCCGACACATCACACGCCAACACCCGAACCACCGCACCACCACCACGCAAATCCGCCACCAACTCAGCCGCACCCACCGCAGCCATCCCACGACGACTCACCAACACCACATCACGAACACCACAATCAAAAACCAAATGCCGCGCCACAATCGCACCCAACGTCCCCGTACCACCCGTCACCAACACCGCCCCATCACCCCAACCAGACCACCCACCACCACCCACCACCACACGCCGCAACCGCGGCACCAACACCAACCCCCCACGCACCGCAACCTGCGACTCACCCTCCACCCACACACCATCACCATCACCATCCACCAACACGAACCGCCCCGGAAACTCCGACTGCACCGACCGCAACAACCCCCACACCGCAGCCGCCCCCGGCGACACCACATCACCCTCCACCGCCATCACCGCACCCCGAGTACGCACCACCACCCGCGCCCCCACATCACCAACCAAAAACTCCCGCACCCGACCCAACACCCCCACCACCGCATCCCGCGCCGCCACACCATCAACCCCACCAACCCCCTCCACATCCCACACCCCCACACCACCAGGAACCGACACACCACCCCCCACCGACACCCACTCCACATCCCACAAACCCTCCACACCCGACCCCACCAAACCCCCACCCACAACCTCCCTGAACACCAACGAACCCACCGACAACACCAACCCACCCAACTCATCCACCGCCGACACCGACACCCCATCCCCCACACCCACCAAACGCACCCGCAACACCGACGCACC
>NZ_JBNCKZ010000057.1:0-1191 GCF_049841795.1 Micromonospora sp. DT31 | reverse complement strand
CGTCGTTGACTCTCGGGCACACCACGGGCGACGCCGTGGCCGCGGAACGACCCTTCAAAGACGCCGGATTCGACTCGCTCGCTGCCGTCGAACTGCGGAACAGGCTCGGCGGCGAGCTGGGCATCACACTGCCGGCCACCCTCGTCTTCGACTACCCGACGCCCGCCGCCATGGCCGAGTTCCTCGACGACCGGATGCGGCCCGCGCCGACCGATGGCGCGGCGGCTCTGCTGGCGGAGCTGGACCGGTTCGAACAGACGATCGCCGACGCGACCCTCCACGACGAACTGCGGGCCCAGGTCGCCAAGCGACTGCAGACCCTGGCGGGCTCCTGGGCGTCCGCCGGACCGGACGGCGAGGCCACTGACCTCGACCTCGATCTCGCGTCCGACGACGAGATCTTCGAACTACTCGACGACGAGCTGGGCGCTCCGTAGATCCGGCCGCAACAAATCTCCTTGTCGCACCCCGCCAGCCCGGAAGGAACAGACCCATGCCGAAGGACGAGAAGCCGAACGATGACAAGCTCCGCGATTACCTGCGGCGTGCCGTCACCGATCTCAAGCAGACCAAGAACCGTCTTCGGGAGGTCCAGGCCGAGCAGGCCGAGCCGATCGCCATCGTCGGTATGGCCTGCCGCCTGCCGGGTGGGGTGAACAACCCCGAGGAGCTCTGGAAGCTCGTCACCGAGGGGGTGGACGCCGTCGGGGAGTTCCCGACCGACCGCGGCTGGGACGTGGAGTCCCTCTACGACCCGGACCCCGCCACCCCCGGCCGGTCGTACGTGCGCGAGGGCGGTTTCATGCGGGACGCGGCCGACTTCGACGCCGAGTTCTTCGGGATCTCGCGGCGCGAGGCCATCGCCATGAACCCGCAGCACCGGCTGCTGCTCGAGGTGGGCTGGGAGACGTTCGAAAGCGCCAACATCCTTCCCTCCACGCTTTCCGGTCGCAAGGTCGGTGTGTACGCCGGCCTGATGTATCACGACTACGGCCCCCGGCTGCGCTCGGTCCCGGCGGATCTCGAGGGATACCTCGGCATGGGTGAGTCCGGCAGCGTCGCATCTGGTCGGGTGTCGTACACCTTCGGCCTGGAGGGTCCGGCGGTCACGCTCGACACGGCGTGTTCGTCGTCGTTGGTGGCGTTGCATTTGGCGGTGCAGGGGTTGCGGTCGGGTGATTGTGAGTTGGC
>NZ_JBNCKZ010000056.1:0-1246 GCF_049841795.1 Micromonospora sp. DT31 | reverse complement strand
GCTAGTGCCGTGACCACGAACGTTCACGGTGTTGGTTGACACGCCGCGCGGCCTGTCGGCCCGGCGGCGTCGTGCCGGTCAGGCTGTGGCGGTGGCAGATCTTGTACGTGTGCGGCGGCTGAGTGATCAGGAAGGTCAGCAGCTGCTCAGAATCACCCGCCGGGGAACCGGTTCACCGATCCGACTGCGACGGGCGATGGTCGTGCTCGCCTCAGCTGGCGGGAACACGGTCCCGGCCATCGCCCGCCTCGTGCAAGCCGACGAGGACACGATCCGGCAGGTCATCCACCGGTTCAACGACATGGGGATGGCCAGCCTGGACCCTCAGTGGGCGGGTGGCCGTCCCCGCCAGATCAGTCCTGACGAAGAGCAGTTCATCGTCGAGATGGCCAACACCCGCCCCGAGAAACTGGGGCGTCCGTTCACCCGCTGGAGCCTCCGCAAGCTCGCCGACCACCTACGCCTGCACTCGGCACGCCGGGTCCGGATCGGGCGGGAACGACTGCGGCAGATCCTGCACCGACACCGGATCACCTTCCAACGGACCAAGACGTGGAAGGAGTCCACCGACCCGCACCGGGACGCCAAACTCGCCCGGATCGAGCATGTGAGCAGCCACTTCCCACAACGGGTGTTCGCGTTCGACGAGTTCGGGCCCCTGGTGATCAGACCGCAGGTCGGCGCCGGGTGGGCTCCGGCCGGGCACCCGCGACGGCTGCCCGCGAACTACCACAAGCTGCACGGCGTCCGGCAGTTCCACGGCTGCTACTCCGTCGGTGACGACCAACTCTGGGGTGTGGTCCGGCGGCGCAAGAGCGCCGCGAACACCCTCGCCGCGCTCAAGTCGATCCGCGCCGCCCGGCCGGACGGGGCGCCGATCTACGTCATCCTGGACAACCTGTCCGCGCACAAAGGCCGAAAGATCCGAGCGTGGGCGGCCCGCAACAAGGTCGAGCTCTGTTTCACCCCGACCTACGCCTCCTGGGCCAACCCAATCGAAGCCCAGTTCGGGCCGCTACGCACCTTCGTCATCGCTGGCTCGAACCACCCCAACCACCCCGCGCTGACCCGACGGTTGCAGGCCTACCTGCGGTGGCGCAACGCCAACGCCCGCCACCCCGACGTCCTGGCCGCCCAACGCCGCGAACGCGCCCGCATCCGCAGCGAACGACATCGACGCTGGGGCCAACCCGCCACCCACGCAGCCTGACCCCAACACCGCCAACCTTCGTGGTCAAGGCACTAG
>NZ_JBNCKZ010000055.1:0-1312 GCF_049841795.1 Micromonospora sp. DT31 | reverse complement strand
ACTGGCCCCGACCCCCCCACCACCACACCACCAACCCCACCGGCCTCGGACTCGACCCCACCACCCACCCCCTCCTCGGGGCATGGATCGAGGTCGCCGGGGGGGACGAGTCCGTCTCGACAGGTCGGATCTCCCTGCGTACCCATCCGTGGCTGGCCGACCACGCCGTGGCCGGCACCGTCCTGCTCCCCGGCGCTGCACTGGTCGAGCTGGCCCTGCACGCCGGCACCCGGGTCGGCCACCACCAGGTCGACGACCTCACCCTGGAGGTGCCGTTCGTCGTACCCGACGAGGGCGGTGTCGTCATGCAGGTCGTCGTCGGCGCCCCGAACGACCAGGGTGACCGACAGGTGGAAATCCACTCACGCCCCGATCCCGACAACGCGGAGACGGGTTGGACCCGCCACGCCGTCGGCGTCCTCGGCCACCGCCCGGGTGCGGTCACCGGGCCCGAATGGGGGTCCGAGTGGCCACCGGCAGGGGCGGAGGCCATCACGGTGGCGGGCGCGTACGAGAACCTCGCCGACCGGGGATACCGCTATGGTCCGGCGTTCCGCGGATTGCGGGCCGCCTGGCGCCTCGGCGACCAGATGTTCGCCGAGGTGGACCTGGACGTCGCGGAACGCGCCGACGCCACCCGGTTCGCCGTGCACCCGGCTCTGCTGGACGCCGCCCTGCACAGCCTTCTCCTGCCCGAGGTGCCGCGCGCCGACCCGGCCCCCGACCGGTTGCTGCTGCCCTTCGCCTGGAGCGGTTTCCGGGCGTACTCGGTCGGCGTCTCCACGCTGCGGGTGCGGCTTCGCCCCACTGCGTCCGACACGTTCGCCGTCGCCGCCGTGGACGCCTCCGGCAACCCGGTGTTCGACATCGACGCACTGTCCCTACGCCCGGTCGCCACCGGTCACCTCGACACCGGTTCCGGACTGCTGGCCGTGGACTGGCGGCCGGTGCAGGTTCCCCCGTTCGTTCCTGACCCGGCCGCGACCTGGGCGGTGCTCGCCAACGACGGATCCACCGAGGTCGACGAGGGACTGCGTGCCGCCGGGCTGGTCGTCGACCTGCACACCGACCTGGAGACGACAGGTGAGGCAGCCGTCGTGGTGTATCAGGTCCCGCCCACCGAGCCCACGGCCGGCTTCGACCACGCGACCCGTACCCGGCTGGCCGGGATTCTCGAGGTCGTACAGACCTGGTTGGCCTCGGACCACCCGGGCCGCCTGGTGGTGCTCACCCGGGGCGCGGTGGGTGTGGGTTGTGATGGTGGGGTGGTTGATGTTGCGGGGTCGGCGGTGTGGGGGTTTGTGCGGTCGGT
>NZ_JBNCKZ010000054.1:0-1334 GCF_049841795.1 Micromonospora sp. DT31 | reverse complement strand
GGCGCGGTGGGTGTGGGTTGTGATGGTGGGGTGGTTGATGTTGCGGGGTCGGCGGTGTGGGGGTTTGTGCGGTCGGTGCAGTCGGAGCATCCGGGTCGTGTGGTGTTGGTGGATGTGGATGGGGGGGTGTCGTGGGGTGTGGTGGGGCAGGTGGTGGGGTCGGGGTTGGGGCAGGTGGCGGTTCGTGGGGTGGGGGTGTTTGGGCCGGTGTTGGGTCGGGTGTCGTCGTCGGTGGTGGGGGGTTCGTTGGGTTGGGATGTGGATGGGTGGGTGTTGGTGACGGGTGGGACGGGGGTTTTGGGTGCGTTGGTGGCGCGGCGGTTGGTGGGGGTGCATGGGGTTCGGCATGTGGTGTTGACGTCGCGTGGTGGGTTGGGGGAGGGGTCGGTGGGGTTGCGGGATGAGTTGTTGGGGTTGGGTGCGGTGTCGGTGGAGGTGGTGGCGTGTGATGTGGCGGATCGGGTGGCGGTTGCGGGTTTGTTGGGTTCGTTGGGGTCGCGGCCGTTGACGGCGGTGGTGCATGCGGCGGGTGTGGTGGATGACGTGACGGTGGAGGGGTTGGATGGGTTTCGGTTGGATGCGGTGTTGCGGCCGAAGGTGGATGGGGCGTGGGTGTTGCATGAGTTGACGGCGGGTTTGCCGTTGGCGGGGTTTGTGTTGTTTTCGTCGGTGGCGGCGACGGTGGGTAATGCGGGGCAGTCGAATTACGCGGCGGCGAATGGGTTTTTGGATGGGTTGGCGGCGTGGCGGCGGGCTCGGGGGTTGCCGGGGGTGTCGGTGGGGTGGGGTTTGTGGGATGCGGTGAGTGCGATGACGGCTCATGTGGGTGTGGTGGATCGGGCGCGGATGGGTCGTGCGGGTGTGGCGTTGATGTCGGTGGAGCAGGGGTTGGCGTTGTTTGATGCGGCGTTGGTGGTGTCGCGTGCGCATGTGTTGGGGGTGCGGTTGGATTTGCCGGTGTTGCGGGGGTTGGCGGAGGCGGGGGAGTTGCCGTCGTTGTTTTCGGGGTTGGTGCGGGTGCGGACGCGGTCGGTGGGTGCGGTGGTGGTTGATGGGGGTGTGGGTGGGGGTTTGGTGGAGCGGTTGGTGGGGTTGGGTGAGGTTGAGCGGCGGGTGGTGGTGCTGGATGTGGTGCGTCGTACGGCGGCGTTGGTGTTGGCGCATGAGGGTGTGGAGGCGGTGGATCCGGATCGGCCGTTTACGGAGTTGGGTTTTGATTCGTTGACGGCGGTGGAGTTGCGGAATCGGTTGAATGTGGTGACGGGGTTGCGGTTGCCGGCGACGTTGATTTTCGATTATCCGACTCCCGCCGCCATCGCCGACCACATCCTGCG
>NZ_JBNCKZ010000053.1:0-1369 GCF_049841795.1 Micromonospora sp. DT31 | reverse complement strand
AACCCATCAACTGGACCCACCCACCCACACCCACCACCACCCTCCCCACCTACCCCTTCCACCACCACCGCTACTGGGCCACGGCCAGCGCGGACCGCGCGGGTGGCTCCCGCCGCAACCAGCACCCCCTCCTCCACACCACGCTGGATGTCGCCGACAGCGACACCGTCGTGGTGACCGGAAGCCTGTCCACGCAGGACCAGTCCTGGCTCGCGGACCACGCCATCGACGGTCGGATCATCGTGCCGGCGACCGTGTTCCTCGATCTCACCCTGCACCTGGCCACCTCACTGGGCCACAACCACATCACCGAGCTGCTCATCGAGCAACCGCTGAGTCTCGACGAGCAGCGCCGGACCGAACTGCAGATCGTCGTCACGCAACCCGCAGCGGACCGTCACCACATCGCCGTCCACTCCCGGCCGTACGCCGCCGACGAGTCGGCGCAGCTCTGGACGCGGCACGTCACCGGCACCCTGGACACCCGTACCGCCGCCCCGGTGCTCACCGGCCCCGTTCCGGTCGACGCGACGACGGTGGATGTCGCCGAGCTGTACGACGGTCTGGCTGTTCGCGGTTACGACTACGGGCCGGCGTTCCGGCTGCTCACCAAGCTTCAGGACGCACCGCACCCACAGTCGCAGTTCGCCGAGGTGCACCTGCCGGAGGGGATGTCGGCCGCCGGCCACACGATCCACCCCGCGCTGCTCGACTCCGCCCTGCACCCGCTCCTGCGGGCCGCCAACGAGGCGACGTTCATCCCGTTCAGTTGTACGGACGTCACGATCACCGGCGCGGCGCAGGCGCCGACCGCCCTGCGGGTCCAACTCCGGCAACCGCGACCGGACCACGCCGCCGTGACGGTCACGGATGAAGCCGGCAACCCCCTCATCCACATCGGTGACCTCGCGCTGCGTCCGCTGCCCTCGGCGGGCGACGACGCCACCCTCCACGAGGTGCAGTGGGCTCCGGTCACGGTGACCACTCCGTCCTTCTCGGGCGACGAGCAGTGGGCCCTCGTGGGGTCCGGCGATTGGGTCGAGCCGTTCCACGCCGCGTTGGGGGAGCTGGGCATCACCGCCCAGGTGCAGTACGACGTGGAGACCGTGATCGAGATGGCGGGGTACGGCGGAGCCGTACCCCGGGTCGTTGTCGTCGACTGCGTCGAGCCGGACGACGGTCGGCCGGTGCCCGACCGGGTACGGGCCGCCACCCACCGCGTCCTGGACATCGTCCAGGCCTGGCTCGCGACGGCGGCCCTCGCCGATTCCCGCCTCGTGCTGCTCAGTTCCGGCGCGGTGGGTGTGGGTTGTGATGGTGGGGTGGTTGATGTTGCGGGGTCGGCGGTGTGGGGGTTTGTGCGGTCGGT
>NZ_JBNCKZ010000052.1:0-1443 GCF_049841795.1 Micromonospora sp. DT31 | reverse complement strand
CCTGCCAGGAGGACGTGTGTTCGCCAATTCCGAGGAACTCCTGCGATACCTCGCCAACGAGGACGTCAAGTTCGTCGACGTACGTTTCTGTGACCTGCCCGGCGTGATGCAGCACTTCAACCTGCCGGTCGAGTCGTTCGACGACAGCGTGTTCAGCGACGGTCTCGCCTTCGACGGGTCGTCGATCCGCGGGTTCCAGTCGATCCACGAGTCGGACATGCTCCTGCTCCCGGACGTGGCCACCGCGTTCATCGACCCGTTCCGGGCGCAGAAGACCCTCGCGCTGAACTTCTTCGTCCACGACCCGTTCACCCGCGAGGCCTACTCCCGCGACCCCCGCAACGTCGCCAAGAAGGCCGAGGCCTACCTCGCCGCGAGCGGGATCGCCGACACCGCGTACTTCGGGCCGGAGGCGGAGTTCTACATCTTCGACTCCATCCGCCACGAGACGTCGGCCAACCAGGCCTTCTACTACATCGACTCGATCGAGGGCGCCTGGAACACCGGACGCGAGGAAGAGGGCGGCAACCGGGGTTACAAGACCGCCTACAAGGGCGGCTACTTCCCCGTCCCGCCGGTCGACCACTACGCCGACCTGCGTGACTCGATCGTGCGGCGCCTGATCGACACCGGCTTCACCGTCGAGCGCTCGCACCACGAGGTCGGCACGGCCGGCCAGGCGGAGATCAACTACAAGTTCTCCACGCTGCTGCACGCCGGTGACCAGCTCCAACTGTTCAAGTACATCGTGAAGAACGAGGCGTGGGCCAACGGCAAGACGGCCACGTTCATGCCCAAGCCGCTGTTCGGCGACAACGGCTCCGGCATGCACACCCACCAGAGCCTCTGGCGCGGCGGCGAACCCCTGTTCTACGACGAGACCGGCTACGCCGGCCTGTCCGACACCGCCCGCTGGTACATCGGCGGCCTCCTGCACCACGCCCCCTCCCTGCTCGCCTTCACCAACCCCACGGTGAACTCCTACCGCCGCCTCGTACCCGGCTTCGAAGCACCCGTCAACCTCGTCTACTCCCAGCGCAACCGCTCCGCCTGCACCCGCATCCCGGTCACCGGCAGCAACCCCAAGGCCAAGCGCGTCGAATTCCGCGTCCCCGACCCCTCGGCCAACGTCTACCTCGCCTTCTCCGCCATGCTCATGGCCGGCCTCGACGGCATCAAGAACAAGACCGAACCCCCCGCCCCCATCGACAAGGACCTCTACGACCTCCCCCCGGAGGAGTGGGGCGACGTCAAGCAGGTCCCCGGCTCCCTGCCCGAGGTGCTCGACGCGTTGGAGGCCGACCACGACTACCTGCTCGACGGTGGCGTGTTCACCCCCGACCTGATCTCCACCTGGGTCGACTGGAAGCGGTCCAACGAGGTCGACCCGGTGCGCCTGCGGCCGACCCCGCACGAGTTCGCCATGTACTACGACTGCTGAAC
>NZ_JBNCKZ010000051.1:0-1599 GCF_049841795.1 Micromonospora sp. DT31 | reverse complement strand
TAATGGCAACCGAGGACGCCCGTACCAGCCGATGGCCGTTGAGCCGGGGAATCGAGAGCGGCGCCTCGTTGAGGATCGTGGCCGCCGCTGACGCCTGTAGAAGTGGCGGGGCGTTGACCCTGGATATCGAGAGGGGCGCGTGGCGGTCACGGTGATCGACGGGGATGATCGTTTCGTGGTTCGCCGGCGGGCTGAGCCTTGGTCAGTCGTAGGCCTGGAGTCTTGCGCGAGTTCGGGCGCCGCCGGTGGCGAGGCGAACGGCTCGTGAGATGTCGTGCGGCAAGCACTGTCCATTAGGGCGTCGCGCCTCGCTGTGGTCCATGACAGGGAGGAGCAACGATGGTAGCGGTCGCGTGTGGCATCGACTGGGCCCAGGATCACCACGATGTAGCTGTCGTCGACGAGGCGGGCGTCGTGGTGGCATCGGTCAGGATCAACGACGATGCCGCCGGCCTCAGCCAGGTCTTGGCGCTGCTGGCCGAACACGACCCGGCCGGCGGGAGACTGCCGGTAGCGATCGAGACGAGTCAGGGGCTGCTGGTAGCTGGCCTGCGGGCTGCGGGTCGACAGGTGTTCGCGATCAATCCCTTGGCGGTGTCGCGTTATCGGGACCGGTATCGGGCCTCGCGCGGCAAGTCGGACGCGTTCGATGCGATGGTGCTGGCGAACATCCTGCGCACCGATGCGGCCGCGCATCGGCCGCTGCCGGCCGACAGCGAGTTGCTGCAGTCGCTGCGGGTACTGACCCGGGCGCAGCAGGACGCTGCCTGGGACCAGGTCACGCTCACCAACCGGATCCGGACGCTGCTGCGGATGTTCTTTCCCGCCGCCCTGGCGGCGTTCGAGCGCGGCGGACGGCACCGGCTCGACTCGCCAGCCGCCCGGGTGATCCTTGCCGCGGCGCCGACGCCTGCGGCCGCAACTGCGCTGACTCCCACCGAGCTCGCGGCGTTGCTGCGCCGCGCTGGCCGTCAACGCGGCATCGTCGCCGAGGCGGACAAGCTGCACGGCTTCCTCCACGGCGAGCAGATGCGCCAGACAGCGTCTGTCGAGCAGGCCATGGGCCTGCACCTTCAAGGACTGGTGCGGCAACTCGACGCGGTCTGCCAGACGCTGCAGCAGCTGGAGCAGCGCATCGACGAGGTGTTCACCGCCCACCCCGACGCGAAGATCGTCACCAGCATCCCCGGTCTCGGCGTGCAGCTCGGCGCCCGGCTGCTGGCCGAGATCGGCGACGACCGTAGCCGCTTCGCCGACGCTCGCGCGTTACGTGCTTTCGCCGGTGCCGCCCCGGTGACCCGCTCCTCGGGCAAGAGCAGCTTCGTGCACGCTCGCCGCGCCAAGAACGACCGAATCGCCGCTACCGGATACGTGTGGGCGTTGGCTGCAGTCCGGCATGACTCCCACTGGAACACCCGCTACCGATCCCGCCGTGCCGCCGGCGACAGGCACGTCGCCGCCCTACGGCGCCTGTTCCACCTCATGCTCGGCAAGCTGCACCACTGCCTACGCCACAACACCCTCTACGACTCCGGCAAGGCCTTCGCCGAACCCGCGACCTCAACTGCTTGACAGCCACCGTTGGTGAGATGTCTCGAT
>NZ_JBNCKZ010000050.1:0-2094 GCF_049841795.1 Micromonospora sp. DT31 | reverse complement strand
GTGTTGGAAGGCGTAGGTGGGTAGGTCGGCGTGGTGGGTGGGGAGGTGGTGGTAGGCGTGGTGCCAGTTGACGGGGCCGTGGGCGACGAACAGTTCGGCGGCGCTGGTGTAGAACCGGTCGAGGCCGCCGTCGTCTCGGCGTAGGGTGCCGGTGACGACCACGTCGTGTCCGGGTCGGGTGTCCTCGATGGTTTCCTCTACCGGCACGGCCAGTACCGGATGCGCGCTGACCTCGATGAAGGTGTCGAAGCCCGCGGTGAGTAGTTCCCGCACCGCGTCGGCGAAACGGACCTGCTGGCGCAGGTTACGGAACCAGTAGCCGGGCTCGACGGCGTCACCGACCCACCGGCAGTCCACGGTGGACAACCACGGGATCTGCGGCGCCTGCGCCCGCACCCCGGCCAGGACCTCGCCGAGTTCCCCCTCGATCGCCTCCACCTGCGAGGAATGCGAGGCATAGTCCACCGGCACCAACCGGGCCCGCACGTCCTGCTCGACGCACTCCTGCACCACCGCCCGCACCGCGTCCGGATCCCCGCTGACCACCACCGACCCCACCGCGTTGACCGCCGCGACCTGCACCCCCGCGAACCGCTGCCGCACCACCGACTCCGGCAACGACACCGACGCCATCGCCCCCCGCCCCGCCAACCGCGCCGCGATCAACCGCGCCCGCAGCACCACCACCCGCAACCCGTCCGCCAGCGACAAACCCCCCGCCACACACGCCGCCGCCACCTCACCCTGCGAATGCCCCACCACCGCGTCCGGGACCACACCACACGCCCGCCACAACGCCGCCAACGACACATTCACCGCGAACGACGCCGGCTGCACCACATCCACCCGCGCCAGCAGATCCCCCCGCCCACCAGCAACCACCTCACGCAACGACCAATCCACACCCAGATCACCCAACACCTGCGCACACTCATCCATCACCTCAGCGAAAACCACCGAGTCCCGCCACAACGCCGCACCCATCCCCACCCACTGCGAACCCTGCCCCGGAAACACAAACACCGTCCGACCCGACACCCGCCGACCCGAATCCACCACCACATTCCCCGCCACCACACCCGACTCGACCGCCCGCAACCCCTCACCCAAACCCACCACACCATCAGCCACCACCACCGCCCGACGATCAAACAACGCCCGACCCGACAACAACGACGCACCCACATCCACCACATCACCACCCACACCCACCAACCGCCCCGCCTGCCCCCGCAACGCCGCCTCACTCCTACCCGACACCACAAACGGCAGAAAACACGGCGCCACCTCACGCACACCAACCACACGATCCGCACCCCGCGGAAACTCCTCCAAAATCACATGCGCATTCGTCCCCGACACACCAAACGACGACACCGCCGCCCGACGCACCCGCCCCACCTCAGGCCACACCCGATTAGCCGTCACCAACTCCACCCCACCCGACGACCAATCCACCTGCCGCGACGGCTCATCCACATGCAACGACGCCGGCACCACACCCGCCCGCAACGCCAACACCATCTTGATCACACCAGCAACCCCCGCCGCCGCCTGCGCATGACCAATATTCGACTTCAAAGAACCCAACAACAACGGCACCGAACCCGACCGCGAACCATACGTCGCCAACAACGCCTGAGCCTCAATCGGATCCCCCAAACGCGTCCCCGTCCCATGCCCCTCCACCACATCAACATCACCCACACCCAAACCCGCCACACCCAACGCCTGCCGAATAACACGCTGCTGCGACGGACCATTCGGCGCCGTCAAACCATTCGACGCCCCATCCTGATTCACCGCCGAACCACGCACCACCGCCAACACCCGATGCCCCAAACGCTGCGCCACCGACAAACGCTCCACCAACAAAAACCCCACCCCCTCCGCCCAACCCGTCCCATCCGCACCCTCCGCAAACGCCTTACAACGCCCATCCACCGCCAACCCACGCTGCCGCGAAAACTCCACAAACGACGCCGGCCGCGCCATCACCGCCACCCCACCCGCCAACGCCAACTCACAATCACCCGACCGCAACCCCTGCACCGCCAAATGCAACGCCACCAACGACGACGAACACGCCGTGTC
>NZ_JBNCKZ010000049.1:0-2500 GCF_049841795.1 Micromonospora sp. DT31 | reverse complement strand
TGTCGGGGTACTCGTTGGAGTGCAGAGGTAAGTACGGCTGATCTTGCAGAGGTCATGCGTCGTGTTGGGCGCCTTGTTCGTCACCGTGAGTTGCGTTTTGTAGGCGTAGGCGGGTGAGGCCGAGCATGTCGATGAGCCATCCGGGTCCGCCGGTGATGCCGCGGGCTCGTAGGAGGGCGTCGACCTCGTGATGGGTCGCCGGCCCGGTGGTGGCGAGGAAGTCCTCGCAGATTTGGAGCAGGAGCTGCAGCAGGTCGCGGTGGTTGGTGTTGCTGGTGGTCGCGAGGTCGTCCGGGTCGGCCGGGGTGGGCATCAGGCGACGTTCTCAATGGCGGTGAGGCGGTTCTTGAGTCGGTAGCTGGGGCCGTTGATCGGGACGACGTCGCAGTGGTGCAGGAGCCGGTCGAGGATGGCGGTGGCCAGGACCTCGTCGCCGAAGACTTGACCCCATTCGCCGAAGCCTTTGTTCGAGGTCAGCAGGGTGGAGCCCTTCTCGTAGCGTTTCGAGATCACTTGGAAGACGAGGTTGGCCTCGGGTCGTTCGAGGGGTTGGTAGCCCACTTCGTCGATGACCAGGACGGTGGGGCGTAGGTAGGTCTGCAGCTTGCGGGCCAGCCGGCCGATCGCGTCGGCGGCGGTGAGGTGGCGGACCATGTCGTCGAGGGTGGTGAAGTAGACGGTGAACCCGGCTCGGCAGGCGGCGACCGCGAGGGACACCGCGATGTGGGTTTTGCCGACGCCGGGCGGGCCGAGGAACGCGACGTTGGCTTTGGCCTGCACGAACGCGAGGGTCGCGAGGTCACGGACCTTGCGGGGGTCCAGGTCGGGTTGGAAGCTGAAGTCGTAGTCGTCGAGGGTCTTGTGGTGCGGCAGTTTCGACAGGCGCAGCCCGGCGCGGAAGCGGCGTTCGTCGCGGACGGCGAGTTCCTCTTGCAGGACGAGGTCGAGGAACTCCAGGTAGCCCATGGACTCGGTGTCGGCCCGGCCGGTGAGCTCCTGCAGCGTCTTGGCCAGGTGAGGCAGGCCGAGTTTGGTGGCGCTGGCGTGGATGCGGTTGGTGACCAGCTCACTCACGTCGAGACGTCCTTCAGGTGTGGGCGGTGGGTGAACGGGCTGGCCGCAGCGATCTGCTCATAGACCGACAGTGGGCGGGTCTCGACGGCGATCTGGGCGGCGGCGGCCCGGTTGAGCAGGGCTTGCAGCGGTCCCTGACTGCTGTCGTGACGGGCGGGTCGGCGTGTGGTCGACTGCGGGCTGTCGGGGTCGCCGGTGGTGACGGCACGGGTGTGTCCGTCGGGCAGACCGTCCCAGTGGCTCTCGTCGACGACGCGGGCGCCGCGGCCCACGGCCCGCTGGTGCGTGGCCAGCAGCGTAGTGCCGTCCAGGCCGGGGACGGTGGCGTGGATGGTGATGGTGGCGGCGGTCGCCCGGATCTCCACGAGTTGGCGGTGGCGGACACGGCGGGCCGGCACGGAGTAGAGGTTGCCGGCGTAGGCGATCAGGCAGTCCTTGCCGACGTGCCGTAGATGCCGGTCGGCGACCACATACGCCCTGGCCGGGATCGGTCGCAGCGCGGCGTGGTCGCGGACCGCCCGCACGCCGATGATCTCGCCGTGGGTGCGATGCCGCACGGCCCGCCGCTGCGGCACCCACGCCACGAACGTGGCGTCGAGTTCGGCCAGCGACGCAAACGCCCGCCCGGCCAGGACATGATCACGGACGATGGTGACCTGCCGTTCGACCCGCCCTTTGCCGGTCGGACGGTAGGCGGCCAGCACGTCGATGTCGAAGTCGTAGTGCCCGGCGAACGCGACCGCTTCCGGGTGCAGCGGCACCGCCTGGCCCGGGGCGACATGCCGGCGGACCACGGTCTTGGTCCGGTCGTAGACGATCACCCCCGGGACCCCGCCGAAGTGCGCGAACGCCCGCCGGTGACACTCCCAGAACGCGGCCAGGTCCTGGCTGGTGGTGAAGCAGCAGAACGGGTCCCGCGAGTACGACAGGACCATGTGGAACGAGTACACCTTCGGAATCCCGACGTGGGCGAGGATGCCGCCCTCGTCGCCCCAGTCCACCTGCGCCTGCGCACCCGGGACGACCTCGAACCGGCGGTGCAGCCCCGCCAGCTGATCCGGGCTGATCCCCAACTCCGCCGCGATCCGCGGCCGGGCCTGCTGCAAATACAGCTTCACCCGCTGGTAGTTGCCGGTGAACCCGTACTGCTCGACAAGACGCTCATGGATCACCGTGCCCTTGAGCAGCAACTCCGCCCGCAACCACGCATCGACCACATGGGCGAACACGTCGATCAACTGCCCACGAGCCGACCGCGCCCGAACCGGCGGCGCCACCTCACCACCACCAGCAGCCAGGTACTTCTTCACCGTCCGCCAGTTCAGGCCCGTCTCACGAGCGATCTCCGAGACACTCGCACCAGCCTCGTGCAACGCCCGGAACCGGCGCACATCCAGCCACCGCTGCTCATCCATCGCCCCCACCG
>NZ_JBNCKZ010000048.1:0-3534 GCF_049841795.1 Micromonospora sp. DT31 | reverse complement strand
GAGCTCAAGCCCGGCATGTGGCTGCAGACCGCGGCCGGCACCTGGGTCCAGATCACCGCCATCACCAAGACCGTCCGGCACGAACGAGTCCACAACCTCACCGTCAACGGCGTCCACACCTACTACGTCTTCGCCGGTGGTACCCCGCTTCTGGTCCACGATTGTGGCGAGCCCACCGAGACCGATGCGCAGTTGGCACGGGATCGAGCCGAGCAACTCCAGAGTGTGCGGAACGACTGTCCCCATGCTGCTGATCACGGCACGACTGCCGTAATGGGTGTATTTAACTGGCTCTTCACAACGTGGGGTGTAGTTGGGGACCGAAATGCGCCGGGGCGCCCGTCAGGGATCGGCGCCGGCTCGATGCTGGCGGCGGCGCGTGATGCCGGATGGGCCGTCGGCGATAATGTCGGCGTGGAGTATGTGTCCAGGGTGCCCGGTCCGCCGCTGGACGGGCTGATCGACGACCTCTACTACCTGGAGGGCGCCCCGCCGTACTCCCGGTTGATGCTGCCGGCGGCGCCCGCGCCATTGCTCATCGTCAACCTCGGGGCGCCGTTTCTCATCCGCGCAGGCACCGACGTAGACGCCGTGGAGTACGCCGACGGCTGCGCGGTTACCACGCCCACGCGTGCGTGGGAGTTCAGCTACCCAACCCCGACCCGGTCCGTGGGCGTCCACTTCAGGCCGTGGGGCCTGGCACCGTTCCTTCCGATGCTCGCGGCCGAGTTGTGCGACCGACCTGCGACGGTGGAGCAGATCTGGGGCCAGCCCGCTATCGCTGAATTGCGACACCGACTGACCTTGGCGGACGCACCGCACGAAATGCTGATGTTGCTCGAGGAGGAACTGGTGCGACGGCTGCGGGTGATCGACGGTCTTGACCTGGTCCGCCAAATGAGCAGCGCCGTCGCGGCGACAGGCGGGACAGTGCCGATCAGCGACATCGGTGTGGCGGCCCGCGCCAGCAGCACGTATTTGGCGAAGCGGTTCAAGGCCGTAGTCGGTGTCACGCCAAAACGGCTGGCTCGCAGCTACCGCTTCAGCTCCACCGTGTTGGCGCTCGACGTCGCTGCACCGATCGACTGGGGAGACGTTGCCGCTGGCGCGGGCTACTTCGACCAGGCCCACTTCGTGCGCGAGTTCCGGGAGTTCACCGGGCTCACGCCGACCCGCTACGCCGAAGTCCGGCGTCGATTCCTGCGCGATCATCCCGACCACGTCCTGGACGGCTGGCCGCTCCCAGCCGATTGATTTCGTACAAGAGCGACAGCTCACGCCGCACAAGACTTGGGACTCCAAACAGAGGAGGAATCCATGGGGAAAGTGGTCATGAACGCGTCGGTTTCGGTGGATGGTTTCATCGCGGCTGAGAACGACGATCCCGGTCCGATCTTCGAGTGGCTGGTCAGCGGTGACGTGCCGTTGGACGACAGTGGCGTTCTGAAGGTGTCGCAGGCTTCGTTCGATTACGTCCGGCCGTACTGGGACGAGGTCGGGGTGACCATTGCCGGCCGTCACGCCTTCGACATCACCGACGGCTGGGATGGGACGCCTCCGAGTGGGATCGACCATGTGGTCGTGGTGAGTCACCGTGGTGCGCCCGAGGGCTGGGACCTCCAGGCGCCGTTCCACTTTGTCGACGGCATCGAGGCGGCCGTGGCCAAGGCGCGGGAGCTTGCGGGTGACCGCACTGTCGAGTTCGCTGCTGGCGACGTCGGCGGCCAGGCGCTCGCGGCAGGTTGGGTCGACGAGGTACGCATGGACGTCGCACCCGTCGTGCTCGGGTCCGGTAAGCGTTACTTCGGCTCCGTCGACGCGCAGCACCTGCTGGAAGGCCCAGACGTAGTTGTTCAGGGCAACCGGGTGCTTCACCTGCGCTATCGGGTGCGCCGTTGACCGATCTGAGTGGGTACGCGAACAAGACCGCTGCGACGGTGACACGAGATCGGGCGTCCGGCTGCGTTTGTGCATCGCTGCCCCGGGACGGAAGTCGTGGTCTTCCAGATTGGCACACCTCGACTTGTCTGACGCTACCTTTGCCTGCCCTGACCTGACCAAGTTCTGCCGGCTCGACGAGCTCGGCCTGGCCGTCACCGGCCAACGACTCAGGCCCGACCGTGCGGTGCTGGCATGCCGGGTCGTCGAGCCGGACCCGTGGTGCCGTCGCTGTGGTTGCACTCGAGGCGATCGTGTGTCAGCACATGATCGTCGCGAGGGTCGCCGAGGGACTCGGGGTCGCGTGGAACACCGCCAACGACGCTGTCTTGGCCGAAGGCAAGCGGGTGCTGATCAACGACGCCACCCGGTTCGACGGCGTGGCCGCGATTGGGGTCGACGAGCACGTGTGGCGCCACACCCGCCGCGGCGACAAGTACGTCACCGTGATCATCGACCTGACCGGCATCCGTGACGGCACCGGACCCGCTCGGCTGCTGGACATGGTCGAGGGCCGCTCAAAGCAGGCGTTCAAGTCCTGGCTCGCCGACCGTGACCAGACGTGGCGCGACGGGGTGGAGGTGGTGGCGATGGACGGGTTCACCGGCTTCAAGACCGCCACCGCCGAGGAACTCCCCGACGCGGTTGCGGTGATGGATCCCTTCCACGTGGTCCGCTTGGCCGGCGACGCCCTCGACCGGTGTCGCCGCCGGGTCCAGCAGGCCATCCACGGCCACCGCGGGATGAAGAATGACCCGCTCTACTCCGCCCGCCGGACCCTGCACACCGGCGCCGACCTGCTCACCGACAAGCAGACCGACCGGCTCGCCGCACTGTTCGCCGACGATGCCCATGTCGAGGTCGAGGCCACCTGGGGGATCTACCAGCGGATGATCGAGGCCTACCGCGAGCAGGACCGGGGTCGTGGCCGCGAGCTGATGGTCAAGCTCATCGACTCGATCAGCCACGGCGTGCCGAAGCCCCTCACCGAGGTCATCACACTCGGTCGAACGCTGAAGAAGCGCGCGGCCGACGTGCTGGCCTACTTCGACCGACCTGGACCGTCCAACGGACCGACGGAGGCCATCAACGGCAGGCTCGAGCACCTGCGTGGCTCCGCCCTCGGCTTCCGCAATCTCACCAACTACATCGCCCGATCCCTGCTCGAGACCGGCGGCTTCAGACCTCAACTACACCCTCATCTGTGATGAGCCATTTAACTAGAAGACCAAGACTTGGACGAACCATGTTGCGATCAACGGCGGCGGTGCCATGCCGACCGCATGGAAACTCGGCTCGAATGAGAAGTTCGTCCAGGGCGCTGGTCACGCCGAGGAAGCCATCATCAGAAGCCTTGGGCCAGACGAAATCATTGGCTTCGGCGGTACATCGAGAAACATCTGCAAAGATACTTGCTATCCGCTTCTTAATGGACGTGGCATGAGATTCGGTGGAGCAGGGTATTTTGGGGGGAGGAGCGACAAGACGCCGTTCTCATACTTCTGGCAGGAGGGCTTCTACGACCTCGTGCGTGGTTGGCGGTAGCAGGATCTGTGCCGTCTCATCGTTGGTGGGGTGCGGCGGGTAGGGCACGGA
>NZ_JBNCKZ010000047.1:0-3846 GCF_049841795.1 Micromonospora sp. DT31 | reverse complement strand
GGGGTTGGCGGCGACGTCGTTGGCGTGGGGTTTGTGGGAGCCGGTCAGTGAGATGACCGGCCGCCTGGACGAGGTGGCGTTGCGGCGGCATCGCCGTGATGGGATGCGGGCGTTGTCGGGGCCGTTGGGGATGGCGTTGTTCGATGCTGGTGTCGGGTCGTCGCGGGCGGTGTTGGTGGCGGCGGATCTGGATCTCGGGGTGATCGGGGAGGGTGAGTCCGAGCAGACGCCGGTGATGTTGCGGTCGTTGACGCGTCGTCGTCGTAAGGCGGTGCGGGAGCGGATGTCGGATCAGGCGCGGTCGTTGGGTGAGCGTCTGGTCGGGATGGCTGACGCGCAGCGGGCTGCTGCTCTGTTGGAGTTGGTGCGGCGTGAGGCGTCGTTGACTCTCGGGCACACCACGGGCGACGCCGTGGCCGCGGAACGACCCTTCAAAGACGCCGGATTCGACTCGTTGACGGTGATGGAGCTGCGAAACCGTCTCTCCGCGACGCTTGACCTGGCGCTGCCGAGCAGTGTCGTCTTCGACTACCCGAACCCCACCGTGCTGGCCCAGCATCTCGACCACCGGTTGACCGGTGGGGAGGCGCCGCAGCAGATGCCGGAGCCCGCGGCGGTCAGCCCGGCCGACGACCCGATCGTGATCGTGGGCATGGGTTGCCGCTTCCCCGGTGGTATCCAGGGACCGGACGATCTGTGGCAGATGGTGTCCGACGGGCTCGACGTCACCCAGGACTTCCCTGCTGACCGTGGATGGGACCTGGATCGGTTGTTCACTGACGATCCCAGCCGTCCGGGCCGGTCCGCTACCCGGCGTGGCGCCTTCCTGGACACCGTGCCGACCTTCGACGCCGAGTTCTTCGGCATCTCGCCCCGCGAGGCGAAGGCAATGGACCCGCAGCAGCGCCTGCTGCTGGAAGTAGCCTGGGAAACCTTCGAACAGGCCGGGATCGTTGCCGACACGCTGAAGGGAACTGCCGTCGGCGTGTTCGCCGGCGTTAACGACCACGACTATTCGCTCCGACTGCAGCAAGCAGACGATCTTGAGGGATACCGGCTCACCGGTACGTCGGGGAGTGTGGCCTCGGGCCGGGTGTCGTACACGTTCGGCCTGGAAGGCCCGGCCGTGACCATCGACACCGCCTGCTCCTCCTCGCTGGTCGCACTGCACCTGGCGGCCCAGGCTCTGCGTACCGGTGAATGCCGCATGGCGCTGGCCGGCGGCGTCGCCGTCATGACCACGTCGGACGCCTTCGTGGAGTTCTCGCGGCAGGGGGGCCTGGCCGTGGACGGCCGGTGCAAGGCGTTCGCCGACGGCGCGGACGGCACCGGTTGGGCGGAAGGTGTCGGTCTGCTGCTGGTGGAGCGGCTGTCGGACGCCCAGCGCGCCGGGCATCGCATCCTCGCGGTGGTACGCGGCTCGGCGACCAACCAGGACGGGGCATCGAACGGCCTGACCGCACCGAACGGGCCGTCGCAGCAGCGGGTGATCCGGCAGGCTCTGGCGTCGGCGGGCCTGTCCACCGGCGATGTGGACGCCGTGGAGGCCCACGGCACAGGAACGCGGCTCGGGGACCCGATCGAGGCACACGCGTTGCTGGCCACCTATGGACAGGACCGCCCCGAGGACCGGGCACTCTGGCTCGGCTCGGTCAAGTCCAACATCGGCCATACCCAGGCAGCCGCCGGCGTCGCCGGTGTGATCAAGATGGTGATGGCCCTGCAGCACGGCGTGTTGCCCCGGACACTCCACGTGGACGCGCCGAGCCGGCAGGTGGACTGGACCACCGGTGCCGTACGTCTGCTGACCGAGCCAGTGCCGTGGCCGGCGGGAGAGCGTGTCCGCCGTGCGGCGGTGTCGTCATTCGGGGTGAGCGGTACGAACGCCCACGTCATTCTGGAGCAGGCGCCGCCGGCGCCGCCGGCCGCGCACGAGCCGATCACCGAACGTACGCTGCCCTACCTGCTCACCGCCAAGACCGAGGGAGCGCTCCGGGCGCAGGCAGAGCGGCTGCTCCGCCGACTGGACGACGAGCGCCAGGAATTGGCCGGCGTGGCGTACTCGCTTGTGGCGAGCCGAACCCTCTTCGACAACCGGGCGGTGGTCGTGGCCGCCGACAGCGACAGCCTGCGCGACGGTCTCACCGCGATCGCCGCCGGCAGGCAGACCGCCGCGGCGGTTGCCGGACGGGCCGGGAAATCCATGACGGCCTTCCTGTTCACGGGACAGGGCAGCCAGCGACCAGGCATGGGACGCGGTCTGTACGACCGGTTCCCCGCCTATGCGGACGCCTTCGACCGGGCCTGCGCGGCACTCGACCAGCACCTGACCGGCCACGTCAGCCACTCTCTCCGCGACGTCGTCTTCGCAGCGGAGAACTCGGAGGTGTCGGCGCTGCTCCACCAGACCGTCTACACCCAGGCCGCGCTCTTCGCTCTGGAGGTGGCCCTCTTCCGGCTCACCGAATCCTGGGGCGTACGGGCCGACGCGCTCGCCGGCCACTCCATCGGCGAGCTTGCAGCCGCACATGTCGCCGGCGTCTTCTCGCTCGACGAGGGTGCGGCTCTGGTCGCCGCCCGGGGCCGGCTGATGCAGGAGCTTCCCTCCGGCGGCGCGATGCTGGCGGTGGGCGCGGCCGAGCACGACGTCACGCCGCTGCTGAATCCCCGCGTCGCGGTGGCCGCCGTCAACGGGCCCGCCGCGGTGGTGCTCTCCGGTGACGAGGACGCCGTTGCGGCTGTGGCGCAGCAGTGCGTCGCCAACGGTTGGAAGACGAAGCGTCTGCGCGTCAGTCACGCGTTCCACTCACCGCGTATGGACGCCATGCTCGACGACTTCCGGGAGATCGCGGCGGGGCTGTCCTACCGCGAACCGACGATCCCGTTGATCTCGACCCTCACCGGGCGGGAGGCGTCCGAAAAACTGCTCACGCCTGACTACTGGGTGCAGCATGTGCGTCAGCCGGTCCGTTTCCTCCAGGCTGTGCAGGCTCTGCGGGAGCGGGGCGTGACCACCTTCGCCGAGATCGGTCCCGACGCGGTGCTGACCGCGATGGCGGCGGACTGCCTGCCGGAGCAGAACGACCCGCACGCGTTCATCGCCCTGTCGCGACGCCAGCACGACGAGGAGACCAGCCTGATCGCCGCTGTCGGACGGCTACACACCCGCGGTGTACCCGTCTCCTGGGCAGAGCTGTTCCAGGAGGGTGAGGCCCGGCTCGTCGACCTGCCCACTTATGCCTTCGAGCGGGCGCGCCACTGGGTCGAGGCCCGGAAACCGGCGGCCGACGCGGTGGGGCTGGGTCTGGTGGGTGCCGAGCATGGGTTGTTGGGTGCGGTGGTGGAGTTGGGTTCGGGTGGTGTGGTGGTGACCGGGCGGGTGTCGGTGGGTGGGACGCCGTGGCTGGCTGATCATGCGGTGTCGGGTGTGGTGTTGGTGCCGGGTGCGGCGTTGGTGGAGTGGGTGTGGTGGTCGGGGGTTCAGGTGGGTGCGTCGGTGGTGGAGGAGTTGGTGGTTGAGGCGCCGTTGGTGGTGCCGCCGGTCGGTGGTGTGCGGGTGCAGGTGGTGGTGGGTGAGGCGGAGGAGTCCGGCCGTCGTGGGGTGTCGGTGTTCGCGCGTCGGGACGGCGTTGAGGAGGAGTGGGTCCGACACGCGAGCGGCTTCGTCTCCGGACGCGCCACCGATGCGGCTCGCTGGGACGAGGCCTGGCCGCCGGTCGGTGCCGAACCGCAGACGCTCGAGGGCTTCTACGACGCACTGTCCGAGGTCGGTTTTGAGTATGGGCCGGGTTTTCAGGGGTTGCGTTCGGTGTGGCGTCGTGGTGGTGAGGTTTTTGCTGAGGTGGT
>NZ_JBNCKZ010000046.1:0-4749 GCF_049841795.1 Micromonospora sp. DT31 | reverse complement strand
CCACCCCCACACCCTCCGACCACGCCGTCCCATCCGCCCCCGCACCAAACGCCTTACACCGACCATCCACCGACAACCCACGCTGACGAGAAAACTCCACAAACGCCACAGGCGTCGCCATCACCGTCACCCCACCAGCCAACGCCAACGACGACTCACCCCGCCGCAAACTCTCACACGCCAAATGCACCGCCACCAACGACGACGAACACGCCGTATCCACCGTCACCGCAGGCCCCTCCAACCCGAAGTGATACGCCACCCGACCAGACGCGATACTGCCCGAGACGCCGGTGGCCAGGAACCCTTCGACGTCGTCGGCGGAGTCACCGGCGACCTTGCTGTACTCCTGGTTCATCAGGCCGACGTAGACGCTCGTGGAACTGCCGCGTAGCGAGTCCGGGGCGATGCCCGCCCGCTCGAACGCCTCCCACGACGTCTCCAACAACAACCGCTGCTGCGGATCCATCGCGGTCGCCTCCCGCGGACTGATCCCGAAGAACTCCGCATCGAACAGATCCGCATCGTGCAGGAACCCACCGTGACGGGCATAAGACGTACCCACCGTCTCCGGATCATCGTCGAAAAGACGCTCCAGATCCCACCCCCGATTCGTCGGGAACTCCCCCATCGCATCCCGACCATCAGCCAACAAATCCCACAACGACTCCGGCGAATCCACCCCACCCGGATACCGACAACTCACCGCCACAATCGCGATCGGCTCGTCGCCCGGCGTCGGAACGGACAGCGTCGGTGCGACGGCTGTTGCCGGCTCGGCGGAGGTCATCTCGGCCAGCAGGAAGTCGGCGATCGCCCCGGGAGTGGGATAGTCGAAGACCAGGGTGGCCGGCAACCGCAGCCCGGTCGCGGCACTCAACCGGCTCCGCAACTCCAGTGAGGCCAACGAGTCCACCCCGAGTTCGGTGAACGGACGGCCTTCCGGCACCGCCGCCACGTCGAGGTGACCCAGCACCTCGGCGGTGCGGCGGCGCACCTCCGCCAGGAGCAGGTCACGCCGTTCACTCGCGGTACGGCCGGTGAGCGCACCGGCCAGGTCGCCACGCCTGGTGGCAGCGCCGGCCGCCCCGGGCGTCCGGCGTACCCGGTGTCGCAGCAGCGGCGGCACCCCGTCCAACGGGGTCCCCTCCGGGCGGACCAGCGCACTGCGGTCGATCAGTGCGGTGGTGACGTTGGCCCGATCGGCCGCCACCGCGGCGTCGAACATGGCCAGGCCCTGCGGGGTACGGATCGGGGCCAGCCCCATCCGGCGGATGCGCTCCTGGTCGGCGACGCCGAGGCGGGCGGCCATCCCCTCGTCGCCCGCCCACGGCCCCCAGGCGAGCGAGGTGGCCGTCGCCCCACCGTCCCGGCGCTGGTGCGCGAGGGCGTCGAGGAAGGCGTTGGCTGCCGCGTAACCGCCCTGCCCGGGTGCGCCGAACACGCCGGCGGCCGAGGAGAACAGCACGAACATGTCCAGGTCGAGGTGCCGGGTCAGCCGGTGCAGGTGCCAGCCGGCGTCCACCTTCGCGCTGAGCACCCGATCGAGGGCGTCGGAGGTGACCGTGGCGATGGTCGCGTCCTCGACGACGCCGGCGGTGTGGACGACGGCGGTCAGCGGCCGGTCCGCCGGGACGGACGACAGCAGCGCACCGAGTGCCTCCGGATCCGCCACGTCGCACGCCTCCAGGCGGACGCTCGCCCCGGCAGCGGTCAACGCGGACACGAGGCGGTCGGCGTCGTCGGCGGCCGGGCCACGGCGGCTCACCAGCAGCAGGTGTCGGGCCCCGTACTTGTCGACGAGGTGGCGTGCCAGGAGCCTGCCCAGCGCGCCGGTGGCCCCGGTGACCAGGACCGTTCCCGTCGATGTCAGGGCCGACGACGCCAACTGGCGAGGCTCGGCCGGCAGGTCGACGAGCCGCGGCTGGTACAGCACGTCGCCGCGCAGGGCGAGTTGTGGTTCTCCGGTGGCGAGGGCGATCGCCACGGCGGCCCCGGCGTCGGCGTCGTGGGGGATGTCCAGCAGCACGAACCGGTCGGGATGTTCACTCTGCGCCGACCTGACCAGACCCCAGACCGCCGCCGAGACCGGATCGACCGGTTCCGCGGCCGGCCGGTGCTCCTTGATGTCGACCTCGTCGCCGACCGCGACAGCATTGCTGGTCAGGACCACGAGGCGTACCGCGTCGCCGCCGTCGTCGAGTGAGGCGCGCAGCGCCCCGAGCACCTCGGCCAGCCGGGCCCGCACGGCCTCGGTGACCGGCTCTTCGCCGACGGCCGGCCGGCACACCTCGTGGGCGATCGGGTCACCCGGTGTCGGCGTCGCGACGGGGAACCACCGCACGACCTGCGACGTCACGTCGGGACCGGTGGACAGCGGCCGGACGACGAGGGACCGGAGCTCGATGATCGGGACGCCACCCGGGTCGGTGATCCGGACCGCCGCCTCCGTGGCACCGGTGCGTCGCAGCTCCACCCGCAGGGCGTCGGGTGACCGGGAAGGCGCGTGGTACGTCAGTCCGGTCAGGCTGAACGGCACCATCGGAGGGCCGTCCACCGAGTGCGTCAACAGCAGGGGATGCAGGGCGGCGTCGAGCAGGGCCGGATGGATCGCGTACGCCTCCGCCGACACCTGTTCGGGGAGCGCCACCTCGGCGTACTGGTGCTCGGTTGCCGGCTGCCGCCAGAGGCCGGTGAGCAGCCGGAAGGCGTGGCCGTACTCGTAGCCTTGGCCGTCCAGCAGCGTGTAGACGTCGCTGGTGTCGGCCGGCAGGGCGCCCTCCGGCAGCCAGTCCACGACGGTTTCGGGCAGCCCGGCGGTGGTCCGGAGCGTGGCGGTGGTGTGTCGGACCCACCGGGGGTCGGGGAGGTCGGCGGTGGGCACCGCCCTGCTGTGCACGGTGACCTGGTGGACATCGGGGCCGTCGCGGGTGACCGTCACCTGCAGGTCGACGTCGTTACCGCCGCTCAACGTCAGCGGATGTTCGATGACCAGCTCGTCGATGTGGTCCCGGCCGAGCCGCCGGCCGGTGTGTAGGACCATGTCGACGAACGCGCTCGCGGGGACGACGGGCCGGCCGCCGACGACGTGGTCGGCCAGCCACGGATGCTCGGCGGCCGACAGCTTCCCGGAATACACCGTCGTCTCGCCGTCCGTCAGCTCCGTGACATGAGGCAGGAACGGGTGGCTGCCCGCGGCGGGCGGCGTTCCCTCCGGCACCGGGTGCAGCCAGAACGACTGGCGATGGAAGGGATGGACCGGCAGGTCGACGGGGCGCGGGCTGGTGGGATGCGGCCACTCGGTGTCGTGACCCTGAGCGCGCAGCGCGGCGAGTGCGGTGAGCAGGCTGGCGGGTTCGGGACGTGCGCCGTCGATGGTGGGCAGGATGGCATCGGCGGGCAGGTGCTCGTCGAGGATGGTGCGGGTGAGGGCGGTGAGGACGGGCGCGGGACCGAGTTCGAGATAACCGGTGACGTGCTGGCTGTTCAGGTGCCGTACACCCGGGTGGAAGCGGACTGCCTTGCGCAGCTGCTGGGTCCAGTAGTCGGGTGAGGTCAGCTGGGCGGTGGTCGCTTGGGCGCCGGTCAGGTTGGACACGATGGGCAGACTCGGCGGGTTGAGGGCGAGCCGCGCCACCACCGACCGGAACTCGGCCAGCACGGTGTCCATGTGCGGAGAGTGGAAGGCGTGGCTGGCGGCGAGCCGGCGGACTCGGCGGCCCTGCGCCGAGAAGCTGTCGGCGATCCGGGCGACCTCGTCGGCGTCGCCGGAGATGACGGTGGAGGAGGGCGCGTTGTGGGCGGCGATGCCGACCCGGCGTTCGCGGCCCACCAGCAGGGGACGCAGTTCGTCCACGCTCGCCTGGACCGCCATCATGACGCCGTCACCGCGCGCTGCCTGCATGAGCCGGGCGCGGGTGGTGACCAGCAGCGCCGCGTCGGCGAGCGAGAACACCCCGGCCACGTGGGCGGCACTGATCTCGCCGATGGAGTGGCCGAGCAGGAAGTTCGGCTTCACGCCATGGTGACGTACCTGCCGCCACAGTGCGACGTGCAGGGCGAACAGGGCCGGCTGCGCCCACATGGTCTGCCCCAGCAGGTGGTCGGCGTCGGGCCGTTGACTGAAGACGATGTCCCGCAACGGCTGGTCGGTGTGCGCGTCGACGGCCGCGCACACCTCGTCGAACGCCTCGGCGAACACCGGAAACGCCTCGTACAGTTCGCGGCCCATGCCGGGACGCTGGCTGCCCTGGCCGGTGAACAACACCGCGAGCCGGTGCTCACCCCGGGCGACTCCGCGGACGACGTTGTCGGCGTCGCGACCCGCGGCCAGCGCGGCCAGGCCGGAGGCCAGTTCGTCCCGGCTGCCGACGACCGCGGCCCGGTGCGGCAACGCCGCCCGGTGCGACACCAGCGCGTGGGCCACGTCCTCGACCCGGGCACGAGCCGCCGGGCCGTCCCCCGTGGTGCTCGCGGCCAGCCGGGCCGCCACCGCGCGCAGCCCTTCCTCGGTACGCGCCGAGACGTGCCACACCACCGGCGCCTCCGCCGCCGGTTCGGACCGCACCGTCGTCGCCGGCCCGATGGCCGATTCCGGGTCCGGGCCCGCCGCAGGCAGGACCGGCGGTTCTTCGAGGATCAGGTGTGCGTTGGTGCCGGAGATACCGAAGGCCGACACCGCCGCCCGCCGCGGCGTGCCCTCCCGCCGCGGCCACGGCACCGACCGCACCGCCACCCGAACCCCACCAG
>NZ_JBNCKZ010000045.1:0-5218 GCF_049841795.1 Micromonospora sp. DT31 | reverse complement strand
GTGACGGGGTTGCGGTTGCCGGCGACGTTGATTTTCGATTATCCGACTCCCGCCGCCATCGCCGACCACATCCTGCGCCAGCTTCTGCCGCCACCGGAATCGCCAGCCGATCGGATCCGCACCGAGCTGGACCGCGTTGCCGCCCTGGTCGACGCCCTCGACGACCCGCAGGCCCAGGACGTGGCCGCGCACGCGTTCCAGCAGATGCTCACCCGGCTACGGCCCGCGGCCCCGACGACAGGCACCGTGCTGGCCAGCATGGACACCGCCGACGACAACGAGCTGTTCGCCTTCATCGACAACGAACTCGGCTGAACGGCCCAGCCCCACCCCGCTCAGCCCCTCCCGCATCAGCCGCACGTCGCCACCGCGACAAGGAGAACCATGACCGCAGATGTAGTCAACCGGGTACGGACCTTCGCCCGCACCGAGCTGGTCGACCAGCAGGCGTACCTCGATTCCTTCGCGGACGCACCCCTGCCGCTGTACCGCCGGTTCCAGGAGGCCGGATTGGCCAACTGGTGGCTCCCCGCCGAGTGGGGCGGCCTGGGGCTCGGCCTCGAGGACAGCGTCGACGTGGTCTCCGAACTGTCCTACGGTGACGCCGGCGCCGCGTTCACGCTGTTCATCTCCGTACTGGGCACCAGCATGGTCTCCCTCTACGGCACGGAGGAGCTGCGCGGGCGCTACCTCAAACCGATGGTCGACGGTGGCACGTTCTGCGCGACCGTGGGCAGCGAACAAGCGGCGGGCAGTGAACTCGCGAAGATCACCACCACCGCGGTCCGCAGCGGGGACGCCCTGGTCATCAACGGGGACAAGTACTTTTCCACAAACGCTGCCTTCGCCGACTTCCTCGTCGTCATCGCCCGCTCGACCGACAACCCCTCCGGCGTGGCGGCGGTCGTCGTACCGAGGGACACCCCGGGGGTGAGGATCGTCAAGCGGTGGGAGATGAACGGCCTCCGCTCCTCCGGTACGTACCAGGTGAGCTTCGACAACTGCCGGGTTCCCGCCGATCACGCCCTCCGTGGCCCCGGCCTGCGGGTGTTGGAGGTCGGCCTCAACGCCAGCCGCATCCTCATCGCCACCACCGCACTCGGGACCGCACGCCGGATCCGGGACCTCTGCATGGACTACGCCAAGACCAAGACCCTCCGGGACGCGCCGCTGACCGGTAACGCCGTGTTCGCCGCCAAGCTCGGCCAGATGGAGATGCAGATCGAGGTGATGCGTAGCCAGTGTCGGGCCGCCGCCCGCGAGTTCGACGCCATCCTCGAGCGTCCCGACGCCGCCGACGAGTTCCTGCGCCGGGGCACCCTCAAGTCGGCCCTGGCCGCCAAGATTTTCTGTGGGCAGGCGGGCTGGCAGATCGCCGGCGTCGGCTCCGAGATGTTCGGCGGTCTCGGGTACACCCACGAGAGCCCGATCGGCAAGCTGGTCCGGGACATGCGGTACGTGTCGATCGTCGAGGGTGGCGACGACGTCCTGCGCGACCTCCTCTTCAGCCGCTACGTCGTGCCGGTGTCGAAGCGCACCTGACGCGCTGCGAAGCCGCGGCACCACACCCACGTCGCCGGGCGCGTCCGTGCTCACGGACCGCGCCCGGCCACGCGGGCGTCGGGCTAACCCTGCGCGTCCCCGAACACCTCGGCCGCGAGATATGCGGTCAACGCGGTGGGAGTGGGGTAGCGGAACA
The DNA here is from genome assembly GCF_049841795.1 of Micromonospora sp. DT31. Lineage (NCBI taxonomy): Bacteria > Bacillati > Actinomycetota > Actinomycetes > Micromonosporales > Micromonosporaceae > Micromonospora > Micromonospora sp. DT31. The sequence goes on along the minus strand of NZ_JBNCKZ010000045.1, from coordinate 3,519 downwards.
ACAGGGTGGCCGGCAGCCGCCGCCCGGTTCGCACGTTGAGCCGGTTGCGCAGTTCCACCGCGGTGAGCGAGTCGAAGCCCAGGTCGCCGAACGGGTTCTCGGCCCCGATCGCATCCGGGCCGGAGTGACCGAGGACCGCGGCAGCCTCCGAGCGAATCAGGGTCAGCAGCGCGTCCCGCCGATCGGCGTGATCCAGCGCGGCCAACCGCGCGGTCCACGACTGGGTGTCGACGGTCGCGGCGGGCACCGCCGCCACCCGCCGCCGCACCGGGCCGGCCAGGCCCTTGAGCAGGGCCGGCACCGTCTGCTCACCGGCCCGTTCCCGCAGCGCGGGAAGGTCCAGCTTCACCGGCAACAGCGCGGCATGGTCGAGCCCGAGAGCCGAATCGAAGAGCGCAAGCCCTTCCGGAGTGCTCAACGGCAGGCTGCCGGTCCGGGCCAGCCGACCCAGATCCGCCTCGTCGAGATCCCTGGTCAGGGCACTGGTGGCGGTCCACAGACCCCAACCGAGACTGGTCGCCGGCAGGCCACTGCGGTGCCGATGGCGGGCGAGCGCGTCGAGGAAGGCGTTCCCCGCCGCGTAGTTCGCCTGCCCCGGCGTGCCGAACGTGCCGGCAGCCGAGGAGTAGAGCACGAAAGCCGCGAGATCCGCGTCCAGGGTGAGTTCGTGCAGGTGCCACGCGCCGTCGACCTTGGGCCGCAGGACCGTTTCCAGCCGTTGCGGGTCAAGGGCGTCGAACGTGCCGTCGGCGAGTACGCCGGCGGCGTGCACCACGGCGGTCAACGGATGTGCCGCGGGAATCCGCGTCAGCACCTCGGCGAGCGCCGCCCGGTCGGCCGTGTCACAGGCGACAACCTGGGCCTTCGCCCCGAGCAGCGACAGGTCGGCGAGCAGGTCCCCGACCCCCTCGGCGTCGGCACCGCGCCGGCCGGTGAGGAGGAGGTGACGTACCCCGTGCCGGGTGACGAGATGCCGGGCGAGCAACCCACCGAGCGTCCCGGTCGCACCGGTGACCAGAACCGTGCCGGCCGGATCGAGATCACGGGGGAGGGTGAGGACCACCTTGCCGATGTTCTTTCCGCGAGCCAGATACCGCAGCGCCTGCGGGGCCCGGCGGATGTCCCACGCGGTGACCGGCAGCGGCCGCAGGACCCCCTCCTCACCCCAGGCGCGCAGCTGCCGGAGCAGTTGCTGGATGTACGCGGGGTCGGTGTCCAACACGTCGAACGCCCGGTAGGTGACCCCGGGATGATCGGCGCCGACCTTGTCGGGGTCGCGGTAGTCGGACTTGCCGATCTCCACGAACCGGCCTCCGGGGCGCAGCAGCCGCAGGGAGGAGTCGATGAACTCCCCGACGAGCGAGTTGAGCACCACGTCGACGCCCGCAACGCGGAAGTGGCCCTCGAAGTCGAGGGTCCGTGAGGACGCCAGGTGGGCGTCGTCGAAACCGCACTCCCGCAGCGCGTCCCACTTGCTCGGGCTCGCCGTGCCGAAGACCTCCACCCCGAGGTGTCGCGCGAGCTGGACGGTGACCAGCCCGACCCCGCCGGCGGCGGCATGCAGCAGCAACGACTCGCCGGGCTGCATCTTCGCGATCTCGACCAGGCCGCGGTACGCGGTGAGGAACACCACCGGCATGCTGGCCGCCTCGGCGAACGACCAGCCGTCCGGAATCGTGGTCAGCATCTCCTGTTGGGCGGTGCTCACCGGCCCGGCTCCGCCGCTGAGCAGACCCATCACCCGATCACCGGGCCGTAGCGCGTCGACGCCCGGACCCACCTCCAAGACCACCCCGGCCCCCTCCGCCGCGATCGGCCGGGGGTCGTCGGGCAGTGTGCCGAGGGCCAGCAGGACATCGCGGAAGTTCAGACCGACCGCGCGGACCGCCACCCGCACCTCGCCGGCACCGAGCGGCTCGTCGGCGTCGTCGACCGGCGCCAGGACCATCCCGAGGGAACCGTTTCCGGTCGCGGCGAGGCGCCACGCCGCCGCCGGGGGCACCAGAGTGGGCAGCGCGTCGACCTCGGCGAGGCGGGGGGCGTGGGACGCACCGTCCCGTACCGCGAGTTGGGGTTCGCCGGACGCGACCGCGGCCGGCAACGCGGCCCCGCTTACCGCGACCGCGTCGAGGTCGATCAGCACGATACGGTCGGGGTGTTCGTTCTGGGCCGAGCGGAGCAGGCCCCAGCCGGCGGCGCCGGCCAGATCGGTGATCGCCTCACCGGGTTGCGCGGCGACAGCCCTCCGGGTGACCACCACGAGCCGGCTGTCGTCGTGCGCGGGATCCGCCAACCACTGCTGGACGTCGGAGAGCAGCGTCGTGAGGCGTCCGCGGGTCACAGCCGGAACCGGGCCGTCGACCGCGCCGGCGACGTAGGGAAGGACGTGCGTCCGTGCCGCTGCCCGGTCCGTCGACATCGGCACCCCGGCGGCGGAGAGCGCGTCCGCCAGGCCCTCTCCCCCGTGTCCGCCCAGCACCGTCCACGGGCCGGTGGATACGGCGTCCGCACTCCCGGAGACGGGGACCCAGTCGAGTGCGAACAGCGACTCGACCCGTTCCCGTTCGGCGGACAGCCGCTGGGGGTCGACCGGGCGGGCGCTGAGCGCGTCGACGGTGAGCACCGCGGCGTTCGCCGGGTCGGTGACCGTGATCCGCACCTCGTCGTGTTCCCCGGGTGCCAGGTGGACCCGTACCGAGGTGGCACCCGTGGCACGCAAGGTCACGCCGTTCCAGGCGAAGGGCAACCGCACCCCGTCGTCAGCCGCGGCGAGGGGATGCAGGGCCGCGTCGAGCAGCGCCGGGTGGACCGCGAACCTGGCCGCCGCGGAATGCTGGGCCGGCAGGGACACCTCGGCGAACAGTTCCGCACCGCGACGCCACACCGCCTGGACACCCCGGAAGACGCCGAGGTATTCAAGCCCTTTGTCGGCGAGCCGCGGGTACAGGCCTTCGATGTCGACCGCCTCAGCCCTCGCGGGCGGCCACTCGCCGTCCACGGTGACGGCGGGGACCGGGCTCCGGGACAGCGCGCCGACGGCATGCCGCAGCCACGGTTGGCGGTCGTTGTCCAGGTGGGTCCGCGAATGGATGCTGAGCGACCGCCGACCTGACGCGTCCGGCCCGTCCAGGCGCACCTGGAGTTGCACCTGGCCGTCCGGGGTCAGGGTGAGCGGCTGCTCGATGGTGAGGTCGTCGATGTGGTCGCAGTCCACCTGTTGACCGGCGTGCAACGCGAGGTCGACGAAGGCGGCGCCGGGGAGTAGGACGGTGCCGGCCACGGCGTGCTCGGCGAGCCACGGATGACTCTCGATGGACAGGCGGCCGGTGAGGAGCAGTCCGTCGTTGTCCGGCAGGTCCACCGTTCCGCTGAGGAGGGGGTGGGTGGTGGGGTCGAGTCCGAGGCCGGTGGGGTTGGTGGTGTGGTGGTGGGGGGGTCGGGGCCAGTAGCGGTGGTGGTGGAAGGGGTAGGTGGGGAGGGTGGTGGTGGGTGTGGGTGGGTGGGTCCAGTTGATGGGTT
>NZ_JBNCKZ010000044.1:0-5282 GCF_049841795.1 Micromonospora sp. DT31 | reverse complement strand
CCCGGACTGGTCAGGCTTCGGTTTGGCTGGTTGGGATTCCTTTGGCAACACTTTTGTTGCTGGGATGATTGTTCAACAAGTTTTTGTTGGAGAGTTTGATCCTGGCTCAGGACGAACGCTGGCGGCGTGCTTAACACATGCAAGTCGAGCGGAAAGGCCCTTCGGGGTACTCGAGCGGCGAACGGGTGAGTAACACGTGAGCAACCTGCCCCAGGCTTTGGGATAACCCCGGGAAACCGGGGCTAATACCGAATATTACTGCTGATCGCATGGTTGGTGGTGGAAAGTTTTTCGGCTTGGGATGGGCTCGCGGCCTATCAGCTTGTTGGTGGGGTGATGGCCTACCAAGGCGACGACGGGTAGCCGGCCTGAGAGGGCGACCGGCCACACTGGGACTGAGACACGGCCCAGACTCCTACGGGAGGCAGCAGTGGGGAATATTGCACAATGGGCGGAAGCCTGATGCAGCGACGCCGCGTGAGGGATGACGGCCTTCGGGTTGTAAACCTCTTTCAGCAGGGACGAAGCGCAAGTGACGGTACCTGCAGAAGAAGCACCGGCCAACTACGTGCCAGCAGCCGCGGTAAGACGTAGGGTGCGAGCGTTGTCCGGATTTATTGGGCGTAAAGAGCTCGTAGGCGGCTTGTCGCGTCGACTGTGAAAACCCGCAGCTCAACTGCGGGCCTGCAGTCGATACGGGCAGGCTAGAGTTCGGTAGGGGAGACTGGAATTCCTGGTGTAGCGGTGAAATGCGCAGATATCAGGAGGAACACCGATGGCGAAGGCAGGTCTCTGGGCCGATACTGACGCTGAGGAGCGAAAGCGTGGGGAGCGAACAGGATTAGATACCCTGGTAGTCCACGCTGTAAACGTTGGGCGCTAGGTGTGGGGAGCCTCTCCGGTTCTCTGTGCCGCAGCTAACGCATTAAGCGCCCCGCCTGGGGAGTACGGCCGCAAGGCTAAAACTCAAAGGAATTGACGGGGGCCCGCACAAGCGGCGGAGCATGCGGATTAATTCGATGCAACGCGAAGAACCTTACCTGGGTTTGACATGGCCGCAAAACTGTCAGAGATGGCAGGTCCTTCGGGGGCGGTCACAGGTGGTGCATGGCTGTCGTCAGCTCGTGTCGTGAGATGTTGGGTTAAGTCCCGCAACGAGCGCAACCCTCGTTCGATGTTGCCAGCGCGTTATGGCGGGGACTCATCGAAGACTGCCGGGGTCAACTCGGAGGAAGGTGGGGATGACGTCAAGTCATCATGCCCCTTATGTCCAGGGCTTCACGCATGCTACAATGGCCGGTACAATGGGCTGCGATACCGTGAGGTGGAGCGAATCCCAAAAAGCCGGTCTCAGTTCGGATCGGGGTCTGCAACTCGACCCCGTGAAGTCGGAGTCGCTAGTAATCGCAGATCAGCAACGCTGCGGTGAATACGTTCCCGGGCCTTGTACACACCGCCCGTCACGTCACGAAAGTCGGCAACACCCGAAGCCGGTGGCCCAACCCTTGTGGAGGGAGCCGTCGAAGGTGGGGCTGGCGATTGGGACGAAGTCGTAACAAGGTAGCCGTACCGGAAGGTGCGGCTGGATCACCTCCTTTCTAAGGAGCACCATCCACCGAAAGGTGGTATGGAGCCCGCGGCCTGCGGATGTCGGGTCGGGGTGCTCAGATGGCGGAGACACTGGCAAGTTTTTTCTCGGCAACGGCCGGAAGTTTTCCTAGTACAGCTGCTCTTCGGGGTGGTGGGAACGGGTTTTCGGTGCGGCTGGGGAGGGATGTAAGCACCCTGTTGGGTCCTGAAGGAACAACCTGTGTGGTTGTTTTCTTCGGAGCCTTGAGATGGACGTGTGAGCGTCTGTCGGGCGCCAGGCATGGCCTGGTCTCGCATACCGCCGGCGGTGGTCGGGTTTGGTGTGGGGCTGTGGGTTGTGGGTTGGTTGTTTGTTGAGAATTGCACAGTGGACGCGAGCATCTTTGTGGTCAAGTTGTCAAGGGCGAACGGTGAATGCCTTGGCACCAGGAGCCGATGAAGGACGTGGGAGGCCGCGATAGGCCTGGGGGAGCTGTCAACCAAGCTGTGATCCCAGGGTGTCCGAATGGGGAAACCCGGCATCAGTCATGTGATGTCACCCACACCTGAACACATAGGGTGTGTGGAGGGAACGCGGGGAAGTGAAACATCTCAGTACCCGTAGGAAGAGAAAACAAATAGTGATTCCGTGAGTAGTGGCGAGCGAAAGCGGATCGAGGCTAAACCGGTTGCGTGTGATACCTGTCAGGGGTTGCGTGGTCGGGGTTGTGGGACCCTGCTCAACAGACTGACATCTGTTGGAGGAGTTACAAAGTCAGTGGCTAGTCGAACAGTCTGGAATGGCTGACCGTAGACGGTGAAAGTCCGGTAGGTGAAAGTTGCTGATCTTCTGTGGGTGTTCCCGAGTAGCGGCGGACTCCTGAAATCTGCCGTGAATCTGCCAGGACCACCTGGTAAGCCTAAATACTTCCTGGTGACCGATAGCGGACAAGTACCGTGAGGGAATGGTGAAAAGTACCCCGGGAGGGGAGTGAAATAGTACCTGAAACCGTTCGCCTACAATCCGTCGGAGCCTTGCGGGGTGACGGCGTGCCTTTTGAAGAATGAGCCTGCGAGTTAGTGGCATGTGGCGAGGTTAACCCGTGTGGGGGAGCCGTAGCGAAAGCGAGTCTGAATAGGGCGTTTTCAGTCGCATGCTCTAGACCCGAAGCGGAGTGATCTAGCCATGGGCAGGCTGAAGCGCGGGTAAGACCGCGTGGAGGGCCGAACCCACCAACGTTGAAAAGTTGGGGGATGACCTGTGGTTAGGGGTGAAAGGCCAATCAAACTCCGTGATAGCTGGTTCTCCCCGAAATGCATTTAGGTGCAGCGTCGCGTGTTTCTTGCCGGAGGTAGAGCACTGGATGATCTAGGGGGCCCACAAGCTTACCAAAATCAGCCAAACTCCGAATGCCGGTAAGTGAGAGCGCGGCAGTGAGACTGCGGGGGATAAGCTTCGTAGTCGAGAGGGAAACAGCCCAGATCACCAGCTAAGGCCCCTAAGCGTGTGCTAAGTGGAAAAGGATGTGGGGTCGCATAGACAACCAGGAGGTTGGCTTAGAAGCAGCCACCCTTTAAAGAGTGCGTAATAGCTCACTGGTCAAGTGGTTCCGCGCCGACAATGTAGCGGGGCTCAAGCACACCGCCGAAGCTGTGGCACTCACATATTAACTTCGTACCTCCTTGATGGGGTATGCAGGTGTGTGGGTGGGTAGGGGAGCGTCGTGCCGGGGGTGAAGCAGCGGGGTGACCCAGTTGTGGACGCGGCACGAGTGAGAATGCAGGCATGAGTAGCGAAAGAAGGGTGAGAAACCCTTCCGCCGGATGACCAAGGGTTCCAGGGCCAGGCTAATCCGCCCTGGGTGAGTCGGGACCTAAGGCGAGGCCGAGAGGCGTAGTCGATGGACAACGGGTTGATATTCCCGTACCCGCGAAAGAGCGACCCTGACGAACCTCGTTGTGCTAACCACCCAAACCGGCGGAGACCTTCGGGTTGATGTTGGGGAGCGTGGGAACCTGGCGGGTAGTAGTCAAGCGATGGGGTGACGCAGGAAGGTAGCTGAGCCCGGCCGGTGGTTGTGCCGGGGTAAGCGTGTAGGCCGTGCCGTAGGCAAATCCGCGGTGCATGAAGGCTGAGACGTGATGCCGAGCCGATTCAGGTGAAGTCAGTGATCCTATGCTGCCGAGAAAAGCCTCTAGCGAGTTCTTAGCGGCCCGTACCCCAAACCGACACAGGTGGTCAGGTAGAGAATACCGAGGCGATCGGGCGAACTGTGGTTAAGGAACTCGGCAAATTGCCCCCGTAACTTAGGGAGAAGGGGGGCCGGAGACGTGAAGCCCCATGCGGGTGGAGCGTTGTATGGCCGCAGAGAGCAGGGGGAAGCGACTGTTTACTAAAAACACAGGTCCATGCGAAGAAGTAATTCGATGTATATGGACTGACGCCTGCCCGGTGCTGGAACGTTAAGGGGACCTGTTAGCTCTTCGGGGCGAAGCGGAGAACTTAAGCGCCAGTAAACGGCGGTGGTAACTATAACCATCCTAAGGTAGCGAAATTCCTTGTCGGGTAAGTTCCGACCTGCACGAATGGCGTAACGACTTCCCCACTGTCTCAACCACAGGCCCGGCGAAATTGCATTACGAGTAAAGATGCTCGTTACGCGCGGCAGGACGGAAAGACCCCGGGACCTTTACTATAGCTTGACATTGGTATCTGAATTAGCTTGTGTAGGATAGGTGGGAGCCGGTGAAGTCCATACGCCAGTATGGGTGGAGGCAATCTTGAAATACCACTCTGGTTGATTTGGGTATCTAACTTCGGACCGTTATCCGGTTCAGGGACAGTGTCTGGTGGGTAGTTTAACTGGGGCGGTTGCCTCCTAAAGGGTAACGGAGGCGCCCAAAGGTTCCCTCAGCCTGGTTGGCAATCAGGTGTTGAGTGCAAGTGCACAAGGGAGCTTGACTGTGAGACTGACAGGTCGAGCAGGGACGAAAGTCGGGACTAGTGATCCGGCACTGGCATGTGGAAGCGGTGTCGCTCAACGGATAAAAGGTACCCCGGGGATAACAGGCTGATCTTCCCCAAGAGTCCATATCGACGGGATGGTTTGGCACCTCGATGTCGGCTCGTCGCATCCTGGGGCTGTAGCAGGTCCCAAGGGTTGGGCTGTTCGCCCATTAAAGCGGTACGCGAGCTGGGTTTAGAACGTCGTGAGACAGTTCGGTCCCTATCCGCCGTGCGCGTAGGATACTTGAGAAGGGCTGTCCCTAGTACGAGAGGACCGGGACGGACGAACCTCTGGTGTGCCAGTTGTCCCGCCAGGGGCACGGCTGGTTAGCTACGTTCGGAAGGGATAACCGCTGAAAGCATCTAAGCGGGAAGCTCGCTTCAAGATGAGGTATCCCACCCACTTTGTGGGGTAAGGCCCCCAGCTAGACGACTGGGTTGATAGGCCGGAAATGTAAGCCCGGTAACGGGTTCAGTTGACCGGTACTAATAGGCCGAGGACTTGACTACCAAGCTGCTACGCGTCCACTGTGCAACTCTGAACAAACAACAACCTGTGTGGGTTGGTTGATATGTTCACAGAGTTACGGCGGTCATGGCGGAGGGGAAACGCCCGGTCACATTCCGAACCCGGAAGCTAAGCCCTCCAGCGCCGATGGTACTGCACCCGGGAGGGTGTGGGAGAGTAGGACACCGCCGGACAAAC
>NZ_JBNCKZ010000043.1:0-5565 GCF_049841795.1 Micromonospora sp. DT31 | reverse complement strand
TACCAGGGCCGCTCGCCCAACTCCGGCGGCGACTACGGCCTCCTGCCCTACCGACCCGGACTACTCACCCTGCAACGCTGACCGACCACACCGGGTCGAGGACCGGTCTCCCCGTACGGGAGGCCGGTCCTCGACGGTGTCGTCGACCGATCCGACCCGGACGGTCACACGGCGGCGGGCCGGCGTCAGCTGCCGAGGGTCCGGACGAACTCCTCCACCGCGGTGCAGACCCGCCCGAGCGCGTCGGCCGAGGCGGCCAGCGGCCCGGGCACCATGATCGAGTGGTCGGCGTCGGCGACCTCCACCACGTGCGGGGTGAGCCGGCGCGCCACGGTGCCGTCCCAGACGCGGTCGGCGGTGCCGCCGGCCAGCAGGAACGGCGCGGTGGACCGGCCCAGCGACTCCCGTACGGCGGGGTCGGTCAGCAGCGGCGTCAACCAGACCGCGGGGATGCCCCGGTCGGCGGCGAGCGGGGCGGCGAAACTGCCGAGCGACTTGCCCACCAGCAGATCGACGCCGCTGTCCAGCACCGGGTCGAGTTGCTCGGCCACCCAGGCGGGTGCGGCGTCGAGGCGCAGATCGCCCAGCGAGCGCCACGTCACCTCGTGCACGTCGAAGCCGAGCCGCCGCAACGCCTCGCCGAGATAGACGAAGAGCGGACCCCTGGTGTCGTAACCCCGGCCCGGGGCGAGGACCGCCCGCCGATCCGCCATGATCGCCTCCCGCTCGTCCGATCGATGTGTCACGCTAGCGCCCCGCCCGGAGATCTGTTCCGCGGACTCGTTCCGGTCCGCCTGCCTGCGCGACCCCGGGGGCCAACCTGGTCGAGGTGCAGTCCTGGCCGCCCCGCTGACCGGCACTGCTCACAGCCGCTCCGGGGTGCGGATGCCGATCAGGTCCAGGCCCTGCCGCAGCACCCTCGCGGTCAGGTCGCACAGCACCAGCCGGCTCTCCCGCACCGGTCCCTCGGCCCGCAGCACCGGACAGCGTTCGTAGAACGCGCTGAACGCCACGGCGAGCCGGTTCAGATAGCCGGTCAGGTGGTGGAACTCCAGGCTGCCCGCCACCTCCTCGACCACCGGTGCGAAGCCGACCAGCTCCATCGCGAGCGCCCGCTCGGCCGGCTCGGCGAGCAGGAGGCCGGCGTCCGGCCGTGCCGCCACACCGGCCCGCCGGAAGATCGACCGGACCCGGGAGTACGCGTACTGGAGGTACGGTGCGGTGTTGCCGTCCAGCGCCAGCATCCGCTCCCAGTCCAGCACGTAGTCCTTGTGCCGGTCCCCGGACAGGTCGGCGTACTTGATCGCGCCGATGCCGACCGCGCGTCCCACCTCGGCGGCCTCCGCCTCGCCCAGTTCCGGATTGCGTTCCCGGGCGAGCGCGGTGGCCCGCTCCACCGCCTCGGTGAGCAACCCGACCAGCTTCACCGACCCGCCGGCCCGGCTGCGCAGCATCCGCCCGTCCGGGCCGAGGATCGAGCCGAACCCGACGTGCTCGGCCCGCACCGGTGCGGCCAGCCAACCGGCCTGCGCGGCGGCGGCGAAGACCATCTCGAAGTGCCGCCGCTGCGGCAGACCGACCACGTAGAGCAGCCGGGTCGCGCCGAGCGTGCCGGTGCGGTGCCGCAGCGCCGCCAGATCGGTGGCCGGATAGCCGTACCCGCCGTCGGACTTGCGCACGATGAGCGGCAGCGGTTCGCCGTCGCGTCCCACCGAACCGGGCGGGAACACGCAGTCCGCGCCGTCGCTGCGCCGCAGCAGCCCGAGCCGGTCCAGCTCCTCGACCGTCGGCGCGAGCAGGTCGTGATAGCTGCTCTCGCCCCGGAAGTCGGCCGCGGACAGCGTGACGTCGAGCAGGTCGTACACGGTCAGGAAGTAGCTCTCCGACTGCGTCACCAGCAGCCGCCACCATCGCAGCGTCGCCGGGTCGCCGCCCTGCAACGCCACCACCCGCCGCCGGGACCGCTCCTGGAACGTCGCGTCCGCGTCGAACTTCACCCGGGCCGCCTGGTAGAAGCCGTCCAGGTCGCCCATGGACAGTTCCCGCGCCGCCTCCGACTCACCCAGGTCGACCAGGTGCTCGATCAGCATCCCGAACGGGGTGCCCCAGTCGCCCAGGTGGTTGGCGCGCAGCACCCGGTGTCCGAGCCAGTCCAGTGTCCGCGCCGCCGCGTCCCCGATCACCGTCGAGCGCAGGTGGCCGACGTGCATCTCCTTCGCCACGTTCGGCGCCGAGTAGTCGACCACCACGGTCTCCGGCTCGGCGGCCACCGGCACGCCGAGCCGCGGGTCGGCGGCCAGCGCGGAGACCAGGCCACCGAGCGCGCCGTCGGCCACGGTCAGGTTGAGGAACCCCGGGCCGGACACCTCGACGGTCGCGCACAGGTCGGCGAGCGCCGCGTGTTCCCGTACCTCGGCGGCGATCTCCCGCGGCGGACGGCCGAGCCGCCGGGCCAGGCCCAGCGCCGCGTCGGACTGGAAGTCCGCGTGCTGCGAGCGCCGCACGGCCGGGTCCACCGGCTCGCCGGCCACCGTCGCGAACGCGGGCGCCAGCCGGTCGGCAAGCAACTTTTCAAGATCCATGGGTACGCCGATCTCGCTCGATCCGCCGCGCGGATCACCGGATGGGACGGCGACGGCGACGGAGCGAGGACGATCGATGACGACCGGCGGCTCGATCCGCCGGTCGCAGGAGAGAAGGCTCAGCGCAGGCGGTCGCGGGACCGTCGGCGTCGCAGCGCGCCGAGCCGGACGTCGGGGGACGCCGTCGGGTACGCCTGCGAGTTGGCCATGTCGACAGCCTAACCGCCCGGTCCGGGCTCGGCGCAAGCGCGTACCCCGGACCGGACGGTGCTCAGGCCGACGCGGCGGCGGCCTTGCGGTAGCGCTCGGCCCGTCGTCGCACCTGGCTGTACGCGCTGCTCAGGCCCATCGCCCGGCGGACCTCGACGAGTGTGCGGCGCACCTCGGCGCGGGTCCGCTCGGTGCCGGCGACGATCAGTTCGTCGACCAGCCCCGGCTGTGCCTCGAAGCGGGCGCGCCGTTCCCGGATCGGGTCGAGGAACCGGTTGAGCGCCGTCACCAGGGCCTCCTTGACCTCCACGTCGCCGACCTGGCCCGCCCGGTAGCGCGTCTTGAACTCCGCCACCTGCGCCCGGTCCGGGTTGAAGACGTCGTGGAACTCGAAGACCGGGTTCCCCTCGACCGTGCCGGGCACGTCGGCGCGGACCCGGTTCGGGTCGGTGTACATCCCCATCACCTTGCGCCGCACGGTCGCCGCGTCGTCGGAGAGCGCGATGGCGTTGCCCTTGCTCTTGCTCATCTTCCCGGCGCCGTCCGTGCCGACGAGTGTGGGCGTCTCCGACATGATCATTTCAGGTACCGGGAAGACCTCGCCGTACAGGTGGTTGAACCGCCGGGCGATCTCGCGGGTCACCTCGACGTGCGCGGCGTTGTCCTTGCCGACCGGCACGACCTGCCCCCGCACGCAGAGGATGTCGGCGGCCTGGAGGACGGGATAGCCGAGCAGCCCGTACGGCATCTCGTCCTTCCCGGCGTCCCGGGTCATCTCCTTCAGCGACGGCACCCGTTCCAGGCGCGGCACCGTGATGAGGTTCTGGAAAAGCGTGTTCAGGTCGCCGACCTCGGGGATCGCCGACTGGAGATAGAACGTGGCCCGCTCCGGCTCGACGCCGGCGGCGAGGATGTCGGTGACCATCTCGCGGGCGTTGGGCGCGACCTGCTCGATGTCCGCGCGGCTGTTGCGCGTGGTGAGCATGTGCAGGTCGGCGATGATGAAGAAGCTGTCGTGGAGCTGGTGCAGCCGGACCCGGTTGGCGATGCTGCCCACGTAGTGGCCGAGGTGCAGCCGTCCGGTCGGGCGGTCGCCGGTGAGCATGCGTGTGGAGGACATGGTCGTACGCCTTTCGTGCCGTTCACGGGCGGGGACGCGCGGATGCGCGCAACGATCCGGGGTCACCCGGATCGCGGGAGCGAGCTCGTCAGAGTGAGCGCCGCCATCGCCCGCCGGCGCGGAACCGCAGCCCGCCGGCACGGAGTACGTCGAGGATCTGTTCGCAGCCGTCGGCGGCACAGCCCGGGAGACCGGTGCGGTTCTCCGGGGCGTGGGTGCTCGACCGATGCATGCCTGACAGGTTAGTCGTCAGCGGGGCCGGCGGCAGCCCGCCCGCGCCCGGTTGCTTGCACCCGGCGCGGACCGGCTGCCGGCTCAGCCCTGCCGGTAGCTCTCGGAGTAGTAGCTGCCGACCTGCTCGCGGTACTCCGGATGGGCGAAGTGATCCGGGTCGAAGGCCGGCGACTCCTTCACCTGCTCCCGGGTGCGGTCCACGTGCACCACCCGGTCGAGGTGGTCGACCCGGGCGACCGTGCCGGCCGGCAGCAGCACCTTCTTGCCGAAGATCCATGGCCCGGTGTCCACCACCAGGTAGCGGGCGTCCGCGTCCTCGTTCGCCTCGTCGATCGAGCCGATCCGGCCGTCCGTCGCCTCCACCCGGTAGTCGGTCAGGTCCAGCGGCGTCCCGGGGCCGGGCGCGTCCGGGCCGTCGCCGGTGTCGCCGGTGCGCTGCTCGGGCACGTCACCCGGCCGGGTCTGGTCGTACCCGCCGGCGAGAGCGGACGGATCGCGCCAGGTCCACGGGTTGAACGGCTGCATCGGTGGCACCTCCAAGAGATCGGCTCGACGCCGCAACAGTGCCCGAGGGTGCGACGAGGGAAACCCGGCAACGCCCTGACCTGCGCACATGTGCCGCTGGCATACTGGCCGACCATGGTCCTGTCGCGCGGCTGGTCGCTGTTCCTGCTCGGAGTCGGCGTGTGGACCTGGGCGATCTGGCCCAGGTTCGCGGTCGCCATCTGGAACGACCCGCGTGCCTGGTCCGCCGGCGTGGTCGGCGAGGGCGACCCGACCGGCTTCCTCTGGGTGCATGCCCTGCTCATCGCCGCGTCGCTGGCCATCGGCACGACCGTCGGCGTGCTCGGGGTACGCGGCTGGCTGACTGCTCGCCGACCCTCCCGCCGAGCTGACAGGTGGAGCGGAAAACAGGTGTGACGGGGGACGCCTCCTGCGGATTTGACGTTCAAACCCGCAGACGCGTAACTTTCTCTCTGCCAGCGCGGAACGGGGCAAACAGGACGCAAGTCCGAGGCTCCGATCCGAGGCCGGCGCCGCAACCGGACGGGGATGTTCATCCCCTGAGGGGGCGGCCGGGCGGGGCTCGCCGGAACGCCGCAGGGCGGATTTGGCGGAGCGGAACCGACCGGGTAAGGTTGTCGACCGGCAGGGAAACGGACGTGCCAGCGAGCGATTCGCGGACGGCCGGCCTGCCAAATCCGATGATCAAGCGCAGCGGTTGACTGCTGCGCGGGCTCAGCGGCGCCGACCCGTACGAAGCACGACAGACCGGGACACACGGTTTGACACGGCAGAGACGGTGAGGTAACGTAGTAGGAGTGCCCGGCGCGGGAGCGGCGGGTGTAGGGAATGCCCCAGGTGGGGGTTCTGCGGTGCAGGGCTTCTGGTTGGTGTGTGGTTGTTCTTTGAGAACTC
>NZ_JBNCKZ010000042.1:0-5943 GCF_049841795.1 Micromonospora sp. DT31 | reverse complement strand
TGTGCCGTCCACCGGTGTCCGTTGAAGAGGTAGGTGCCGAAGAACCCCACGATTGATCTCCTGAGCCCAGGGCGATGGCCGGTCACGGTTCAGCGCGCAGATCATCGCATGACGGTGCGGGCAGGGCAGGGGCTTGCAGACCGACCCGTACGCCCAACTCGAGTTGAGTGCGATGCTTGCCGGTGCGCCAAGACGTGCGCGTAGGGCGCGTGAGCGTGCCGGCCGATCTGACAGGGTGACTGTGACTTTCCCACCGAATGACTTACTGGAGCTGCGTCGTGGCGGCGACCCAAAGCCGCCTTGGCTTCTGGACCTGGTCCTGCCCGAGGTCGGTGGCGGCAAGTTCGATGTATCTCAACTCGCGGCTATAGATGAGAACGACACCGCGGTCGCCCTCCGTGTGAGTGGCCTGGACCAAACGACGTTCGAGCGGCTCGTTTCCGAGTATGGATCCCGTTTCATCGCCATCGAGTTGTGGAAGTGCCCAAGAATCGAGGATTTCTCGCCTTTTGAGGACATCGCCGGTCTGCAGATGGTCTCGATCTACTGGAACCAGAGGTCACTGCGCCTGTGGAATCTGGGCCGAACACCGCAACTTAGGGCGCTTTGCTTCGAGGACTTCACACGACTTCATCGGCTCGATGACCTGGAACAGGGCGCAGCGCTCAAGGAGGTCGTCTTCGGGGACGCGGTTTGGAGAAAGTCTGTATTCGAGACGCTCGAGCCTCTAGCGGCACTCACCGGCCTGCAGAGACTGAGCTTCCACCCAAAGCGAGTCGAAGACGGCCGCATTCAGCCTCTCGGAGAGCTGACCAACCTTGAGAAGCTCTCAATCCCGACCAACCTGTTCACGACGGACCAGGTCGCTTGGCTCCGAGCACGCCTTCCCGACTCTGTCGAGTCGAACGCTCTCGCCGGCGTCGTGACGATGCCGAGACCGGTCGAAGGCGGCGGGAAGTCCCTGGACGTGCTTCTTGTGGGCAAGCGCAAGCCCTTCCTAGACTCAAAGATTGACGCGGTACGAATCCGCAAGCACGTCCAGGCATTCGAAAAGATGGTCGCGGCCTTCAAGAATGACCCGAGCCGCGAGCCTGGCTGATCGGCCCCTCCGAAGGCCCCATCTAGCCGATGACCCTGCATCCGATCTTGGCAGATGGCAGGGCCCCCGGCTCGCAGGTTTCGTCATTCTGAATCCGGCAGAGCGCCGGCTGCGCTCCTGTCGCCTTCAGTCGATTCGCGAAGTCCCTCAGGTTCACCTTGCTGAAGCTGGGAAGCTCGAGCGGGACGGCCTTGTTCTTGCGCACACCGATGCCGTACCCACAACCTGCGGCGCGTCCTCACCGGAAGCGGTGGTACACGACGCCATCGAGTTCGTCGTTGGTGTGGGCGGCCGAGTTGGTGAGGTGGCCGTCGTACGGTCCGACCTTGGTGACCGTGGCGCCGTCGCGGAACACGATCTGCAGGCCGTGCTCAGGTTCCCAGGCGCACTCGCACTCGACCGAGACATAGACGCGCTGATCGCCGTTGGAGTCGCGCACGACGATCGGCTCGTTGCCGAGCTG
Source organism: Micromonospora sp. DT31 (assembly GCF_049841795.1). Classification (NCBI taxonomy): domain Bacteria; kingdom Bacillati; phylum Actinomycetota; class Actinomycetes; order Micromonosporales; family Micromonosporaceae; genus Micromonospora; species Micromonospora sp. DT31. The sequence continues at coordinate 4,381 of NZ_JBNCKZ010000042.1, read as the reverse complement.
GACGTGGGCCAGGACGTCTTCGGGGCCGCTGATCTCGACGTGCCACTCGTCGTCGTCATCGGCCAGGACGTCATCCATGGCGTCGCGGTAGTAGTCGTAGATCGACGATGCGGCCTCGACCAGCGCCGAGTGGTCGAGCGCGAGGAAGTTGCGAATCGCGGCGTGGAAGTCCTCCTGCGCCGGGTCGTCGTCGTAGCCGTCGACCACGATGATGCAGGGTCCGCCGCCTAACACCGGCACCGGTATCGGCGCACTGCGATACCAACCCAGATCGGCGTCCTTGACCACCATACCGAGATCGGGAATCTGCACACCCTCACCGTAGTGGTCGCTGTGGGACCGACTCTGATGAGACATCCGCACTTGCCGCAGACAACGCGCGACCTACGACCGGCGCCGACCAAGGCATCCTCACCTGCCGCTGATAAGGCGCGGCATGTCTGAACTTGTCGGGTTGACAAGTGGGCCGTGGGAGCGGATCGGGAGCAGTTGAGCCCGACGGTTGCTGAGCGGGCGTTGGCGTCACTAGGACGGCTTGAGCATGCGGCCACGGAGTCTGACGAACGACGTGCAGGACGGTCCGACACAGCCTGGAGGCATCAACCCGGCCGCGGGCCCCTGATCGGGGGAGCAGGTTGGGAGCAACAGGGTGCCCTGAACGGCGCTGAACCGCACCGAACGGCATCTGACCGCACCCAACTGCACCCAACTGCACCCACCCCTGCCTGGGGCTTCGCGTTTCCGCAGGTCAAAGTCCGTACGGCGTCCTGCTTCACACAACTGCACTCAACGGCAGTGAACAGCAGTCAACGGCACTCTATGTCGCCTGGTAGGGGAGTATCCGCAGCTCAAGGCGGTAAGGACCTTGTGAGTGTTCGAGCCTTGCAGGTGGGTGCAGATTGGGTGCAGCGTGGCGAAGTGGTCACCGTGTCCGAAGTGCTCACTGGCTTCGGGCGGAGAGGGGCACCGTGACCTGCGACGATGCTGGCGAGCGAGTGGCAGTGAACTCCAAGAGAACACCGAAGTGGTCAGGGTGCGCTGCTCCCCGTCCTGATGGTGCCGGCTGCAGCCGGGGATCCGTTGACGCCGGTCGAGAGGGCCCTGTTATATCGACGCATGACTCTGGCTTGCGCCGTGCTCGCGTCGATGTGATTCCGAGGGCTGAGACTCGAATCCCACCAGCAACTCGCTGACCAGCGCCTCCTGGGCGATGACCTCTTCGGCGCGCCCGAAAGCGTCAGCACCGACGGCTCCGCTTCATAGGCCGACGACGTCCGCTCATAGCCGTGAGCGGATGCTGGTTGGCGGTCGTGTTGCCCCGACCGGGATAGTTAGATCGTGCCGAACTTGGACTTCTATGCTGCAGAGGACGACTGGTCCGCGGTGCTCGAGGCCCTCTTCGATCTGGGCTTGTTCCGTGTCTTCGAGTCCGACTCGGAGCCGGACTACGAGCTGCGGGAATTCTCGGCTGCCGCTGAAGTTGCTGCTGCTCCACGTGGACGGCACCTGGCGTTGTTCGTCGTCGGCTGCGGGCCGGCGCCTATAGCTAGGCGGATCGACCTGCTTCCGTGCTTGCCGGGAGGCCCGACGTTCCGGTACTGCTGCGAAGGCTGGGGTCTAGTTCAGCTCTACTACGGCGGCCCCGTTGGGGCGCAGGAGGTGCGATGGAGCCATAGCAACCACAACTCGGAGAAGCGTGCCTCGGCGTGGGCGACCGCCGTGCCGCGACTCGGTGATCCCGCCGCATGGAACTGGGCAGCGGTCACAAGCGCCTCCGGCAGGCTAAATCGGGTGATTCGCCGGATGGCCGTCAGCAAGATCGGCTCTCGCCCCGTGCTGCCGCACGCTGCGCAGTTCATCGCAGACGCCGGCTTGCGATACGAGTACGGCATGGGCATCCACGCCACCCCGCCCTACGGCACCCATTCGAGCCGATGACCGTCCTCATCTGCCGCTGGCCGCATGCCCGATCAGCATTCGCTCGTCCCGACGGTCGGAGCTGATGGCTCGGCTGCCTTCAGTCCTTGAGTGGATCCCAGTGGTTGCTGTAGCGCAGCAGTGATTGGGCCAGGTCGGGGTGAGCGGCCGCCCACACGGTGTCGAAGAGGAACCACTGCTGGTGCCCGAATGACTGGCCACAGTGCATGGTGACTTGGGCGAGATGTTCGTCGACCTTGATGCGCGATGCGTCGGGGCGTCGGCCGTCGACGTATCGGCCCATTGTGAGGAGCTTTATGGCTTCGCCGTGGGCGGCGCGCACATCATGTGAAGCCAAACCGTCACAGGTCAACCGGACGACGGCACAGCCGGCTGCCGGCCGGTGTGGGAGGACTTTCTGTACGTCTATCAAGGCGGCCCGCAACGGGCCGCACGCGCCGCCGCCTCGGCGCGCGCCGGCCGCTGCCGCTGTCGCTCTGCGGCCGTCACGCCTGACGCCCGGCGGCCGGCGGAGAGCGGGACGCCGGAGGGCCGCCGCATACGGTAGCGCCGAGAGTGGTTAAGTTCGTGGGCCGGCAGCCGGCCGCGGCGCGCCCGAGCAGCGTGGCGCAGGGAAGGGCACGCCGGGTTCGCGCGGCGAGTCGCGGCGGCGGACCGGTTGCGGTCACTGCGCCTCCGGCGGGGGCGCAACGCCTCCAGGATGGCCAGGGCTCCGTCGGCGTGTTGCGGTCCGTGGGGTGGTTGCGCAGGGCCATCCCGCCAGCCGACGGCCCGGGCGAGCCGAGCAGACCACCGCCGGGCCCGCCAGCGTCCGTGCGAGCCGTCAAGGTCCGCTTGACGTAGCGGGCCGGACGGCGGCCCGCTCCCCAGGAGGGCGGGTCGGCGGCTTACGGGATTGCGGATGAGCCGAGCTTGCGCTGTGGCAGTAGCCGTCCGCTGGCTGGAAAGATGCGAGCGTGACGGGTGCGAGTGCGACGGTTGACAAGTTGGCGGCGATGGTCGGCTGGAACGGCAGATCTCCGTACCGCCCGGACTGGTCGTCGTTGCAGGTTGCCTTCGGTCACCAATTCCCGACGGATTTTCGGCAGTACGTGGAGCGGTTCCCTCCGGGCGCGTTCGACTTCGTTCAGGTGTTCCACCCGTACGAGTGGGACTACAGCGAGAGCCCCACGGTCTACGTCGAACAACTTCTAGCCCGTAACGACCTGGCCAATGACATCGAGGATTATTACAGGTTCGGCAACAATTTGGGCGAACTGTTCGCTTGGGGGACGGTCAACGGCGAATTTGAGCTTTGCTGGGAACTGACCAGCAAGCCCGCCGACACGTGGACGTGCGTGGTGGCCGACATTCGCGGCAGGACCGGGGAACGCTATCCAGGCGGCATGTTGGACCTACTGCTGGATGCTCTGGGCAGCACCGGAAGGATCAGCTCGCTGGACTACCTCCGTGAGGTCCTGCCAACCACCTTCGAGCCGTACTCGTAGCCCAAGGATGAACGTGTGCACGCCGCACCCTGACGGGTGGCTAACTGGGTGTCGATCGAAAAGCACCGGGCTGGACGTTGGCGGACCGTAGCGGACAGTCAGCACAGGCCGCTAGTTGCTCCAGGCCGGCAGGCACCGATGGTTCTTTCGAAACGAAGAGGTCATCGCAGCTCGAACGTGAATAGCTCCTCGTGGCCGGCCTCTCGGTCCTCGGCCTCCACGGCTCGCAGGAGGCAACAGATCCTTTCGAATCGCCTCGCTCCGAGATTCCTCTCACTGACCTGCCAGTCAGTCCAGACCACGGCGACCGGGCGGGGAACATCCCTGCTCAGTCGGTCCCACAGAGCATCCAGATTCGCACCGTAGTACGGCCCGAAGTCGAGAGCACGGGCCAGGAGTAGGTGAAGGTCGGCTTCGGTTCGCACCTCGCGGCCGTCGATTTCCAAGAGCATATGTCCTCACCCGTCCCTGCTGGCAGCTACGCCACCGACGCGCCTCTCGTCTGGGCAAGGCTCGTGCCCGATCCGTGCCGACACAGCGGTCAACACGGGGCGACAGGCACACGTGAGCTACCCGACGATCAACGTTCGGTAGCGATCCCTGATGCTGCAACTACCCACCGTGTAGATCAACCCGATTCCCAAGCTGAGGCTATGCACCTTCCAAACTGACGGTGCAAGCGAAGGGCTGGCGGGTGCATCAATCCTTTGGCTTCCACCAGGCCGCGAGGAGCCCTACGGCGACAACCAGGAAGAGGCAGCTGAGTCCCGCGCAGACCAGCAGGCCGACTGCCCAGAATCCCGATTCCATCATGGCCAGGATCGTAAGCGGACTGTCACCGCTGCTGCCGACAGCAACGGTGACAGCAGCGGGCCGGGACTAACGACCTCGTGCATGGTTGCAGATCCTTGAGCATTGATGATCGTTGTTCGCGTCATGGTGGGTGCTGCGATCTT
>NZ_JBNCKZ010000041.1:0-7378 GCF_049841795.1 Micromonospora sp. DT31 | reverse complement strand
GTGCTGCCACGGACGACTTCCTCCCCCACGGCCATCAGACCATGGTCAAGAAGCTCCATGAAAGCGGGGGTGGCTCAAGCCGCTGCTGGGCAGGCAGGGTGCCGAAGTACAAGATAATGTTGGGGCCGGTGCGGAGCCGATCCGGGATCAGACCTAGCAGACGACCGGGCGTCGCACGCTCCCACATGATCGCGACGTTATAGCGGCCGTTGGCCTGCGTGCCGAATTGCGGCACGTACGAGCGGCCTGCCAGCTTCGCGCGTACCTGAAAGAGCGCCGACCGGGTGCGCGGCGCGTCAGAAAGGGTGTTGAGGTAGCTGCCCTCGGCTGGAACCAAGCCCAGCATACGGAGCACGTCGCCGATCAGGCGGCGAAGGTGGGGAGTCTGGGTGTTGGCGATCTTGAGCTGGCGCAGCGTACGCCACGAGGCGATACCGTCCCGGATGATCTCCGACATCGGATCGCCAGTGCCTAGCTTGCGCTGAAGCTGTGCGATGACGTCGTCCGTCGGATCGCCGACCTCCGCGGTCGCTTCTGTGGCCATCTCGACGACCCGGGGAAAGAATGCCGTGAAGTCGTCGTCGGTCGGCTCGGCGTCATCCTCCGGCAGCTGCTGGCCCGCAGCCAGCAGGGTGAGGAACTCCTCAGCGGTGACCTCATCGCCGTTGTCCAGCAAGTTGGTGATACGGGTTGCGTCGACAGGCGACTGGGCGACGTCGCCGATGCGCTCGCGCAGGTCCTCCCGGTACTCCGTGAGCTTCGACCGGGCCTCTTGGAGCACCGCGTCGAGACGCCCCATGGTCAGATCGAAACGGTCGACGAGCGTTGCGCGCAGCCCTTCGAGGTCCTCCTCGAGTCGGTGCGCGGTCTCGTCCCGCCCCACCGACCGCAGCTTTGCGATCGCCGACTCCACCGAGGCCACAGCCTTGCTGTGCCGCTGCCTCAGATCCCGCCGGGCCTGCTGGCAGGCCTGCCGCAGATCGTTCTGGTCGGTTCCGCTGGCTTCGTCGAGCAGTCGCAGGGCCAGAGCTACGTTCCCCCGTTTGAGATGGCCACGCACCGCCTCGGCAAGGGTTCTTCCGGCGAGTGCACCCCGCAGTTGCTGCAGCGTCATCTGCTCGTCTGGGCGGCCGCCCTCGTCCCGGTCCACCTCGTACACGAGCCGGGCGGCGTGCTGTTCGAGGGATTCGACCGTGTGCAAACCGACCGGGGCGGGTTCCGAGGCGATCCAGAGAGCAAGCTGATGCAGTGCCGCCGAGCCGACCGTGCGAATGTCCGCTGGCTGCCGGTACTGCCTTGAGGCCCGCCGCAGCGCATCTACTTGAAGGAACTCCATCGAGCGGTCGGGCTGCCGGATCGCCGCGTACAGGCCCATGGCCTGCTCGATGAAATCGCGGACCTCGTCGATCGACGCCTCTAGCCGAGTCCGGGCGTTCGCCACGATCTCGTTGCGAAGCTGCGATTTGGTGCTGACGCGGGCATCAGCTTTGTCGATCAGGCCGCGCACCTTTGACCGGTCGTGCAGCTGGGCGGCGAGCCGTTGAAGTTGCTTGATCCGCTCGTCCGGACTGCCGTTCGTCGGCAGGCCGGCATCGGCAAGCTGCGCGACAGTGGTAAGGGCAATGCCCAGCTCGTTGCCGTCCTTGACTAGGTCGTGCAGGATCCGTGTGGCACGGTGCATCTTGATGTTACGGAGTAACAACGACTGCCGCAGCTGCTCTGCTGTGGCGGCCAGACCCGACCACTGCTCCAGCATCTGCGGGAAGCTGGCATCATCGCCAGCAAGCCGCACCTGTCCACGGTGGACGGCCTGGACTGCGGTCACCACAAGCTCGTGGGACGGCTCCGACTCCGTGCTGGCTCTGTCCACCAGCTGCTGCAGCCCCAGTGGGGAGTAGCCGGTGGTCAGCCCGAAGCGTAGGCACGCCGCGAGCAGCACTCGGGCCTCGTCGACGCTTGCGGTGTTGACGTCCTCCTCGTCCGGGGCGAATCCGGCCTGCTTCGCCGCCAGGTCGGCCGGGTCACAGCTCATCGCGGCCGCCAAGAAGTGCAGAGCCTGCCGCCGCACCTTCGATTCGCCCGCTGCCCGGGTGAGTAGCCAGGCCAGTCCGTACTCCTCCTCGAGCAACAGATTGACGATTGGCGGCGGTTCACCCTCGTCCCAGGGTGAGGCCGACACATCGGCCCTCACGGCTTCGGGCCCGACTCGTTGGTTGGGGGGCTCAGCCAAGGCTTCGGTCGGCTCAGAAACCTCAACTACGGCTTCGGCCACGACCTGTTCGGGGCCCACCTGCTGGGCCGCCCCTGGAGCGAACGGCTCCTCGAGTTCCTCGATGAATGCCGGATCCATCGGCTCATCCGGCACAACCCTATCGACTTCCTCAGGCAGAAGATCGGCCGGCACGCCGTTGAGCCCGTCGTCCGTGCCAGGGGTGTGGGATGCCGGAGGCTTCTCGACTTCCAGCTTTGCCAGAATCTTGTCGGCTTGGTCGTGAAGGCCGAGTTCGCGCAGCTTGGCTGCAGCCTCTGTCACGACGCGCCGGCCCTCATCCTCCTTGCGGCGCTCCTCCTCGGCTTGCCGGACGCGCTCCTCCGCCTCATGGAGCGCCGCTTGCCGTTCCGCCAGCACAGCTGCCGCCTCGGCCAGCGATTCCGGCTCCTCCCCGAGCAGAGCACCGATGGAGCTGATGACCTCATCCGCGCGCCGAAACCAGCCCGTGAGGTCGGCAAGCGAGTCCGCTGTCGGCCTCACCGAGTCAATGGTGTCCGCTTCCTCCCGCAGAGCCCGCGCCACCTCGGCGCCCTCGGCCCGGATCTCGGCCACCGCCGCCACGAGATCGTCGAGCTCTTTAACGGGATCGGGCGAGGCGGTACCAGCCGCGCCCAGGTCGGGAGCGCTCGGGTCGGACGGGTTGATATCCGGCGCGGAATCGACCTCGCCCATCAAGCGTGCCACGATCTCGTCCCAGCGGTCATCGAGGAACTCGCCGCCCGAGACGCCGCCATCGGCCACTGCGGCGAGGAAGATCACGGCGACGGCGTATGGTTCATGCTGGCCGAGGTGACCGACCAAGGCATCCACGCCTTCGTCAGAAGAAATCACTCGGCCCTTCCGCAGATCCTCCGGGAAGCGATCCTCGACATCCCGCAGAAGGGGCACAAGCCACGTTCGCAGGCGCGTGGCGTCGGCACGCATTGCCTCCGATCGGAGGGACCGCAATGCCCGGGGCCGTCCCCGCATTAGTTCCGCAGCCGTGACCCGTACCAGCGGTGCGACGGCCTGAGCGAGGGACGGGCTGGCCGCGAGAAGCTCACGGAGATCGTGATCATTCAAGCCGGTGAAGGCCATTTTCAAGCGCGGCATGTTGCGTTTCCTTCAGACACCACTCGGGTTTGCTGTCGTGAGGCAGTTAGGACTGAGGCGTTGGACGCTATCCGAGGCCGTCGGATGACGCCAGCGGCCGAAGGGATGGATCCGGCCATTGCCGGCGACCCTTCCGCTGATGAGTCATCCATCGGCGTTCCGCCGCTTGGTCCTGGCCCGCGTCGGTGGACATCCGAGATCAGGAGCCCAGAGGTCTCAGGAGGATGTCCAACGGCGCTGTTGCGTTGAGTGATCGGCTGACGTGAACCATCTCGGTCCGAAGTCAGATCGCCTGGGCGAGTTCGGTGAACGCAGCGCCGACCCGCCGGGCAGGCGGGGCGCCGACGGCGAGTTCGTAGTGTCCCAGTGCAGGTTCGGCACCGACGCGTGTCCGCCGATGATCACCCTGTGCCGCCGTGTCCGTTCGCAGCCCCGCGCGTCGACTTCAGCCGGTGTTTGAGCCGACTGTGATCAGCCTCGATTCGTTTGTTGGCTTACTGCTCGACGTCGTTCCACGCATGCGGGATCAGCTCGTCGGGGATTCCGGGATAGCCGCAGCGGCGGCAGTGACCACCTCGCGGGGTGTCACCTTCAACGTCGCAGGCCCAACGGAAGAACCGCCGGCTGCGCCAGCGCCCCGGCGGGTCGAGATGAGCACGTCGATTAGCTGCCCGTCCTGGTCGACTGCCCGGCACACGTATCGCCACACCCGTTGACCTTGACGTGCGTCTCACCGACGTGCCGTCTGTCGCCTGCTGAACGCCGGCAGAAGCAGACGGCGTGAACTATTCGGATGCGCCGAAGAGGTCACGGCTCAGGAAGCTCTGCTCAGAGGCTCGCCGATGGGATTCGGTCTCAACTCGCGGGATCCATGCCGACGCCACCACGACGGCACCCAAAGCCGTGCGCTGACGCGGTATGGCTGTCGTGATCGGCATCGACAGGCCCAGGCGGACAGCCGGCACCAGCCAGGCGGGGAGCAGCGAAGCCTGACCACCTCGGTCTTCTCTGGGAGGTCACGCCGAACCGCTCTTCTGTATCGCCGCAGGTCATGGCCCTCGACTCTGCGCAGCGTCAGTGAGCACTTCGGGCGCGGTGACCACTTCGCCCACCTGCACCCAATCTGCACCCACCTGCAAGGCGTGAAAATCCCCGAGGCCCTTACCGCCCCCGGCTTGACCGCGGCATCTGCCTCATGGTCGATCCGCTTGCGTCCGCCTGCCATCATAGGTAGATGGACGGCGATGACCGGTTTCCCCTCTTGGTGCAGCAGCTATACGACGTGCACCTGACGCTCGAATTCCTCGGAAGGGCGTCTGTCCGACCAGAGTGGTTCAACAGGGGAATCGAGGCCCGCGACGAGTTGGCGCTCGAAGTCTTGGCCGGCGCCGCAGAGCGGCTGAGCCGACTGCTGGGTCGGCATGTCTCGGTGAACGAACTAGCGCAGCTCGGCCGAAGTGAGGCATTAAGTCTACTCACACCGGGGCTCATGCAGAAGCAGGACGCAGCGCTGGCGGCGCTCCGGAGAACCTTTGACGACCATCTCCGCCGTAGGACGATTGGCCAGGGTCAGACGGTTCCGGATCGCGACGTCCGTCCGGGCCGACGGCACCCGCTCGTGAGCATCGCTCTGGGTGTCGGCATTACGGTCCTAGCGGCGACCGCCGCCGCACCGATCGCCGCCCTCGCCGTACAGGAGCCGATCACGCGGGAATTGGTGAAGGCGGCCATCACGGGCGTGGTCGGTGGGACGGTGACGGAGGTGACCCGCCCGAAGCTCACCAGACCTCACTTCCCTGGCCCCTAAGGTCGTGCGACCAGTAGTCCCGGCAGTCGCCGCTGCGGGAGAGGTGCCGGCGATACGGGAGCGGTTTCCGATGATCTTCGCGGTACGCTCAGCAGAATCGAACCTGCGACACCCGCGCGTTCACCGGCCACAACGCCTCCGGTCGGCTCGACGACAGACCGCGCTAGCTCCGTTGCAGGAGGGGGCGCTACGTCATCATGGCGTGATGGCAGCGGTAGAGGCGTGGTTTTGGGGCGGTCCGGTCGACGGCAGGATCATGCCAATGGAAATCTCGGATGCCAGCGGAGAGCCACCAGCGTCCGTGGAGCTGCGCCAGTCCGGCCTCTATCTCGGAACCGGTGATGCCGAGGCACCGGTGCTCGAGCACGTGTACGTCTTGGCGGATCCAGTTGATGGCCTCGCTGTCTACCGGTACCAATGACCTACGTGTGAGCGGCCTGACAACAGTTAGGCACGGACGTGGCGGTTAACGGCTCGCTGTCAGAGCGACGATCAGCGTCGTCACCGCTGCCACGAGTCCCGCTAGTGCGGTCAGGAGCGCGCTGATGTCCCGGAGCCACTCGCGCGTGCCCCGGACTGCCGTCTCATCATCGACGTGGGCGCACTGTCGGTCGTCCATGCCTGGCCACTCCCCTTGATGCCTCGTCCGTACGTTGCTGAGGCATCGTCGGGCCTCCCCCCACGCCGCTGGAAGCCCTTGTGGACGACACGCGCCTTTGTCCACAGCACAGAGGGTGAGGGACTGCGTAGATTTCCGTGTTTGACCTGGGTGTGGTCCGTTGGACAGGACGTTGATCCTGTCCGGGAAGGGACCACGTCATGGCAGACAAGAAGAACGCTGTTCAGCTTCCGCAGCCGTCGGCGGCGGAGGTGGAGTTCGCGCAGCAGTTGGTCGAGCGGGCGAAGGCCGACGGGGTGTCGTTGGTCGGGCCGGGTGGGCTCCTCGCGGGGATCACCCGCACGGTCCTGGAGTCAGCGCTCGACGCCGAACTGGATGCCCATCTGGACGAGGCTGGTGTCGATGAGGAGTCGGGTCGGCGGGCCAACATCCGTAACGGGCACGGGGCGAAGACGGTGCAGACCGAGGTCGGGCCGGTGCGGATTCAGGTCCCACGGGATCGGGCCGGGTCGTTCACGCCGCGGATCGTGCCCAAGCATGCCCGCCGGTTGGACGGGTTCAACGAGGCGATCCTGTCGTTGTATGCCAAAGGGCTGACCACCGGGGAGATCTCCGCGCACCTGGCGGATGTGTATGACGCCGACGTGTCCCGGGAGTTGATCAGCCGGGTCACCGACAGCGTCGTGGAGGAGATGGAAGCCTGGCGGCAGCGGCCCCTCGATCGCATCTATCCGGTGGTGTTCATCGACGCCCTGGTGATGAAGATCCGCCAGGGGCAGGTCGCGAACCGGCCCGTCTACGTCGTTGTCGGTATCAGCCTCGACGGGGAACGCGACGTGCTCGGTATGTGGGCCGGCACCGGCGGGGAAGGCGCCAAGCAATGGGCCGCCTACCTCACCGAACTGCGCAACCGGGGCGTCGAGGACGTGTTCATGGTCTGCTCCGACGGCCTGAAGGGCATGACCGACGCCATCGAGCAGGTCTGGCCGCAGGCGGTGCACCAGCGGCGCGTCGTCCACTTGGTGCGGGCCAGCCTGCGCTACACCAATCGCAAGGACTGGCAGAAGATCACCCCCGCGTTGCGGGAGATCTACACCGCCCCCCACCGTCGCCGCCGCCGAGGCCCGGTTCGAGGAGTTCGCCACGCAGTTCGGTGACCAGTACCCGGCCGTGATCCGGCTCTGGCGCCAGTCGTGGCCCCAGTTCGTGCCGTTCCTGGACTACGACCACGAGGTCCGCAAGGTCCTCTACACCACCAACATCATCGAGAGCCTGAACGCCCGGTTCCGGCAAGCCGCCCGCCGACGGGGGCACTTCCCGACCGAGCAGGCCGCGATGAAGGTCCTCTACCTCGTCGTCCAGCAGAAACGCCGGGGCGGCGGGAGCATCACCGGCCGGGTCTACGGTTGGGCCAAGGCCCTCAACGCCCTGATCCTCGCCTACGGCGACCGGATCGCCATCTAACAGCATCGATCACACCACAGGCCCAAACACGGAAATCGACACACTCCCGGTGGGGGCGATGGATGAGCAGCGGTGGCTGGATGTGCGCCGGTTCCGGGCGTTGCACGAGGCTGGTGCGAGTGTC
>NZ_JBNCKZ010000040.1:0-8746 GCF_049841795.1 Micromonospora sp. DT31 | reverse complement strand
GACACTCGCACCAGCCTCGTGCAACGCCCGGAACCGGCGCACATCCAGCCACCGCTGCTCATCCATCGCCCCCACCGCCAGCCGCCCCACGCCGGTCCGATCACGACCCGAGCAGCCTCACCCTCAGTCACCCGATGGCAACGGACAAACAGTGCGCACCTCTGCAAGATCAGCTGTACCTAGCTCTGCACTCCAGGCCGTACCCCGACAACACCGCTCCCTCCGGACCCCCGTCAGCCATTCCACTCAGATGATCGGGCAACCAGCGGCACTTGAAGAGTCCTTCATGGTCGCCGGTGCCGAGGACAGCTTCGGCTCCGCCGGGAAGTCAACCCTGTGGTTCCCAGGCGCGCTCGATCGGGGTAACCGTGTGATTGTGGCAATGCCACGATCACTATCGTTGAGCGTCGATTCTTTCAACTTTAGGCGGTCGACGTGTGCCAGGCTCCGACGGTGACGATCACCAGAGCGACCGTTGCGGGAGCGGTCATCGCCCTTGCTGGGCACGCCCTTGCCACCGGGGTCACAGGAGAGCGAAACCCTCAGCTGCCCTGGGCGCCGATCACCAAGCTGCCGTCCCGAGCCATCAGTGCGGCACTGCGGTTGACCCTTCGCGGGTCGGCTTCACATGATGTGCGACGTGATCAAATGGCGCCGGCACCTGCCGGCCTTCGGCGTCTCGGCGGCACAACGCGACGTGTGTCGACGATTCGCGGTCGACCCATCACCGCCGGACCAGAAGACGAAGGTGGGTTTCGCGCCGTCACGTCCACGCGAGCCGGAGCCGCTCAACGCCCTACGACATCCAATCTGAACCGCCCGGGGTTCTGTGGAGACCTCTACAAGATCCGGGGCGGTTCAGGCCGAGATCAGTCCTGCCGACGAGCCAACGGGACGGCACCCAGACGGCCTCCACGAAGACATCCTCAACCTCGGCCCCTCCGGCCGCGGAGGCCAAGGCCTCCTATGGAGCTGACAGGCACGACCTGCGAGGCCCTTTAGCGATTGTCGATGGGATCAAACCTCACGACGATGCGGCATGGCTCTGGCGCTCAGCATCGACAGGCACAGGCCCAGGCCCCCAGCCCACACCAGCCAGGCGGGCAGTGCCTATCGAAAGACGCTTCCACCGCGCCTCATTGCGACCGGAAGCGGTAACACTATTCACCATTCCTGCCAATGCAAGTCATGCGAACGGATCCACCTCCGGCAGTTCCGCCTCATGTTGCCGATCCGCTCTTCTTCCTGCCACATCGCCTTGAACCCAGTCAACTCCTGATGGGCGGTCTCCCGTCGCAGCTATGCAGAATCGTTCGACGACCTCCGCCACTTGGGAAATCGGTAAAGCGCTACGTCGGTCGTGGAATACCGGACCGCCGGGGTCTGCAACGACTCGCGGGTCAAAATCAGGCGGCTGGGGGTTGTTCGATACCCAAACCGAATCCCCCACACTGCTAGTAGTCGAGGAATCGGAAGAAAGAAACCAGACCATTCCACCGAATCCCGTGGCCCAATTTACAGACACGCGAAGAAAATTGTCGGGAAGGTCCGTTTCGGATTCGTGCTTGCGGTCCCCAATCATAAACCAGGCGTCATCTCCCGGATTGTAGACAGGGGTGGACACCTCTCCCGAGAGGGATGCAAGCACCCTTGCAACAGATTCAGACACCTCCTCAGGTCTACCGATATAAAGCCATTGGCCACCGATGTTGATGTTTACGACGACCACTACTCATCCCTTACCGGTGAGCGTGAAGGACCGCAGGCCCCCCGGGGTCGGATACCAAACCGTCATCCTTGACCCCGCTGGCAGGATAGCAGGGACCGCCGATTGGCAAGAGAAGGGTCCTCCGCACACACCCCTTCCGTTGTTAATTACGACGTTCGCGTGGGAGATTCCACGCCTTCTCATGGCCAATGCGATCTTGGCCTCTACGTGATCAGCGGCGGGGTGGGGAGCATTGCGGGGCATGGGGACTCCTGAACCTTGCAGAAGGTCTTGAATGGCTCTGTGTGAACCATCCCTGCCGCTTGAGACGGGTCCGCCAATTTTGTTACCTGCGTCATCGACGACTTGACCGGTAGTGACCTTCTTGTCGGCAAGCTCCTGCGAAACGCGGTCATAAGAGGCGGGTGCTTCTTTTTCGCAGTCCTGGTTGTGCACAAGAAGCGGCGACTGGTCTGCAACGACGTAGTACGTGTGGGTGGAGGCGACTGTGAGATCGCGCATCTCCGCATCGCCGTGAAAGTTTTCGACTTTCGCGATGCTGACAACTTCGCCAGCGTCAGTCCTGAGATGCTCGCCGGCCTTGAGATTGCCCGCCTCGACCCACTTGCTCCGGCTTTCGCTCCAGAACAGGTGATTCTGCGTTGTATCGATTCTTGCGAAAATTCCATCGGCGTCGACGTAGAGGTACGTCAGCTCTCTATCCCTATTTAAATGGAGGGCCGTAACCGGCCGGTCCTTTTCCGCTCCCGTCTTCGGGTCATGAGTACGGACTTTGTCGCCGACATTAACTTGATCGATGCGCCGCTTAGTTCCGTCGGCCATCAGGACAGGCGTGGAGGGGGCGAAGCTGTGAGTTTCGCATCGGCTCTTTGCGGGACGTTCACTACTGCGAGGCTTGGGCTTCGGCTTTTGATTTCCGGAGGGCTTCCCACCACGGCCACCATTGCTCGGCTTAGTTACTCGGGGAGGCGTAGGAGGCTTCGGCGGTTTGACCTTCGCCGTGAGGCGCTTGACGATATTGCCAATGCTCTTCAGGTGAGCCGCCATGCCTTTTCCGACGTTCGCCCCAGCACCTTTAGCAACGGCGCGAGTAGCGGCTCGTCCACCCTTCCCTAGCTTGCTGCTGACGGCTTTACCAATTCGTACAGCGACACTACCCATGCCCTTGAAGAATCCGCCGCCGGCGGCTGCTCCTCCTCCACCACCACCACCGCCACTACTACCGCCACCGCCGCCGACGCGGGCCTGTCTCGCTAAGTGCGTGTTTGAGATGGGGTTGATTAGGTCCAGGTGAAGGTCCGGCGGGCTTGCCGGCGTGCTGGTTGGCCGCGGGTGATGCGGCGGGTCATGCCGGCGATCGCGGCCCAGCGGATGAGGGCTGCGGAGACGGCAGGTTGGCGCTCGTAGTCGCGGGCGAGCCGGCGGCAGGCGGTGAGCCAGGCCAGGGTGCGTTCCACGACCCAGCGGCGTGGGTGGACAGCGAAGCCGCGTTGGTCGGCGGGTTTGCGGACGATCTCCAGCGTGGTGCGCAGGGTGTCGCGGGTCCAGTCGATCAACCGGCCGGTGAAGCCCTGGTCGGCGAAGACGTGCCGGATCGGGGTGACCATGTAGGCGCTGAGTAGGGCCGTCTTGGCTCCGTCGCGGTCCTGCCAGCTCGCGGCGAGCACGGTGACGGTGACCAGCAGTCCCAGGGTGTCGGTGATGATGAACCGTTTCCGGCCGTTGATCTTCTTTCCCGCGTCGTAGCCTCGGCTGTCTCGGCCGACGGTGTCGGCGCCCTTCACGCTCTGCGAATCGATGATCCCTGCCGACGGCTCCGGCTGGCGGCCCTGTTGCACCCGTACCTTGATCCGCAGCGTGGTCAGGAGTTTCTCCGTCACGCCGGCCTCTTCCCACCGGGTGAAGTACCAGTACACCGTCTGCCACGGCGGCAGGTCAGCCGGCAGATAGCGCCACGGACACCCGGACCGCACCACGTACAGGATCGCGTTGACGATCTCCCGCCGTGGGTGCTTCTCCCGCCGGCCGTCCGTGTTCGGCTCCGGCAACAGCGGCTCGATCAGCGCCCACTGGGCGTCAGTCAGGTCGGAGGGGTAACCGCGACGCGCAGACACCGCGCCACTCTGCCCGCCGCAGCAGCCGATGTCATGCCGCCACGCCGTCCACATCAGACCTTCTCAAACACGCTCTAAGGGTGTTTCCGGCGATCTTGGTTAGTAGGTTTCAGCGGCTGGGAAGCGGTCGCTGAAGGTGATGGCGAAGGCGTTCAACGCGGGTTTCCAGCGCATCGTCCATCGGGTCCTGCCGTCCCCGGTGGGGTCCAGGGACCGGGTCACCAGGTACAGACACTTCAACGCGGCCAGCTCGTTGGGGAAGTGGCCGCGGGCCTTCACGGCCCGCCGGTAGCGGGCGTTGAGCGACTCGATCGCGTTCGTGGAGCAGATGACTTTGCGGATCTCCACGTCGTAGTCGAGGAACGGGATGAACTCCGCCCACGCGTTGTCCCACAAGCGGATCACCGCCGGATACCGCTCACCCCACTTCTCGGTCAGGTCCTCGAACGCGGCGCGGGCGGCCTGGGCGTTGACGGCGGTGTAGATCGGTTTGATGTCGTGCTTGAGCGCGTCCCAGTACTTGCGTGAGGTGAGCCGGAACGTGTTGCGGATCAGATGGATGATGCACGTCTGCACGATCGTGCGGGGCCACACGTTCGTCACGACCTCCGGCAGGCCCTTCAGGCCGTCGCAGACCAGGAAGAACACGTCCTTCACGCCCCGGTTACGCAGGTCGGTCAGCACGCTCATCCAGAACTTCGCGCCCTCACCACCGGTGCCGGCCCACAGACCGAGGATGTCCTTCTCGCCGTCGAGGGTGACCCCGATCGCGGCGTAGAACGGCCGGTTCGCGACCTGCCCATCCCGCACCTTGACCACGATCGCGTCAATGAACACGGCCGCGTAGATCTCATCCAGGGGCCGGTGCGACCAGTCGGTCATCTCCTCGATCACCTTGTCGGTGATCCGCGAGATCGTCTCCTTGCTGACCGAGGCGCCGTAGATCTCGGCGAAATGTGCTGAGATCTCGCCGGTCGTCAAACCTTTGGCATACAACGACAACACGACCTCGTCGACCCCGGAGAGCCGGCGCTGCCGCTTGCGCACGATCTTCGGTTCGAAGGTGGAGGCCCGGTCCCGGGGCACGTCGATCTGCACCGGCCCGGTGCTATCGGTCAGCACCGTCTTCGATCGAGTGCCGTTACGGACGTTGCCCGACTCCACCCCCGCCGACTCATGTTTCTCATAGCCGAGGTGTTCGGTCATCTCCTCGTTCAGCGCGGTCTCCAGGACCGTCTTGGTCAACTGCCTGAGCAGCCCTTCAGGGCCGGTCAACGACAGGCCTTGCTCCTTCGCGGCTCGGACCAGCTCGACGGCAGCCTTCGCCTCAGCCGACGGCTCCGCCCGCTTCTTACGTCCGGTCTGCTCGTTCAGTGTCGCGGTCATCACGGCACCCTCCTCACCAGGCACAACGCCCGATGGGCCAGGCCGGAAACACCTTTAGATCCACAGACCCTGACCAGGGGGTCTCTTCAATCGCACCGCTCCCGCTTGAGGTCATCGACGAATGTGGGCGGCTGCGAGCCGGCAGCTCTCGACGTCACACCAGCGCGCGGCGCCCGAGGGCGAACGGCGCCGACGGCACTCGGGTGACGAGCGCTTCGCGACATGAGAGTGCGTCGAGGAGGTCTTTCGTCAGCATGTGTTGACGCCGAAATTTCGTCAGCATATGCTGACGACATGTCCGTGATCGCTGATCTCGACCGTGCCGTACACGGCTCAGACCCCGACGTAGGACTGCAAGCCGTGGCTCGGCTCCGCCGACTGGTCGAGCAAGTGGAGGCCGAGCAGGTGGCAGCTGCGCGGCGGGCGGGCTGGTCCTGGCGTGACATCGCCACCCGGCTCGGCGTCACGAAGCAGACCGTGCACCGCAAGTACCACCGCGACCAGGAGGACTGATGTTCCGAGGCGACCACCCCGAGCTGGACCGCGTATTGGGTCAGGCTCTGGCGCTAGCCCGAGACCTCGGACATCCCCGCGCCGGCAGCGAGCACCTACTGCTCGCCCTCACCACGGCCAGCAGCGTCGCCACCGTTCTGGCCGAGCGTGGCGCGACGAGAGTTTCGGTTCAAGAGGCGGTGTGTCGTGCCACGCCAGCCGGGGCAGGGGCGGCCGCCGACCGAGACGCCCTGGCCACGCTCGGGATCGATATCGACCGCCTACTTCACACCTCCGGGGCCACGCCATTGGATCGCCCACCGCCGCGCGAACCACTGTTCCCACTCGGCGGGGCGAAGGCGCGGCGACGATGCGCCCGGATGAGCCCGCCCCTCGGGCTGGATGCGCAGGCAGTCTACGAGGCATCGCTGCGGCTCGCGCTCGCCCGCCGCGAACGCGAGCATCGACCTGAGCACCTCGCCCTTGCGCTCGTGACGCTCGATCCGGGTGCCAGATGGGTGCTCAGCGCCGCGGGTGTCGATACCCAGGCACTGCTTGCCGACCTGGCTGCGGCATTTCCGCCGCCACGGCGCAACCCGCTGCTGCGAGCTGAGCGGCAATTCGGCCAACAGTTGCGGCGACGTGACCTTATACGGCGTTACCAGGACACAACAGGACGCACTGCCACCGCAGGCTCCGCCATCGCCGCACTCATCAACGGCTGACTGCGTTCATGGTCACCTCGCCGCCTGTCGTCGAGGAGTTCGCCGGTCGGCTCGCGGCACTCGCCTGGGTCAGCGATCTGTTTGTCGCGGGGTCGTTGGCGACGGGTGACTTCGCGCCCGGCATCAGTGACCTCGACCTGGTCGCGCTCGTCGCCGGGCCCGTCGACGCGACCCGGCAGACCACGCTCACAACCATGCATCGTCACATCGACGAAGGAACTGGCTCGGGTTTCCGCCTCGGATGCGTCTACGTCGACAGCACTAAGATCTCCGGCCTGCACATGCGGCACCCAACGTGGACCCACGGGTTACTCGTCCAGCGCGCGCTCTCCGGGATCACCAGAGCCGAGCTCGTGCGCCACGGGTACGCCGTTTTCGGACGTTCACCGCGCGAGGTCTTCCCGGCGATGAGCGACGACGACGTACGAGAGGCCGCCCGTGCGGAGCTGACCGGCTACTGGACCTGGGCCGCCCGGCGTCCGTGGCTATGGCTGGATCCCGTGATGGCCGACCTCGGCCTCACCTCGATGGCCCGCGGTCGCTACACGATGGCCAACGGGGCCTTGCTCAGCAAGACCCAGGCCGTCGAACAGGCCGATGCCCCAGCCTGGCTGATCAACCAGTTACGCGCCAGACGCCTCGGCGAGAACGCCACCTCACCCCGCGTGCGGACAGCCCTGATCGCGTGGCGGGACGCTCGCCGGACGGTCGCGCGCGCATGGAGAGGCCACGCCTGACAGGGCAACGCCCAATACCCGTGATACGGGATGACGAAGTGAGGTCACCGAGCCCGGCGACATTCGCTCGCTCATCGGCATGAGCGCACGGGCCGGTCTGCACGCCCTGGCCTGTCCACACCGTCATGCCATGATCTGCGCGCTGAACCGTGACCGGTCATCGCCCTGGGCTCAGGAGATCAATCGTGGGGTTCTTCGGCACCTACCTCTTCAACGGACACCGGTGGACGGCACACCACCCCGCCGAACAGCCGACCATCCCGGAACCGTGGCTGCTCGTCGACATTCATGACAGCGACATCGCCACAATCACCTACCGCCCACCCGGTGAGCCACCCCCGCTTTCATGGAGCTTCTTGACCATGGTCTGATGGCCGTGGGGGAGGAAGTCGTCCGTGGCAGCACCGAAGAAGTACCCCGATGAGCTACGTCAGCGCGCTGTGCGCCTGTACCGCGAGTCGGATCCGAAGCCGGTGATCCGGCGCCTGGCCGAGCAGCTTGGTGTGCATCACGAGGCGCTCAGGAACTGGATCCGTCAGGCTGAGGCCGACACGGGTGAGCGCACCGACCGGCCGACCAGCGAGATGGCGGAGGAGAACCGCCGGCTGCGCAGGGAAGTCACCGAGTTGCGGCGGGCGAACGAGATTCTGAAGGCCGCGAGCGCGTATTTCGCGGCGGAGCTCGACCCGACCCGGCGACGGTCATGAGGTTCATCCACGAACACCGTGACCAGTTCGCGGTCGCGCTCCTGCTACGGGTCCTCAACATCGGCGCTTCGACCTACTACGCGTGGGTGAAGCAGGCTGAGCAGCCCTGCGACCGTGACGTGGTCGACCTGGGGCTGGTCTCCAACATCCACGAGATCTGGGAGACATCGGGGCGCACCTACGGCGCGGACCGGGTCCACCGGCAGCTACGCCGTGACGGCATCTACGTGGGCCGCAAACGCGTCGAGCGGCTGATGACGCAGCAGGGCTGGCAGGGAGCGTTCCTGCGTCGAGGCTGGCGCGGCGGCTCCACGCGTCAGGATCCCCGGCACACACCGGCACCGGATCTGGTCAACCGGCAGTTCACCGCTCACGGGCCGAACCGGCTCTGGGTCGCCGACGCCACCCGCATCCCCTGCGGCGAAGGGGTGTTCTGGCTAGCCGCGGTCCGCGACGTGTTCTCCCGCCGGATCGTTGGGTGGAAGACCTCCGACCGCTGCGACACCGACCTGATCCTCGCCGCCCTCGAATACGGCATCTGGTCGCGCGACGTCCGCGACGGCCAGTTGATCCATCACTCAGATCGCGGGTCGAACTACACGTCGTTTCGCTTCGCGGAACGCTTACAGGACAACGGGATCCTGCCATCGATGGGCTCCGTCGGCGACTCCTACGACAACGCGCTGATGGAGAACTTCTGGTCGACGTTGAAGATCGAACTCGTCTACCGCACGAGCTGGCGGACCCGCGACGAGGCCGAGAACGCGATCTTCGCCTACATCGAGACATCTCACCAACGGTGGCTGTCAAGCAGTTGAGGTCGCGGGTTCGGCGAAGGCCTTGCCGGAGTCGTAGA
>NZ_JBNCKZ010000039.1:0-11080 GCF_049841795.1 Micromonospora sp. DT31 | reverse complement strand
AAGCCCTTGTTATCCGGCCATGTGCTGGAGGGCGCTCCTCGGTCTTCGCCGAACGGGGTGAGACGTCGGCGAGTAGTTGCAAGGGTGGAGCTGTGAGGTTCCCCCGGTAGCTCGGAGGCTTTCGATCATGCTCTGATGGAGCTGAAGGGAGTCATCCGTGGCGGCACCGAAGAAGTACCCCGATGAGCTGCGTGAACGTGCGGTGCGTTTGTATCGGGAGTCGGACCCGAAGCCCGTGATCCGCCAGCTGGCCCGCCAGCTTGGGGTGCATCACGAGGCGTTGCGCAACTGGATCCGCCAGGACGAGGCCGACCGTGGCCAGCGCGACGACCGGCCGACGACCTCGGAGGTGGAGGAGCTGCGTCGGCTGCGGCGGGAGAACGCCGAACTGAAGCGGGCCAACGAGATCCTGAAAGCCGCGTCGGCTTTTTTCGCCTCGGAACTCGACCCGACCCGGCGACGGTCGTGACGCTCGTCGACGAGCTACGCGATCGCTTCGGGGTCGAGCCCGTCCTCCGGGTCCTCAACGTCGCCCCGTCGACCTACTACGGCTGGCTCGCCCAAGCCGCCAACCCCTCCGCTCGCCGACGCGAGGACGCCGAACTGGCGGTCGAGATCGCCGAGATCCACGAGGTGTCCGGCGGCACCTACGGCAGTCCGCGTGTGCACGCGATGCTGCGCCGCCAAGGCCGGCACGTGGGCCGCAAGCGCGTCGAGCGGTTGATGCGGACCGCCGGCCTGCAAGGGGCGTTCCTGCGCAAGAAGTGGCGCATCCCGTCGACCCGGTCGAACCCGAAGGCGACGCCGGCGCCGGATCTGGTCAACCGGCAGTTCACCGCGGCGGCGCCGAACCGGTTGTGGGTCGCCGATGCCACCCGCATCCCCTGCGGTGAGGGCGTGTTCTGGCTCGCCGCCGTGCGCGACGTGTTCTCCAACCGCATCGTGGGCTGGCGCTGCTCCGACCGCTGCGACACCGACTTGATCCTCGGCGCCCTCGAATACGGCATCTGGTCCCGCGACGTCCGCGACGGTCAACTGATCCACCACAGCGACCGCGGGTCGAACTACACGTCCTTCCGCTTCGCCCAGCGCCTGGCCGACAACGGCATCCTGCCGTCGATGGGGTCGGTCGGCGACTCGTTCGACAACGCTTTGATGGAGAACTTCTGGTCGACGTTGAAGATCGAGCTGGTCTACCGCAACTCGTGGCGAACCCGCGACGAGGCGGAGAACGCGATCTTCACCTACATCGACGGGTGGTACAACACCCGCCGCATCCAGAAAGACCTCGGCTGGCGATCCCCAGACGAGTACGAAACTGCCTGGCACGCCCACCGCACAGCACGACGAGACGGCTATCGTTCAGCCTGGGCCCACCGGCGCCAGGTAACCAACCCTCCGGCGAACCGGGGGAACCTCACTCCCCTACCGCTGCCGGTCATCTGCGTCGCCGCACTGCGGCACCGCTACCAACAACAGCAGGCCGCACGAGAGAAAGCCGGCGATGCCTGGCACGACACCGGCATGATCTTCACGACCCGGTACGGACTGCCGCTCGAACCCCGCAACTTCAACCGCTCCTACGACAGCCGCATCGCCCGTGCCGGCATTCGAAAGATCACCGTTCACGACGCCCGACGCACCTGCGGTTCGCTGCTGGTCGACCTGGACGTGCACCCCCGGGTCGCGATGGCGATCCTGCGGCACGCGGACTTCTCGATCACGATGGAGATCTACAGCCAGGTCTCGTCCAAGACGACCCGCGAAGCTCTGCGGAGGCTCGGGGAAAGCCTCGATCAATGAGCCGTTGCTGTACTTCGCTGCTGTACAAGATCAGAAATGGCCATCCGGAAGATTCCGAATGGCCTCTGACCTGCGTCGGGACGGCCGGATTCGAACCGACGACCCCTTGTAACGGAAAGTAGCCGAAGCAGGCTTGTCATCACTTGCCTGAGGTGGTCGCTGAGCTGCAAGGACGTTGCTAAGGCCTCACGGGCTCTTGTCACTCTTCGCCAACATTTGGCCTGCGTTTTCGGGGGGTAAACGGGGGGCAAGGTTGAACGTCCGCCGCGTCTGGCCGTCTATCAATCGGTCCTGCCAGCTTTATAGATCGTGTACCGACCGGACTTGCGGCAGCCCGTCCTCGGTCAACACGATCGTCACCGGGACCTCACGCGGTGGCGGTCTCTCGGTGGTCTCGCGCAACCTGCGGTGCGCGGAACATTCGCAGGACGGTTGCAGCGGGTCCGGGCACCCGACGATGGCAGAGGTCAGCCGCTGGACCCCGTCGGCGTCGACCGGCCACGACCAGTCCATGTCCCACGGCTCCTCCCACGGCGGGTGGAAGCAATCGTGATCAAAGCGCACCAGAAGGCCCGCCCCACACTCCGGGCAGGCCTCCACGCTGCTCCAGCGGTAGTTGACCTGGTGCCCCGAGGCCCCGTGCGGGACGCCCCAACTGCTGATGAGCACCACCGTGCGCTGATCCGCCCGGCACACGACACAGATGCCCATGGCCGCCCCTCCCCTGCCGTACGCCCGCAACCACACCCTAGAGATCGACGACAATCCGCGTGGCGTCGGCGCGCAAGCCCTGACAGACTCCCTCGCAGCACTGGGCAACCCCACATGGACCTGACGAGACCGACGCCCACCCGGCGTAGCGACGGGCGCGATCACCATTACAAGATCCGCAAGTTAAGTCCTAGCCGACTGCGGGGTTGAAGCCCTTCTCGTTCACCAGCGCTTCCACCTCAGCCAGCAGCTGGTCGATGTCCGCGTCACTCCACGACAGGACATCGTGCACAGCCACGAGGGTGGCGCATTTCAACTCGATCACGGTCTTGGCGCTCAGGTCACCCACCTGCATGTCCTCACCGAGGGCCTGCCGAATTAACGCCTCCATCGCGAGTACGTCGATGGTCGGACCGAACCCCACCCGCACGTCCGCGACGAACGAAGCGATCTCCCGCAGATCCGCACCGGGCACGAAGCGACGCCGCACCGCAAGCTCGAACGCGGCATCAATGACTGCCATCGAGTCGGCCTCGCCGCCAGGCTCGTGCATCGCCCGTCTAGCCCGTTCGACCTCATCGGACTGACGCAGCGCCAGCCCGCGCAGGAGTTGGCCCATCAAGGTGACCGGCCCGGACGTCGCCTCCCGCGCGCCAACCGCCCGGCGACGTTTCCTACTCACCTTCACCGCCACCCCGCCTCCAACGCCAATGCATCCCGCCTCCATCCGTACGCGGCACCGTCGACCACTCGCCCGCCAGCGACCCGAACAACCCGATCTGCCTGCCGGTGAGAACCACGTCCTCCGCCGACCTCAGCAGCCGGATGATCTCGTCGTCGTCCAGTCCCAGATCGCCTACCAGTGCGAAGAGCAGAGCATAGCGAGTGTTGCCCAACAACCCTCTGTCCATCGACTCGGCAAGGTGCTCCTCACCGAGCGAGATACGGATCGCCGCCTCCGCCTCACGCGGCGGTACCCGCGCCTTCACAGGAGCGGCGGCGTTGAATTCTCGAACGAAGCGGGTGACCTCGCGGAGCTCCAGGCTGCCGCTGAAGCGTCGCAGCACGGCGAGATGGAATGCAGCCTGCATGACATCAAGCCCGTACTTCTCCCGCTCCAACTCCGCGCAGAGCCGCCGCCACCGCCTCTCGTCCCCCTGGAACTCCGCCAGCAGCATCCGCGCCTCCGGCGTCCGGAACTCAGGGTCGGTACCTGGCGACCGTTCACCATTGATCACGACCAGGTTACTCGCCCACTCGCCTGGGCTCTCGATGCGCGAATACAGCGGCGAACCTCGCAGGGTCTCCCAATCGCTCAGGTTGACCGAGGTCGCTGCGATCTTGACGAGCACCTGTCGGCCAGTTGGAGACGGCTTGGAGACGTCCTCGATCCGTAACACATCCGGCGGCCCGTACCGGTCGTACAAGATCGCTCTCATCCACGCACTCCTAACCCTTCGCCACCGGCCGCAGTACGCCGGGGCCGGCAGGCAACGGCTTCTTGGTAGCACACATAGACGAGGGACCGAACGCCTCCAACCGCAGAGCCGACACTGCCGCCGCTGCGACGACGTACTCGACTCGACACGGCCAGACATCAACAACGCCACCGACGTCACCCTCGTGACGTGCGATTCAGCGGTACAAGAGTGTTCCTGGTCGAGTCAGAAACCTCGGAAGACACCATCCAGGCCCGCTGAAGTCGCAAACTCGATGTAGTCCATGTTCGCGAGCGAAAGGTTGTTCTGGATCGCCTGCACCTGAGTCGGCAGCGCCCGGAACGGTCGCGCGTCGACACCGGCGTTGAGGTTGATGACCAGCACGGGGTGGCCGGGCGTGGATACGGCGATAGCGTCGATCACGAACAGCACCGGGTGCCGGTACTCGTGCGGGTAGCTCGGTGGGTAGCTGGCTACGATCGATGCCTCATCCAGGCCGTCCAACGCGCGGTCCTCAACGAAATCCACGTCCGCGCCGAAGCCCTCCTCGGTCGGCTCCGCGATCCGCATCCTGATCTGATTCCAGACGGCGTCATCGGTGAAGTCTGCTCGTACCACCGGGACGCTCCATGTCCCCGGCAACTCTGCCACCGCCGCAGCTTAACCATCGAAAGAGGCCCTGGCCTACCGGCGCCCAGATCGACGCGGTGTCTGGCCGCGCGTAACCGCCGACCGATCGGCGGCGGAAGCGGGTGCTGGCATGTGTCGATGTTGATGTCAGCACTGCGCAAGTCGAAACCGGCCCGTGGACGGTCCACTAACCCTCCGGCGAGTCCCGTGGTGCGGTGATCGTGAAGCTATGGTCGATCGCCCTCACCAAGGCGGTCCCTTGCCGGCCCAGGTCGGCCCGATCAGCCCATCTGGCCAAGGCGTCCAGGAAGCCGACGAGGTCACGCTGCACGCCCTTCAGCAGCTGCGGCAGCGCATGACGCGGGAGGTCGACATGGAGCCCGGCCCAGCGGCCGCGATGACGGTCCGGGCCGCGGTCTTGCCACACCCGCAGGTCATCGCCAACCGCCTCGATCTCAGGGCCCGGGTCGTGGCCCAGCCATGGCGAGTCGCCAGCAAGGGCCTGCGCCCAGTCCCGCCAGTCCTCCAGTCCGGCGCAACAGCCCGGCACCACGACCCTTCCGGTGCTGGGGTCACCCACCTGCAGGCCGCCGGCGATGATTAATGGTTCCTCGGCGAGCAGGGCGTCCACGACCTCATCGCGGTCGCTAGGAGGCGGCACCTCGATCCGAGCAGCCAGAGCGGCCACGAACAGTCCGATTTCCTCATCGGTGCAGGCGGCGTTGAGTGGCAGCCATGACCAAGGTGCGGTCTGGGCCACCGGCCATGGCGGCGCCGGGTCGTTGGTGAGCGCGGGGACTTCGATGACCGCCTGCATCGTGATCACGGCGCTATTGAACTCGATGTCACCCACCTGAACATGGGGATATCTCGCTCGTCCATCCACAGCTGCCGTAACACGTGCCGACTCCACGAGGTGAGTGACTACACCGCCGCGCGATCTCGGCTCGGTCGTGCACTCGACGGCGCCGTACCTACCGGTGCCCGCACATGATCGGTGACGGACCGGCCGACGCCGGCGTGCATGCTCAGCGGCAGTTGAGGGTGCGCCGAGGATTCGGTGCGGTTCAGTCCCACCAGAGGGCAACCGCCAGCCGCCGATGCGCCGCATGTGCGTAGAAGTCGCGCAGCGCGGCGAGATGCCGTTGCAGGTATGGCCGTGGGTGTCCGTCGAACTGACGCATTCCGATGCACAGCAGTGCCGCCGTGGCGTCTTCCGGCAGGGCGGCCAGCACCGCCCCCGGGTCGACCTGTCCGAGTAACGCGGCAACATCAGCGACGATGGCAGGTTCGAGCGCCGTCACGGGATGCTCCCACACCGTGTCCCGGCGGTCGCGGAAGGCCGGATTGATCTCTACGTCGCCGTTGAGCCCGCGCCGCAACGCTGCGGCGATCGGCGTGCTGACCTGCGCCAGTTCGAACACGCGGATGAGCGGAGCCGGTGCCCAATCGAGGTCCAGGTACTCCGTGAAGGGGAGCAGCGCGAACGAACAGAGCTTGTCCAGCTCCTCGGCCGAGCTGCGGCACGTGGCGAGCTGCCCAGGCAAGAGTCGTGCCAACTGCTACGTAACGGCCACGCTCGAGAGCTTCTCAGACCGTAGATCATCGCCGCCCTCGAAATTTACTCCTCGCTACACATCGGATGCAGGCACCCGCGATACGGATACCTTCAGCGACGACCGCCTTGCGGCAGATTCGGATGCTGCTACAGCACGGTTGTCCGACCGTCCCCAATATCGCCTACGACGAGCATGAGCTGTAGCGGTAGCTCTTTGTCATACTGGCCGACCTCGACGATGATGCCGCGGTCGCCAACCTGCCAGACGTCGACCTCGCAGAACCAGCCGGCCAAGTAGTCGAAGAGCAAGCTGCCTGGCTCGTCATGCGGCGGATTGCCAGAGACGTACGGCATGAGATCTTTCGGCTGCGGCGACCCATACCGGATGGTGATGGCCTGCGCAAAGCGATCACGGTCCGCCTCGAACTCGGCGCAACGAGGTTCGTAGATCTCATCGCGAGTCTGGCAGTCCCAGAAGTCCTCGCTCACCCGCAGATCGACGTGATGCACGTCAGCGTCGGCCGGCAACTGCCTCACGAGAAGGTCGTCGAGCACCGAAAGCCACTGATCCACGGCAGCGACCTTACGCCTTCGGACCCTTGGAAGGGTCTTGAAACTTGGAGCCCTCGACCTCGGCAGGCAGGCCGTTCCGCTGGCGGAACCGCTACGGATGGTAAGTGACACCGGCCAGCCCAGGCCCGCTCGGCGGCAGATCCGCGCACCGGATCTTCGGGCCAGGCCGGCCATTTTCTGATCTGCTGCGCACCCAGCTCTCGCCGCTCACGGGTACGTTGACTCGGTGCGGATCGGTGCCTGCCAGACGTTAGAGATCCTTGGTGACGTGGACGCGGCGGTGACGGTCATCCAGGACTTCGCGGACCGGGCTGACGCGGCGGGTGTTGACCTGCTGCTGTTCCCAGAGTGCTTCCTGCAGGGCTATCTGGTCACGGGCGAGCATGTGCACCGCCACGCATTCGACGTGCGTTCGCTGCGGTGTTGGCACGGCTGGCCGGCATCCGGCAGATGCTCGTGCTCGGGATGATCGAGCGGTGGCGGGGCCGGTACTACAACACGGCGCTGGTCGTCACGGCCGGTCGAGTGGTAGGTGGGTATCGCAAGACCTTCCTGACCGGCGGAGAGTCGGTGTTCACGGCCGGGGACTCCTACCCGGTGTTCACCCATGACGGTATGCGGTTCGGCATCAACATCTGCTACGACACGCAGTTCCCGCAAGCAGCGGCCGCGGTGGCTGTGGGTGGGGCGCAGGTGTTGCTGGTGCCGGCGCAGAACATGATGCGCCGCGAGAAGGCATTCTGGTGGCAGGCCCGACACAACGAGATCCGCGCGCGGCGGGTCCAGGAGACGGGCATGTGGCTGATCTCCGCCGACGTCACCGGCGAACGTGACGAGTCCCGGATTGGGCTGGGCCCAACCTGCGTCATTGACCCGGTCGGCCAAGTGGTGGCGCAAGTCCGCACGGGGACGACCGGAATGGCCACCATCGAGATCGAGCCGCCGTAAGTCGCCCACTACCGACTTGCTCCACTCGGCTCGCGGCTATGAGAGTACGTCGATCCTAGATGCGGAGCGGCGCCCGCGTCGCCGAGACGTAGGTGGCTGTGGCCGCGGCCGATTCGACGGTGAGCGCCACCAAGGGGCTGTTGAACGATTGGCGGCGGTCGCGGCTGTCGTCGTCCGCGTGGGCTTACAGGATGTACAGGAGATTGTGGGTCGCGGCGAAGTAGTCGTCGTCGCGTGGTGGTGGTGTCCGCCCGAGCAGGTGTTCGGCCGCTCGGTTGCGGCGTTCGCTTCCGAGGCCGACGCCAACATGGGTCAGGGTGGGATGGCTGGCAAATGGGATGAACGCCTCGGCCGGTAGCGACGACTGGGTGACCCAGAGGTCCTGGAGTCGGGGTGCGGCGGCGAGCCCGTGAAGGGCGTTGGGCTGGCGTAGGCGCCGCATGCCGTCGAGGTCGACGCGGAGCAGCGCGGTGCTGGGACTGAAGTCGGGAAGCTGGTCGATGGTCAGGGCGTTCAGGATCAGCCATTGCAGCGCGGGTAGGCGCGTCACCGGTTCGAGGTTGGTGAGTCGGCGGACGTTGCGGACCGCGAGGTAGCTCAGGGTCGGGATCTGGGTGAGCCATTCGGCGTCGGTCAGGGAGCCGAGGGTGAGTGACAGCGACTGCAGGTGCGGCAGTGTGACGATCGGGAGGATTTGGTCGACCGGGATTCTCCAAAGGGCGAGGCCCTGCAGGTTGGGGTTGGTGTGGAGTAGGTCCGCGAGGCCGCGGTGATGTGTTGCGATCCTGAGTTCGCGCAGGTTCCGGAACGCGGTGGCCGGGGTGAGGTCGAGGGGCTTGCGGGTCTCGCCGAGGTCGAGGAACTCGACGTCGGCGTCCAGCTGGTGCAGTGGGGTCAGGTCGGTCAGGTGGAACAGGTCGGCCACGCTGAGGCGGCGAAGGTGCGGGAACCAGCGCAGGAACCGCAGCGTGGACAACTCGGTATCAAAGCCATACGCGCGCAGGGTGACGGACGGATGCTCCGCCAGGATCGCGGCGAGCGTGCGGTAGTCCGCATCGGAGAGCGGCGCCTGGAACTGCACCCTCGTGGCCGTGTCGAGCTCGGCCCGGAGCCGCGGCACGTCGATCGGACTCGACACCTCCATCAGGCCACCCACAGCCACTGATCTTCCCGCCTGCGGTCGCCGCCCTCCAACTCGAAGCGGCGGCGATCTTCTACCCGATCGCCGGGCCATGCGCTAAGCGGCAGATCAGTGCGTTCGATCTGGGCGGGGCTCATCCGTCCCTGTCAGCGGTCCCGGACGGTTTCCCTGTCCGAATCGGCCCCTTCCGCCGGTCGCTCTTTCGCTCCGCGTACAAGGGCGCTCTCCTTGATGTCCGGCGCCGGTGGGCAGGTCAGCGGCTGAGCGTGATCCAGTAGCGGCGGACCCGGACGTGCCCGGTGTCGAGGATTCCCTGGAACACGCCGCCCTGGCTTTCGATGGTGCGCGCCGAGGCGAGGTTGTCCTCCAGGCAGGGGATGAGCACCCGGTGCAGACCCAGCACGGTGCGGGCCTCACGGAGCATCTCGCCCAGGGCCCAGCTCGCCAGGCCGCGCCGGCGGGCGGAGGGACGTACGCCGTAGCCGATCTGGCCCAGGTCATCGTCCTGCCAGTGCCGCATCGCGATCCCCCCGAGCACCTGCCCCTCCTCGACGATCCACCGGCAGGAGGCGTGCCGCTCGTCGGGGCATGGCGCCCCGGCCCCGTGGTCGAGCCGGACACGTCGCCGCACCCAGTCGGCGAAACCGTCGGGCGAGTCCAGGTCGTCTTCGGGGCCGAGGCCGAAGCCGTCCTCGTGCAGACCGGGTCCCCAGTCGTCGCGGCAGTCCTGGAAGGCGGCATACAGCCTGCTGGTGGGCGATATCAGAGTTGGCACGCGGGCCAGCGTAGCCACGGTCGGGGCCTCCGACGAACCCCTCGAATCCGCTGTGGACCAGGCTCTCTCGGCCGCCTCTGCTGTCGGCGAGGCTGTTCGTTCAGGGGAGTACGTGTGTGCCCGCCCGGGCGACCCTCGAGGGCCTCAGGGTGGGTATCTGACTACTTGCGAGGCAGCACGCCCCCACCCGCGAGGGGCTCAGCACAGCGAGGTGAGTGATCCGCGTCATAAAGTGGTCGCGACACCGTCGGAGGGCGTCGTAGCAACACTGCTTTCACTCGCGTGTTCGGCGCTCCCCACTGCGGAATCACTGGCGGAGATCAGCCGGTTCCCCTGCCGCGCAGTTCCGCGGCCCGATCGGGCGAGCCGAGGAGACACACAGCAGCGAGCAGGCCGTCGCCGACGACGTGACTGACCTCGCCGGCTGACCACCGACGCTCAGCGGCATGGCCGCGCGCCCGCAGCACAACATCTAGGGTGTCGCCGTGATCCCCTCGGATTGGTCGGATGTGCCCGATCGCCTGGCCAGACTGTCGACGCACCCGTTTGCCGGCATGGTCTTCGGAGCCAACGGCCATCAGTGGCGGCGCGAGCCTCCTCTGACCACGGATGAGCTGGCCGAGCTGGAATCACAGTTAGATGTCGAGCTACCCGCCGAGTACCGTTCCTTCCTCCTACAGGTCAGTCGCGGGGGCGCAGGCCCGGCGTACGGCCTCTTTCCCGTTCAACGGGTAGACGACCGCTGGCGTTGGGAAGGCGACGGTGCCGAACTCACCGACCTGAAGACGTTGAGCCGGCCGTTCCCGCACACCGATGCATTCAACCCCGCAGACGACCTGCCCGATCCCCCTGGCAAGGCGGACTTCGACTCCGAAGACAAGTTCAACGAGGCTGAAGACGCTTACTGGCAGCAGCACGAAGCTGTCGTCTTCTCGCCCGAACACTCCATCGGGCTGCTCTACCTCTGTCACCTCGGCTGCGCCTACCGCGAAGCCCTCGTCATCAGCGGACCAGCTCGCGGTCAGATGTGGGGCGACGACACCGCCAGCGACGGCGGATTCCTGCCTCTGCACGAGCCCGACGGGAGCCCGACAGGCTTCACGCGCTGGTGCCGAGGATGGCTCGAACAGGCCGAAAAGCAAACCCAGTCCCGATAAAGCCGGAACGCTCTGCAGCACGGAAGGCGGCAGAAGCGGCCGTGCCGCGAGCACTCTTTCCGCCATGCCGAATCGCTTCTACCGCCGTCGTTGGGCGGAGAACCGATGCGGGGAGTTCGCTGGCTGGGGCCACTCGGTCTGGTACTTCGAAGTGGGCGATGACGGCTGGCCCGTTCGTCAGGTCGAGGCGTACGACGCCGGACGCGTACTGCGCTACGGCCCCAACCACTCTGAGGAGCCGTCGTCGCTCTCCGTACTGCGATCACTTCTAGTGCCTTGACCACGAAGGTTCGCGGTGTTGGGGTCAGGCTGCGAGGGCGGCGGGTTGGCCCCAGCGTCGTTGGC
>NZ_JBNCKZ010000038.1:0-11200 GCF_049841795.1 Micromonospora sp. DT31 | reverse complement strand
GGGTTCAGCGCCACGGCCGTACGGCACGGTCGGGGTGGTACAGGCGACTGTCGCCGACCCGGGCCACCACCGCCGCGGCGGCCCGCCCGCCCACCGCCCGGCGCCGCCGGCGCAACGCGCCGGGCGGCCCCTCGTCGATTCCGGTGGTCAGTCGCGCAGCGGGCGGCCCTGCCCGTCGACCCCGCCGTTGACGAGGATGAGGATGCCGTCGATGGTGCCCCAGAGGGCGCCGGCGCCGCAGGTCACGATGCTCACCACGAGCTGGAGGACACCGGTCTTGGTGTCGCCCATGTAGAACCGCCCGGCGCCGAAGAAGCCGAGCACGATGCCGAGCACGCCCGCGACAACCTTGCTCTTGTCGGAGACGCCCTGCGGGTACTGCTGGTAAGGAGTGGTCATGAGCGGACAGGATAGTGATCGTCCGGCTTCTTGTCGGCACCATTCGGCCGGTGGTGGGAAGATATTTACCGAACTCTGACCTGTCGGCTGATGGCTTCTCCACCGGCCAGCCCGTGGCACACCTGACACACCGTCAGCGCCGGTGGGCACCGGTTGTCACAGTGTCGCGGTCCGTGGGCTTTCCACGCGCCTAGACTGCCGCCGGCGGGACCGGTCGACCGCGTCGGCAACGGAGCCGCGCGGCGCCGCGCAGTCCGGGGGTGAGCCGCCCCGGAGGAAGGTGTCTGCATCGTGAAGGTCGGAATCCCCCGCGAGGTCAAGAACCACGAGTACCGGGTGGCGATCACACCCGCGGGCGTCAACGAGTTCACCCGCCACGGCCACGAGGTCTTCGTCGAGGCCGGCGCCGGAGTCGGTTCCAGCATCACCGACGACGAGTTCGCCGCCGCCGGCGCGAAGATCCTGGCCACCGCCGACGAGGTCTGGGACACCGCCGAACTGGTGCTCAAGGTGAAGGAGCCGATCACCGAGGAGTACCACCGGATGCACGCCGGGCAGGTGCTGTTCACCTACCTGCACCTGGCCGCGTCCCGCGAGTGCACCGACGCGCTCGTCGACCGGAAGGTCACCGGCATCGCCTACGAGACGGTGGAGCTGCCCGACCGGTCGCTGCCGCTGCTCGCCCCCATGTCCGAGGTGGCCGGCCGGCTCGCCCCCCAGGTCGGCGCCTTCTACATGATGCGCACCGGCGGCGGGCGGGGCGTGCTGCCCGGCGGCGTCTCCGGCGTGTACGCGGCCAAGACCGTGGTCATCGGCGCCGGCGTGTCCGGCCTGAACGCCGCCGCCATCGCGCTGGGCCTGCAGTCGGAGGTGCTGCTGCTGGACAAGAACGTGGCCCGCCTGCGTTCCGCCGACGCCATCTACCGCGGCCACCTGCAGACGGTGGCGTCCAACGCGTACGAGATCGAGCGGGCCGTGCTCGACGCGGACCTGGTCATCGGGGCGGTACTGGTGCCCGGCGCGAAGGCCCCGAAGCTGATCTCCAACGAGCTGGTGTCCCGGATGAAGCCGGGCAGTGTGCTCGTCGACATCGCCATCGACCAGGGCGGCTGCTTCGAGGACTCGCGCCCGACCACGCACGCCGACCCGGTCTACAAGGTGCACGAGTCGATCTTCTACTGCGTGGCGAACATGCCCGGCGCGGTGCCGAATACCAGCACCTACGCGCTGACCAACGTCACCCTGCCGTACGCCCTGGAGTTGGCCGACCAGGGTTGGCAGCAGGCGCTGCGCAACGACCCGGCGCTGGCCCTGGGCCTGAACACCCACGATGGCCGGGTGGTCTACGGGCCGGTCGCCGAGGCGCACGGCATGGACGTGCTCCCGCTGGCCGAGGTGCTGAACTGACCGACACCGCCACGCTCGGGGCCGGCGCGCAACCCGCGCCGGCCCTGCGCCGCGCCGTCCGCACCTACCTGGACCACCTCACCGTCGAGCGTGGGCTGTCCCCGAACACGCTCGCCTCGTACCGTCGGGACCTGGACCGCTACCTGGCCACGCTGGCCGCGGCCGGGGTCACCGACCTGGCCGCCGCCGGGCCGGCCCAGGTCGAGGCGCACCTGGCCCGGCTGCGCGCGGGCGACGACGAGCACCCGCCGCTCGCGGTCTCCTCGGCCGCCCGCGCGGCCAGCGCGGTACGCGGTCTGCACCGCTTCGCTCTGCGCGAAGGGCTGGCCGGCGCCGACCCCAGCCGCGACGTGCGCCCACCCGCCCCACCCCGCCGGCTGCCACGGGCGCTGCCCGTCGAGGCGGTCCTGCGGCTGCTGGAGGCCGCCGGCGCCACCCACGACGCCGCACCCCGCACGCTGCGCGACCGGGCGTTGCTGGAGTTCCTGTACGGCACCGGCGCGCGCATCTCCGAGGCGGTCGGCGCGGCGGTCGACGACCTCGACCTGGACGCCGGGGCCGTGCTGCTGCGCGGCAAGGGCGGCCGGACCCGCCTGGTCCCGGTCGGCGGGTACGCCGCCGACGCGCTGCGCGCCTGGCTGGTCCGGGGCCGCCCGGCGCTGCTCGCCGCCGGCCGCGGCACCCCGGTGATCTTCGTCAACGCCCGCGGCGGCCCGCTGACCCGGCAGGGCGCGTGGGCCGTGCTGCGCACCGCCGCCGGCCGGGCCGGGCTGCCCGTCGACGGCCCCGACGCGGTGTCCCCGCACACGTTGCGTCACTCGTACGCCACGCACCTGCTCGACGGCGGCGCGGACGTGCGCGTGGTGCAGGAGCTGCTCGGCCACGCATCGGTGACGACCACCCAGGTCTACACGTTGGTCACGGTGGAACGGCTGCGCGAGGTGTACGCGACCGCCCACCCCCGCGCCCACGGGTGAGCCGGGTTCGCGAGCCCGCGGTGGCGGCGGGAGGCTTCCCGGCCGACGGCCGACACGCCGACCCGGTACCGAACGCGCTGCTGGCCGGTGGCGTACAGTCGGCATCGGCGCGGGCCTCCAGGTGCGACGGACCGGGGGTGCGCAGCGGCGCCGCGAGGGACGTCGGACGGCTCCGACGCCGGGTGGTCGTCGGGAGGGGGCAACGAGGACATGGCAGGAAACGGTGACCGTGCCGAGACCTGGACGTCGGAGCTCCGTGAGCAGCAGGCGACGCTCGGCGCCGACCTGGGCCCCGCCGACCCGGCCGCGTACACCATGCGCAGGCCTATCCCCGAACCCATGCCGACGGATCGGCACGGCCCCGCGCGGATCATCGCGATGGCCAACCAGAAGGGTGGCGTCGGCAAGACCACGACCACCATCAACCTGGGCGCCGCCCTCGCCGAGTACGGCCGCAAGGTGCTGCTCGTCGACTTCGACCCGCAGGGCGCACTCTCCGTCGGCCTGGGCGTCAACCCGCACAACCTCGACCTGTCGGTCTACAACCTGCTCATGCAGGACGACGTCACCGCCGAGGACGTCCTGATCAAGACCGACGTGGCCGGGTTGCACCTGCTGCCGGCCAACATCGACCTCTCGGCCGCCGAGATCCAGCTGGTCAACGAGGTCGCCCGGGAGATGGCCCTGGCGCGGGTGCTGCGCACCATCCGCAAGGAATACGACTTCATCCTGATCGACTGCCAGCCCTCGCTGGGTCTGCTGGCGATCAACGCGCTGACCGTCGCGCACGGCGTGCTGATCCCGCTGGAGTGCGAGTTCTTCAGCCTGCGTGGTGTCGCGCTGCTGCTGGACACCATCGACAAGGTGCGCGAGCGACTCAACTTCGACCTCGAACTCGAAGGCATCCTCG
Source organism: Micromonospora sp. DT31 (assembly GCF_049841795.1). Taxonomy (NCBI): domain Bacteria; kingdom Bacillati; phylum Actinomycetota; class Actinomycetes; order Micromonosporales; family Micromonosporaceae; genus Micromonospora; species Micromonospora sp. DT31. Next base: position 7,507 of record NZ_JBNCKZ010000038.1, on the reverse strand, counting down.
CCACCATGTACGACAGCCGCACCACCCACTGCCGGCAGGTGCTGCAGCGCGTGGTCGAGGCGTTCGGCGACAAGGTCTACCAGACGGTCATCACCAAGACGGTCAAGTTCCCCGAGTCCACGGTGGCGGGCGCACCGATCACCACCATGGACCCGGCCTCCTCCGGCGCGCGCAACTATCGGCAGCTCGCGCGGGAGGTCATCGCCGCCGAGACGGACCGGTAGGTCGCCCGCCGGCTGCCCGCCGCGTCGTCTACGGTTTCCCGGTGACCGCACCGCCGCTCGACCCGCCGCACGGCGTCGGCGACCCCGCCGGGGCCGCCGGGCCGGCCGCCGAGGTCGACGGCGTGGTGCCAACCGATCCGGCGACCGCCGAGCAGACCAGCGGCTTCACGGTCCGGCTGGACAACTTCACCGGCCCGTTCGACCTGCTGCTCCAGCTGATCAGCAAGCACAAGCTGGACGTCACCGAGGTCGCGCTGCACAAGGTGACCGACGAGTTCATCGCGTACCTGCGGGCCATGGGCGACAAGTGGGACCTCGACGAGACAAGTGAGTTCCTGCTGGTAGCCGCCACTCTGCTGGATCTGAAGGCGGCCCGGCTGCTGCCCTCGGCCGACGTGGAGGACGAGGAGGACCTGGCGCTGCTGGAGGCGCGGGACCTGCTGTTCGCCCGGCTGTTGCAGTACAAGGCGTACAAGGAGGCCGCCGCGCACATCGCCGAACTGGAGGCGGTCGGCGGCCGCCGGTATCCGCGGGCGGTCACCCTGGAACCCCGGTACGCCGAGGCGCTGCCCGACCTGGTGCTCGGCTTCGGCCCGGAGCGGCTGCGCAACCTGGCGGTGAAGGCGATGAGCCCGAAGCCGGTGCCCGAGGTGTCCATCGCCCACGTGCACATGGTGCGGGTCAGCGTGCGGGAGCACGCCGGCATCATCGCCGACCGGCTGCGCCGGAGCGGGATCGCCACGTTCTCGCTGCTCTGCGCGGACTGCGAGATGACCCTTGAGGTGGTGGCCCGCTTCCTGGCGCTGCTGGAACTGTACCGGCAGGGGCTTGTCGCGTTCGTGCAGGAGCAGGCGTTGGAGGAGCTGACGGTCCGCTGGACCGGCCCGGCCGACGGCGACGCCGAGCTGACCGTCGACGAGTACGCCGGCACCCCGGAACCCGCTGATGCCGCCCCCGCCGCGCCGACCGACGTCGCCGAGGCCGGCGATGCCGCCCCGGGCGCGGCTGCCGCATCCGACGCCGCCGTGCCCACCGACACGGCGGACGAACCCGCACCGACGCAGGAGTGAACGGATGAGCGACGAGGAACGCCGCGACTCCCTGGCCGACCAGGCCGCCGCGTGGGTACCCCCGTGGGAGCGCCCCGCCCCGCCCAAGCCCGCCCTGGACGACTCCCGCCCGGCCGCCGAACAGGCGCAGCCGCCGACCGACGACGCGGGGCGGGACGTCAGCACGCCCGCGCGGGACGAGTCGCAGCAGGCGAGCGGGGGAGCGGCTGCTGACGGCGTACCCCCGAAGCGGGGACGCCGACGCAGCGCGCCGGAACCGGTGCCCGCGCCGGTGCTCGACGACGCGGACCTGCGCGGCGCCCTGGAGGCGATCCTGCTCGTCGTGGACCAGCCGGTCAGCGAACTGACCCTGGCGGAGGTGCTGGAGCAGGAGCCGCGGCGGGTCGGCGCGATGCTCGACGAGATCGCCGCCGGCTACACCGCCGCCGGGCACGGGTTCGACCTGCGCCGCGCCGCCGGCGGCTGGCGGCTGTACACCCGGCCGGAATACGCCACCTACGTCGAGCGGTTCGTACTGGACGGGCAGTCCGTGCGACTCACCCAGGCGGCGCTGGAGACCCTGGCCGTGGTCGCCTACCGGCAGCCGGTGACCCGTTCCCGCATCTCGGCCATCCGGGGTGTCAACTGCGACGGGGTGCTCCGTACCCTGGTGGGTCGCGGCCTGGTCGAGGAGTGCGGCACCGAGGCGGACAGCGGTGCGTTCCTCTACCGGACCACCACCATGTTCCTGGAGAAGCTGGGGCTGAACTCGGTGGACGACCTGCCGCCCCTGGCCCCGTTCCTGCCTGACGACGTGGAAGAGTTTGCCGATGCGACGCGATGACCGTGCCCCGAAGCCCGACGCCCCCGTGTACGAGGGCGCCGAGCGCCTCCAGAAGGTGCTCGCCGCCGCGGGGGTGGGTTCCCGGCGCGCCTGTGAAGACCTGATCTTCCGGCGCCGGGTCACCGTGAACGGCCGGGTGGCGCAACTCGGCGACAAGGCGGACCCGACCCGCGACGTGATCGTCGTCGACGGGGAGCGGCTCCAGGCAGACGTCCGCCTGGTCTACGTGGCGATGAACAAGCCACGCGGGGTGGTCACCACCATGGCTGACGAGAAGGGCCGCACCGAACTCGCCGACTTCATCGGCGCGCGGCTGGAACAGCGGGTCTACCACGTCGGGCGACTGGACGCCGACAGCGAGGGCCTGCTTCTGCTCACCAACGACGGCACTCTCGCCCACAAGCTCATGCACCCGTCGTACGAGGTACTCAAGACCTACCTCGCCGAGGTGGCCGGGCCGATCCCGCGCAGCCTGGGCAGGCGGCTGACCGCCGGCGTCGAGCTGGAGGACGGGCCGGTGAAGGTCGACGGGTTCAAGGTGGTCGACACGCTGGGCAAAACCGCCCAGGTGGAGCTGACCCTGCACGAGGGGCGCAATCACATCGTCCGGCGCCTGATGGCCGAGGTGGGCCACCCCGTGTCCCGTCTGATCCGTACCTCGATCGGTCCGATCAAGCTTGGCGACCTGCGCACCGGGCGGCTGCGGCGGCTGACCAACGCGGAGGTCGCCGCCCTGTTCAAGGCGGTTGGTGACTGACCCGCCGATCGGGGTACCGCTGCCGGTAGGCTTCGACGCGGTCCGCGGGCCGGCGAGCGCCGCCCGACGGGACGCCCGCGCGGCGCGGGCAGAATTGACGACAGAACAATCCGCTCAACGGTCGCCGGACACACCGGGCGACCCGCGAGGCACGGGCTGAGGAGGACAACGGTGGAGGAAAACGTACCGGCCGGGCGTTGCGTGGTCGCGGTGGACGGGCCGTCCGGTTCGGGCAAGTCCACCGTGTCGCGGCGGCTGGCGGTGAGCCTGGGCGCCCGCTACCTCGACACCGGCGCCATGTACCGGGCGCTGACCTGGGCGGTCCTGCGCTCGGGCGTGGAACTCAGCGACACCGAGTCGGTGGCCAAGGTCGCCGGCGAGGCCGAGCTGCGCATCGGCACCGACCCCCAGGGGTACGCGGTGACCGTCGACGGCACCGACGTGTCCACCGACATCCGCGGTGCCGGGGTGACCGCCGCGGTGTCCGCGGTGTCCGCCGTCGCCGCCGTACGCGAGCTGCTGGTGGCCCGCCAGCGGCGGGTGATCGCCGACGCGGGCCGGATCGTGGTGGAGGGCCGTGACATCGGCTCCGTGGTGGCCCCCGACGCCGACCTGAAGGTCTTCCTGACCGCCTCCGCGGCGGCACGTGCCCGGCGGCGCAGCGCGGAGGACGCCGCCGACGTGACGGCGACCGCCGCCGACCTGGCCCGCCGGGACCGGCTCGACTCGACCCGCGCGGTCAACCCCCTGCAGCAGGCTCCCGACGCGGTGGAACTGGACACCACCGAGCTGGGCATCGACGAGGTCGTCGACCGACTTCGGCAGCTGCTCACCGAGCGGGGTGTGGCATGAGCGGGTTCACGCAGGCGCCGCAGGCGCACAGGAAGGGCGGCTCGGCATGAGCGACGACGATTTCGGTGGCTGGGTGGAGCTCCGCGAGCCGGCGGTCGACGCCGGTGAGCCGACCGGCCCGCAGCCGGTGGTGGCCGTGGTCGGCCGCCCCAACGTGGGCAAGTCCACGCTCGTCAACCGCCTCATCGGCCGCCGGCAGGCGGTCGTGGAGGACGTACCCGGGGTGACCCGCGACCGGGTGCCCTACGACGCGCAGTGGAACGGCCGGACGTTCACCGTGGTGGACACCGGCGGTTGGGAACCCGACGCCAAGGACCGGGCCGCGGCCATCGCCGCCCAGGCCGAGACGGCGGTGGCCACCGCCGACGTGGTGCTGTTCGTGGTCGACGCCATGGTCGGTTCCACCGACGTGGACGAGGCCGCGGTGAAGATGCTGCGCCGCAGCGCCAAGCCGGTGATCCTGATCGCGAACAAGGCCGACAACAGCACCATCGAGATGGAGGCCACATCGCTGTGGTCGCTCGGCCTCGGTGAGCCGTTCCCGATCTCGGCGCTGCACGGCCGTGGCGCCGGCGACCTGCTCGACGCCATCATGGACGCCCTGCCCGAAGCGCCGAAGATCGTGGAGGACCGGCCGCGCGGCCCGCGCCGGGTGGCCCTGGTCGGGCGCCCCAACGTCGGCAAGTCCAGCCTGCTCAACCGCTTCTCCGGCGAGGACCGGGCGGTGGTCGACGCGGTGGCCGGCACCACCGTCGACCCGGTGGACAGCCTGGTCGAGATCGGCGGCGAGACCTGGCAACTCGTCGACACCGCCGGGCTGCGCAAGCGGGTCGGCAGGGCCAGCGGCACCGAGTACTACGCCAGCCTGCGCACCGCCGCGGCGATCGAGGCGGCCGAGGTCGCCGTGGTGCTGCTCGACTCCAGCGAGGTGATCAGCGAGCAGGACCAGCGGATCCTCACCATGGTGGTGGAGTCCGGCCGGGCCCTGGTCATCGCGTTCAACAAGTGGGACCTGGTCGACGGTGACCGCCGCTACTACCTCGACAAGGAGATCGACCGGGAGCTGCTGCGCCTCCCCTGGGCGATCCGGTTGAACCTGTCGGCGAAGACCGGCCGGGCCGTGGACAAGCTCGCCCCCGCGCTGCGCAAGGCCCTGGCGAGCTGGGAGACGCGCATCCCCACCGCCCAGCTCAACCAGTGGCTCACCGCGCTGGTGCAGGCCACCCCCCACCCGGTACGCGGTGGGCGCGCGCCGCGCATCCTGTTCGCCACCCAGGCGGGGGTGGCGCCACCACGGTTCGTGTTGTTCACCACCGGCCCGATCGACCCCGGCTACCAGCGGTTCGTGGAACGCAAGCTCCGCGAGGAGTTCGGCTTCGAGGGCAGCCCGATCGACATCTCGGTACGCCCGCGCAAGAAGCTCGGCCCCGGCGGCCGAGGCAAAGCGCACGGCTAACCCCACCGCGCTCCGTCCGCCACCCTCCTAGGACGCTCTAGGGGGAGTGGCGGGCGGCACCGGAGGGGCCTGTGCGTGCGTTGCGAAGATCCTGCGCTAAGCTGTACCGGCTGCCGCGGGGGAGACCGTGCGGGGCATCGGGACGTGGCGCAGCTTGGTAGCGCACTTGACTGGGGGTCAAGGGGTCGTCGGTTCGAATCCGGCCGTCCCGACAGAGTTTCGGCAGGTCAGAGGCCTTGATTCACTTCGGTGAGTCGGGGCCTTTTGCCGTTTCGTCTCACAATTTCTCACGTACGCGCGTACTGCTGAATTTCGGGCGATCGAGTCACCCGAACAGGCCTGATTCGAGGTGCTCGGCGGCCACCTTGAGGTGGCTGCTGTCGGGGTGGACGTAGACCCGTTTGGCGAGCGTGCCGCCGTCGGCGTGGCCGGCCCAGGCAGCGAGGACGACGTCGGGCACTCCGGCGCCGGCGAGGTAGGTCAGGCAGGCGTGCCGCGCGTCGTACGGCCGGACCTTGCGGACTCCGACCTTGGTCATCAGTTCGTAGACCCGGCGGCGGAGCCAGTCGGTGCGCTGCGGTTGGCCGAGTTCGTTGACCAGGACGTAGCCGCTGTCGTTGTAGGCGTTACCGGCCTTCAGGCGTTCCTTCTTCTGCAGTGTGTGGAAGGCTTTGAGCGCCTTCGTCACCGTCGCGGGCATCGGCAGGCCGCGTTTGCCAGCTGCGGACTTGGCCTCCTTCTCTTCGATCTCACCGTCGACGAGGGTCCGGGTGTTGTCCCCGGCCGCGATCGTGCCGGCCTCAAAGTCGACATCGGACCACCGCAGCCCGCAGACCTCGGCCGGCCGGAGGCCCATCAGCGACAGTAGGCAGACGGCGTACAGACGTTCGCCCGTGATGCCGGTCAGGAACGCCTTCACCTCCTCCTGGGTCCAGGGCTTGCGCTCAGCCTGTGCCTCGGCTGCGGCCTTCGCGGCCGCTCTGGGGATGGTGACGAACGCGGCGACGTTGCGGACCACGAGCTGACGCCGAACCGCCACGTTCAGCGCGGTTCGAAGGCGGCCGAGCGTCAGGCGCACTGACCGAACGCCGAGCCCTGATCCCGGCTTGCCACCACGTTTCCGGCCCTCCGTCAGCATCCAGTCGATCAGAGCCTCGATGTCGGCCTCGGTGACGTCCTGGAGTGGCTTGCTGCCAATGCGGGCGCGGACCGGTAGCAGCGCATCGCGGTAGTTGGCGGCGGTGGCCTTCTCGACATCACGGGTGGCGGACGTCAGCCACTCGTCGAGGAAGTCGTTGACGGTGATCTTGCCGGGTTTGACGTATGTGCCGCGGTCGGTCTCGTGCTTGATCCGGGCGTACTCCGCCTTCGCTTCCTTCCTGGTGTCGAAGGTGTAGGTCCGTTGGTCCCGACGCCCGTCCGGCTTGCGTCCGACGTCGAGGACGAACCGATAACGGGTCTTGCCGCTTCGAAGCGTGATCTTCTTGATCGGGTCCGAGGTGCTCATTCTGCTTCTGCGCCTTTCGTGGAGGGGTTTTCGTCGGGGCCTGCGACGGGGAGGATGCGTCTTCAAATGGTACCGAAAAGTGGTACCAGATTCCGGCCCCGGCGTCCGACTCATGGCGGATGGCGATAGGCGATGTGAGATGTGGGACCCTCGACTCGTCATGCGGCCGTTCGATCTGCTTGCCAAGGAGTTGAGGTATGCCGCGACAGCGCCCTGTCGCTGACAACCTGCCGCCGTTGCCGGCGCGGGAGAAGCGGGATCAGCAGGTAAAGATCAGGCTGACGCCGTCGGAAATGGAGAAGTTGGGTGTGCTGCGGCCCGACCTGACGCCGCCCGGGATCGTCGCCTTGCTCGTTGACGATGTGCTCACCGGTCGGTACCGGCCGGCATGGGCTGCCACTGCGCCAGACGCTGGACCTCAGCGATCGGCGTAGCGCCGCTCTGTCTGTTCCGGACGATCATCACGGACAGTCGTGGGCTGTCGGTCGACGCCGACGAGCCGGAGCAAATCTGCCGTGCGCACGCGGTACGAGGTTCCAATCCGAAGTACCGGGCAGGGGAAGGCGTTGCTCTTTGCCAGGTCGTAAGCCTTTGTGCGGCCAACTCCGAGAGCGCGGGCGGCGGTCGCCAGGTCGATCATCGCAGGAAGTTGCAGTAGCTCGTCCTGGTTGAAACTGCTGGTGGTCATCACCCTGCTCCTTCGGTCGAGGGGAGCGGACGCCAGGGGCGTCTGGCTGGAGATGTCGGGGTACTCGTTGGAGTGCAGAGGTAAGTACGGCTGATCTTGCAGAGGTCATGCGTCGTGTTGGGCGCCTTGT
>NZ_JBNCKZ010000037.1:0-14813 GCF_049841795.1 Micromonospora sp. DT31 | reverse complement strand
GACATCGACGCTGGGGCCAACCCGCCACCCACGCAGCCTGACCCCAACACCGCCAACCTTCGTGGTCAAGGCACTAGGGTCGAGACATGCGGATCAACCGGTGGGCCGACGGAGCGCCGCGCGCGGCCGTGCCGGCCACAGCGACCACCCGTCCCGTCGAGGACTGATGGCCGTCTCCCATCCGGTCTTCGCCCGGCTCTTCGCCCGGGCCAGCGTCGCCATGGACCAGGCCGGCGTCGCCGCGCACCGGCGTCGCCTCGTCGCCGGGCTGCACGGTCGGGTGGTCGAGGTCGGCGCCGGCAACGGACGCAACCTGGCGCACTACCCGCCCGCGGTCACCCGGGTGCTGGCCGTCGAACCGGAACCCCTGTTGCGCGGTCTGGCTCGCGCCGCCGCGCCCACCGCGCCGGTGTCGGTCACCGTCGCCGCCGGCCTCGCCGAGGCGCTGCCGGTTCCCGATGGCGCCGCCGACGCGGTGGTGCTGTCCCTGGTGCTCTGCTCGGTGTCCGACCCGGCGGTGGCGCTGCGGGAGGCGCGGCGGGTGCTCCGGCCCGGCGGCGAGCTGCGCTTCTACGAACACGTGGTGGCCGAGACCCCGGGCCTGCGCCGGGTCCAGCGCGTGGTCGACGCGACCCTGTGGCCGCTGGTGTCCGCCGGCTGCCACACCGGCCGGGACACCGTCGCGGCGATCCGGGCCGCGGGCTTCACCGTGACCGACCTGGACCGGTTCCGCTTCCCGTCGACGGGCGTGCCGGCGCCGGCCTCCCCGCACGTGCTCGGCACCGCGGTCGCGCCGGTCAGCCCACGCTGATCGTGCCGTCCGGCGCGCGTACGCACGACACCGCGCGGGCGCCCGTCGCCGCGGCCCCGGCCAGGCACCGGCCGAGCACCCGGTGGCCGGCGGCGTTCGGGTGCCACGACTCCTGGCAGGTCTGGAAGTAGGTGCCGCAGGCGTTGGCGATCCGCTGGATGTCGAGCTTGTCGTAGCCGGACAGGCTGGTGACGAAGGTGCCGCTCGGGCCGTCCATCAGCCGGATCGGCGTGGCCAGGGCGTTGCCCGGGCTGCCCGCCGACTCGCACAGCCGGGCGCCGTCGAACGCCCGCTGCACGTTCAGGTAGACCAGGTCGTCCTGCGGGAACTCACCGGCCAGCGTGGCGCGCACCGAGCTGACGAGCGTGCCGAGTCCCTGGGAGAACCGGTGTCCGGGCGCGAGGCTGGCCCGGTGGATCGGGCAGCCGGCCGCGTACCGCTCCGCGCCGAGGGCACGGAACTTGTCCCGGGTGTCGTCCCGGCCGTCCTCGGTCCGGTAACCCTGCTCCAGCTCGTACGGCAGCGGGTTGGTGTAGTCCTGGAACACCACCCGGTGCTGGCCGTCCGCGTCGACCTGGTCCAGCGTGGTGAGCAGTTGCCGCAGCGCCGTGGTGGTCTCCGCGGTGGCGGCGGCGAACTGCGCGGCGGTGCCCAGGTCGGCGTCCGCGCACGTCTTCTGCTCCACCGGGCCGCCCAGGTAGGCCCAGAACTCCCACCAGCCCGTCCAGGCGTCGGCGATGAACCGGTTGGCGCACTTCTCCGCCACGCTGCCGAAGGTGAACGAGCTGTTGTTCGAGCCGAGGCCGACGAGCACCAGGTCGACGTCGTGGGTCCGCGCCACCGCCCGGAGCTGGTCGAGCTGGGCGGCGACCTGCCGGCCCTTCGTCCGGGTGGCCGAGGCGGCGGCGATGTCGGACGGCTGCCCGCCCGAGCAGGCCACGTTGAACCGGGCGGAGATGCCCGGCAGGTCGGCCTGGAACAGCGAGGCGTTCGGTGAGCGGTGGCAGAAGTAGGCGTTGGCGTTCGCCGCCGACCAGCCGGGGAAGCCCTGGGTGACCCCGTTGACGTCGACCACCGGCGCGTACGCCCCGGCGCCCTCGCCGCTGATGAAGCTGTCACCGAGCGCCACCGCGGCGGTGGGCAGCGCGGCGGTGGGTGCCGCCGCGGTGGCCGGCCGGGCGGGCGCGGCGGCGGCCGGCACCGCCAGCGCGGCCAACGCCAGTGCCCCCGCGAGCACGCTACGACGGAACACGGACATGCCGACCACCCGCTCTCCGACATCGATTCGTCGAGATGGCGATCAGATCACGGGCATGTGACGAACGTCAATGTCTGGACCTCCCGGTGCGTCCGGAACGCCCCTGAGCGGGGAAGACAACCGGCGGCCCGGTCGTTGTGCCGTCCGGACCCCGCCCTCGCCGGTCGGTCGGCCGGGCCGCACCCCGCCCGCAGGGCCGATCCGGCAACGCACCGCACCGGTGCCGCCGACCTGTCGGTGCGCCCGGCTAGGCTCGCTGCGGCGCGCCGCGCCCGGCGATCATCGTGGGGGGATCACACGGTGAACGGCACCACACGGTGAACGGCACCACACGGTGAACGGCACCACACGGTGAACGGCACCACACGGTGAACGGCACCAAACCGCCGAGACCTGGGAGTACGACCAGTTGACCGCACAGCCTGAGACGCTCTACGGGGCCGACGACCTGACCCACCTGGAGGGTCTCGACGCCGTCCGCAAACGCCCCGGCATGTACATCGGCTCGACCGACAGCCGTGGTGTGGGTCACCTCGTCAACGAGATCCTCGACAACTCCACCGACGAGGGTGTCGCGGGTCACGCGACCAGGGTCGACGTGATCCTGCACGCCGACGGCTCGGTCCAGGTCGACGACGACGGCCGGGGCATCCCCACCGACGTGCACGCCAAGTCCGGCATCTCCGGTGTCGAGCTGGTGCTGACCCGCCTGCACGCCGGCGGCAAGTTCGGCGGCTCCGGCTACAAGACCTCCGGCGGTCTGCACGGCGTCGGTGCCTCCGCGGTCAACGCCCTGTCCCGCCGCTTCGACGTCACCGTCCGCCGCGGCGGCAAGGTGCACGCGATGTCGTTCCGGCACGGCGTGCCCGGCGTCTTCGACGGCGCCGGCCCCGAGGCGCCGTTCACCCCGGGCCCCGGCCTGCAGATCGTCGGCGCGATGAAGCGCGGCCAGCGCACCGGCACCTCGATCCGCTGGTGGCACGACCCCCGCTACTTCGAGACCGGCGCGGCGCTCGACACCGAGGCGGTCCGGCTCAAGCTGCGCAACACCGCGTTCCTCGTCCCCGGCGTCGCCTACCGGCTGCGCGACGAGACCGGCGAGCAACCGCACGAGGAACGCTTCCACTTCCCCGACGGCCTCACCGACATGGTGGAGTTCCTCGCCCCGGCCGGCGACCGGCCGGTCTCCGGCACGTTGCTGGTCACCGGCGAGGGCACCTACCGGGAGAACGCCGCCGACGCCAACGGCGTCATGCAGTCGAACGTGCAGCGGCGCGCCGAGGTGGAGATCGCGCTCCGCTGGGGCACCGGCTACGAGCGCACCGTCGAGTGCTTCACCAACACCATCCGCAACGCCCACGGCGGCACCCACCGCAAGGGCTTCGAGCGGGCCCTGGCCCGCACCCTCGCCGAGGCCGCCCGCACCACCCGCGGCCTGCTCAAGCCCAAGGAGGACGCGCCCACCCTGGACGACGTCCTGGAGGGCATGACCGCGGTGGTGCACGTGCGCATCCCGGAGCCGCAGTTCACCTCGCAGACCAAGGACGAGCTGTCCACCGCGGGCATCACCAAGGTGCTCCAGGGCCTGGTCGAGGCGCACCTGAAGGGCTGGCTGGACGACCGCCGGACCAGGACCGAGGCCCGCACGGTGCTCCAGAAGATCGTCGACGCGGCCCGGGTGCGACTCACCCAGAAGCAGCAGAAGGACGCCGCCCGGCGCAAGACCGCGCTGGAGGGCGCGGCCATGCCGGCGAAGCTCGTCGACTGCCGGGCCACCGGCGTGGAGCGCAGCGAGCTGTTCATCGTGGAGGGTGACAGCGCGCTGGGCACCAGCCGCATGGCCCGGTCGTCGGAATACCAGGCGCTGCTGCCGATCCGCGGCAAGATCCTCAACGTGCAGAAGGCGAGCCTCCAGCAGGTGCTGGACAATGCCGAGTGCGCGGCCATCGTGCAGGTGCTGGGTGCCGGCTCCGGGCGTACGTTCGACCTGTCGACGATGCGGTACGGCCGGGTGCTCATCATGGCCGACGCGGACGTCGACGGCGCGCACATCCGCACCCTGCTGATCACGTTGTTCGCCCGGTACATGCGACCGCTGATCGAGGCCGGCCGGCTCTACGCGGCGGTGCCGCCCCTGCACAAGATCACCACCCGGGGCCGCAGCCCGCAGACCGTCTACACCTACACCCAGGCCGAGATGGAGGCGACGGTCCGCAAGCTGGAGAAGGCCGGCAAGCAGATCGTCACCCCGATCCCGCGCTTCAAGGGTCTCGGTGAGATGGACGCCGACGAGCTCTGGGACACCACCATGAACCCGGCGACCCGGGCGGTCCGCCGGATCACCATCGACGACGTCGAGGCCGCCGAGCGGATCCTCGAACTGCTGATGGGGGAGAAGGTCGAGCCCCGCCGCAACTGGCTCATCGACTCCGCCGACCGCGTCGACCGCGACGCCATCGACGCCTGACCACCGGGTTCGTTTCGGAAGGAAACCGCACCATGGCACGCCGCAAGGACGACCGCGCCAAGGCGGATCTGGCCGCCTTCGACCAGGCCGGCGCCCGGGTCTTCGACAACCCGCTGGTCACCGAGGTCTCCGACTCCTACCTGGAGTACGCGTTCTCGGTCATCCACTCCCGCGCCCTGCCCGACGCCCGGGACGGGCTCAAGCCGGTGCACCGGCGCATCCTCTGGTCGATGCACGAGCAGGGCCACCGCCCGGACCGGGGTCACGTCAAGAGCGCCCGCATCGTGGGTGACGTGATGGGTAAGTACCACCCGCACGGCGACACCGCGATCTACGACGCGATGGTGCGGCTGGCCCAGGACTTCTCACTCAACGCCCCACTCATCGACGGGCACGGAAACTTCGGGAGCCCGGACGACGGGCCGGCCGCGGCGCGCTACACCGAGGCCCGGATGTCCCGGGAGGCGATGCTTCTCGTCGGCGAACTGGGCGAGGACACCGTCGACGTCGAGCCGAACTACGACGGCTCGCTGACCCAGCCCACCGTGCTGCCGGCGGCCTTCCCGAACCTGCTTGTCAACGGCGCCTCCGGGATCGCGGTCGGGATGGCGACCAACATGATCCCGCACAACCTCGGCGAGGTGGTCCAGGCCGCCCGCTGGCTGATCAACCACCCGGATGCCACGCTGGACCGGCTCATGGAGTTCGTGCCCGGCCCCGACCTGCCCACCGGCGGGCTGCTGCTCGGCCTGGACGAGGTGCGCCGCGCGTACGAGACCGGGCGCGGTGTGGTGCGGATGCGGGGGCGGGTGGAGATCGGCCCGCTGGAGGGCAGCCGCGGCCGGCAGGCCATCACGGTCACCGAACTGCCCTACGGCATCGGCGCGGAGAAGGTCATCGCGGCCATCACCAACGAGGTCAACAAGACCAAGCGGCTCACCGGCATCGCCGACGTCAAGGACCTCACCGACCGGGAGAACGGCACCCGGCTGGTGGTGGAGTGCAAGGTCGGCGTCAACCCGCAGGCGTTGCTGGCCGACCTCTACCGGCTGACCCCGCTGGAGCAGTCCTTCGGTGTGAACAACCTGGTGCTCGTCGACGGCCAACCCCGCACGCTCGGGCTCAAGCAACTGCTCGAGGTGTTCCTGTCCCACCGCTACGAGGTGGTGACCCGGCGCACCGCATACCGCAAGCGCAGGCGGGAGGAGCGGCTGCATCTGGTCGACGGTCTGCTGATCGCCCTGCTCGACATCGACCGGGTGGTCAAGCTGATCCGGGCCAGCGAGGACGCCCAGGCCGCCAAGGACGGCCTGATGCAGAAGTTCAGGCTCTCCGAGATCCAGGCGACCTACATCCTGGACACACCGCTGCGCCGGCTGACCAGGTACGACCGGTTGGAGCTGGAGGCCGAGCAGGAGAAGCTGCGCGGCGAGATCGCCGACCTGTCGACGATCCTGGACGACCCGAAGGTGCTGCGGAAGCTGGTCTCCGACGAGTTGGCCGCCGTGGTGAAGCAGTTCGGCGCGCCCCGGCGCACCACGCTCGTCGACGGTGACCTCAAGGAGGTGCTGGCCGCCTCGGTGCCGGCCGGTCCGCTGGAGGTCGCCGACGACCCGTGCCAGGTGATCCTCTCCGCCACCGGGTTGGTCGCGCGTACCGCGGCGGAGTCGGAGGAGGCCGCCGAGGCGCGGCGGCGCAGCGGCCGGGTCAAGCACGACGCGGTACGCGCGCTCGTGCACTCGACCGCGCGCGGCCGGGTGCTGCTTGTCACCAGCGCCGGCCGGGCGTTCAAGGTCGATGTGCTGCCGCTGCCGGTGCTGCCGGAGCAGCCCGGGACGGTGTCGCTGCGTGGCGGCATGTCGGCGGCGGAGCTGGCACCGCTGGAGCCGGGCGAGACGGTGGTCGGGTTGGCCCCGCTGGGGCCGTCCGCGCAGGGGTCGCCCGGTCTGGCGTTGGGCACCCGGCAGGGCGTGGTGAAGGTGTGCGCGCCGGACTGGCCGGTCCGTTCCGACGAGTTCGAGGTGATCTCGTTGCGTGACGGCGACGAGGTGATCGGCGCGACCTGGCTGGTCGACGGCGCGGAGACGTTGGCGTTCGTCTCGTCGGAGGCGTCGTTGTTGCGTTTCGCCGCGTCGGTGGTGCGGCCGCAGGGGCCCAAGGGTGGCGGAATGGCCGGCATCAGCCTGCCCGCCGGGGTCCGGGCGGTCTTCTTCGGCGCGGTGCGCGCCGACGACACACGGCACGGGGAGCCGATGGTGGTCACCTCGACCGGCGCCACGGTGAAGGTGACGCCGCTGAAGGCGTACCCGGCGAAGGGGAGGGCGACCGGCGGCGTGCGCGCGCAGCGGTTGCTCAAGGGTGAGGTGGACCTGTCGGTGGCGTGGATCGGCCCGCGGCCGGTGGGTGCGACGGCCACCGGCGACCCGGTGGAGCTGCCGCCGGCCGACCCGCGCCGCGACGGCTCCGGCTTCGCCGTGATGCTCGGTCCCACCGTCGTCGGCCACCAGGTCGACCGCGACTGACCGACGGGCGGGGGCGGCTGACGCCGCCCCCGCCCTCAGCGGGGATCGGGCGGTTTCCGCGGCTGACCTCGTGATCGACCGCGGCGGTGGTTCGGTCAGACTTCGGGTTCGGGGGACTGGCGGGACTCGGGGGTGGTGCCGCGCAGGCGGGCGACCAGGCGCATCCCGTGGTAGATGACCAGGGCGGCGGCGGTGCCCAGGGCGATGCCGTTGAAGGACAGGTCACCGGCGGTGAGCGTGTAGTTGGCCGCGCCGATGATCACCGCGACGGCGGCGGTGAACAGGTTGATCGGGTCGTGGAAGTCGACCCGGTTCTCGATCCAGATCCGGGCGCCCAGGATGGCGATCAGGCCGTACAGGGCGGTGGTGGCGCCACCGAGCACCCCGGCCGGCACGGTGAGGATCAGCGCGCCGAACTTCGGGCAGAGTCCCAGCAGGACGGCCGCGCCGCCGGCCACCCAGTAGGCGGCCGTGGAATAGACGCGGGTGGCCGCCATCACGCCGATGTTCTCCGCGTACGTGGTGGTGCCGGAGCCGCCCCCGGACCCGGCGAGCACGGTGGCGAGGCCGTCGCCGAACAGCGCCCGACCCATGTCCCGGTCCAGGTTCCGGCCGGTCATCGCCGCGACCGCCTTGACGTGCCCGGCGTTCTCCGCGACCAGCACGAGGATCACCGGGATGACCAGCACGACGGCGCGCAGGTCGAAGCTCGGCGTGTGGAACTCGGGCAACCCCACCCAGGCCGCCTGTCGCAGCCCGGTCACGGCCTGCTGGTCGAGTTGGCCGGTCAGCGCGGCGAGCACCCAGCCGACGACCACACCGACCAGGATGGACAGTCGGGCGACGAAGCCGCGGAACAGCACGGTGGTGAGCAGGATCGCGGCCAGGGTGACCACGGCGATCACCGGCTGCGCCTTGACGCCGGTGCCGGCGCCGCCGCCGTCCCAGGCCACCGGGGCCAGGTTGAGCCCGATCAGCGCGACGATCGCGCCGGTCACCACCGGCGGCATCAGCGCGTCGATCCAGCGGGAGCCGGCCAGTTGCACCACCACGCCGACCACCGCGAGCGCGACACCGGCGACGACGATGCCGCCCAGGGCCGCGCCGATGCCGCCGTCGGTCTTCGACGCCAGCACCGGCGCGATGAACGCGAACGACGACCCCAGGTACGACGGGAGCCGGTTGCCGGTGATCAGCAGGAACAGCAGCGTGCCGAGGCCGGAGAAGAACAGGGTGGTGGCGGGCGGGAAGCCGGTGATCAGCGGGACGGTGAAGGTGGCGCCGAACATGGCGACCACGTGCTGCACGCCGATGCCGATCGTGCGCGGCCAGGAGAGCCGTTCGTCGGGTTGGACCACGTCGCCGGGGCGTACGGTCCGGCCGTCGCCGTGCAGAGCCCACGGGGACCATCGGGTGGTGGGGGACTGGGTCATCGGTCGCCCTTCGCGTCGTGCGTGACCGGGGGCGTGGTCGACCCTGAGAGTTGTTTCTAGCACGCGTCGGGCGGGGCCACGGTGCCGGCCCGGCCTCAGGCCACCCCGGCTGGGCGGAACTGGACGCTGACCCGGGGACCGACCGGGCGGGCGGTCTTCGGCACCGCATGCTCCCAGGTGCGCTGGCAGGAGCCGCCCATCACCACGAGGTCGCCGTGGCCCAGCGGGAAACGCAGGCCGTCGCCACCACCGCGAGGGCGCAGCAGCAGCGCGCGGGGTGAGCCGAAGGACACGATCGCCACCAGGGTGTCGGTGTGCGCGGAACGGCCGTGGGTGTCGCCGTGCCAGGCGACGCTGTCGCGGCCGTCGCGGTAGAGGCACATGCCGGCGGTGACGAACGGTTCGCCCAGTTCGGGGGCGTAGTGCGCGGTGAGCGCGTCGCGGGCCGCGGTGAGCACCGGGTGCGGCAGTGGGCGGCCGGCGGCATACCAGCAGAGCAGCCGGGGCACGTCGACCTCGGTGTCGTACATGGTGCGGCGTTCGGCCCGCCACGGCACGTCGTCGCGCAGCGTGTCGAGCACCTCGTCGGAGCCCCGCACCCAGCCGGGCAGGTGGTCGACCCACGCACCCCGGCTCAGCTCGTGCCGGCGCAACCGTCCGGCGAGCGGACCCAGGGTCGGACCCTGCTCGGCCAGGTCGAGCATCGAGGGCTGGTACGCGACGTCGGGCACGTCGCCGATCGTACCCGACTGTCGAACAGGCGTACGACGATCAGCGGCGCAGCATCCGGCGGACCGTGCCCGGGACGGCCTTCTTGAGCCGCTCGCGCAGCCGCTGCGACTGGAACCCGTCGATCGTCTCGGTGAGCGCGATGTTCTCGTCGCGCAGCCGCTCGATGCGGGTGAGCAGCTCGTCGCGCGGGGCGGCGCCGACCGGACGGACGGCCGGCGGGAAGACCGTCTCGCTGACCCGACGGTCGAACGCCGCGGCGCTGTCGCCGTCGGCGAAGGACGTGCCGAGGTCGTGCTTGGCCAGGAACGCGGTGATGGTCGCGAAGCGGGCCTTGTGACCGTCGTTGAGCGCGCTGAGGTCGGCCTCGGCGTAGAGGTCGGCGGCGTCCACGTCGGTCGGCACGTCCCGCATGATCCGGTGCGGGATGCCGAAGTAGCGGGCCAGTTCCAGGGTGCGCGAGTCGTGGGCGAACAGGTAGCCGGGGGTGCCGGCCATCAGCGCGGTGATGGTGCCGTGGATGCGGGTGCCGAACGCGAAGTCGAACTCCGACAGGTGCGACAGCCAGGTCCACGGGTCGACGAACATCCGCACCTTGTCCTCGACGAACAGCGGGTGCGAGGCGTGCAGCGGAATGTCGCTGCGCTGGCCCCGGTGCTCGGGCGCGTCGCCGTACAGCAGCGTGCCGAGGGTCCGCAGGTCCTGCGGCACGTAGCACAGGTTCGGGTAGCGCTCGTGGTGGTGGCGGACCACCGAGGCCATCGAGCGGACGTACGGGGAGATGGTCAGCGCCACCCGGGCGTCCGGGGTCAGTTCCGGGCGGCCCTTCTCCACCCGGAGGTTGTCGCCGTGCAGGAACATCGACGGGCAGCCGATCTGTTCCACCGCCGAGAAGCCGAGGGTGCGCAGGTAGCTCTCGGTCACCTCGCCGCGTACCCCGATGCTGTGCGAACGGTCGAGCACGGCCCGGCAGAACGCGCTGACCGCCTCGTCGATCGGGCGCAGGTACTCCCGGTCGCCGTCGACGTTGGTCTGCACGCCGACGCCGAGCACCACCACCGGGATCTTCAGCCGCTCGATCAGCCGGGTCATCGGGGCGAGGCGGTGCAGGAAGCTGCGCCGGAAGGCGTTGGCCAGCGGCACCACGAACACGTCGTACCGTTCGTTGATCTCGTCGGCGAGACGCGGGTCGGCGGGGGAGCGGGTCGCGGTGATCTCGGCGGTGGAGGTGGCGAGCAGCTTGTGCGCGGCGTGGCTGAAGAC
Source organism: Micromonospora sp. DT31 (assembly GCF_049841795.1). NCBI lineage: Bacteria > Bacillati > Actinomycetota > Actinomycetes > Micromonosporales > Micromonosporaceae > Micromonospora > Micromonospora sp. DT31. Next base: position 4,330 of record NZ_JBNCKZ010000037.1, on the reverse strand, counting down.
CAGGTTGCCGCTGTTGTCGCCGATCCAGTTGCCGGCGAACGTCTCCTCCGGCGTCAGGACGTCGAACGGGCCCTTGCGGGCGCGGAGCAGGATCCGCTGGTGCATCCGCTTGCTCACCTTCCATAGGGCACGGCGTGCCCGCGGGAGCCGGACAGCCGCCCGCGTGTGCCGGAACGGAATCTTATCCACCGTCGCTGGGCGACCGCGGACGACGCCACGGCGGCAGAGGGCGCGCTACCACCGGGTAGGGTCCCCGGGATGACGAGCGCCCCAACCGTCACCCGTGCTCCGCATCTGCCGTCGTTGACCGGATTACGGTGGATCGCCGCACTGCTGGTGTTCTGCTTCCACGCCGCGACCATGGGGATCATGGCCGAGCCGGGCCTGAAGGCAGTGATGGACAAGGGGTTCAGCCTCGGCCTGTCCGGCGTCGAGTTCTTCTTCATCCTCAGCGGGTTCGTGCTGGTCTGGTCCTACCGCGACGGTGAGGCGGCCCACCGGTTCCTGCGCCGTCGGCTCGCCAAGATCTACCCCAACCACGTGGTGACGTTCCTGGCGGCGCTGATGGTGGCGGCCTGGTTCGCCGACCCGGTGCTGCCCTGGGCCGCGATCGGCAACCTGTTCCTGGTGCAGGCGTGGATCCCGCTCGACGGCTACTTCTACAGCGTCAACAACGTGAGCTGGTCGCTCTCCTGCGAACTGGCCTTCTACCTGTGCCTGCCGCTGGTGGTGCCGTGGCTGCGCCGGGCCCGCACGGGCGTGCTGCGGGCTGTGCTGGTCGCCGCGCCGCTGCTGATCCTGGCCCTGTGGCCGGGGCAGCAGTTGCTGGCGGAGGACCAGCGGTGGTGGTTCACGCAGATATTCCCGGTGACCCGGTCGCTGGAGTTCTGGATGGGTGTGGCCGCCGCCGAGCTGATGCGCCGGGGTCGCTGGCGCGGACCCAACCTGACCGTGGCCGGCGGGATCTTCGTCGGCACCTGGGTCGTCGCCGCGTTGTGGATCCGGGCCGAGCTCTGGGCGGCCCTGCTCGCCGTGGCGTACCTGCTGGTCATCGCCGCCGCGGCGGACGCCGACGTGCGCGGCCGGTCCACCCCCTGGCGGTCGCGTCCGATGATCTGGCTCGGCGAGGTGTCGTTCGCCTTCTACCTGGTGCACGTGCTGGTGATGACGACCGTGCTGCGGTTGACCGGGGACTGGGGGACCGGGCTGCCCGGCTGGCGGGGTCCGCTCGCGGTACTCGGCTTCCTGCTGCTCACCCTGGCGCTCGCCGCCGCGCTGCACCGCTGGGTGGAACTGCCGATGATGCGCCTGCTCGGCCCGTCGCGCCGCGCCCGCGCGGACGCGCCCGCCGCCGGGCCGGCGCCGCGGGTGCCCGCCCCCCGCGCGCCCGCCGACGGGGTCGAGTACGCCGGCCGGGGCCGCCCCGACTGAGCCGTCACCTGGCGCGGCGACACGCCCGGCGGCGGTGCGTCCTGGTGGGATCGGCGGTAATTTGTACCCGTGCTTCCGATCGCGCTCACCTGCCCCACCTGGTGGGTGGCGCGCTGGACCGCCCGGATGCTGGCCAGCCTCGCGGTGGTCGTCGCCTGTTCGTTGGGCGCCGCCGCGCTGCCGTCCGGCGTCGCCATGGCCGCCCCTGCGGCCACCCCGACGGTCGTGCCGGCTCCCGGGGCCGCGAGCGCCGCGTCGGCGCCGAGCGCGGCGACCGACCTGTCGGCCGCGGCACACGCCGCGTACGCGCACCCCGCCGAGCCGCCGGCCCGCGCCACCGGGGCCCCGGCGTCACGGGCGGCCGACCCGGTCGACAGACGTCCGACTCCGGACCGCCAGGTCCCGGCGTCGGTCGGTTCCCGGGCCCCGCCCACCCGCTGACCTGTCCACGGGCCGCCGGCCCGTTCACCGCACCCACCGAACGCCACCCCGCACCCGCCCGCCGCGTCCCGCGTCGGACGGTCGAGCGGGGTTCCCCGCCACGTCTTCCCGTGAGGTGCCGACATGTCGCAGACCGCTCTCTACCACTTCCTCACCGCGGTCCCCGAGGCCGCCGCGATCTGGTCCGCCCTGCTGCTGCTCGCCCTCGCCCTGCTGGCCGTGCTGGTCGCCCGCCCGGAACGCGAGGGCGCGGCGGAGACCACCGTCGACCCGGATCCGACCCAGCGGGCCGACCTGGTCCGGTACGCCGAGGAGGTGGCGGTGGCCGCCGCCGGGGCCGCCCAGACCTTCCGCCGCCGCCGCGAGCAGTGGCTGGCCGCGCGGAGCGAGGCGGACCGGGCCTGGACGGCCTACGACGAGGCGGACACCGCCGCGCGCCGCCTGGCCGGGGCCGGCGCGCTGCCGGCCCCGCGCACCCCCCGGACCCCGACCGAGTACGCGGCCCGGGAACGCTGGCTGCGCCACGCCGTCATGCGCGCGCACTGGCGGGGCGACCTGACCGCCCGTCAACTCGCCGACGCGCTGGCGCGCCGCAACGGGTGGGACCCGCGCCGGCACCCGGCCGAGCAGGAGGTCGTGCTGGCCCGGACCGTCCGGGACGGCCGCCGGTCCCGGTGGGAGGTCGCCGCCGACCGGGAACGGCTGGCCTGGCGGGACGCGGAACTGGCCGCCGAGGCCGCCCGCGCGCTGGCCGTCGAGGCGTACGCGGCCGACCTGGCGCTGCGCCCCGCGTTGGCCGGCGCGAGCGCCCCGGCAAGCCGGGTGCCGGCTCCGGCGGCGGTACGTGGCACCCGCTTGAGCCCGGCCCGCGTCGGCTGACAGCCGGCGCGTGGTCCGAATCGTTACGAAAAGTGGGTGACTTGGCTCACCCGCGTCGCGGAACCGGACAGTCGGCACGCGACGCCCTCGTACGACCCCGGCACCTGCGGGTTTTCGTCCCGGCGACGTCGGGTTCCGGCCGGACGCTGCCCTGCGAAACCGCCTGTCCCATTGAGTGAAGTCGGTGACCGGCTGTTCCGAATCCGTAGTCAGGCCCGATGTTTACGCAGGTCGCAGCGGTTGGCGGCCCGCTTACTCGCCGGTAGTGTCGGCGCGTCCGGTGCGGTTTCCGTTCGCCGAAGGCGTCGCCGCGCTTGACCCGCCAAATCGTGCTTGCACGAACCGGGAACCCACACACCATCGGGGTGAATCCGCGAGCCACGGCCCGCGGTAGGGCGTACTTCCCGCCCGAATCCGTCAGCTAACCCGGTCGGCGGCCACGGAAGGAGTCCCTGCCTCGTGCCCATCCCTCGACCATCCCCCGCCTCCACGGCCCCGCAGTGTCCCGCGCGCGCCTGACCGGCGCGCACCCCCGGTAACCACCCCGGCCCGCCCACAACGCGGGCGCACCCATCCCTCGGCCCGCCGGCTCCCCAGCACGTGTGAGTCCTTCCGCGTGCCGGGCCGGCCTGCGCCGCTCACGCCCCCGTGGAGGATTTCGTGAAGCACCACCTGAAGCGTCAGCTGCGACGGATCACGACCGAACGTCCGTACCAGATCATCGCCGGCTCGGCGGCGGCGCTCGTGCTGGCCGGCAGCGCCGGCACGGCGCTCACCGTCACCGACGACGCCCCAACCCGGCAGGAGAGCACGGCCACGGTCGGACTCGACGCCCGGGTCGGCGAGGCGGCCAGCCGCGGCGAGGCGCGCGTCGCCGTCCCGTCGCCCCGCGACTCGTCCAGCGCGTCGCCCACCCCCCGCACGTCGCCGTCGGCGAGCGCCGCCGCGGACCCGGACACCACCACCACGAAGGCGGCGCCGCCGAAGCCGCCGTCGAGCAGGATGCTCGACTACGACTACCAGGCACAGATCAACTACTACTACTGCGGCCCGGCCGCGGTGCGCAACGCGCTCAGCGCCACCGGCGTCGAGCGCGGCCAGGACACCCTCGCGGCCGCGCTCGGCACCACCGAGATGGGCACCAACTCGGCCGAGGACACCACCCGGGTGCTCAACCAGCAGGTCAAGGGCGACCCGTACCGGACCCGGATGATCCGCGACTCGGCCACCCCGGCCCAGATGGACCAGCTCCAGGCCGACGTGGTGAGCGCCGTCGCCAAGGGGCGGGCGGTGGTCGCGAACGTCGCCGGTGACGTGGTCGACCTCAACGGCGGCTGGCACTCGTTCCCGGGTGGGCACTACGTGGCCGTGGTCGGCTACAAGAACGACGGCCGGACCGTGCGGATCGTCGACTCGGCCGACCCGTCGCTGCCGTCGTACTGGGTCACCACCATCGACCTGGCGAACTGGATCGCCAGCCGTGGCTACTCCGCCTGATCCGACAAGCGAGTGAAAGGCCGGCACCCCGGGGTTCGGGGTGCCGGCCTTTCGCGTTTGTCTTACGTGTTCCAGTGTTCGG
>NZ_JBNCKZ010000036.1:0-16093 GCF_049841795.1 Micromonospora sp. DT31 | reverse complement strand
TTGTTGCCGGTGGAGGTGGCGACGTAGGCGTCGGCGAGGGGGCTGTGGGTGAAGGTGACCACGTCGTCTTTGCCGTCGCCGTTGAAGTCGGTGGGTGACCCACCGAAATACCGCCCGGCCGCTCCCCCGCCGCCCTGGTTGACGAGCGAGATGTAGTAGTTCCAGTTCCAGTTCGGCCCCGGATCGGTGTGGTTGTTGCCCGGGATCTCGTTGTGTCCCTTGATGCCGGTGCGGTTCTTCGGAATGCCGTACTTGTCGCACAGGTAGCGGGTCAGCGCGGCCGAGGAGCGGTACATCGCGTCGGTGAACCACGCCGGGTTGTCCACGTAGCCCTCGTGCTCGATGCCGACGCCGTACGCGTTGCCACCCCGGGCGTGGTAGGCGGTGTCCCCCTCGCGGACCATCTGGGTGACCTCGCCGTTGCTGGACTTCACCACGTAGTGGGCGCTGACGCCCGACGACGGGTTCTGGAACCAGCTGATCGTTCCGGCGTAGGACCCCTGCGTGACGTGCAGGATCACGGTCGTGATCCGGCTGGACCGCCCGGCGCCGTAGTTGGCGCCGTTCGCCGCGACCCACCGGGCCGGCGGGTACTCCGGCACCGCGGCGGCGAGCGTGCGCGGGTCGGTGCCCGCCGGGTCCACCGTGGCGTAGCGGCCCCGCTCCGGCTCCGCCCGGTGTGCCCGCACCGGGACCGCGCCCGGGATGCCCCGCAGCAGCAGCTCGTAGACCCCGTCGGCGTACAGGCGGGCAGTGGCGTCGGTGGCCGCGCCGCCGTACGCCGCCACCACCGGGTACCAGGCGGTGACCCGGTCCCGGTCGGCGGCGGTCAACCCCTGTGCGTCGGCCAGTTCGCGCAGCACCGCGGCGCCGCCGCGGATGTTGGCCGGGGTGACAGTCTTCAGCCGAGCGACCGGCTCACCAGTCAACGCCGCCGCCCGTTCCAGGCTGTGTCGGGTCGGGTTGCTCACCAGGTGCATCACCCCGTAGCCGTTGGCCTGGCTCGGCTTGCCGTCGTGCCCATCCAGCCGGGACTCGCCGTAGCCGACCGCGACCAGCACGTCCCGGGGGACGTCGAACTCGCCCGCCGCCCGCACGAAGGCCGCGTCCAGCGGGCCGCGTGCCGCCGGTGCCGCGCTCGCCGGCGCCGGCTGGACCGCGACCGCGCCGACAAGCGCCGCGGCCAGCAGCGCGGTGCCGCCGCGCCGCCATTTCCGTCGTGTTCCGGCCACGGGGGCCTCCCATCCGGGCATCACAGGGTCGCCTCACCGTTGAGGCCGAAGAAGTCGTGCCATTTGCTGGAGGCACCGAACGTCGTGCCGGTGGACAACGCCACGTACACGTCGTTCGTGTTGCCCTTGGTGAAGACGATGAGGTCGTCCTTGCCGTCGCCGTTGGCGTCGCCGAGGTAGGGGAACTCACCGGGTAGGCAGAAGAAGTCGTGCCATTTGACGGTGGTGCCGACGAAACCACCGCCGGTGGAGGTGGCGGCGTAGACGTCGGCGTCGTTGTTGCAGGTGAAGGTGACGATGTCGTCCTTGCCGTCGCCGTTGATGTCGCCGACGCGGGGTTGTTCGGCGCCGACGGCGAACAGGTCGTGCCACTTCTGCGGGGCGCCGAAGGAGGTGCCGTTGGACAGGGCGATGATGACGTCGGAGGCGGAGGCTGGGCCTTGGGTGAAGGTGATGATGTCGTCCTTGCCGTCGCCGTTGACGTCGCCCAACGCGGGGAACTCCCCGGCGATGGAGAAGAAGTCGTGCCACTTCACCGCCGTGCCCACGAAGGACGATCCGTTCGACAGCGCCACGTACACGTCCGCCGTGCCGTTGTGGGTGAACGCGACGATGTCGTCCTTGCCGTCGCCGTTGACGTCACCGACGGCGGCGATCTCCGCTCCGGGGGCGAACCACTCGTGCCACTTGCCCGGTGACGTGAACGCCGACCCGTCGGACAACGCCACGTACACGTCGCCGGTGTTGCCGTGGGCGAACGTGACGATGTCGTCGCGGCCGTCGCCGTTGACGTCACCTGTCGACGCGGTCTCCCCGCCGATGGAGAAGAAGTCGTTCCACTTCACCGACGTCCCGGCGAAGCTGTTTCCGGTGGAGGTGCTCGCGTAGACGTCGGCGCCGGCATTCTGGGTGAAGGTGAGGATGTCGTCGCGGCCATCGCCGTTGACGTCGGTCGACGACCCGCCGGCCATGCCGTGCGTGCGCGCCGCCTGGTTGAGCAGCGTCCGCGCCGTCCCCGCCACCTGGTCGTACCGGTCGGGGAAGCCGGAGCGCTGTACGCACTGGGCGACCTGGCCGGCGGTGTAGCCGGGATTGTTGCGGTCGCAGGTGATCGCACGGCTGACGTACTGCTGGGTGGCGTAGACCGGGTCCATGATCTGCTCCCGGGTGCCCCACCCGTAGTCCCAGCGCTGCTGGAACACGCCCAGGCTGGACTTGTCACCACAGGGCAGGTTGTTCATGTGGGACTCGACCCACCCCGCCTCGAACGCGGAGAGCGTGACCTTGTCGTTCGCGTTGTACGACCGGGCCACCCGATAGACGATCAGGGTGATGGCGGGGTCGTGGTTGGCCGGGACCGACGGACAGGCGAGCGTGTCCATCGGTACGGCGGCGGCCGGGGCGCTGATCGCGGCGGCTGTGGCGGTGCAAAGCGCGACAAGCGTCGCCAGCAGATTTCGTCTCACCGTACTCCTCGGGGGTGTCGAAGAAGGACCGGAAGGTGGTGCCGTCGCGGTCCGCGGTGGGCGGGACCGGGGCGGCGTGGCAGGGGTGAGAAATCGATTGCTGACGAGTTTCGTAGTCATCGTCATCGATGTCAATAGCGCGGCTCGGCGGCAGGCACCGGAGTCCTACCCCGGCCGGAAATCGATTGCTTGACCGGTATACGATTTCAGACCCGGGCGACGGACAACGGGAGCGGGATGACCACCATCTACGACGTGGCGCGTCGCGCCGGCGTATCGCCCGCGACCGTCTCCCGGGTTCTCAACGGCCGCGCCTCCGTCGACCCGGACATGGCCGCCCGGGTGCGACAGGCCGCGCAGGACCTCGACTACCGGCCGAACGCGGTCGCCCGCAGCCTGCGCCGGAGCCGGACCAGCCTCTGGGCGGTGATCATCTCCGACATCGGAAACCCGTTCTTCACCGCGATGGTCCGGGGCGTCGAGGACGTGGCACAGGAAGCCGGCTTCTCCGTCGTGCTGTGCAACGGCGACGAGGACCCGGAGAAGGAGGCCCGGTACGTCGCGGCGGCGCTCGGCGAGCGGATGGCCGGAGTGATCATTTCCTCCTCCGGTCGGCCCGCCCTGATCAAGCGGCTGGTGCAGGCGGGCATCCCCGTCGTGGCCATCGACAGGCAACCGGCCGGCGTCGAGGTGGACACGGTGCTCGTGGACAACACCCACGGAGCCGAGTCGGCCACCGCCCACTTGGTGGACAGCGGCTACCGGCGGATCGCCTGCATCACCGGCCCTCGCCGGATCTCCACCGCGCTGCAACGACTGCGCGGTTACCGCGCGGCGCTGCGGTCGAGCGGTCGACAGGTGACGGAGGACCTGATCCGGCACGCCGACTTCCGCGAGGAGGGCGGCTACCGGGCGATGGCGTCACTGCTGGCGAACGCCGAGCCGCCCGACGCGGTGTTCGCCGCCAACAACCTGATGACCGTGGGCGCCGTCGAGTGCCTGGTGGACAACGGCATCGGCGTACCGGACCAGTTCGGCATCGTCGGGTTCGACGACATCCCGTGGGCACACCTGGTCCGGCCCTCGCTGAGCACCGTCGCGCAGCCCACCTACGAGCTGGGCCGGACGGCGGCGACGCTGCTTGTCGACCGGATCGCCGACCCGGCCAGGTCGACCTCGACCGTGGTGCTCCGCACCGAGCTGCGAATACGCGAAAGCTCGGCCCCGTCCGCCGGGCGGCGGCGCCATGCCACCAACCGCCCCCGGCCGCGCGGCACGGTCGACGGGCGGGGCACCGAGTCGCCGACCGTCTCCGGCCCGCTCAGATCGTGACCGCACCGCACAGGTGGACCTGGACACCCAGTTCGACGAAGAAGGCGGCCTTGACCCGCAACGCCCGGTCGGCGCTCTCGGCGTCGGGCGCGTAGACGACGTTCACGTGGTTGGCCCGGTGCCGGGCCATCAACTGGTCGCGGTCCACGCCGTGCAGCACCGCGTGCATGATCGGCCACTGCGGGGTGGTGGCGTCCAACCGACGCCGGGTTTCCGCCTCGGGCAACTCCACCACGGTGCCGCGACCGAGGTCCACGTGCAGGCCGCCGTCCATCACGAACACCCGCGACCAGACGATCTCTCCCGGCCTCGACACGCCGCTGAGGGTGCCGCCGCCGAGCGGGAAGTACATCGGCGGCTGACGCATGCTGTACGACCGGTCGTAGCCACCGTTGTGCGACGCCGGCACCGAGCCGGAGATCTCGAAGACCCAGACGAAGTGCTCGCCGTACTGCTCTCCCCAGCGGATGTCGTGCAACGTGGTGGCCGGGTCGAACCCCATCGCGGTCCAGATCCGGTTGGTGACCAGGGAGTCCACCGCCACACCCTCGTCGACCTCGTTGAAGTGCGGCAACGCCACACCCGGGTACAACTCCCGCGTGCCGTCGCGGCTGGTCACCGGCGGACGCGACACGTTGTTCAGCAGCCCTTCGGCCAGGTCACTGGCCGGCACGGTGTCCTTCAGTCCCTGCTGGTACTGGATCCCCACCGCGTCCAGGCCGAAGTCGTCGGCGATACGCAGCGCCGCGATGTACATCCGGCACTGGCTGAGCAGTTGGGCGTGGGTCAGTTCGGTGGCCTCGTCCGTGCCGGTGTGGAACGTCATCCCCGCCGCGTCGAGCCAGCCGAGCACCGCGCGCGCCTCCCCATCCGGCACCCGCGCCATCTCCGCCACCAGTGTGCTCTGCGAGAGACGTTCCTTGAAGATGCCGAGCGGGTTGAGCATCTCGTCGTCGATGATGGCGTTGTACATGCCCATGCAGCCCTCGTCGAAGACGCCGATGATGGCCCGTTCGGTGACGAGCTGCCGGGCCAGCGCCACGCCGAGTTCGACCTCCGGGTCCGACGCCAGCGTCGGCAGCGGGCGTACATGACTCTCGTCGTGCACCAGCTCCCCGGTCTCCAGCCACTTCTTCAGGCCGTCGCGCGCCCACTCGTCGGTGAAGTCCTCGCTCCACAACGTCGAGTACGGCACGCCGGCCTTGGTCAGGCTGCCGGCGAGGTTGAGCAGACCCACCAGCCCCGGATATTGCCCGCTCCAGTTGGCGACCAGCAGGATCGGCCCGCGGTGGGCGCGCAGCCCGGCGAGCACGTGGTGGCTGTACTGCCACACCGCCTCGACCACGACGAGCGGGGCGTCGGCGGGGATCGTCCGGAAGGCCTCGATCCCGGCCCGTTGGCTGTCCAGGAACCCGTGCCCGACGACCGGGTCGACGGCGTGGCCCCGCCGGGTCTGCCAGCCGAGCGCGGTGACGGCGGTGGCAAGGTCGTCCTCCAGTTTCCGCTGGGTGGGCCAGCAGGTGACGTTGGCGCTGAGCCGCAGGTCGCCGCTGGCGACGGTGTAGACGGTGTGGGGCGGTGCGGTCGGCGGCTCGACCGGCACAGGCAGGATGTAACGGGTCATGGGGCGCTCCCTCGGCTGGCGGGCGGTGGGCGGGGCGGGACGTGCCCGGCAGGCGTTCCTACCGGGCGACCAGGAAGGCGGCACCGAAGCCGGCGCCGATGGGCCGGGCCGGGATCTGGTGGCTGAGCCCGGTGATGTCGGAGACGGTCCACGGCCGGTACCGGTCCTGGACCTCGGTGTCGTAACGGCGTGCCGCTGGCCCCCACCGCCAGCATCCCGACGTCCACACTCACGCTCCGCAGTCCCGGGCCCCGATCAGAGGCCGCCGAGCTTCGTGTACGCCTCGGCGGCGTTGTCCTTGGTGATCCGCATAGTGTCCAGGGTGGTGCTGCGCGGGACGTCGGTGTCGCAGTCGACCAGGAGCTTGCGGGCCAGCTCGACGGCTTCCCGACCGCCGGTGGCGTACTGGAACGTCGCGGCGAGGCGGCCCTGCTCGACGGCCTTGATCCCGCCGGAGGGCACCGGCAACGCGTCGATACCGGTGAACTTGATCCCGCGCTCCATCCCGGCCGCCTTCGCCGCGAGGTAGGCGCCCTCGGCCATGGGGTCGTTGTGCGCGTAGACCGCGGCGACGTCCGGGTGGGCCTTGAGCAGCGCGTCGGCGACGGACTGTCCCTTCTCCCGCAGCCAGTCACCGGGCTGGGACGCGACGACCTGGATCTTCGGGTTGCCGGCGATGCCGTCGCGGAACCCCTTGGCGCGCTCGGCGGCGGGCGTCGAACCGGGCAGCCCGGCGATCTCGATCACCTTGCCGCCGTCGGGCAGCAGGGTGGTGGCGTAGAACTCGCCGGCCGCCTTGCCGATCGCCACGTTGTCGCCGCCGACGAACGCGGTGTACGCCTCGCCCTCGACCTTGCGGTCCAGCACGATCACCGGCACGCCCCGGTCGTACGCCTTCTTCACCACGGCGGTGAGCGGCTTGGCCTCGTTGGGCGAGATGACCAACAGGTTGATCTTCTGGGTGAGGAAGTTCTCCACGTCGGCGACCTGCTTGCTGTTGTCCTGCGCCGCGTCGGCCACCACCACGCGGAAGCCGGGCACCGCCTTCGCCGCCGTCTGCACGTCGTTGTTCATCACCTGCCGGTACGGCTCGGCGTTGTTGGCCTGGGACATACCGATCAGGAAGTCCTTACCCGCGCCGCAGGCAGCGGCCTTCCCGGCGTCGTCGGAGGGCTTTTCGACGCTGCACCCCGTCGCCGCCGCCAGCGCGCCGGTGACCAGCAGCGCGAGCACCGTGGTTCGCTTGTTCATCGGATGGCTCCTCGAAGTCGGTTCGGTCAGGCGATGCCGCGACGCAACTTCTGCAGGGCAGCCGCGAGCACGATCACCAGCCCTTTGATCAGCAGTTGGACGTTGGCGTCGATGTTGTTGAGCGCGAGGATGTTGTTGAGGATGCCGAGCAGCAGCGCGCCGGCCAGCGTGCCGCCCATCGAGCCGGCACCGCCGGCCAGGCTGGTGCCGCCGATCACCACCGCGGCGATCGCGTCCAGTTCGTACCCGGCCCCGTCGTTCGGGCTGCCCTGGTTGAGCTGTCCGGCGTGGATCACACCGGCCACCGCCGCCAGGAGGCCGGCGACGGCGAACACGGCCACCTTGACCCGGGTGACCGGGACACCGGAGAGCCGGGCCGCCTTCTCGTTGCCGCCGATCGCGTAGACGTGCCGGGCGAACGCGGTCGTCCGCAGCACGACGATCGCGGCCACCCCGATGCCGACGAAGATCCCCGCAGGCACCGGGAGGACCCCGTTGACGGAGCCGTTGAGCAGTTCGAAGCCGGGTGGGGCCTGCTGCGGGCCGTCGCCGTAGGCGATCGGGATGCCGAGGCCACCGGACCAGATCCGGGCGATGCCCCGGGCGACCTGGAGGCCGGCGAGGGTGACGATGAACGACTGGATGCCGAGGCGGGCCACCGCGTACCCCTGCACCGCGCCGAACAGCGCGCCGATCGCGAGCACCGCGGCGACCGCGGGCAGGATGCCCAGACCCGAGTCGACCATAAGCGTCGCGGTGCCCACGGCCGACAGCCCGAGGATGGCGCCGACCGAGAGGTCGATGCCGCCCAGCAGGACGACGAACGTCATGCCGATCGCGATGATGCCGATCTCCGACACCGCGCGGACGATGTTGCCGAGGTTGCCGGCGGTCAGGAACAGGATCTCGCCGTCGCGGCGGGGTGAGGCGAGGACGGCGACCACGAAGACCACGAACAACGCGAACAGACTCTGCACGGCGAAGAGCCGCTCGACCAGTTCCCGGCGGCTGCGCGGCCGGTGCAGCCACCGGACGGTGGCACCCCGCAACCCGAGCGTGCCGGCGGCGGGCGCCGCCTGCGCCACGCCCGGCTCCGGCGGCGGTACGCGGGTGTCGGTCATCGTTCGTCCCTTCCGGCGGTCGCTCCGCCCATCGCCGCCGCGAGGATGTCCTCGCCGGTGCAGCCGTCGGCGGGCAGGTCGGCCACCGCGCGACCACCGCGCAGCACCACCACCCGGTCACACACGCCGAGCAGCTCGGGCAGTTCGGAGGAGGCCAGCAGGATCCCCATGCCGTCGTCGGCGAGCCGGCGCAACAGCCGGTAGATCTCGGCCTTCGCCCCGACGTCGACACCGCGGGTCGGTTCGTCCAGCAGGAGCAGCCGCGGCTCGGTGAGCAGCTGACGGGCGAAGACCACCTTCTGCTGGTTGCCGCCGGAGAGAGCCCCGACCGGGGTGGCCGCCGACGACGTCTTGATAGCCAGGTCGGTCGTCGTCCGCCGGACCGCGGCGCGTTCCCGCTCGCGTCTGACGAACCCGGCGGACGTCATCCGGCCCAGCGCGGCCAGCACGATGCTCCGGCCGACCGGGTGGTCGAGGACGAGCGCCGACCCGCGCCGGTCCTCGGGGACGAACCCGACGCCGGCCCGAAGCGCGGCGCGCGGGTGGCGGGGAGCGTACGGCCGACCGGCCAGCCGGACCGCGCCGGTGCGCCGGCCGGCCGATCCCGCGCCGAACAACGTTTCCAACAGCTCGGTACGCCCGGCGCCCATCAGCCCGGCCAGGCCGACGATCTCGCCGGCCCGCACGGTCAGGCTCACCCCGGCCGGTTCGCACCGGCCGGGCCGGTGGGCCCGGGGTCGTACCGCCAGGTCGGCGACGTCGAGCACGGGCTCCCGGCCGGCGGACACCGGTCGCCGGTCGCCGGCCCTCGCCGAAGGCTGGAAGATCGAGCCGGCGCGCGGGCCGACCATCATCGCGATGATCTCCCGGCGGTCCATCCGGCCGGCCGGGGCCACCCCGGCGACCGAACCGTTGCGCAGCACCGTCGCGCGGTCGGCGACGACCTCGATCTCCTCCATCCGGTGCGAGATGTAGACGATCCCCACGCCCCGCCGGCGCAGCCCGTCGATCGTGGCGAACAGCCGCCGCACCTCCTCGTCGGCGAGGGCGGCGGTCGGCTCGTCCATGACCAGCACCCGGGCGTCCAGGGCGAGCGCCTTGGCGATCTCGACGAGCTGCTGCTCCCCGACGCGCAACGAGCCCACCGGCCGGCGCGGGTCGATGTCCGCCCCGAGCCGGCCCAGGCACTCGCGGGCGGTACGCGCCGCCGCCCGCCGGTCGACGGTCCGCACCCGGGTCCGGGGTTCCCGGCCGAGCACCAGGTTCTCCGCCACCGACAACCCGGGCACCAGGTCGAGCTCCTGGTGGATGGTCGCGATGCCGGCGGCCTGGGCGGCGGCCGGCCCGGTGAACCGCACCGCCGCCCCGTCGACCGCGACCTGCCCCTCGTAGTCGGTGATCACCCCGGACAGGATGTTGATCAGGGTGGACTTGCCCGCACCGTTCTCGCCCAGCAGCGCGTGGACCTCACCGGCCCGCACGTCGAAGGCGACACCGTCGAGGGCCACCACGCCGCCGAACCGTTTCCCCACACCGGTCATGGCGACCACCACCCGGCCGTTCGCGCCACCCTCGGTCGTCATGGCACCGCGTTGATCGCGGCGTGGGCCGTATCGGCGAACGGAACATCCCGCCGGACCCCACTCGCCACCATCCGCCAGGTCCCGCCCGCGTACTGCCCCGGCCCCCAGGACAGGCCGCCGTTGCGCCACAACGGTTGCCAGGCCGCCATCGCGTGACCGGCGTCGTACCAGGTGTTGTCGCCGCGCCAGGCCGAACCCCACCGGTGCACCGCGACCAGCGAGAGCCCGTCGCCTGTGGACATCGTCCAGCGCGGCATGCCTGTGACGTCGCCGGTCGGGCGGGCCTCCACCTCCGTGTCCCCGACCATCGGCGACGCGCCGTCGAGGTTGAACGCCACCTCCCACACCGCCGCGGTCGGCCACCCGTTGACCGACCAGGTGACGTCGCTCTGCAACCCGGAGCCGCTCCAGCGGGGCGCCACCGTGAGCAACCAGTCGGCGGTGACCGGCTCGTCGCCGAACGGGATGCCGACCAGGTTGATCCGGGAGCCGTCGGCCGACACGTCGACCCGGGCCGGCGCGCCGGCCCGGTCGGTCACGTCGAACCGGCCGACCGCCAGATAGGGACCGGTGCCGCGGTGCGACGAGTCGAGCGCCCGCCGGTAGTTACCGCCGCCGGCCGGGTCCACGGCCAGTTCGGCGATGCGGGTGTTCGGCCAGGTCCGCACGTCGGCGCGGAGGAAACCGGTGGTGACCGTGTAGCCGCGGGCCACCGGCCCGGTGGACCAGGTCAGCGGCGCCAGCCACAGGCCGCCCTGCCCCCACCCGGCGTGGCTGATGAACCAGTTCGAGCCGTCCACCACGACCTCGGCGGCGTGCGCGTCAAGCACCGTCACCTTCTCCGCGCCGTCGAAGCGCAACGGGTCACGACTGCGGTAGACGGCGGTGCGGCGGTACGCGGCGCCGTAGTCCGTGCCGTCACAGCAGACGAAGAGATACCACCAGTCCCCCCGGCGTACCACGTACGGCGACTCGGTCTGCCCACCGGCCTGCCCGACGTACGGCGACGTGTAGGCGGTCGCGCGGGCGCTCCAGGTACGCAGGTCGGTGCTGGTCCGGTACGCCACGATGTGGTTGCCGCCGGACGCCCCGGACGTCGCCGTGTAGTACATCACCCAGCGGTCGCCGACCCGGGTCACCATTGGGTCGCGGGCCTCCCACCCGTCGGTGAACAGCGGGTTGGCCGGGCTGCGGGTCCAGGTGAACATGTCCGTCGAGGTGGCCAGGTGCATCCGGTACCGGGAGTAGTCCGAACTGCCGGCCGCGTAGTACATGTAGTAGACGCCGTTGTGGTGCACCACGTGCGGTGCCCAGATCCACTGCTCGCCGGCCCGGGAGTCGGCGACCAGCGCCACCGGCCGTTTCGTCCACGGACCGGTCGGGGTCGGCGCCGTGGCGTGCCCGAAGACCTTTTCGTCCTGCGGCGCCCCGGGTTCGGCGTGGGTGATGCCGAACAGGTGCCAGACGCCGGTCTGCTCGTGCCGCACCAGCGTGTGGTCGTTGTAGTACCAGTTCGTCGATTCCCCGACGCTCGGGTCGTAGACACGCGTCAGGCCGCCCCGCGCCGGTGTCTCACCGAGCAGTTCATACGGCGTGGTGGTGACCGCCGCCAGCGGGCCGACGCGACGCAGGCTCACCGTGTCGAGTCCGGCGAAGAAGCCGGTCGAGGCCCCGGAGCGGCCGGTCACGGTGATCGTGAGGCGGTGGGTGCCGGCCGCGAGCGACGCCGAGCCCAGCGGCTGCGCCCCGGTGCGCTGCACGCTGCCCGCGTACCCGTCGAAGAGCTGGCCGACCGCCACCCCGTCGACGGCGAAGCGCAGCGTGCCGTAGTCACCGGCGCGGGTGAGCACCGCACCGAGGTCGTACTGTCCGGCGGGCACCGAGGGCAGGGTGAGCGTGACCGAGTCACCGGCCCGGCCGGCGCGCAGCCACAGTTGCCGGCCACCCGACCAGCTCACCCCGCAGCAGTCGGCCTGCGCCTCCACGGGAGCGGTGGCGGAGACGATCGCGAGCGACTCGGCTTCGACCCGTACCGGGTCGTCGGCGGCGGCCGGTCCCGCCGGGACGGCCGTCAGGGCCGCCCCGAGCAGGAGCACCGCGAGCACACGGCGGGCGCGCATCACGACACGCTCGGACGGGGCAGGTCGGCACCGGGGGCGAACTGGTCGTGCCACCGGTTGGCTGTCGGCCCGAAGAGTCCGCCGGTGGACAGTGACACGTACACGTCGGCGGTCAGGCCCCTGGTGAAGCGCACCACGTCCGCCCGTCCGTCGCCGTTGAAGTCACCCACCCCCGGCAGGTCGTCGCCGACGGCGAAGTTGTCATGCCACTTCCAGGCGTTCTGCACGAAGCGGGTGCCGTCGGACAGCGACACGAACACGTCCCCGGCCGAACCCCGGGTGAACGTCACGATGTCGTCGCGGCCGTCACCGTCCACGTCGCCCAGCGCCGGCAGTTCGTTGCCCAGGGCGAAGCTGTCGTGCCACTTCCAGCCGTCCTCCACGAAGCGGGTGCCGTCGGACAGCGACACGAACACGTCCCCGGCCGAACCCCGGGTGAACGTCACGATGTCGTCGCGGCCGTCACCGTCCACGTCGCCCACCGCCGGAAACTCGTTGCCCAGGGCGAAGTGGTCGTGCCACTTGATGCCGGGTCCGAAGCCCGAGCCGGTGGACAGCGCCACGTAGACGTCGGCGCTGTCGCCGCGGGTGAAGGTGATGATGTCGGTACGCCCGTCTCCGTTGACGTCGCCGACCGCGGGGATCTCGCTGCCGACGGCGAAGAAGTCGTGCCACTTCACCCCGGCGGCGTAACCGGAGCCGGTGGAGAGCCCCACCCAGACGTCGGCGGCGTCGCCCCGGGTGAAGGTGATGATGTCGGCACGCCCGTCACCGTTGACGTCGCCGGTGAGCGGCACCTCCGCGTCCACCGCGAAGAAGTCGTTCCAGATCCGGCCGTCCGGCACGAAGCGGGTGCCGTCGGAGAGGGAGGTGTAGACGTCGGCGGCGGGGCCCCGGGTGAAGTCGATCGCGTCGTCACGCCGGTCACCGTTGGCGTCGCTGGTGTTGCGGGCGCGGGTGGTGGCCGACACCTCGACCGAGGGGGCCGCGGTGTTGCCCGCTCCGTCGACGGCGACGACCCGGTAGTAGCGGGTCTGGCCGGCCGGCAGCGGACCGTGCCGGAACGCCGTGGCGCGGGTGGTGCCGACCAGGTTGGCGGCGGTGATGACGACTCCCGGCGTCCGGGAGGCGTAGATCCGGTAGGAGACCGCGCCGACGTCGTCGGCGGAGGGCGACCAGCTCAGGCCGAGCGCGTGGACCCGCCCGCCGCCCAGCGCGAGGCCGGCGACCGTGGTCGGGGCGGTGGTGTCGGTGAACGGTGCCACCATGCTGTCGGCGAGGTAGCGGGCGGCGGTCCAGGCCGGCGTGGCCACTGCCGGTGTGAGCCGGACCGTCACCGTCGACCGGCCCGCCGTCAGGGCCGCGGGCAGGACGAACTCGTCGGCCAGCCAGCGTTGCCTGTCGTTGCCCAGGGGCTGGAGCCACACGCCGGCCGGGGTGCCGTCCACCGAGACGGCGGCCTGCTGGTAGCCGCCGGCCTGGTCACCGTGGCGACGCAGCCGCACCCCCTGGTTGGCCGGGTCGACCGCGAGCCGGAAGCTCACCGGGTCGGCGGTGGCGCGGACCTGGCCGGTCTGGGGAAGGTTGTCGTCGTCGCCTTCGAAGGCCGAGGTGAGCGTGGCCTGGGTCGCCGAGTCGGTGTAGGCGTGCGCGGCGCGGCTGGCCGCGTCGCCGGTGACGATCGTGTCGGTCCGGCGGGTGGTGACCGTGGGCTGGGTGTAAAGGAACGCGGTCGAGGCGTACTCGGCCGGCATGTCGTTGGCCGGGCCGTGCTCGATGCCGAACCGCAGCGCGCTGCCGTAGCTGACCGCGTCTCCGATCATCAGCCGGTACGCGGCGTCGCACTCGTCGACGCAGCCGCCGCCGCGCACCAGGTGGGCGGTGTTGCCGGTGAAGACGCCGCTGTACTCGCCGCGGTTGAAGTACCAGCCCGACTCGTAGAAGTCCTCGGTGCCGGTGCCGTGGATCTGCGGCGTCGGTGACCCGTCGACGTACACCCGCTCGTCGCCTTCGAGGTAGTTGCGGGTGTTCCCGCCGATGATGTGGCCGCGCATGGTGTGCGAGACACCCACGAAGCGGCCCCGCCCGGACTGGTCGGCGATGGTCCAGTCGGCGCCGCCGACCGTCTCCGCGCGTCGCGACTGGGTGGTGAAGTAGCCGGCGCTGCCGTCGGAGGCGAGGCGTTGGGTCAGCTCGGTGTTCGGCGCCGAGGTCACCTCCACCTGGACGCCGCTGACGGTCGCGCTCGTCGTGTTGGCCAGGGTGACGGAGGCGGCGCTGCGGAAGGGCATCGGCCACCAGGCGCTGTACCAGCCGCCGGGGGCCGGGTCCATGGCGAACATCAGCGACCGGACGGTGCGCTCACCCAGCCCGCCGCCGAAGAACTCGCCCACCGGGCTGTCCACGGTGGCCCGGCCGTCGAAGGTCATCCGCAGCCGCAGGCCGGCGAGCCCCGGCGCGCTGGCGGCGGCGTCGGGTACGCGCAGCCGCAGGGCGGTGATGGCACGTGGTCCGGTCAGGTTGGCCAGCGACACCTGCCCCCGCGCTGGGGCGGTGACGGTGGCGCGCGTGGTGGAGGCGCCGGCCTGCGCCGGCTTCGGGTCGCGGGTGCCGGCGCCGCGCAGCAGGTTGATCACGTCGGTGGCGGCGTCGGCCGGGTCGAACCGGGTGACCCCGGCGGCGTCGGCGAACGTGCGGTAGGTGACGTGGTGGAACAGCGGGTTGTACTGCGTGGTGATCCGCATCGACTCGCGGTAGGGCATGGGCACCTTGATGGTGACGCCGCCGGAGGTCTGGTCGGCGTTGCTGACCAGCGGCGCGACGAACGGGCTGCCCACGCGGCCGTCGACCAGGTCCTGAAGGTTGGCGTTGACGACCACGACGCCGTCGAGTTCGACGCGGATCCAACCGGTCGCGCGGACGTTGCCGCTGTCGCGGGTGAACCAGATCGACTGCACCTCGCCGGGCCCGCGCGCCTCGGCGATCACGCAGCCGTCGAGTTGCCGCAGGCACGACCAGGTGCCGACGAACCCGTCGTCGTTTGACCCGTCGCGGCCGAAGCTGGAGAACTGGTGGGTGCGCGTGCCGCCGGCCAGCTCGGGAAGCCGGTCGAGCCGCCGGTAGGCGTCCCATCCGACCGGCCCCCTGTCGTCGGCCACGGCCACGGCGGCGGGGGGCGCGGCGGCGGGCGTGGCGGCGGCGGGTCGGGCGGCGGCGCTGGTCGCGGGCGTGGCCACGGCCAGCAACGCCGCCGCGACGACGCCGAGCCAGCGGGGGAAACGAGTCCTCATCGGGGTCCCTTCCGAGCAGCCACGAAAGCCGAGAAATCGATTGCTGGCGAGTTAACTGCCCGACTTCCACGCTTGTCAATACCTTCCGGCCGGCTTTCCCCCGGAGGCAGGAATCTTCCCGGTTCGGCACCGGCGCGCGGCGGGCGGCAGTCCCAGGCAGAGCCGGTTCTGAAGGAAGTTTTCCGCCGATACGACGATCGCGGCGGGTATTGACAGACTCCGAACCGGGCGGTTTCACTTCTCCTCAGCGACGCCCGTCCCGCACCTCGGGACGCGACGTGGCCCTTCTCCCGACGCGAACTGCCAGGGCCTCCCCCAACGGTGACACCTGTCCCTGCCCCGCCGCGCCCTCGCACCGATCAGGCCATCTTCCTCAATCAGGAGTCGCCGCATGTCCAGATTCCCGGCACGTGCCGCCCGGCGCACCCTCGTCGCACTGCTCACCCTGGTCGCCGCCACCCTCACCGCGGTGGTGTCCGCCCCGTCGCCCGCGCTCGCCGCGCCGAACTTCAAGGCGCCCTTCCCGTGCGGGCAGCGGTGGACCTACAGCCATCACAGCGCCGAGGTGCGCCAGGCGTTGGACTTCGTCCGGGCCGACGGTGGCGCCACCGGTGGCACCCCGCAACTGGCCTCGGCTGCCGGCGTCGCCCGTCGCTACTCCCAGCCCAGCGGGGCCGGCAACTACATCGTCATCGACCACGGTGGCGGGTGGACCACGTACTACTTCCACCTCACCGCCTACTCCGTGCCCGACGGCGCGTACGTGCAGCAGGGCCAGCAGATCGGCATCACCGGCAGCACCGGCAACTCCTCCGGCGCGCACGTGCACTACGAACAGCTCTACAACGGCGTCGGGCAGACGATCGTGATCAACGGAGTGTCGCTCGCCCCGTACCCGGGCCAGTACAACCAGCGGTACCTGGTCAGCGACAACTGCGGGCAACCGCAACCGACTCCGGCGCGGTACTACGCGGGGTCACCCACCGACTTCAACGGTGACGGCAAAGACGACGTGGTCACCTTCACCCACAGCCCCCTCGCCGACGCCTACGTCGCCACCTCCACCGGCAACAA
>NZ_JBNCKZ010000035.1:0-17036 GCF_049841795.1 Micromonospora sp. DT31 | reverse complement strand
AGCCGAACCACCTATCGCCACCCCTGCACCAGCCGGCAGCAGGTAACCACCGCTCCATCAAAGCGGGGGGAACTCAGCTTCAGCTTCGGAACTTGAGCAGCCCGGGCCGCGACACCAGCGGTACCGTGCTGCTAGTCGACGAGGCGGTGGTTGGTTGGCTGGCCTCCCGGGAGGAGCCAGACTTCCGACTCACCCAGCGGATCACGCTGCCATTCAGCTCGATCAACCCATACACGCCCTTCGCCGGCGGTGACGTACCTGACGAGGTCTTCGTCGGACGTGACCGTGAAAGGGCAGAGGTGGAGTCGCCCACCGGCTCAATGTTTGTCTACGGTGGCCGGCAGCTGGGCAAGTCGGCACTGCTGCGCCGGGTAGAGAAACTCTTCACCGAAACCACCGGCCGAGCGTCCACCGGCCGCCGAGTGGCCCTCTACCTTGACCTCAAGTCGGAAGGTATCGGCGAGTCACACGAGCCCAAAGAGCTCTGGGCCCTACTCAACCGCCACCTCAAGGCGCTGGAGGTGCTGCCGACCGGGATGGCTGCCAACGCTGGCCCCCAGATCGTTGCCGATGGCATTAAACGTTGGCTGGACAAGCACGAGGCCAACCAACTGCTGTTGCTGCTGGACGAGGCCGACCTATTCCTGACCGCCGACTTCGCCCCAAAGGACTCCGACTCCGGGGCCCGCTTCCAGACCCTCCAGCGGTTGAAGAACTTGATGGAGTCCTCCGGCCGCCGATTCAAGCCAGTGTTCGCCGGTCTGCACCAGGTGCAACGGTTCCACGACTCGGCCAATACCCCGGTGGCGCACGGCGGCACTGACATCCTTATCGGACCGCTGCGCGCGGCCGAGGTGCGCAAGCTGGTCGCGGAGCCGCTGCGGGCGATCGGGTACGAGTTCGAGCGCAACGAGCTCGTCTGGCGGGTCGCCGCGTTCACCAACTATCAGGCCAGCCTGGTGCAGATCTTCTGTGAGGCTCTGGTTAACCACCTGCGCGAACGCCCGCTGTCGTCGTCCGGCGGCCGAGTAACTATCACCAGCGAAGACATCGACGCGGTGTACACCAACCGAGACGTCCGCAACCTGATCGAGCAACGCTTCCGTTGGACCATCAACCTGGACAACCGGTACCGGGTCATCGCCATCGTGGTCGCGCTGCTCAGCAACGAGTCGCCGGCCGGTGCCCGGTTCAACCCCGAGGACCTGCGCGAGTACTGCGAAACATACTGGCCGGAAGCATTCTCCAGCGACGTCCTCACTCGGAAGGAATTCATCCGCTATCTCGACGAGATGGTCGGGCTGGGGGTGCTGCGCCGCAGCGGCGAGTCGTACGGCATGCGCTCGCCGAACGTTGCCCCCATGCTGGGTACGCAGAGCGCACTCGACCAAGAGCTGCGCGAGGCATCCACGCATTTCGAGCTGCCCTACGAGTACAACCCCACCATGAGCCGCGCGGCGATGACGAACGCTACCCGTGGGTCTGGTCCGCGGCGCTCACCGCTGACCGACGCAGACATCGCCGACCTGATCGGTGAGCGTAACCACGACAGCGGAAGCACCTCGCGCGCCGTGCGTACGGGCACCCGGTACTCCACCGCCCTGGTGATCGGTTCGCCCGCCCTAGGCATCGACCGGGTGGTGGAGGCCCTCACCATGAGTGCCGCATCGCGGGACCACCTGAACTTCGAGAGGGTGACACTTGCAGAGGTACCGCGGCACCTCTCTGGCAGCAGCCGAGGACGGCATCGCTTCCTTCTGGTGGAGTGTCCACCGGGACGGCGCCAACAGTTCGAGGCAGAGTACGCGCGGGCGCTCCGGGCGGTCGCCGCGCTACGCACTGTCCGTGCCGTCATGGTCGTGAACTCGGCCGACTACACGCTTCCGTTAGAGGACCCCGAGGTCTCGGGTGATGTGCTGCGACTGAACTTGCGTCGCTGGTCGGCCGAGGGCTTGCGGGCCTGGCATGACTTCCCTTTCGACAACCCGCAGGAGCGGCGCCGACTACACGAGTTGACGTCCGGCTGGCCGGGCCTCGTTGAGAACGCCGTCTTCTTAGTTTCGAAGGGGCGATCAACCGAGGACGTATTGGACAGCCTCACTGTCCCCTTCAGCGCTGCCCAGCGCGCTGCGACGTTCCTGTCCGACGCCGGCCTCACCGAGCACCTCGACGAGGCAATGCTGTGGGCCCAGTACTGCGCCACCATCGACCCAGTCACCCATCGAATCACCGTGGAGCCGGTGACCCACGGCGACCTGGAGGCTATCTGGAACAAGGACGCCGACCGCTTGCTAAACCGCATGCTCGACCTGGACATCGCCGAGCAGGACGCCGAAGGCAAGGGCTGGCTGCTAGATCGGATCGTCGCAGCCGCTCTGCTCAGCTGCGCCACGTAACCGATGGACGACGACATCTGGCGACTGCCCGGACCCTCACGCCTGGTCGCCGAAACCGTGCGGGAAGTGAACCGAGGCCGCCATACCGCAGTGGTCCTTCCGGCAGTCCTCGGCGATGACAAGGATTTCGTGTCGGGGCTGACCAGTTCCCTGACCACCGCGCTGTGGGCGGCCAACGAGGATCCGCGACGGGTTACCACGGACGAGGAGGACAGCGAACCGCTGGCCTGGCTGGCCCAGGCCCTGGATGTCAACGAGAGCCCGCTCAGCACGTCCCAGTTACTTGACCATGGCGAGGCTGCGGGTAAGACGGCCGTCCTCGACTGCACCCCGCTACACCCTAAGCTCCGCCACGAGGTTGCTGCCACCGTCACCCGTCTGGTGACCGAGTCTAGGCCTCGTCCTGCAGACTACCGACCGCGCCTACTGCTGATCTGTACCCGCGACGCTCTACCGCGTCTCGGTGCCGATCACACCGACGTGACGTTCGAGCCTCTCTGGTGGTGGGGACGCCTGACTAGGTGGGACGTCGCGGCGCAGATCCAGCAGACGATCGAGGCACGGTCCGAGCCTGGTGTCCTGCGAGACGTACGCCTGGAGACGCTGATCGAGGTCTGCCGGTGGGACATACGTCTGGCCACTGCTCTTGCCGACGGCTGGGACGGGGACCCCGACTTGCTGCCAGCACTGATCGACGAGGCCGCTGCGCCGGCCGCCGCGAAATGCCCGCCCGCTCGGCTAGCGCGCAACTCCGGGCGACGACCCACCGGTGACCTGGTCGATTACTGGGATAACGGCGCCGTAGACCTCTGGCACGACGAGTGCGTGCCAGCCGTCCGGTCAGCCACCGACCGGGCGAAGGCAGTCCGGCACGCCATCTGGGCTGCTCAGGCCCGAGTCTTGCTGCCCTGGATCGAGACGCGCCGCCAGGCGGTCGCTGCGGACCTGCTCCGGGCACGCGGGAAGATGGCGGTGCACTCCGTGATCGGCGGCGCGTCCGACGTACTTGAAGTGGGTCCGCTCTTCGTGGCGGTAAAAGCCCTGTCCGGCCGGAACCGGCCCGCGTTGCGAGATGCGGTGTACCTGCTGTGGCAGGCGCGGAACAAGCTTGCCCACTTGCAAGCCCTGACAACGAATGAGCAGCGTGATCTTGTCACCGCGTTCGCGGGCCTAAATCTGGAACCTGGCCGAGGATGAGTTCGCGGGGACGATGTCTCCTGTCGACCGCGCCGGTTCACCTGAAAACTCCCTGTCGGGGCGGAACCGCGCCCGCATCTGGATCGAACCAGCGGGCGACCCAACCATGTCGACAACCAGGTTGCACAGACGAGGAAAGACCTCCGTCAGGAAGCCCATCGGCATGGCGCAGATCATCACCATTATCGACAGCCGTCACAAGATCAGCGAAAGGCAGGCCCGGTCCATGTGCAGCCGCGATCGGGGGAGCGGGTTGGGAGCAGTCGAGTGCGCTGAACGGCGTTGAACTGAGTTCAACAGCACCGAACGGAGCCCAACGGCATAGGCCCCGACCTGCGGTCTTGCGTTTTCGCAGGTCAGAGGCGGTGTGGCGTCCTGCTTCACACAACTGCACTCAACGGCAGCGAACAGCAGTCAACGGCACTCAATATCGCCTGGTGGGGGAGTGTCCGCAGGTCAGGCCGGTAAAGGGCTTGTGGCGGCTCGTACCTTACATATGGGTGCAGATTGGGTGCAGGTTGTCGAAGTGGTCACCGCACCCGAAGTGCTCACCCATGCCGGGA
Source organism: Micromonospora sp. DT31 (assembly GCF_049841795.1). NCBI lineage: Bacteria > Bacillati > Actinomycetota > Actinomycetes > Micromonosporales > Micromonosporaceae > Micromonospora > Micromonospora sp. DT31. The sequence continues at coordinate 12,880 of NZ_JBNCKZ010000035.1, read as the reverse complement.
AGAGCGGATGGGCTTCACCTGCGGCGATGTGGGCAAGCGCCTGGCGTGACCACCCAGAGAACACCGAAGTGGTCATCTCCGGTTGCTCCCCGCCTGCCTGCTGTCGGCTTCTTCGTCCTGGGCTCGCTGACGCCAGTCGCCGGGACGATCCTGCATCGACGTGCGGCTCTAGATCCGCGACAGCGGAGTTGGTAGGGATTCCGGCAGTTGAGACTCGAATCCCACTGGCAGCCATCTGACCAGGGCTTCCTGGGCGGTGACCTCTTTGGCGCGCCCGAGGGTCAGGTGCGGCCCGCATTTCGTCCCTGCGGGCACGCTGCGTGGCTGTGGAGGCCGGTTGATGGAGATAGATGATCGTTCGTGCCAACCATCTGTGATCTTCTATTGACTGTTGGTTGGTGGGTGGCTACGTTTCGCTCACTCTTGATCGTGTGGGGACGGGGGCGGTCGTGGACCAAGAGGTTCGTTCGTCGCGGGTTATTGCGGCGACCCGGTGGTTGCTGTGTCGGGGCGCGGTGGCTGTGTCGGTGTTGCTGGCGGTGACGCTGTTGCCGTTCGTGCCGGCGTACGCTGCGCCTTCTCGCGGCGGTGCGGCGGCGAAGGATCGCTCGGTTCCGGTCTCGCGAGTGGCTCCGCGCAAGCCGGCGGTGTCGCAGTCCAGCAAGCAGCAGTGGAAGTCTTCGCCGGGACGTGCTGCATCCGGTGGATCAGCGAACCTGGATGTTGCGTCTGCGGCGTCGACCGCGGGGCGCCGGCGGTCTGAGGTCGGAGGGCTGCCCGTCTCTGTGACGGCGGATGGATCTGGGCCCGCTCCGCGCGGTGTGCACGTGCAGGTGTTCGATCAGGGCCAGGCGCGTAAGGCGGGGGCGTCGGCGTTAGTGCGTGTCGCTGCCCGCGACACGACCGACGCCGCGGGCCGGACTCGGGTAGAGATCGACTATTCGGGGCTGACGGGGCTCTACGGCGCGGCGTGGGCTTCACGGGGTTTGCGCCTGGTGTCGTTGCAGGGCTGCCTGACGGATACGGCCGGGGAGCTGTCGTGCCGGATGGCGGCACCGTTGCCGACGCGTCACGACAGGGCGGCGCAGGTCGTGTCCGCGGCAGTTGAGGTGCCGGCGCGGAGCGCGTTGGGGCCGGATACGCTGCAGACGCAGCCGCTCGACGGTGCCATGGTGGCCTTGGTAGCGGGGCCGGCGGGGCAGACCGGCACGTTCCTGAAGACGCCGTTGAACGCCTCGGCGAGTTGGTCCGCCGGCAGCCAAGCGGGAGACTTCTCCTGGTCGTACGACATGGAGCTGCCGGAGTCGGCGGGTGGGTTGGACCCGGAGATCGGTCTGAGTTACTCCTCGGGTCGAGTCGACGGGCAGACCAACGGGGAGAACACGCAGACGTCGTGGATCGGCGAGGGCTGGGACTACCACCCCGGTTACATCGAGCGGTCCTACCGGACGTGCAAGGACGATCTGGCGAACTCCCCGGCCTATACCAATGCCACCGGCGACCTGTGCTGGCGCGACTACAACGCCACGTTGGTGTTGAACGGCAAGTCCACCGAACTCGTTCGAGACGACACGACCGAGCTCTGGCGGCTGGCTGACGACGACGGCTCCAAGATCGAATATTTGACGGGTGGGACCAGCACCACCCGGAACTGGAGAAACGAGCGGTGGCGGCTGACCACCCCAGACGGCACCCGCTACACCTTCGGGGCGAACTGGGTCGATGGGCGGGAGACCTTCTCCGTCCAAGGCGTGCCGGTGTTCTCCAACCACACCAGCGACCCCTGCTACAAGACGGGCGGGTTCGCCGGCTCGTGGTGTGACATGGGAACGGCCTACCGGTGGAACCTCGACCTTGTCGAGGACACCAGCGGCAACGTCATGTCGTACTTCTACTCCAAGGAATACAACCGGACCACGCGGGCGGGCAACGCCAGCGCCCTGTCTACCTATGACCGGGCCGCCACGCTGTCGCGGATCGAGTACGGCTCGCGGGGCTTCCCGCAGCCCACGACGGCACCCATGCAGATCGTGTTCTCCACCGCGCCTCGCTGCCTGGGGACCTGCGGCACTGAGACGAGCCCCACGACCGCGAACTGGCCGGAGACGCCGTGGGATCTCAGGTGTTCCACCGCCCCGTGCACCGTGTCTGGTCCGACGTTCTGGACGGCGCGGCGGCTGCAGTTCATCACCGCGCAGGTTCGACGCGGCTCCAGCTATGTCGATGTCGACAAGTGGGAGTTGCTGCACCAGTTCCCCGCTACGGGAGAAGACCCCGCGCTGACCTCGCCGGCTCTGTGGCTGGCACGGATCCGTCGCACCGGCGGAGACGGCACCGCCACCTCCACGCTGCCCGACGTCACGTTCGGGGGCACCCGGTACGCCAACCGCACCGACTACAACGTCGCGGCTGGTGTGCCTGTGACGAACAAGTACCGGGTGACCGCTGTCGGCGACGAGACCGGCGGCGAGGTCCTGGTGACCTACGAGGGTTCCGACTGCACCGTCACGAGTCAGCCGGCTGACCCGGCCCAGAACACCAAGCGTTGCTTCCCGCAGTACTACAGCCCGCCGGACAACGTCGGCGGCTGGTCGTGGTGGAACAAGTACCGCGTCAAGGACGTGACCGAGCGGGACAACGTCGGCGGATCCCCGAACGTCACCACCTCATATGCCTACGCCACCACCGCGACGGTCGGCTCGGTGACCGTGGGGTCGGCGACCAACGTGCTCTGGCACCACAACGACAACGCCTGGGCTGCACCGCTGGAAAAGCGTAGCTGGTCGGAGTTCCGCGGGTGGCCCATCGTCACCGTGACCAAGGGCGCCAGCCCCGAGACCCGTTCCCAGTCCATGTACGTGTACTTCCGAGGCATGTACGGCGACCGCACCGACGCCGGGGAGAACACGCGTGCGGCCACGGTTGTGGCCTCGGACAACTACCCGGTCACGGACTTCAACGCCTACGCCGGCATGCTGCGCGAGCGCATCGACTACGCCACCCCCGGCGGACAGCCCCTGCTGCGGCAGATCTACGGACCGTGGCGTGGCCTGACCGCCAAACGCGTCGAGCCGCCGGCGTATGCGCAGCCGACCACCTTCGAGGCGTTCTACGCCCAGCCGCGGGTCTTCCACACCTACGAGTGGATCGCCGCCACCGGCACCTGGCGCCGCTCCGAGGTGTTTCACCAGTTCGACACCACCTACGGCACCCCCCTGAGCACCACCGACAACGGTGACACCTCGGCAACGGGCGACGAAACCTGCACGACCTACACCTACGCCCGTAACGTCACGCCCGGCTTCTGGCTGACCGAGCTGCCCGCTGAGGAAACCACCACCGACTGCACCGCCAACCCCGCGCCCGCGAACATCCTCGCCGGCACACGCACCTACTACGACGGATCCACCACGCTCGGCGCCGCCCCCACCAAGGGCCTGGAAACCCGCGTCGACGAGTTGGCCTCCTACACCGGCACCACCCCGAACTGGACCACCACCGAAACCATCACCTACGACCTGCACGGCCGGGTGAAGACCAGCAAAGACGCACTCAACTACACCACCAGCTTCGACTACGTGCCCGCCACCGGCAGCCCGGTGACCTCCGTAACCGAAACCAACCCGGCCGGGCACACCACCACCGACACCCTCGACCTGCGTGGTCAGCCCACCTCATCGGTCGACGCGAACACCAAGACCACCACAGCCCAGTACGACCCGCTCGGGCGCCTCATCAAGGTTTGGCAGCCGGGCCGCACCACGTCGCAGACACCGAACACCGAATACGCCTACAGCGTCACCAAGACCGCACCCACCACCGTGCAGACCAAGACGCTCGGCCCCAACGGCAACCAGATCAGCTCCTACGAGATCTACGACGGTCACCTGCGCCTGCGGCAGACCCAGACCACCGCACCCGACGGCAAACGCGTCATCAGCGACACCCGCTACGACACCCGAGGTCTCGAAGCGGCCGAATCGGCGTTCTACAACAACGCCTCCGGACCTGCCGGCACGCTGTATGCCTTCGCGGACGCCGACGTCAGCACACAGCGCCGCTACACCTACGACGGCCTCGAACGCCCCACCGTCGACGCCCTCTGGGCGCAGAACGTCAAGAAATGGGAGACGCTTGCCGCCTACGACGGCAACCGCGTCGACATCACCCCACCATCCGGCGGCACCCCGGTCACCCTGATCAAGGACGCCCAAGGCAACACCACTGCCAAACGCCAATACCAGGGTGCCACGCCCACCGGCGCCTTCGACGAAACTAGCTACGGCTACGACCGTCTCGACCGGCTCACCTCCATCACCGACGCCGTCGACAACACCTGGACACACACCTACGACCGGCTCGACCGCCTCGTAGCCAGCAGCGACCCCGACGCCGGCGACTCGTCCTACAAGTACGACGACGCCGACCGGCTCACCACCACCACCGACGGCCGCGGCGAAGTCCTCTACCGCACCTATGACGCGCTCGGCCGCCCCACTGAGCTGCGCGACGACAACGCCACCGGCAACCTGCGCGCCAGTTGGACCTACGACACCCTCGCCAAGGGCTACCTCACCTCGACCACCCGCCACGACACCTCCGGCGCCTACACCCAACAGGCCACCGGCTACACCGACCTGTACCAGCCCAGCGGCCAGAGCACCCTCATTCCCCCCAGCCAAGGAGCCCTCGCCGGCACCTACACCACCGACTACACCTATTACGCGGACGGCTCACTGGCCACCATCGACCTGCCCGCCAAGGGCGGCCTGCCAGCCGAGACCGTCACCAACACCTACACCGACCAGGGCTACCTCACCAGCGTCACCGGACTCGCCACCTACCTCGCCAGCACCCAGTACTACTGGCACGGCGCCGTCAAACAACAAGTCCTCGGCTCTGGCACCAAACGCGCCCGCTTCACCACCACCATCGACGACGCCACCGGCCGACTCACCACCCTGCTAGCCGAAACCGAAAACCAGACCACGCCCGGCAACTGGGACGAGAAACTCACCGAGCAATACACCCACGATCCGGCCGGCAACATCACCAGCATCGCCGAAACCAACGCCGGCACCGTCGTGGCCAATCAATGCTTCGGCTACGACTACCTCCAACGCCTCACCGAAGCGTGGACCACCACCGCCACCACCTGCCAGAGCACCCCAAGTCAAGCCATCATCGGCGGCGCTGACTCCTACTGGCACAGCTACACCTACGACAAGACCGGCAACCGCACCACCGACACCCGCCACAGCCCCAGCGGCAACACCACGCGCAACTACAGCTACCCCGCAGCAACAAGCAGCCGCCCACACGGTTTGGCCAGCATCACCACCGATGGCGGTGGGCCGACCACGACCTACACCTACGACAACGGCGGCTACCTCAAGACCCGCATATCGACCGGAAAACCCAACCAAACCCTCACCTTCGATGCCGAAGGGAGCCTCACGCAACTCGTTAACGGATCCACCGCACACACCTATCTTTACGACGGCGACGGTAACCGACTGATCGCCGACAACCCGGCTACGGGCAAGACGCTCTACATTGGGGACACCGAGTACCGCCTCAATCACAACACAGGGCAGGTCGCCGGAACCCGCTACTACCCCAACGCCATTCGTACGCCAGCGGGTCTCACCTGGACCGCCGCCAACCATCACGGCACCAACCAACTCGCGATTGACAGCTCCACCCTTGCTACTACTCGCCGACGTCTCACCCCGTTCGGCGAAGACCGAGGAGCGCCCTCCAGCACATGGCCGGATAACAAGGGCTTTGTCGGAGGAACCAGCGACCCCACCGGCTACACCCACCTCGGCGCGCGCGAGTACGACCCGGCCACCGGACGATTTCTCTCCATCGATCCCCTCGTTGAGTACGGCGATCCGCAGACCCTCCACGGGTATGCCTACGGCAACAACAGCCCCATCACCTACTCAGACCCGGACGGGTTAATGAGGACCGCCCGAGATGTCGGGGGAGGCGGCTCCGTCGGTGGCGGAGGCCGTGGGGGTGCCAGCGTCCCCACCTATCGCGGGCCCAACGGCGGCGCCACCAGCGCACGAGCCGCCGCTCGCTACGCCAGGACTCCGCGTATTAACCCTCGTCAAGAGGCCCGCGAAATGCGGGCGATGAAGGATCACATTCGCAAAAACCCCTACAAAAACCGAGTTTCCAAGCCGACTACAAAACGGAAGCCCTCGGGTGGCCACAATGGCGCCAAGGGCAATAGCAAGGGCAGCACCTCACGCAAGGGCGGAGGCACGAGCAAGGGTACCAAGAGTAGTAGGGGCAAGGGCGGCTCCAACAAGGGCAAGAACAAGGGCGGCTCCAGCAAGGGCAAGGGTGACAAGGGTTCTTCCAAGGGCAAAGGCACCCCTCCCGGCCGTACGGGTAAGGACCGGGATGGAGATAGGCAGCGGCCCGAGGCGGAGGCAGCCGCCCGAGAGGGAACGGAACGCGCCGATCGCGTAGCAGAGGGTTTCGGGACCGGGCTGCAGGACATGGGCGACATGGCCACGTATGGCAAGACCCTAGGCGAGGCCGCAACTATCACTTCGAGTTCCAGCAGGGTGCCGAGAAACTATCCAGTATGGACCAGCCCGGACGCTGGTGGCCCGGCCTTCGGTGTCGAGTGGTTGCTCGGTCCTGCCGCCTTGATCGCGGTGGTGTGGAGGATGATTGGCATACTGAGACGATGACGTCGCACCCGACAGGCTCCCGTCGCGTGGACGGTGTGGGCTGGAGCCTTCAAGCGCAGCTCCTGCGGGCTGAGTTGCGCGGTGATGAGCGAGAGTGGCGTCGACTCCTTGACCTGAACAGGCGGGCAGGTGGGCGGTTCGGGGTGATGCCGGCCGCGTTCGCTCTTCTCCTGCATCGTTGGTTTTCAGTTGTCAAGGACCGGCGTGAGGTCACTCGCTGCGTCGGCCGGTACAACGCGGCAGCGCCGGCAGAGCACCGGGTTCCATCTCGAGAAGCGGAGGCAGTGCTCCGGGGCCTCCTGGGAGAGGCGTATTTGATCGACTTGGTCGACGAAAAAGCCGCGGCCCTGATTATGTACTCGATGCTATTTTGGCTGGTGCATGAACTCGGCCTTTCCGAAGAGCAGATAGACGACCTGATAACCGCTGCTGATGAATTGGCCGACAGGCCGGTTCGTGTGTCGGGAAGTGATGCCGAGTCAACCCTCGACCTGCGGGGACTTCTCAATGGGGACGCAATGCGCTGGCGACCCTCGATGAGCCCTCAAGTGCCCGAACAAATAAAAGAAGGCTTGGTTGGTAGGAGACATGATCCGGAGTCGGCGTAAACGTCACCCTAATGAGTCCAGTCCGGAACGTCCTGAGGCGGCTCCCCGAACGTTGATGGGTCGCTTTCTGCTAGCAAGCATGCTTCGCCACAAGAAGGAAAGTGATCACCTCGCCGCAAAGTTCAACGAGTTCAGTTCTCTTGCGTCGGCTCACGTTATGATTGCTTCCTTTGAGATCGCAGTCGGGCATATGTTTGAGCCTGGGGCTGATCTCGAAGAGATCAGCATCTTCGTTTCGGATATGCGTCGTGGTTTCGGCTCGGAGGTTCCCTCCCTTGAAACAGAGGCTCTAATCCGCCATATGCTCGGCGAAGACATTGCAATTGACGACCTATCGGTGAGAACGAAGACGGCCGCCATGATTTTTACGCTGATGGCATGGGCGGACTTCCAGCAGCGTGACGAGGCTAAGGCGACACATCTCGTGCGAGAGGCAGAACAACGTGCGTTCGAGCGAGGGCATCAGCCAGAACTAGCCTAACGGTGCAGGCCGAACTAACTTGACCTTTAGCCGCCGGCGGTCCTATGGGGGAATGGCTACACCTTGGCGAGCCACTGGCCACGCTGAACCTTTCCGACCCGGCCGTACTTTGCAAGTGCGCCGGGGCCCCGCGAGGGGAACCGTGCCCTTTCGATCAGATGGCGGCGGTTCCCCGCCGACATTGGGGAGCAGGTTGGGAGCGGACGGAGGCCCTGAACGGCGTTGAACAGCGTCCAACGGCCCTGAACGGCATCCAACTGCACCCACCGCGACCTGCGAGTTCTCGTTTCCGCAGGTCAGAGTCGGTGCAGCGTCCTGCTTCCCGCGGAGTGCTCCGCCGTTCTACACGGCAGTCGATAACTCTCTATGTTGCCTGGCGATGATGTATGTGCAGGTCGTGGCGGTAAGGGGCTGCCGGATAGCCCGGCCTTTCAAGGGGGAGCAGATTGGGCGCACGCCGGCGAAGAGGTCATTGTGCCCGAAGGGTTCACCGGCTCGGGGCGGGACTGAGGGCGCTGAGCTGCGGTGATGCGGTCGAGCGGTGCGGTGTGACCTCCCAGAGAAGACCGAAGTGGTCAGGGTTCGCTGCTCCCCGTCCTGCTGGTGCCGGCTGCCGCCGGGACCCGCTGACGCCGGTCGAGAAGGCCCTGCCGTATCGACGCATGGCTCTGGTTTCCGCCGTGCTCGCGTCGATGTGATTCCGAGGGCTGAGACTCGTATCCCACCAGCAACGCGCTGACCAGCGCTTCCTGGGCGATGACCTCTTCGGCGTGCCCGAAGTGTCTGCGGCTCGGCATACGGGGGCCGACGGGCTGATCATTTGGGCCTATATTCGCCCTAGTGGAGTCGACGGGTTGGCGTAGATGGCTGCGGCGGGGGACGCGGGTTGACGCTTCGCTGCGCCAGGTCGGGGCGGTGGTCGATGAGGCGGTGGAGCTGTCGCGCGCTGGTCGTTTCGATGATGCGGTCGAGACGGGCCGTCGGGCTGTGGAGATGTTGTCTGGCTTGACAGCGCTGGACCGTGGCACGGTTCTGCCCACTCTCGTCTTGGCATGCACCAACCTGTCCTACTACTTGTCGGACGCTGGCCGGCCGGCGGAGGCGCTGGTGCGTGCGGAGGAGGCGGTCCGGCTGGCCCGGGAGCTTTACGCCATCGACCGCCGGCACGAGGAGCAGCTCGCGGAGGCCCTGGACGCGCTCGCCAGGCGACTTATGAGTTGTGGCCGGGCGCCGGAGGCGCTGGCTGCCGGCCGTGAGGCGTTGGCGTTGATGGACGTATGTCCTGACGTCCTGCTGTCGCGGCTGCTTGAGGCCTACGCGATGGCGTTGGCGGTGACCGGCCAGCACGCCGAGGCGCTGCAGGTCAGCGACCGTGCCCTGCAGTTGCTGCGCAGGCTGGCTGTGGATCAACCGGTCGGCTCGCAGATGCACGACGCCCTGGGCAGGGTCTTGAGCCTGCACGCGAACCGGCTGTTCGAGGCGGGGCGGTGGGAGGAAGCGGTCGACGTCGGCGCCGCGACGGTCACGCATTTCCGTGAGTCGATGACGGGCAGCCAGCCGCAGCGTCTCGTCTACCTGGCGACTGCTCTGAAGAACCAGGCGGTTTGTCTGGCGGGCGTGCGACGGGCGGCGGAGGCTTTGGCGGCGGCCGCGGAGGCGGTCGAACTGAGCCGTCAACTTGTCGCAGCCCAGCCCGAGGTGCATCAGCCGCTGCTCGCCTCGTGTCTGGACACGTACGGCGGGCGGCTCAGCGACATGGACCGGCAGGCGGAGGCTGCGGCCGCGACCGATGAGGCGGTGAAGCTGTATCGCGGACTGGCCGCTGTCGACCGGGAGGCGTACCTGTCGAGGCTGGCCGAGGCGGTGGGCAACCAGGGAGCCGTCACCGAGGATCGACAGGCCAGCCTCGCCCTCACGGCAGAGGCAGTGCAGTTGCGTCGGGAGCTCGTTGCTGACAACCGGACCGGGCACCTGCGGGAGCTGGCGCTGTCGCTGTCGAACCTGGCTAACGGGCTGGCCAAGTCCGGCCGGCTCGACGAGGCCCTGGCCATTGGCGAGGAGACCCTCGAATTGCAGCGTGAGGTCGCGGCGGTCAACCGGCCTGCAATGGTGTCGCGACACGCGGAGATGCTGCGGCGGCAGGCGGTGTGGCTGGACGACGCAGGCCGTACGGTCGAGGCGCTGGCGCTCGGCGAGGAAGCGATCGCGGTCGCTCGCGAGGCCGTCGCCGGCAGCCGAGCCGCCAATCTCAAGATTTTGTCGTATGCGCTGGAGGATCAGGCCGCACGGCTCGAGAAACTGTCCGGTCGGGGATCGCGGCAGGCGCGGCGGCCCGGGGGCACGCCAAGCTTCAGCAAGAAGAAGGCGCGCCGTGCGCGGGTGATGGCGCGGGAGGCGCAGAAGCTGTGGGCGGAGTACCAGCAAGGTGCTTCGGCCTCCGGCTGAGCGACGCCACAGCGTGCGGTGACCCGTGGTGGTTCCGGAGCGGCCGGTCGGTGCGGTCGGGAAGATCCTGTCGGATCCGCTGCCTAGGGTCAGCGCATGTACTTCGTGTGCCGTTGGCGAGAGGATTCTCCATACAGTAAGCGCGTTGTCACCCTGCCTGATGCGACCGTGCTCGACTGGTTTCGGCGCGGCTGGAAGCACGATGACGCGAAGGAGTGGATCGACAGCGAGCTGGGCGGCGACGTGTACGGCTTGGAGTCGATCTTTGAGGCGGCCCGGGAGCGTAACCTGCCGCCGCCGGAGTCGGTGAACGAGCTGCGGCAGCTGCTGACCGAGTACCTGTGGGTGGAGGGCGACGACAAGAGCGACTTCATTCGGCTCGGTGAGCACGCCCTGAGAGTGCGCACCGATGACGACGAGGTGGATCTCGCGTACTACTTCGTCGATGACGACGCGGCGTCTGCCTCACCTGACCGGCTCGCGTTCCTCCTGTATGACACGTGGCCGCTGCCCACCGGCGCGGGTGGGTCGGAGACCGTCTTCCGCCACAGCGTTCCCGTCCGCACCGTCCGGCTCGCCCCGCCTGGCACGGACTGCACCTTCTCGGTCCGCCTGTGCTGGCAGTCGCCTGACCTATACCGGAACCTGGATCTGACCGGTGCCATGCAGTTTCCCGGCGTGAGCCTGCCGGACCTCGCCACCCACCTGGCCGTCGATGGCCCCGACAGCCGCCGATGGCCACACGACGTTCGGCTGCTACGGGCGCTTGTCGCTCCGGGGGAGCACGATGTGGGTCGGGCGTTGGAGCGCTACGCCCAGCTGCCAGGTTACGCCCCGTCACTTGCCAGTCTCGACCGGATGCCTACGCACGAGGCCGTTCACCGGGAGATGGTGGGCATGCTGCAAGCGGATCGTCCCACCGAGTCGCTGATACGGCTGGATACGCACCTCGCACAGGTCGCCCGATACATCGACGACTTCTTCGGGTTCGACCAGTGGTTCCTGTTCGACAATCGGTGGGCAGCAGTCCATCCCGAGCTGGCACGCTCGCTGCTGCGCTACGCCGCCCACTGGGATCCCTACGAAAAATAGCGTTGTGGCGCGGGTCGTCGTGATCATCGACGGGTTGCTGGATGAACTTTTCATGGAGTGCTATGTCTCCGACGACATCTGATGACAGGCGAGGACGCCATATCACTGCTGGCCGCCGACGAACCTGCGAGCATGAATGCGCAGGTACTGGTGCTGGACGACCTGGTCGAGTTCGCCGCGGACTTCATTCTCGACTTCGAACGCGCCTGGCAGGTCGTCGAGGAATTCGTCCGGACGGGCGACCCTGGCCGGCAGGAGGATGGCGCGAGTTGTAGTGACGGCCATGGCGTATGGCTTCCACGCGCTGGCGTCACGGCCAAGCCAGCACGAGATTGCTGAGCCCTTACTCAATCCGATCTAGGTCGTCAAACGCCACCCAACGATGCGCACGGTCCAGCAACAGAGCCAGCTAGCTGGGGTAGCGCGGTTTAGGCGGGTGAACGCGGTGACAGCTCGGTGGCCCAACGTCAACTGGACGTATCCCCGGAATCTAGAGATCGTGCGGCCACCCAATGACGCGTTCAGCGGTGACGCCTCGAAGGTCGGCTCCGTCCCACCGTGCCCCGGTGACGTCTGTGCGTCCGTACTCCGGATCGTGTGTCATGACGTAGCTGAACCGCGCGTAGGACAGGTTGGTGTCGCGCAGGTCGGCGTCCCGCAGGTCGCAGCCGGCAAAGCTGACGCCGCGAAGGGACGCGCCCCGCAGGTCGGCGCCACGGAAGTCACACAACTTGAACGAGTGCCCATCGAGGGTGCGGTGCCGAAGATCGCGATCGACGAACGATTGCCTCGTCGCGCCGGGCGGGGTGCTCACCCGGAAACGGTAGCGTGGTCGCCCATTGCCGAACCAACGGTTTCTGTCCACTCACTTGCGGTGCGTCCCGTTGCGCAGGACCGCCGCTCCGCCCGCACGTAGCGGCGCGCGGGCGTCAAACGGAGCCTGACCATTAGTCGTAGAGCTCAGGCCGCCACAGAGTCTCTTCTCTGCGGTCCGCCTCCGGCGGAGTCTGAAGTATCGGATGATCTCGTAACCGGCGGGGTCGCTGCCTGGTCAGACGGTGCCGCAATCGCTGGATGGTCTCAGGGACGCGGATACAGACCCAAAGCAGGGCCAGTGATGCTGTGAGGGTGAGCAAGCCGATGCATATGAGGCTGCCAAGCGGGCTCATCGGCGGCTCCTCGATGACAGCGGGGCGGAAATCGGTAAGCAGGTACGAGCATGATCGATCGTGCCAGGGCACCGTTGCTCCCGGCACTTGAGACCCGAATCCCACCAGCAGAATCCGGTTCTTCCTCGACGGTGGCCTCTTCGGCGGGCCTGAAGTGGTCAGATGTCGGCGATGAAGACGAGGAGGATTGTGTCTTTGGTGCCGTGTGATCAGCGGGGTAGGTCGTCGGGAACAGGCAGGTCAAGCGCCGCGAGGAACCGTGCTGTCTTGACCTCCACGAAGATCTCGGCGTCGTCTAACGACCTCGTGCATGGTTGCAGATCCTTGAGCATTGATGATCGTTGTTCGCGTCATGGTGGGTGCTGCGATCTT
>NZ_JBNCKZ010000034.1:1009-20532 GCF_049841795.1 Micromonospora sp. DT31 | reverse complement strand
TCACCACGGCATGCGCCGGGGGGCCGCCGGGGGCGTCGCGCCGGGCGGCCCCTCGTTTACTCCGATCAGCGCGGCAGCGGCGCCCGCGGGTCGCGCAGCTCGGCGAACCCGCCGTCGCGGGCGCGGGCCGCGGCGAACAACCCGGCGACACACGCGGCGTTGGTGATCTCACCGGCCAGCACCATCCGCACCGCCTCGTCGAGGTCGACGCGCACCACCTGCATGTCGGCCTCCTCGTCGCGGCGGTCGTGCCGCTGCCCGGCGGGCACCTCGGCGAGATCGCGGGCCAGGAACACCCGGATCACCTCGTCGGAGAAGCCCGGCGACGTGTGCATGTCGACGAGCACGTCGATGCGGCCGGCGGTGAGGTCGGCCTCCTCGGCCAGCTCCCGCGCCGCCGCGGTCGCCAGGTCCTCGCCGCCGACGTCCATCAGCCCGGCGGGCAGCTCCCACAGGTGCCGGCCCACCGGGTGCCGGTACTGGCGGACCAGCACCACCTGACCGGCGTCGTCGAGCGCCACCACGGCCACCGCGCCGACGTGCCGCACGTAGTCCCGGGCCGCGCTGCCGCCGCCGGGCATGGTGACGTCGTCGCTGACCACGGAGAAGATCCGACCGGACCAGACCTCCCGGCGCGCGGTCACCTCGTACCGGTGCGCGACCCCGCTCACCTGCGGGACGCCTTCGCCGCGCCCCGGGCCGGCTTGCTCTCCGCGCCGTCCAGGTCCACCGGCAGCCGGTCGGCCTCCGAGTACGCCACCGCGGCGCCGACGAACGCGGCGAACAGCGGATGCGGGCGGGTGGGGCGGCTCTTCAGCTCCGGGTGCGCCTGGGTGGCCACGAAGAACGGGTGCATGTCGCGGTCCAGCTCGACGAACTCGACCAGCCGCCCGTCCGGGGAGGTGCCGGAGATGGTCAACCCGGCCTTGGTGAGCTGGTCACGGTAGGCGTTGTTCACCTCGTACCGGTGCCGGTGCCGTTCGCTGACCTCCGTGCTGCCGTACGCCTCGGCGACGATCGACCCCTCGGCCAGCTTCGCCGGGTACGCCCCGAGCCGCATCGTGCCACCCAGGTCACCCCGACCGGCCACGATGTCCTCCTGGTCGGCCATGGTGGCGATGACCGGGTGTACCGCCTCCTCGTCGAACTCCAGCGAGTTCGCCCCGTCCAGGTCGGCCAGGTGCCGGGCCACCTCGATGGTCATGCACTGCAGGCCGAGGCAGAGGCCGAGCAGCGGGATGCCGTTCTCCCGCGCGTACCGGGCGGTGCCGACCTTGCCCTCGATGCCGCGTACCCCGAAGCCGCCGGGGATGACGATGCCGTCCACTCCGGCCAGGGCGGCGGCCGCGCCGGCCGGGGTCACGCAGTCGTCGCTCGGCACCCACTTCAGCTGCACCCGGGCGCGGTGCCCGAAACCGGCCGCCCGGATCGCCTCGCTCACCGACAGGTACGCGTCGGGCAGGTCGACGTACTTGCCCACGAGCGCGACGGTGACCGTGTGCCGGGGCTGGTGCACCCGCTCCAGCAGGTCGTCCCAGCGGGCCCAGGCGACGTCGCGGAACGACAGGCCGAGCCGGCGCACCACGTACGCGTCGAGGCCCTCGCGGTGCAGCACCTTCGGGATGTCGTAGATGCTCGGCGCGTCCGGGGCGGCGGTGACGGCCTCCCGGTCGACGTCGCAGTACAGCGCCAGCTTCTCCTTGACCTTGTCCGGGATCTCCCGGTCGCAGCGCAGCACCAGCGCGTCGGGCTGGATGCCGATGCTGCGCAGCTGCGCCACCGAGTGCTGGGTCGGCTTGGTCTTCAGCTCACCCGAGGGCGCCAGGTAGGGCACCAGTGACACGTGCAGGTAGAAGCAGTTGTCCCGGCCCAGGTCGTGCCGGATCTGCCGGATCGACTCCAGGAACGGCAGCGACTCGATGTCGCCGACCGTGCCGCCGACCTCGGTGATCACCACGTCCGGCACCTGGCCGTCGGCGTCCGGGTCGGCCATGCCGCGGATCCGGGCCTTGATCTCGTTGGTGATGTGCGGGATCACCTGAACGGTGTCGCCGAGGTATTCCCCGCGACGCTCCTTGGCGATCACCGCCGAGTAGATCTGGCCGGTGGTGACGTTCGCCTTCCCGGACAGGTCCCGGTCGAGGAACCGCTCGTAGTGCCCGACGTCGAGGTCGGTCTCGGCCCCGTCCTCGGTGACGAAGACCTCGCCGTGCTGGAACGGGTTCATCGTGCCGGGGTCGACGTTCAGGTACGGGTCGAGCTTCTGCATCACCACCCGCAGCCCGCGTGCGGTCAGCAGATTGCCGAGGCTGGAGGCGGTGAGGCCCTTACCCAGCGAGGAGGCGACGCCCCCGGTGACGAAAATGTGCCTGGTCGTCCGTGCTGTTGGGGCCAAGGCCTGCTCCCGTGTCGTCCGTAGCGGTCGTGCGAACCGCCGTGCCGATCAACCAAATGATCACGCGATCCACGGGATTCCACGGTAACACCACCCCGACCGTGAGCTGGCGTCGCACCCTGGACCGGCCCCCGGTTGCCCGGGCGGGGTCACCGCGACTCGGGCCCGGCCACGTCGCCGACCCGGTGTGCCGGGGCCGGTTGTGCGGGAATCCGGGCGCCGGTCGGCACGCCCGCATCGGGCTGCTCCCCCGCCGTCGTGCCCGCCTCCCCGGCGGGTGCCTCGTCCGGTTTCCCGCCGCCGGCGGGCCCATCGGTCGCGGCGGGCCCATCGGTCGCGGCGGAACCGCCGTCCGTCGGCGGGGCGACCCCACCGCCGCCCGGGGCGTCGGGTGGAGCCGCGCCGATCTCGTCGCCGGGACGCCCGGTGTCCGGCCGGGTGCGGTCGGTGGAGTGGTCGAGCACCCGCAGCGCGGCCAGCGCCGCCATGGGCACCACCAGCGCACCGGCCGCGCCGGCCACGTCCAACGCGGCGCCGCCGAGCACACCACCCAGGCCGGCGGCCACCCCGGTGCCCGCCATCGCGGCCCGGATCGCCGGGTAGATGCCGAACAGCCGCATCAGCCCGCCCCAGGGCTGGAGCAGCGCGAGCCAGACCAGTGCCGCCCCGGCCAGGGCCAGCACGGTCAACGGACTGTTCACCAACGTCTGGACGTTGGCGGTGCTGGAGCGGTGGACGGTGAGCCCACCGGTGCCGTCGCCCACGGCGGCGAGGAACCGGCCCAGGCTGCCCCGCTCCACCGCCGGCCGGCCCAGGTCGACCAGGGCGAAACCGACGGTGACCGCCAGCCCGGCCATGGTGGCCCAGGCCAGCCGGCTCACGGTCAGCCAGCCGCCGGTGCAGATCGCCGCCGCGACGCTGACCCCGGCGGTCAACGCGATCGCGCCGATCGAATCGGCACCCAGGTACGGGCTGCCCACCACCACCACGGCGGCGCCACCCACGGCGACCATGGCCATCGGACGCCAGCCGCGCCGCACCCGCTGGGCGAGCCAACCACCGCACAGCAGCGACCCGGCGATGAACACACCCAGCCCGACGGTGCCCAGCCCGGCGTACCGGCCACCTTCCAGGGCCGAGTAACCGACCACGCCGTTGAGTTGCAGCCGGGAGCCGGTGAGCACGTCCACGCCCACCACCAGGGCGGCCAGTCCCGCGACCGCGCCGAGCGGCCCGAGCGTGCGGTGGTGCCCGGGGGCGAACCGGACCAGGGCCGTGCCGCCGACGATGAGCAGGGCGGTCACCGAGGCGTACCACCAGCCGGCGTTCTCGCCGCGCCACCAGGGAACCGCGTCGGCGAGCAGCGCCGCGGGCAGGGCCAGCGCGGCGGCGATCAGCAGCAGCTCCACCACCGCCACGACGCGCCGGGACACCGGTTCGGGCCCGTGCGGGCCGGCGTGCCGGCGGGCCCGGCGCAGCAGCGGCAGCACCGCCACCGCGAGGACCAGTTGGGCGGCGGCGAGCAGGGTGAAGAACCAGCCGGCGACGTGGCGTTGGGCGGTGGCCTCCCGATCGGCGTCGGCCGCCGCCTCGATCGCGGCCCGCAGGTCCGGCGGCCGTTCGTCGACGCTCACCGCGGGCCGTCCCAGGAAGGCCCGGTCCGGCATCGGCCGGCCGAGCACGTCCAGCACGGTCGGGGCCAGGTCGACAAGTTGCAGGTAGCCGGCCCGGGCGGTGCTCGGCGAGGTGAGCCAGCCGCCCTCCCAGCCGGGGCCGTCGGCGACCGCGACGTGCAGCCGGGCCGGGTACTCGGTGTCGGACACCCCGGCGACGAGCACCAGCGAGCGGGGCGGCCGGCCGGCGAGCACCCGGGCCAGCCGGGCGTCGGCCTGTCGTGCCTGGTCCGCCCGCGCCGTCGGGTCGTCGTCGTCGACCGTGCCCACGTCGACGATGCTCAGCACGCAGGAGCCGAGCAGCTCCGTCGGGTCGTCGGGGAGCGTCGGGGCGTACCTGTCGACCCGGCCGAACGGGCGGGCGGCAGCCACCGCGGCGCCCGGGCCCACCGCCACCGAGCAGCGCACCGACTCGGCCAACGCCCCGGGTTTGGCGCCCCAGGCGAGTTTGGCCTGGCCGGCCACCACGCTGGCCTGCTCGGGCAGGTTGGCGCCGATCCGGTCGGGCCGTTCGACAGTTACGCCGCTGGCCGGGCAGCCGCCACCCGGGCGGCTGCCCGGCCAGGCGGCGAAGTTCCCGGCGCCGAGGGTCAGCCAGCCGTCCACGGGGCAGGTGGGGCGGTGGGCGGAACGCACCGACAGCGATCCGATCGCACCCTGCTGGGCCATCCGCCACAGGGTCGGCGTGTTCTCCGGGTCGACGTCGTCCCAGCGCAGCCCCGCCGCGCCGACCAGCACCACATAGTCGGCGTCCCGTCGGGGCGCGTCGTTGTCGGGGCGGGCGGCCAGCGCGGTGATGCCCAGCGCCACCACGACCAGGGTGAGCAGCACCGGGGTCAGTCGGCGCAGCATCAGCGGTTCCCGCTGGCGTGCCGGGCGGTCAGCTCGGCGTAGAGGTCGACGAGGGCGGCCACGGTGTCCGCCTCGGTGGGCCAGGTAGCCGCCCGGTCCGCACCCCGGCGGCCCAGCTCGGCGCGGCGGGTCGGATCGTCGAGCAACTCGCGTACCGCCGCGTCGACCGCGTCGGTGTCCCCGGCCGGCACCAGCACCGCCGCGTCGCCGACCAGGTCGGGCAGCCCGCCGACCGCGGTGGCGACGAGCGGCACGCCGGCGCGCAGCGCCTCCTGGGCGAACAGTTGCCGGGCCTCCCAGTCGCTGGTGACCACGGCCAGGTCGGCGGCGGCCAGCAGGTCCGCCACGTCGGCGCGGTGCCCGAGCAGCGTCACCGGGGCGCGGGCGGTCGAGATCCGCGCGGCCAGCTGCAGGTACGCGGGTCCGCTGCCGGCGATCACCACGAGTGGGGCGGGTGTCCGGTCCCGCCACCGGGCGGCCGCGTCGATCAGCACGTCGTACCGCTTCTGCGGGTGCAGCCGGCCCACCGAGAGGATCAACGGACGGTCGGCGGCGACCCCGAACTCGGCTCGCACGGCGGCGCGGCGGCGGCGCGGCGCGGGCAGGGCCGGCGCGGCGACCGGCGCCAGCCGGGCCTCGGCGGCACCGACCGCGGCAGCCCGTCGTACCAGGTCCTCGGACGCGCCCAGGGCGACCCGGGCGGCGCGGGCGACGACCCGTTCGACAAGGCGGGAGAGCCCGCCGCGCAGGCCGCCGGCGAGCACCGCGTTGTGCCAGGTGACCACCAGCGGGGCGGCGGGACGGGCGAGCGCGGCGACCAGGCCGGCGCGCAGACCGTGGGCGTGCACCACGTCGACCGGCGCGTCCGTCAGCGCCCGACGCAGCGCGGTGACGGCGCGCGCGTCGCCGGGGGTGGGGCTGGCCGGGATCTCCACCGGCGTGAACCGGGCACCGGCCCCGGTGAAGTCGAACTGGTCCTGGGTGGCGGCCGGTCCGCAGACGAGCACGGACGCGCCGGCCTCGGTGAGCCCGCGGGAGATCGAGCGGACGTGTTGTCCCACCCCGCCGGTGCTGGAGGCGAGCACCAGGGCGACCGACCCGGGCCAGCGCGGTGCCGGCGAGGCGTCCGTCATGAGGAAACGTTCTCCTTTCCGTCGCCCCGCTGCCCGGGGTGCTTCGGCGCCGGCGGGCCGTCGTCCCCGCAGGCCGGGCGTCGCCGACGCAGCCGGCGCGTCACGGCCGCGAGCGGCGACCGCAGGTCGCGGGCGTCGGTCAGCCAGGCGACGGCGAGGAACAGGACGCCGACCACGACCCCGGACAGCATGCCCTGCCCGAGGGCCTGCGGTGTCGTCGGGGGGGCGTCGCCGAGCCCGGCGAGTCCCCGGGCGGTGGCCGCGCCGCCGGTCGCGGCGAGCGTGGCCGCGAGCAGCCCGGCGGCGGTGGCCCGGCCCAGCCCGGCGAGCGCCGGCGGCCCGGCGGCGCGCCGCACGGCGGCGAGCAGCAGCGCGCCGAGCAGAAGCATCCCGGCGGAGGTGGCGAGCGTCACCGCGAGCACCCGGTCGGCGAGCGGCAACACCTGACCGAACAGGACCGCGAGCGCGGGCACGCTCAACCAGCCCAGCGCGGTGGCGACACTGGCCGCCCGGGTCTCGCCGCGCGCGTAGAGCGCCCGGGTGAGCACCGCGAAGAGGCCGTAGCCGAGCAGGCCGGGGGCGAAGCCGGCGATCCCCGCCGCGGCGGTGCGGGCGTCCACCGGGTCGGCGAAGAAGAAGTGCCCGGCCGGGACCGCGACGCCGGCCAGCGCGGCGGCGCCGAGCAGGCTGAACAGCACCACCCCGCGCACCGCCGGGGCGAGGGTTTCCCGGTAGGCGCGCTCGTCGGCGGCGGCACGGGCCGACACCAGCGTCGGGTACGCGGCCACCGCCAGCGGCACCGCCAACACCGCCCAGGGCAGGAAGTAGACCGTCTGGGCCAGGTTGTAGACCCCGACGTCGGCGACCCGCCCGTAGGTGACCTGGTTGAGTGTGACGATCAGGGCGATCTGCTGGGCGGCGACGGCGACCACCCCGGCCACGGCCAGCCCGCCGATCCGGGCCCGCGCGTCGGGCGGGAAGTGGTAGCCCGGTCGGGGCCGCAGCCGCAACCGGCGCAGCGGGATCAGCAGCGACAGGGACAGCACCACCACGCCGAGCGTGGTGCCACCGGCGAGCAGCAGCTCACCGCCGCGCCCCACGTCGCCGATGGTGGCGAGCCGTCCCTCGGCGGCGGTGAAGCCGAGGTAGACCGCGATGACGGTGACGCTTGACAGCAGCGGCGCGAGCACCGGCCAGGCGAACCGGCGGTGCGCCTGGAGCACCCCGGTCAGCACGATCCCCACCCCGTACAGCGGCAACTGCGGGGCGAACAGCCGCAGCATCCGCGCGCCGGAGGCCTGCTGGGCCGGGCTGAGGCCGTGGCCGAGCAGGCCGGTCAGCGGGTCGGCGAGCAGCGCCACCAGCACCGCCAGCGGCACCAGCAGACTCAGCGTCCAGGTCAGCAGCGCGCCGGTGGTGGTGGCCACCGCCCGCCGGTCACCGGCCTGCACGGCGCCGGCCAGCAGCGGTACGACGAGACTGGCCAACGCCCCGCCAGCGACGATTTCGAAGATGAAGTTCGGGACGTAGTTGGCGACCAGGTAGGCACCGCCGAGGTCGGTGGGGGCCAGGGTCCAGGTGAACACGGCGGTGCGACCGAAGCCGACCAGCCGGCTGACCACGGTGAGCACGGCGATGAGGGCGGCCGCCCCGGCGACCCGGCCGGCGGCGGCGAGAGGTGCCGGTGTCGTCACGTCAGTCGGTCAGTCGGCCCAGTTCGTCGAGGTGCCGCAGCCCCGGGGTGTCCGCGATGACCCGGGTGAAGCTGACCTTCTCGCTGGCGGCGGTCAGCGCGGCGACCACGGCCAGCACGCCGGCCCGGCCGACCGGCCCGGTACGCGCGGCGATGCTCACCCCGAGCAGCGCGCCCAGGGCGTTGGCGCCGCTGTCGCCGACCATCACCCGCTCGGCGAGGTCGTCACCGATCAGCCCGGTCGCCGCACCTACCGCGCCCGCCGCGACACCCCCGTACGGGCCGGTGGACAGCGGCACGCCGAGCAGCATGCCGGTCTTCAACGCCCGCCCCGGGCGCAGGTCCAGCAGGTTGACCAGGTTGGCGGTGCCGGCCACCACGCCCGCGCCGAGCAGCACGTCCAGTCCCCGGCCGAAGGCGCCGGCGCGTTGCCGACGCGGGTGGGCGGCGACCCGCGCGTCGGCGGTGAGCAGCGCGGCGGCACCGAGCCCGGCCACGCCGACCCCGAGGACCTTGACCAGCCCGGCGGTCACCTGTCCTTCGCGCAGCGCGGCGAGGTGCCCGGCGAAGCCCTTGGCGGCCTTCTGCTCGGGCCGCGCGCCGGCCACGTCGTCGTAGAGCCCCACCGTGCCCGCGCCCAGGCCGGCGACAAGCGCCGCCGCCGCGGCCGGGCCGCTGCCGGCGGCGAGCGCCCCTGCGGTTGCCGCGCCCACGGTCAGGGCCGGGCCGGCGGCGAGGGTGACGGTGCGGCCGCGGTAGTTGGTGCGTTCCAACGCCGGCCCGCCCGGCGAGGTGCGCGTCTGACGCAGCACGTAGCGGGCGGTAAGCGCACCCGCTCCCACGGCCAGCAGTCGACCCAGTCTCACGGGACCCCCTCCGATCCGGACTAGTGGCGTGACGCGGCACGGACCGGACGGCCCGGCGCGGTCACCGGGGCAGTGTAGGCACCCGGGCGGCGGCGTTGTCGCCCACGCCGTACTGGCCGGTCTTCTTCTCGGTGAGCTGCTGCGCCAGGGCGAGGCTGGTGACGAGCTGGCCCTGCACGGTGTTGGCGTTGTCGACGGTGGAGATGGTCTGGGACAGCACCGGGTCGCCGCGGACCACGGCGACCAGGTTCCCGCCGGTCGAGCCCATGCCGGCGACCAGGAGCGCGCCGGCCCGGTCGAACTGTTCGGCGATCATCACCACCGCCTCGTCCTTCTTCGCCGAGTCCTTGTCCACGTACGGCTGGCCGGTGACCAGCACCACCGCCTCGGCGGGGCCGGAGATCTTGTCGGCGGGGGTGAGGTAGCCGGCGTTCGCGTACTGCTCGATCACGCTGCGCCGGTCGGCGTCGCTGACCGCCGGGCTGCCCGTCGGGCGGTCCACCAGGACGTTCGCCAGCAGTGCGCTCGAGGTCTCCACGCCGTGGCCGTTGCCGGGCAGGTCGGCGGCGGGGGCGCTGTTCGGGCGGGCGGCGGTCACCGCCAGCTCCAGCAGGTTGTTGTTGCTGTCCGGGTTGACGAACTTGTCCTGCACGTCGATCCGGCCGACGACGTCGGCGCCGGCGGTCTGGAGCATCTTCGTGACGCCCTCGGCCTGGTCCCGCCCGCTGGGCAGGGTGAACACCAGCACCCGGCGGCCGCTGAGCTTGCCCGGCAGGATGAGCTGGGCCATCTCGGCGGCGAACTCCTCCTCGGTCTCCAGCTGCTTCTGCATGTCGTTGACCGACTGGCGCATCAGCGAGTTGTCCTTGCGCAGGCCCTCGACGTTCTGCCGTAGCGCGTCGGCGACCGGCCCGTTGAGGGCGGCGGTGCCCACCACCAGGCCGATCGCCAACGCCAGGAAGACCGCGGTCAGGGACACCACGTGGTAACGGAAGTTGATCACGCCTACTGCCTCTTGATCGTCGGGGGCTAGAAGAGCTGGCCGAGCTGGAACACGAAATTGTCCCACCATTCGGAGACCACGCCCAGGTACGCCTTCCCGACGGTGGAGACCGCCACCGCGGAGGCCATCGCGGCCACCGCCGACAGGACCAGCAGCAGCAGCGACGAACCGGAGATGCTCTGCCGGTAGAGCCGGCTGACCCCCTTGGCGTCGACCAGCTTGCCCCCGACCTTCAACCGGGTCAGGAACGTCGAGGCCATGCCGCCTCGGCCCTTGTCGAGGAACTCCACCAGGGTGGCGTGGGTGCCCACGGCGACCAGCAGCGAGGCACCCTTCTCGTCGGCCAGCAGCATCGCCAGGTCCTCGCTGGTGGCCGCCGCCGGGAACGTGATCGCCGGCACGCCCAGACCGTTGACCCGGGCCAGGCCGGGCGCCCGCCCGTCCGGGTAGGCGTGCACGATCACCTCGGCGCCGCACCGCAGCACGTCGTCGGTGACCGAGTCCATGTCCCCGATGATCATGTCGGGGGTGTAGCCGGCCTCGACCAGCGCGTCCGCGCCGCCGTCCACGCCGATCAGCACCGGCTTGAACTCCCGGATGTACGGGCGCAGCACGTCCAGGTCGGCCTTGTAGTCGTAGCCGCGCACCACGATCAGGCAGTGCCGGCCCCGGATCTCGGTCTCGATCTCCGGCACGCCCACACCGTCGAGCAGCAGGTCGCGTTCCTGCCGCAGGTAGTCCATGGTGTTGGCGGCGAACGCCTCCAACTGCACCGACAGGCCCTCCCGGGCGTCGGCCATCGCCTTGGCCACCGTCTCGGCGTCCTGCAGGCACCCGTGCGCCACCGGCTCCGCGCCGACGAAGACGGTGTTGCCCTCGATGCGGACCTGGCCGCCCTCGCGGACCTGTTCGAAGACGCTCTCGCCCAGGTCGTCCAGCAGCGGAATGCCGGCGGCGACCAGCACCTCCGGCCCGAGGTTGGGGTACCGCCCGGAAACCGACGGCTTGGCGTTGAGCACCGCGGCGACGCCCACCGCGACGAGCGAGTCCGCCGCCACCCGGTCCAGGTCGACGTGGTCGATGACCGCGATGTCACCCGGCCGCAGCCGACCGACCAGCCGCTTCGTCCGGCGGTCGAGGCGCGCGGTGCCGACGATGGAACCCGGTTCCGCGGTGCGGTTCCGGCGCAGTATGGGTAGACGCATCGTGACCATCCTGGCATGTAGGGCAGGTTTTGCTGTCGCGACATGCCTGAGCAGGGCCGCCTACCCAGGGAAGCACACCGGGGCGCGGCCCGGTGTGCGTGCGCTCACAATCGGAGCCTCACG
Organism: Micromonospora sp. DT31; assembly: GCF_049841795.1. Classification (NCBI taxonomy): domain Bacteria; kingdom Bacillati; phylum Actinomycetota; class Actinomycetes; order Micromonosporales; family Micromonosporaceae; genus Micromonospora; species Micromonospora sp. DT31. Next base: position 9,589 of record NZ_JBNCKZ010000034.1, on the reverse strand, counting down.
GACGTCTTTCCTTGGCCGCCACGGCCAGGAGTTCCTCGGCGTGTGCGATACCCAGATCCGAATCCGGCAAACCAGCGAGCATCCGGGCGAGCTCCCGGGCCCGCTCGGTGTCCTCCACCACCCGCACCCCACTGGTGGTGACCGCTCCCCCGGTGTCCTTCGCCACCACCAGATGACGGTCGGCGAACGCGGCGACCTGCGGCAGGTGGGTGACCACAAGCACCTGGTGGCTGCGGGCCAGCCGGGCCAGCCGGCGACCGATCTCCACCGCGGCCTGACCGCCGACCCCGGCGTCGACCTCGTCGAACACGAGCGTCGGCGGGCCGCCGGAGCCGGCGAACACCACCTCGATGGCGAGCATCACCCGGGACAACTCGCCGCCGGATGCGCCCTTCTGCAACGGCAGCGCCGGCGCCCCCGGGTGCGCGAGCAGCCGCAACTCCACCTCGTCGGCACCGTCCGCGCCGACACCCGCCTCGACGCCGTTGACCGGCAGGCTCGGCTCCGCCCGCCCGGCCGGCCGGGACAGCACCGCCACCTCGATGCGGGCGTGTGGCATGGCCAGCCCGGCCAGCTCGACGGTGACCTGTTCGGCGAACCGCCCCGCCGCCTCCCGCCGGGAGGTGGAGACCCGGCCGGCGAGGTCGGCGACCTCACCGGCCAGCCGGACCGCCTCGCGGTCCAGCTCGTCCAGCAACTCGTCGGAGGTGTCCAGGTCGGACAGTCGGGCCCGGGCCCGCTCGGCCCAGGCGACCACCCCGTCGACGTCGTCGGCGTACTTGCGGGTGAGCGCCCGCAGCGCGGCCCGCCGCTCGTAGAGCGTCTGCAGGCGGGCCGGATCGGCGTCCAGCGCGGCCAGGTAACTGGACAACTCGGCGGACACATCGGTGACGAGCGTCGCCGCCTCCTCCAGCCGGGCCGCCAGCTCACCCAGCGCCGGATCGGTGCCGGCCTGCGCCTCCAGGGTGCGTCGTGCCGTGCCGAGCAACGCGGCCGCGTCCGGGGTCTCCTCGGCCGCCTCCAGCCCGCCGGCCACACACTGCTGGGCCACCTGCGCGGCGGTGCGCAGCCCCTCGGCGTGTTCCAGCCGCTGCGCCTCCGCCTTCAGGTCGTCGTCCTCCCCCGGTTGCGGATCCACCCGGGTGATCTCGTCGAGACCCAGCCGCAGCAGGTCGGCCTCCTGGCTGCGCTCACGTGCGTTGCGCCGCCGGTCGGCCAGGTCGTCGACCACCGTGCGCCACCGGGCGTACGTCTCCCGCAGCGCGTCGAGCAGCTTCTCGTGCTCCGGGCCGGCGAACCGGTCCAGCGCGGCCCGCTGCTCGGCCGGGCGCAACAGGCGCAGCTGGTCGGACTGGCCGTGCACGGCCACCACCTGCTCGCCCACCTCGCCGAGGGTGGACACCGGCATGCTGCGTCCGCCCAGATGCGCCCGGGAACGCCCCTCGATCGTGACCGTGCGGCTGAGCAGCAGCGAGCCGTCCTCGTCGGGTTCGCCGCCGGCGTCGAGGATGCGGGCGTGCACCGCCTCGGCGACCCGCCCTCGTAGGCGCAGGCGCCCCTCCACCACCGCGCGGCCCGGCTGCGCGCGCACCCGGCCGGCGTCCGCCCGGCCGCCGAAGAGCAGGCCCAGGCCGGTCACCACCATCGTCTTGCCGGCGCCGGTCTCGCCGGTGATGACGTTCATCCCCACCGCCAGTGGCAGCGTGGTGTCCTCGATGACGCCCAGTCCGGTGATGCGCAGCTCTTCCAGCACAGCACCCGACAGTAGCCCCGCCGTGTGACAGTTGACCAGCCGGCACGGCGTCCGGGTGGGACCCGGCACGTCCCGCGGCGACGCGCGGGCACGGCGCGAGCAGCGACGCGGCAGGCGCGACGCCGCGGCCGAGAAAGTCCGCCGACGCTGCGCCGGTCGGCCCGCGACCGCGCCGGGCAGGCCGATGTGGACCCCACTCGCACGCCCCGGATGCGGGTGGCCGGAGCGCCGGAGAGCGCGTCGCCCAGCTCGTGCGCCGCCGCTTCCTCCGGCGGCGGCCCGACGAACTGTCGGCCCGACCGGGGTCGACACCCGACCGGGCCCGGCGTGCCGGTCCGCCCGCCGCGGCCGACGGCGACTCTCCGGTGCCCCGACCATCGCGACCCCGACCACCCCCTGGCCGGAAACCGCGACCGCCGGGCCGCGCATCCGGAAGCGGCGGGCCTCACCGCCGCGACCGGACTCACCTCGTCGCGGCCCGTACGCCCCACCGTAACCCGAGCGCGGGTCGCCCCGATGGCCCGCGTGGACGGTTTCCCTGAGCCGAAGGTCAGCGGCGGTTGCCGCGCCAGCCCTGCACCGGCAGGTCGAACTTGGCCACCAGCCGATCGGTGAACGGCCGCGCGCGAAGTCGCACGATGCGCACCGGCAACGCGCCGCGGCGCACCGTGACCCGGGCGCCCGGGGGCAGGTCGTAGACCCGCCGCCCATCGCAGCACAGCACCGCGAGCGTGGTGAACGGGTCGACGGTGATGACGAACGTCGACGTCGGCGCGGTGACGAGCGGGCGGCTGAACAGCGCGTGCGCGCTGATCGGCACCAGCAGCAGCGCCTCCACCTCCGGCCAGACCACCGGGCCCCCGCCGGAGAACGCGTACGCCGTGGAACCGGTCGGGGTCGCGCAGATCACGCCGTCGCAGCCGTACCGGGACAGCGGCCGCCCGTCCACGTCGACCATCAGCTCCAGCATCTGGGCGCGTTCGCCCTTCTCCACGCTGATCTCGTTGAGCGCCCACGACTCGATGGTCGGCCCGCCGTCGAACTCGGCGGTCACGTCCACGGTCAGCCGTTCGTCCACGGTGTAGTTGCGTTCGACCACGTCGCGTACCGCGGTGTCCAGGTCGTCGATCTCCGCCTCGGCCAGGAAGCCGACCTTGCCGAGGTTGATGCCGAGCAGCGGCACCTTCGCCGGGCGGGCCAGCTCGGCGGCGCGCAGGAACGTGCCGTCCCCGCCCAACGCGAAGACGATCTCCGCACCCTCGGCGGTCCCCGGGCCGGTCACCGGCACCACACCGGGCAGGTCCAGGTCGTCGGCCTCCTCGGCCACCACCCGTACCTCGAACCCGGCGGCGATCAGGTCGGCGGCCACCGCACGGGCGTGCTCGGTGCTGCGTCGACGGCCGGTGTGCGTGACCAGCAGCGCGGTACGGCTCACCCGGAGACCTCCTCGCTCGATTCCGCCGTCGCGGCGGCGCCCTGCGGACCAGCGGCCACCACCGCACGCACCCGGTCCGGGTCCGCGGCGGGCGCGTCCCGGCGCAACCATACGAAGAACTCGACGTTGCCGCTCGGCCCGGGCAGCGGGCGGGCCGCCCCGTCGGCCAGCCCGAGACCGAGGTGCGCGGCGGACGCGGCGACGTCGAGCACCGCCTCCGCCCGCAGCGCCGGGTCGCGCACCACACCGCCCGCGCCGACCCGGTCCTTGCCGACCTCGAACTGCGGCTTGACCATCAACGCCAGGTCACCGTCGTCGGCGGTGCAGGCGGCCAGCGCGGGCAGCACCAGCCGCAGCGAGATGAACGACAGGTCCGCGACGGTCAGCTCCACCGGCCCGCCGATCGCCTCCGGCGTGAGGGTACGCACGTTGGTGCGCTCGAACACCCGGACCCGGTCGTCGTTGCGCAGCGCCCAGGCGAGCTGCCCGTAGCCCACGTCGACGGCCACCACCTCGGCGGCGCCGGCGCGCAGCAGCACGTCGGTGAACCCGCCGGTGGACGCCCCCGCGTCCAGGCAGCGCCGACCGGCCACGGTCAGTCCGCCGGGGGTGAACACGGCCAACGCGCCGGCCAGCTTGTGCCCGCCCCGGGAGACGTACTCCTCGACCGGGTCCGCGCCGGTGACCAGCAGCGGGTCGGCGGGGTCGACCATCGCCGCGGCCTTGCGGGCGGGCACCCCGCGCAACTGGACGCGGCCGGCCTCCACAAGCGCGGCGGCCTGCTCCCGGGAGCGGGCCAGGCCGCGCCGGACGAGTTCGGCGTCCAGCCGGGTACGACGAGCCATCGGTGTCCGTTCTCCGCCTCTGCTCAGGTCTGGTCGATGCTGGCGAGCGTCTCGCGCAGCGTCTCGTACGCCGCCTCGTACTGGGCGATCTGGTCGGCGGGGGCGAGCGCCTCGGCGTTGGCCATCGCGCGCACGGCGGCGTCCACCGCGGGATGTCGGGTCTCGCCGACCTCCTCGACCGCCGGCGCGGGGCGTATCCCGGGCGGCGGACCGGGGCGCGCACCGGGCGGCGGGCCGGGCCGGTAAGGGGCCGTCACGAGTCGGTCGCCCGGGGTCCGGCGTTCTTCTTCCCCGAGCGGGCGGGGTCGGTCTCATCGGCCGGGGTACGCGCCACGGTGGCGGGCGGCTTCGTGGCGACCGCCTTCTTGGCGGTCTTCTTCGCCACCGCCTTCTTCGCGGCCTTCTTCGCGACGGCCTTGGACGGCGCGCCCGCCGTGGGCGATGCTTCGGCCGGCGCGGCGGCCGGCGGCGGCGCGGAGGTCGACGGCGCGGGCTTCGGCGGCGCGGCTGAGGTGTGCGGCGTGTCCGTCGGCTGCGGCGCGTCCGGTTCGAACCGGGTGTCGGTCGCCTCGGTGGCGGTGCGCGCCTCGCGCAGTTGCCGCTCCAGGTCACGCACCCGGCGGGTCAGCTCGGCGACCTCGTCGGCGGTGGCCAGCCCGACCGCGCCCAACGCCCGGTCCACCTCGAAGCGGACCAGTTTGGTCAACGACTCCCGGTTCGCCACGCCGGTGGCCACCAGTTCCTCGGCGAGCATCTGGATCTGGGCGGCGGTCGCGCCGCCCTGACCGACGACGCGCATCACCGCGTCCTGTGCCTTCTTCCGGGGCGCCTCCGTCAGGCCCATGGCCAGCTCCAGGTAGGCGCGCCACGCGTCCTGCATGCCTGAGTCCTTCCGCGGGGCGAGATGTGCAGGTGCCACGCTACCGGGCGCCGGGGGCCTCCCATTGCGGTACGGTGCCGGGGAATGGCGTGACTCGTGGTGAGGAGACGATGTGGCCACCGTGGACGAGTGCCGGCAGGCGTTGCACGACCTGGCCGCGCGGCTGGACCGCAACGCCGAGGCGCAGGGGCAGATCGACCTGGACCGCACCCTGGCCTGCCGGGTCACCGACCTGGGCACCGCCTTCCACGGGCGGCTGGCGGGCGGGCGGCTGGTCGACCTGGCCGACGGCGACGACCCGAAGGCCAAGATCGCACTGAGTGCGGGCAGCGACGACCTGATCGCCCTGGTGAACGGCAACCTCGACGTCATGTCGGCGGTGGCCTCCCGCCGAGTGTCGATCAAGGCGAACCCGTTCGACCTGATGAAGCTCCGCAAGCTGCTCTGAGCGGCCCCGCCGCTCAGCCGTCGAGGCCGAACCCGGCCAGCGCCTGCGCCGCCGCCTCGGACCCTGCCCGCACCCGCGGCCCGGCCGGCGTCGACCAGGCCACCGCGCAGAGCGCGGCCAGCGCCGCCAACGGTGGCCCGGCGCCGTCGAGCACGAGTTCCCCGCCAGCCGCCGTCACCGACCAGCCGTCGGCCTCCGGCCGGCCCGGCACCGCCACCACGGCCGCCGGGTCGAACAGCCCCGCCAGGTCGAACGAGACGTACGCCGGGCGACGCGCCTCGGGCGCGACCAGCAGCTCGGCGGCGTCGCTGACGCCGGTGAGCACCAGCAGGCTGTCCAGCCCTGCCCGACGGGCACCTTCGATGTCGGTGTCCAGTCGGTCACCGACCACCAGGGCACGCCCGGCACCGGCACGGCGGGCGGCGGTGGTGAACAACGCCGGCTCCGGCTTGCCCACCACCACGTCCGGGTCCCGGTCGAGCGCGGTTCGCAGCACCGCCACCAGCGAACCGTTGCCGGGCAACGGGCCGCGTGGGCTGGGCAACGTCCGGTCGGTGTTGGTGGCATACCAGGGGGCGCCCGCCCGTACCGCCAGCGACGCCTCGGCCAGGTCGGACCAGCCCACCTGCGGGCCGTAACCCTGGGCCACGGCGGCGGGCTCCTCGTCGGCCGTCGACACCGGCCGCAGTCCCACCGCGCGCAGCTCGGCCCGTAGCGCCTCCGCGCCGACCACCAGCACCGGCGCGCCGGCCGGCAGCCGGTCCCGCAGCAGCTCGGCGGTGGCCGCCGCGGAGGTGAGCACCTCCTCCGGCCGGGCCGGCACACCCATGCCGGTGAGCAGGTCGGCCACCTCGCTGGAGCGGCGGGACGCGTTGTTCGTCGCGTACGCCACCGCACGCCCTTGGGCGTGCAGCCGCCCGACCGCCTCGACGGCGCCGGGGACCGGCCGGTCGATCAGGTAGATCACGCCGTCCAGGTCGAACACCACGAGCGTGTACGCGTCGACCAGACGCCCGCCGGCCCCGGCGCGGTCGGGTGTTCCCCGATCCGCGCCGGAAGCGGCGTCACCGGCGGATCCGGTCACCGGCGCTCCGCCGCCTCGTCCCCGCCGGCCGGCGTGTCGCCGGTCGTCTCCCGGTCCCCGGACCGCTCCTGCGGGGCGTCCGCGGCCCGCGTGTCGGTTTCGGCGGTGGGAGCGTCGGCGGCTTCGGTGGCCGGGGCGTCGGCGGCGAGTGAACCCGCCTGCGCGTCGGTCAGCTCGTCGTCGGCGAGGTCGCCGGCGTCGCGGTCACGGTATCCGTCCTGCGGCGCGGCAGCGGCGGTGTCGGCGGCGTCCGCATCGACGTCGGCGTCCTCCGTCAGCGCAGCGTCGTCGTCGGTGTCATCGCCGTCGTCGTCGGTGTCATCGTCGTCGTCATCGTCGTCATCGTCGTCGTCGTCGTCGTCATCGTCGTCGTCATCGGCGTCGTCATCGGCGTCATCGTCATCGTCGGCGTCATCGTCGTCATCGGCGTCGTCGTCGTCGTCGTCATCGTCATCGTCATCGTCGGCGTCATCGTCGTCATCGTCGTCGTCGTCGTCATCATCCTCGGCGTCATCGGCGTCATCGGCGTCATCGGCGTCACCGGCGTCATCGGCGTCATCGGCGTCATCGGCGTCATCGGCGTCATCGTCGTCTTCGTCGCCGGTGTCGGCGGTGTCGGCGTCGATGTCCTCGTCGGCTGGTCGGTCGGCGAGCTCGGCGTCGGCGTCCGACTCGTCATCCTCGTCGCCCTCGATGACCACGCCGTCCAGTTCGAGCAGCCGTTCGGCAGCGTCGGTCTCCCCCTCGGAGTCGACATCGGCGGTCCGGGAGAACCACTCCCGTGCCTCCTCGCGCCGGTCCACCGCCAGCAGGGCGTCCGCGTACGCGTAACGCAGTCTCGCCGCCCACGGCTCGGTCGAGTCGCCGGTCAGCTCGGGCACCTGCAACATCGCCACGGCCGCGTCCTTCTGGCCGAGGTCACCGCGCGCGCCGGCGGCCACGATCAGCAGCTCGACGGCAACGGCCTGGTCGAGCTTCGGCCGGTCCGCCCCCCGGAACAGGTCGACGGCACGCTCCGGTCGACCCAGCGCCCGCTCGCAGTCGGCGAGGACCGCAAGGTGGCTCTGCTGGCCGGACATCCGGTGGTACGTCCGCAGCTCGGCCAGCGCCGTCTGCCACTCCCCCGCGTGGTACGCGGCCAGGCCGACGGCCTCCCGCACCGCGGAGATCCGCGAGGCGAGCCGACGGGCGGCCATGGCATGCGCCAGTGCCAGCTCCGGGTCGTCGTCGATCAGCAGCCCAGTAGCGACCAGGTGCCGGGCCACGGTCTCCGCGACCGGCTTGGCGAGGGAGAGCAGCTCCGCCCGGACGGCCGAGTCGAGATCACTCGCGACCACCTCGTCCGGAAGCTCCGGCGCATCGCCGGTGCGCCCTTCGCCGCGCTCGTCCCGGCGCTCACGCTGCGGACCGTAGTTGCCCGGCCGGTCCTCGTAACCCCGGCGTTCGCCGCCCCGGTCACCCCGGAAACCGCCGTCCGTTCCACGGTCGTCGCGACGAGGGCCACGGTCCCGGTCGCCGCCGCGGAAGCCACCCTCACGGCGCTCGCCACCGGCGAAGCTCTCGCGGCGGTTTCCACCGGCGTACCCACCTTGGCGGTCGCCACCACGGAAGCCACCCTGGCGGTCGCCGCTGTCCCGACGGTCGCCACCACGGAAGCCGCCCTCGCGGTCGCCACCGCGGAAACCACCCGGACGGTCACCGCCCTCACGACGGTCGCCACCACGGAAACCACCTTGGCGGTCGCCGCTGTCCCGACGGTCACCACCGCGGAAACCACCCGGACGCTCGCCGCCCTCACGACGGTCGCCACCGCGGAAACCGCCCGGACGGTCACCGCCCTCACGACGGTCACCGCCACGGAAACCACCTTGGCGGTCGCCGCTGTCCCGACGGTCGCCACCACGGAAGCCGCCCTCGCGGTCACCACCGCGGAAACCACCCGGACGGTCACCGCCCTCACGACGGTCGCCACCACGGAAACCACCACCCTGACGGTCACCACCACGGAAACCACCCGGACGGTCACCGCCCTCACGACGGTCACCACCGCGGAAACCACCCGGACGGTCACCGCCCTCACGACGGTCACCGCCACGGAAACCACCTTGGCGGTCGCCGCTGTCCCGACGGTCGCC
>NZ_JBNCKZ010000034.1:536-909 GCF_049841795.1 Micromonospora sp. DT31 | reverse complement strand
ACCGCGGAAACCACCCGGACGCTCGCCGCCCTCACGACGGTCACCACCGCGGAAACCACCCGGACGGTCACCGCCCTCACGACGGTCACCACCACGGAAACCACCCGAACGGTCACCGCCCTCACGACGGTCGCCACCGCGGAAACCGCCCTGGCGGTCGCCGCTGTCCCGACGGTCACCACCACGGAAGCCGCCCTCGCGGTCGCCACCGCGGAAACCACCCGAACGGTCACCGCCCTCACGACGGTCACCACCCCGGAAGCCACCCTCGCGGTCACCACCGCGGAAACCACCTTGGCGGTCGCCGCTGTCCCGACGGTCACCACCACGGAAGCCGCCCTCGCGGTCGCCACCGCGGAAACCACCCGAACGG
>NZ_JBNCKZ010000034.1:0-441 GCF_049841795.1 Micromonospora sp. DT31 | reverse complement strand
AACGGTCACCGCCCTCACGACGGTCACCACCCCGGAAGCCACCCTCGCGGTCGCCGCTGCGGAAGCCACCCTCACGGCGGTCGCCGTCGCGGCGCTCGCCGCTACGGAAACCACCCTGGCGGTCGCCGCTGTCCCGACGGTCGCCACCACGGAAGCCGCCCTCACGGTCGCCACCACGGGCGCCGCCGGTCCGGTCGTCACGGCCACCCCGGTATGGGGGACGGTCGTCGCGACGGTTGTCGCCGCGCCCCTGTCCACGGTCGGCGCGGTCCTCGTAACGACGGGGGCGGTCTCCGCCCTGCGGTCCTGAGCTCACAGGTACATCCTTCCTGATGGCGTTTCCGCCAGAACGCTAACGCGGTCAAGGGCCGCCCCTGTTGGGGCGGCCCTTGACCGAAAGTTTGTCCGGCGGTGTCCTACTCTCCCACACCCTCCCGGGTG
>NZ_JBNCKZ010000033.1:0-20929 GCF_049841795.1 Micromonospora sp. DT31 | reverse complement strand
AAGCGGTCCAACGAGGTCGACCCGGTGCGCCTGCGGCCGACCCCGCACGAGTTCGCCATGTACTACGACTGCTGAACCCGCCTCCACAGGCTCGCCGAACAGCTGACGGTGAGGGCCGGACCTCCACAGATCCGGCCCTCACCCACGTGGCGCGTCTGACGTGACGTGGCGGTGCTGGCCGACAGGCTCCTGGTAGGCGTGCCACCCGCGAAAGAACCAGTCCGCCAGATCCCGCAAGCGCCGCAGGCAATCCTGGTGGTCTGTGGTGCTGACCGTGTCGTGCGCGCCGCCCTCCGCGTGACACAGGGGGGCGGTGGTCGGCGGAAGTGGCATCCGGGCAGCCGACGGTTTCGTACCGTCGGGGTATGGCCCTGTCGAGCGAGGACCCTGCGACCGGATGGGGCCGTCGGTGAAGCCACCGACCGCCATCACCGCCCCGACCGCCGCGAACCCGACCCCCCTGACCCTCGGGGTGGAGGAGGAGTTCCTGCTGCTGGACCCGGCCACCGGGGAGAGCATGCCGGTCGCCGAACAGGTACGCGGCACGCTCACCGGGACGGCCCGCGAGCAGAGCCGGCAGGAGTTCCGGCACAGCATGGTGGAGATGGTGACCCCGGTCAGCCCGGACCTGGGACGCCTGCGGGACCATCTGGTCGCGTTGCGCCGCGCCGCCGCGCGGGCGGGCGAGGCCGTCGGCGCGCGGCTGGTGGCCGTCGGTGCCACCCCGGTCTGCGAGGCACACCGTTCGGTGCCCGACGAACAGCGTTACCACGACATGTCCCGCCGGTTCGGGCCGGTCGCCCACGATCCGGCGGTGTGCGGCTGCCACGTCCACGTCGGCGTGCCCGACCGGGAACTGGCCGTGCAGGTCTGCAACCACCTGCGCCCGTGGTTGCCGGTGGTGCAGGCGCTCACCGCGAACTCGCCGCTGCACGACGGGCGGGACACCGGGCACGCGAGCTGGCGGTCCATGCAGTTGCAGCGGTGGCCGAGCATCGGGCCGACGCCGCACTTCGACTCCGCGGCGGACTACGACGCCACCGTACGGGAGCTGATCACCGCCGGGATCATGTTGGACGAGGCGATGGTCTACTGGTATGCCCGGCCGTCGGCGTCCTATCCCACCGTCGAGGTCCGCGTCGGCGACGTGTGCCCCACCGTCGACGACACCGTGCTCGTGGCCGGGCTGGTCCGCGCGCTCGTCGCCACCGTGATCGACGACATCCGCGCCGGGACGCCGGTGCCGCGCGTCCGGGACTGCCTGGTCGCCGCCGCGCACTGGCGGGCCGCCCACGACGGCGTCGACGGCGACCTCGTGGACCTGCGCACCGGGCGGCCCCGGCCCGCGTGGGGCCTGATCGACGACCTGCTCGCCACCGTCACGCCCGCGCTGACCCGGCACGGCGACCGGGACCTGATCCTGCGGGAGGTGCAGCGGCTGCGCCGCGAGGGCACTGGCGCGACCCGGCAGCGACGGGTCATGGCGGCGAACGGCGACGACGTCCACGCGGTGCTTGATCACCTGGCCGCCCAGACCGTGGCGTGAGCGATGGGCGGCCCGGCGGGGGTGCACCGGTCAGCGCAGGCCGGCGAACAGGTCGTCCTCGGGTGTCGGGGCGCCTGTGGTGTCGTGCACGCGGACGAACGTCTCAACGCCCATCAGCTCGGTGAACCGCTCCTGCCCCAGCCGCAGGAAGAAGATGTTCTCCGCCTGGCTGGCGTGCGCGGCAAGCGAGGCGAACTTCTGCCCGCCGTAGGCGCTGGTGTCGACCCAGGTGGTGATCTCGTCGTCGGGCAGGCCGAGCGCCGGCATCTCCTCGGGCACCTCGGGCTCGGGAAACTCCAGCCCGATCTCCCGCATGACGGTGCCGAAGCGCTGGAACGCGCTGCGCGGCACGGTGGTCCAGTAGACCTTCGCCGGGATGCCGGTGCGCTCGACCGCGGCCATCGTCACGCGGTGCGCCTGGATGTGGTCGGGGTGGCCGTAGAAGCCGTTCTCGTCGTAGGTGACCACCACGTCGGGGCGGTAGCGCCGGATCAGCTCGGCCAGCCGGTCGGCCGCCTCGGTCACCGGCGTGTTCCAGAACGCGTCGGGCGCCTCGTTCGTCGCCCAGCCCATCATCCCGGAGTCGGCGTAGTCGAGTGTCTCCAGATGGGTGACCTTCAGCGCCTCGCAACTGGCGGCCAACTCCTCGCGGCGCATCCTCGCCACGGCCTGCGGGTCGTGGCCGGGGTCCTCCGGCTTGACGGCGCCGGGGCCGTCGCCGCAGCCGCCGTTGGTGCAGGTCACGAGCACGGTGGTGACGCCTTCGGCCGCATAGCGGGCCAGGACGCCGCCGGTGCTCGTCGCCTCGTCGTCGGGGTGCGCGTGCACCGCCATCAGGGTCAGGGATCGCTGGGTCACCCCGTCACCATACGAGCATCCACTGACGAACTAGCATTGCCCGGTCCGCAGACGGCGACGGAAGCGAGGCGCGATGGGTTGGCTCCGGCGGTTGCTGGGTGGCGGACGGGTCGAACTGGACCCGGCGCGCCAGCAGGCGTTGCTGCGGGACGCCCGGCAGTCCTACGGCGCGCACGCCCAGCTGCGGTTCCCCGACCAGGTCGACGCGATCACCGCGCTGCTGTCCGACGACGACGGTCTGGTGGTGGCCGCCGGGATCGTGTGCGAGGCCGCCGAGGAGGCGCACGCCGGCCTCCAGGCCCAGGCGCAGGAGGTGTTCCGGCGCACCGGCCGGCGGCTCCTGGTGCACCGCCGCAACTACCGGCCCCTGTGGAAGGAGGCCGGACCGGCGCTGCGCTGGCCGCTCGGCGCGCTGCCCGGCGGGTTGCACCCGTACGCGCAGCTGACCGCCGCCGTCGCGGTGGTCGGCGCACGGGCCGACCGGTTGGAGCGGGTGACCGACCCGCAGCCGGTCGTGACGCGGCTGTTCGAGGTGCTCGACCTGACCACCGCCGGTTGGGAGTTCGGTCGGGTCCGGGTGGACACCGACAGCGCGAGGCTCGTCGAGCGGCTGACGGACACCGGCGCGCGGGTGCTCGCCGCGATGGACGACCCGCCCCGGCTGCCGCCGGCGGTGCGGGAGATGATGCGCCGCAACCACCGCATCGCGGTGTACGACCCGGCCGGCCCCCGGGTGGTCGGCGAGCTGAACCTGGGTGCCCGGCTGCGCGAGACGCTGCTGGCCTGAGGGTCGCTCGCCGACCACGCGGGGTGGGCCCGCGCCCGGTCAGGTCGTCGTGCAGGTGATGGTGGCCGGTGGGTTGTTGGCGCCGCTCGTCGTGGCGATGAAGCCGAAGGTGGTGGAGCCGCCGGTCGGCAGCGCCCCGTTGTAGTCGACGTTGCGCACCGTCACGTTCGCGCCGTTCTGGATGTGCGAGCCGCTCCAGATCTGGCTGATGACCTGTCCGTTGGGGAACGTCCAGGACACCGTCCACCCGCGGATCGCGCTCGCGCCGGCCGTCACGGTGACCTCGCCCTGGAAGCCGCCCGACCACGAGCCCGTCACCGCGTACGTCGCCCGCGCCCCCGAGGGTGCCGGAGAACCTGTGGTCGGCACCGGGGTCGGCGTCGGGTCCGGGGTGGGTGTGGCGGTCGGGGTCGGGGTCGGCGTCACGCCGGGCCGGGTCGCCCGGTAGGTGTGGCCGGCGCGGACGGTCAGCTGGACGACGTCCGTCTCCGGCCGGGTGGTGGCCGGCGTGCCCCCGTCGGTGTCGTCGACGAGGGTGAAGCTCCCGGTGAACAGCCGCGACCGCAGGCGCAGCGGGCCGTCCCGGTCGGCGCGGACGCTGATCTCGTCGACCTGGCCGCCGCTCCATGCCACCGCGACGGTGTACCCGCCCCGACCGCGCAGGCCCGCGACCCGGCCGGTGGGCCAGGCGCTCGGCAGCGCGGGCAACAGGTGCAGTTCGCCGGTGTGACTGTGCAGCAGCATCTCGGCGATGCCCGAGGTGGCCCCGAAGTTGCCGTCGATCTGGAACGGCGGGTGCAGGTCGAACATGTTCGGCGCGAGACGGTCGGTGCGCACCAGGTCACGCAGCAGCTTGTGGGCGCGGGCACCGTCCTCCAGCCGGGCCCAGAAGTTGATCTTCCAGGCGAGGGACCAACCGGTTCCGTCGTCGCCCCGCAGCTCCAACGTGCGGCGGGCGGCCTCGTACAGAGCGGGCGTTCCCCGCTTGGTGATCTGGTTGCCGGGGTGCAGGGCGTACAGGTGCGAGACGTGCCGGTGGGTCCGCTCCAGCTCGACCCAGTCGGCGAGCCACTCCTGCACGTTGCCGCGGGAGCCGACACGGTTGGGCGCCAGCCGGTCCCGGGCGGTACGCACCTGTGACCGGAAGGTGGCGTCGACGCCGAGCACCTCGCCGGCCCGGGCCGCGGCGTCGAACAGGTCACGCAGGATCTGGTTGTCCATGGTGGGGCCGGCACAGACGCTGGCGTTCGCGTGGTGCGCCAGCTCCGGGGAGTTCGACGGGTTCGTCACCAGGTAGCCGAGGCTCGGGTGGGCGACCAGGGTGTCGAGGAAGAACTGGGTGGCGCCCTTGAGAGCCGGATAGTTGGCCTGGAGGAAGCCGAGGTCGCCGGTGAACAGGTAGTGCTCCCAGATGAGCGTGCTCAGCCACGCCCCACCGGTCTGCCACATCCCCCACAGCGCCCCGTCGACGACCGACGCACCCCGCCACGCGTCGGTGTTGTGGTGGGTGACCCAGCCACCGGCGCCGTACTGCGCCTGCGCGACCCGCGCCCCGGTCACCGTGAGGTCCCTGATCATGTCGAAGACCGGCAGGAAGCACTCGGACAGGTTCGTCGTGTCGGCCGGCCAGTAGTTCATCGGCAGGTTGGCGTTGATCGTGTACTTCGAGTCCCAGGACGGCGCCAGCGAGTCGTTCCAGATGCCCTGGAGGTTCGCCGGCTGGGTGCCCGGCCGCGAGGACGAGATCAGCAGGTACCTGCCGAACTGGAACAGGAGCGCGGCGAACTGCGGGTCGTCGGTGCTCGCGTGCTGCGCGATCCGTACGTCGGTGGGCTGGTCGGCCGCCCCCGTGCGACCCAGGTCGATGGTGACCCGGTTGAACAACGCCTGGTAGTCGGCGAGATGGCGGGTGCGCAGCTGGTCGACGGCGACGGCGCGGGCGGCGTTGAGCCGGTTGCGGGCGACGCCCTGGTAGTCGCCGTTGACGGTGCGGTAGTTGACGTAGCTGGAGCCGATCGAGATCAGGATGGTCACGCTCGTGGCGCCGGACACCCGCAGCGTGCCACCGGAGCTGCCGATCGTGCCGCCGGTCGCGGCGGCCTGGGCCAGCGCCAGGAAGCGCACCGCCCCGTTCACGCCCTCCTGGCTGCCGGAGATGCCGTCGAGCCCGATGGTGGCGGTGTCAGGGCTGGACACGGTGGTCCGTTGCGGGCTGTCGAAGGTGGCCGAGAACGTGATCGAGTTCGCCCGGTCGGCGGTCAGCCGGACCACGATCACCTGGTCGGCCGCGCTGGCGAACACCTCCCGCTGGTGTCGTACGCCGCCCAGCACATAGGTCGTGGTGACCGTCGCGGTGGTGAGGTCGAGGGTCCGGTGGTATTGCGTCGCCCCGCCGCTCGTGCCGAAGGCGAGCCGCAGGTTGCCCACGGTCTGGTAGGCCAGCTGGCCGCCCGGGCTGCCCATCATGGTCTGATCGACCAGCTCCTGCGCCTGCGTCCACTGGTCGGCGAAGACCCGGCGGCGGATCTCGGCCAGGTTCGCCGCGCCGCGGGTGTTGGCCGAGTCGTACGGGCCACCGGCCCAGACGGTGTCCTCGTTGAGTTGCAGCCGTTCGGTGTCGACGTTGCCGAACACCATCGCGCCGAGACGCCCGTTGCCGATCGGCAGTGCGCGCAGCCAGTCGGTGCCGGCCTGCTCGTCGTACCAGAGCGCCAGGTCGTTCGCGGCCAGCACCTGCGCCGGGGGGACCGAGCCGGCGCGGGCGGCGGCGGTCCAGGCGACGGGCAGCAACGCGACACCGGTGCCCGCCGCCGCGGCCCGGATGACGTTCCTTCGGGTCACTTCGGACATGATTTCTCCAAACCGTACGGATCAGCGGTGGACGTCGGCAGGAGCCGGGAACGCCGGCGATCTGTTAGCGCTAACAGAAGGAAGCCCGGTGCGCGCATGCCCATGCGTCCGCCCGACTGCCCGGATCAGGACGCCACACTGCCCATATGGACTCTCATGGATGAAGTGTCATCTCGTCAAGATGCGACGATCAGGTTTCGCAAAAGGGCAAACGCCACCACCGTCCGGCGACGAGTGCCGCCCAGGTCCCGCCGCGGGCGCGGTCTGTTACCGCTAACACCGCCGGGCTCAGCCCACCAGGCTGTGCTCCACCCGCCGGGCCGACCGGGGTGCCGGGACGACCGGGCGTCCCACCCGGGTCACATGCACGATCCGTTCCGGGGCCACATCCAGCAACGCGCCGAGCGCGTCGCGGCTGGCGGCGACGTCGACGAGTTGGCTCAGCGGGTGCCCGGCCAACCCCGCCACGTGCAGGGTCAGCCACATCCGCATCAGCACCCGGCCGAACTCGACCTGCCCGGCGGCGTCCAGGCCGGGCGGGGCGACAAGCGCCAGCAGCGCGCCGCCCTGAGCCATCGGATCGCCGGCGGTCGCGGCGAGCAGCCTCGGCAGGCCCAGCGGGCGCAGCACCGGGTACGCGGCCAGCGCCGCCCGCAGCCCGGTTGCCGACGCCCGGCTCAACCCGAGACAGCGGTCGCTGAGCCCGTCCGCGCGGTAGTCCGGGCGCGCCGGGTGAAGGCGCAGCCAGCGGCGCAGCTCGGCCACCACCGCCGGGTCGGCGTACACCCGCCGGTCGGCGACCCGCAGCAGCGCGCCCAGCCGGCCGGCCGCCGGCACGACGCGGACCGCGCCGCCGGCCCGCCGGGCGACGGCATCCACGGCCGCGACCACGTCGGCGTCCGGGCCGGCGCCGAACCGGCCCCGGTGGGTACGCCGGTCCCACACCTCGCCGGTGCGAAACGGCGTCCGGTACGGCTGCCGTGCCGGCCGCAGCCGGCCCACCCGGTGGTCGGCCTCGTCGAGGTCGGCGGCCCAGTCCAGGCGCAGCCCGGCGTCGGCGGCCACGATCAGGCAGGTCTCCACGAATGCGCCGAGCGACAGTCGCAGGTCCCGGCCGGTCGGGTCGCCGGCCGGCAACTCGTCGGCCGGGTCCCAGCCGACGGTGACCGCCCAGCGCTCGTAGCGCAGCCGCCACGGTTGGGTGTTGTGCGCGCTCGGCGCACGCCAGCACAGCGGCTCCAACGCGCGCAACGCCGCGAGGTCCATGATCACCGCTCCTTGGCGTAGAACGTGTATCCGTGCAGCGGACGCCCGCCGAGGCGCCGGTACCCGGCGGCCGACGCCGCGTTGTCCCGCTCGACGTACGTGCTGCGCAGCGCCGTGTAGCCGCCGGCGTGCAGGTTACGGTGCAGGTGCGCCGAGAGCAGCCGCTGGTAGCCGCACCCCTGAAAGCGCGGCACCACCCCCTTGACGATCAGCACCGCCTCCCGGCGGTAACGGCGGCGGGTGGCCAGCAGCCGCAGCTGGTTTACCGGGTGCAGATCGCCCCGGGTGGCGACCACGAAGTCGCTGATATCCGGCACACACAGCACGAACGCCACCGGCTGGCCGTCGCGGGTCAGGTAGAGCAGCAGCGACTCGTCCAGCAGGTACGCCAGCCCGTCGGTCTGCTGCCGTAGCTGCGCCGCCGAGATCGGCGTGTAGTAGCCGAGCTGGGCGAAGGAGGCGTTCAGCATCCCGCGCAGCAGGTCGAGCTGCTCGTCGAGCCGCCGGGTGTCCCCCCGGTGCAGTTCCAGCCGCGCGCCGTCCGGCTGCGCGCCGAGCGCGGGCACCGGCTCCTGCGGCGGCGGCACCGGGCAGATCCAGGTGTCGGCGGCGAACCGGCGGGTGAACCCGTACGCCTCGTACGCGTCCGGGTAGCGCGGCGGGTTCCAGGCGCTGTCCACGAAACCCCGGTCGGCGTACCCGGAGGTGATCACCCCGCCGGCCTGGTTGGGCAGCAGCGCCACCGGTCCGAACAGCAGATCCCGGTCGGCACCGGCGTGTGCCTCGATGGCGTCGAACAGCGGGCGCGCGGCCGGCGCGGTGAACTCGGTCAGCCCGAACAGTTGGCAGCGGCGGCCGAACTTCGCGTCGAGGTCGGCGTCGGTGTGCAGGGTGGTCCGCCCGACGACCGCGCCGGTGCCGTCGCGCAGCACGTACATCGGCACGCCCGCGCGCCACCAGCGGCGGATCTGTTGCCGTGGCGTCGGCACGTACCGGGGCTCGCCCGCGTACAGCCGGTCGGTGAGCGCGAGGAAGTCCCGCAGGCCGCGCCGGTCGGTGACCCGCTGGAACCGGTGGGCGCTCACCGGCGTACCGCCGGTCCGGTCCTCTCCGCGCCCAGCGGGGTGAACGCCTCGATGTGGCCCATCGCGCCGTCCTCGGCCCGCCATGCGCCGTTGGAGTAGCCGTCCGGGGACGCGGTGTAGAGGCGGATGAACCCGGCGGTGGCGTTGCGGGTGCCGTCGGTCAGCCACATCATCAGCTTGCGGTGCTCCCGGGTCCGGGCGAAGCGCAGCAGCGCCTCCTGGTCGGTGAAGAACGCGATGGTGCCCAGCGTCAGCGGGGACTGCCAGTACACGGTGTGCCAGCAGTAGCCGGACATACGGCGCATGTCGCGCACCATCCGGAACCACGCGGGGGCCAGCCGCAGCAGCACCAGCGGGTTCGCGTAGCGGGTGGCGCCGATGAACATCGCGCCGGCGCGGGCCTGCGCCGGAGCGCGGGAGAAGTCACGGGTACGCATCTCTCACCTCACCAGGTAGACGTTCTTGAGCTTCTGCGGGCCACCGAACGGGCCGGCTCCCGCCTCGTGCACCTCGACCCGCAGGTCACCGGCGGTGGGGTCCTCCACCAGGGACTGGGCGAAGTCCCGCGACACCGAGGTCAGGTGGGCGCGTACCCCGGCCCGGCAGGCGTCGGCGAGCGCGGCGCGTTGCGCGGCGGGCAACTGCTGACGCAGCTCCACGTGGATCACCGGCCGCGTCTCCAGGTCGGCGTCCTCGTGCAGCGTCAGGCAGAACCGGCTGATCTGCGCGGCGTGCGGGTTGCCTGTGTACAGGCCGTACTCGACGTCCTGCGGGTAGAGGTTCGCGCCCAGGTAGGACACGGTGGAGTCGCTGCGGCCGAACAGCAGCAGCAGCGGCAGCGTCATCCGTTCGTCGGCCGCCGCGGTGCGGAACTCGGCGCGACGCACCGGGTCAGCGTTGGCCAGTTCGACGATCCGCCGGTACGGCACCAGCAGCGCCTCGTCGCCGACGTTGTAGCGCAGCCGGGGCTGGAGCACGTGCGGGCTGGTGACCGTGCACACCAGTTCCCGCCGCTCGTTGGTCTCCAGGTAGGTGGCGAACGGGTTGTACTGGAACACCATGGGCAGCCGTTGCTCACCGGCGCCGAGCAGCTCGGCGCGCAGTGCCGCGTCGGTGCGCAGCCGCCGCCGCAGCCACACCGTGAACCGGGTCTCCGCGCCGATGCCGATGGTCAGGTCCGACGCCCCGTACGCCGAGCGGACCCGCACGAACCGCTGCTCCAGGTAGTCGCGCAACGCCTCGGTCATGCCCTCGCCTCCGCAGCTGGCGAAGATCCGGTACCGCGACCAGGGGAAGTCCTCGGCGTCGAGCCGGTCGCGCAGGTGCTTGAGGAACGGCGGGTAGGCGGTCACCAGGTAGTCGTGGTCCGGGCCGAACTCGCGCAGCGTGTCAATGATCTTGCCCAGGTCGGGGCCGGTGTTCTTGACCACCGCGACCCGGGCCATCGCCGCGCCGGTCGTGGTGCCGGTCGCCCACGCCCCCATCGAGTACGCGTTGATCACGAACGGCCGGCGCATCGGGAACGCCAGGCCGGTGTAGCCGACGATGTCCCGGTGCACCGCCCGCAGCTCGCGTTCGCCGCGCGGCCAGTTGAACGGCCGCCCGGACGAGCCGGCCGACTCGTCGATCACCACGCCGCGCTCCGGCAGCCGCCCTCCCCGGCACCGCGCGTCGGCGTCGTTCGCCACCACGTACCCGAGCTTGTCGGTCTCCGGGAAGTCCCGCAGCCGGCGGCGCGCGCCGGCCGGGCGGGCCCGCAGGTACGCCTGGTAGGCCGGCACCTGCCGGGCGGCGCGCACGCAGGTCGACCGCGCGTTCGCGGCGGCGAGGTGGTCCAGGAGCGGGTGGTGCCGGCGGGCCAGCCACCGCCACCCGCTCGGGTGACGGGCGATCAGCCGGGCCATGGCGGCGACGGCGAGGCCGGCCGGTGCCAGCGCGGTCTCGGTGGGCAGTGCCGTGTCGACGGTACGCAGGGCGGCGGGTCGGTGCAGCGTCTCGGCCATGACAAACATCCTGTCGGTGCCGCAGTGCTGACACCTGAGCCGTGCGACGGTGATGGCCCTGAGTATCCCTACCCAGTCACGCCCGCCCGTCCGGATATCTAATCACGAAAAATAGGACTTATGGGGCGGAAGTCTGGAACGTTAACGGCTGTGAGGAGTCGGGTCCCCCGCGGGACGCGACCTGCCGCAACGGGGGAAGACATCGATGGTTCACCACGCATGGCGACGGCTGTCGTCAGCACTGGCAACAGGTGCCGTGCTCGCCTCGTCGTCGACGTTCGCGGTGGTGATGTCGGCCGCGCCCGCTGCGGCCACGGTCCCGGGCCAGCCGGGGCAACCGCAACCCGGAACGCCCGTCTTCACCGAGGACTTCTCCAACGAGAGCGCGGCCGACGGGCCGATCCGCATCGGCTCCTACACCGGCTCACCGGGTTCGGTATACGTACCGGGGCCCGGGGGCAGCGGCGCGGACAGCGAGACGTACACGGCGGACCCGGCGTGGAGCCCCGGCGCAGGAGCGTGCAACGGCTGGATCATGCGGCAGACCTCACCGCTGCCGCCCAACGGCGGTAATCCGCCGGTGACCAACAACGACCAGTGCGCCCGCAACCAGGCCTGGGCCACGATCGGCCAGATGGTCCGCGACATGGGGTTGTTCCAGGGGCAGAGCACCGAGGAGGCGACCACGAACCAGGCTCTCACCGAGTTCACCAACTCCGTCAACGGAGCCCAACTCGCCGGGTACCAGCTCGAGACCGACAGCAACACCATCCCGGCGGTCGGCGGGCACTTCTACGCCGTCTCGGCGATCTTCGCCGAGCGCAACTGTTCGGTCCCGGGTGCGGCCCGGGCGAGCATACGGTTCGAACTGATGCTCAACGACGTGCCGACGGTCCTCGCCGAAGGGCTCAACCCGTGCACGGACCCCGGCGCCGTGGTGGTCAACAACACCTACATCGCGAAGCTTCAGTCCCGGGCGATCCAACTGCCGGCCTCCAACACCCCGACGCTGGGCCTGCGCCTCTACAACGCCACCGCCACGGGAGTCGGCAACGACGTGGCGTTCGACCTGCCGCAGATCGTCGACGTCACGCCCCAACTGGACAAGGCATTCAGCCCCACCACCATCGGGCAGGGCGTCACGTCGACCCTGACGTTCACCGTCACCAACACCGATGACCTACAAGCCAAGAACGGGATGAGCTTCACCGACGATCTTCCCGCCAATCTCATCGCGACCGGGGTGAACAGCACCACCTGCTCCGACGCCACCGTGACCGCCGCCGCCGGCGCCACATCCGTCTCCTTCGACGGCGACATCGCGCTGGGCGTCGCCTCCTGCACGATCTCCGTCGAGGTGACGGCCGACGTCGCCGGCTCGTACACGAACACCGGCTGCGCCGGGCCGGACGGCTCACCGGTCCCCGGCTGTGCCAGCAACTTCTCCAGCATCCTCGGGATCAACCCGCCGGGTTCCGCCACCCTCCAGGTCATCCCCACAGTCGACCTGGCCGTGACGAAGACGACGGCGCCAAGCCCGTACGTGCCGGGCACACCGCTCACCTACACCGTCACCGTGACCAACGGTGGTCCGTCGGACGCCGTGGGCGCCACTGTGACCGACACACTGCCGTTGCCCGAGTTGACGTGGACGTGTGCGGCGTCCACCGGCAACACGTGCACCGCCTCCGGCACCGGGGACATCAGCGACACGGTGACGGTGCTCGCCGAGGGAACGCTGACGTACACGATCACCGGCACCGTGCCGTCGGGCACCACCGGCGACCTGACGAACACCGCCACCGTCGCCCCACCGGACGGGGTGTTCGACCCCGGCTGCACGCCGAGCTGTTCCGCGACGGTCGTCACTCCCGGTCAGAGCACCGTCGAACTGGCCGTCACCAAGACCGCAAGCCCGAGCCCGTACGTGCCAGGCGCACCGTTCACCTACACCGTGACGGTGACCAACGGCGGGCCATCGGACACCGTCGGCGCCACCGTGGCCGACACGCTGCCCGCACCGCTGGCCGGGTTCGGCTGGACCTGTGAAGCCTCCACCGGCAGCACGTGCGCTGCCTCCGGCACCGGCAACATCAACGACACCGTCACCGTCCTCACCGGCGGCACGCTCACCTACGCGATCACCGGCACCGTCCCCGCCAGCACCACCGGCGACCTCACCAACACCGCCACCATCACCCCACCCGAAGGCGCCACCGACCCCGACTGCACACCCACCTGCTCCGCCACCGTGACAACACCCGGACAGGCCACCGTCGACCTGGCCGTCACCAAAACCGCCAACCCGAGCCCCTACGTGCCAGGCGCACCCTTCACCTACACCGTCACCGTCACCAACGGCGGACCATCCGACGCCATCGGCGCCACCATCACCGACACCCTCCCCACACCACCGAGCGGCTTCACCTGGACCTGTGAGGCGTCCACCGGCAGCACATGCGCCAGCTCGGGCGTCGGCGCCATCGACGACACCGTCACCGTTCTCGCCGGCGGCACCCTCACCTACACCATCACCGGGCACGTCCCGCCGAAGACCACCGGCGACGTGATCAACACGGTGACCGTCGTTCCACCGTCCGGCGTTTCCGACCCGGACTGCACGCCGAGCTGTTCGGCGAGCGTGGTCGTGGTCGGACCGGTGCCGCCCAAGCCGTGGCCGCCGAAACCGGAGCCGCCCAAGCCGATCCCGCCGTTGCCGGTGACCGGCGACCGATTGGTGACGATCACCTCGATCGGGATCGCCGCCGCGGTTGTCGGCATCCTCCTGGTGACCGGCCTGTTCGTGAGCCGCCGCTCACGCCGTCGGTTCTGACCGGACCCTCGTCGTCGGCACCGCCGACGCCACGGCGGACCGGCTAAGTGGTGGGACGCGTCCGCTGGGCGTCCCACGTGGAGCGCAACCAGGTGAGCTGCTCACGCTGGTGCTCGGCCTCGCCACCTTCGTGGTCGTTGAACTCGTACACGCGGAGGTCCTTGGCGCCGCCGTAGCGGTGGTAGGCCGCGAAGCAGGTCGACGGTGGGCAGATCTGGTCGCGCATCGCGATGGAGAACAACGCCGGTGCGGTGGCGCGGGGCGCGAGCACGGCGGCGTCCAGGTAGGACAGGGTGCGGAACACCGTGTCGGACCGGTCGCGGTACAGCTTGAGGTACTCGACGATCTCGCCGTACGGGCTGGTGGCGTCGGCGACGCGTGCGCCGCGGCGGAAGTCACACAGGAACGGTACGTCCGGCATCACCGCCGTCACCTCCGGGCACAGCGCGGCAGCCGCCAGGGCGAGTCCGCCGCCCTGGCTGAAGCCGGTGACCGCGACCCGGTCGGGGTCGACAGCCGGGTGCCGTCGCGCGGCCTGGGCGAAGCGCACCGCGTCGGTGATCAGCCGCCGGTAGTAGTGCTCCGCGGGGGTGGTGACACCCCGGGTGACGAAGCCGGGGACGGTGCCGGCGGGGTACGGGTGCGGGTCGGGGGTGCCACCGGACGCGGCGCTCCAGCCCTGACCCCGACTGTCCATGATCAGGTGCGCGTAGCCGGCGGCAGCCCAGAACAGTTTCTCGTGCGGCAGCCCCCGACCCCGGCCGTAGCCGAGGTATTCGACCACGCAGGGCAGCGGCCCTTCGACACCGGCGGGCAGGTGCAACCATCCCCGGACGGGCTCCCCGCCGTACCCGGCGACCGTCGCGGTGAAGGTGCGGATCTGCGTCAGGCCGGTTTCTACGGGCTCGTACACCGCCGGCCCCGGCCTGCGGTCGCCGAGTGTGCGCGCCCAGAACGCGTCCAGGTCCGCCGGGACGTCCAGATCCGGCCGCAGGGCCAGGCAGGCATCCAGGTCGAGGTCGGTCACCGGCATGGCGCGGCGTCCTCCAGCGCGGAGGTGAACCAGCCGGTGATCGTGGTGGGGTGGGTGATCGCCGTGCCCACCACCACCGTCCACGCCCCGGCGCGCAACGCCTGCGCCGCCTGCGCCGGGGTGTGGATGCGTCCCTCCGCGACGACCGGCACGTCGACCGCGTCGGCGAGCCGCGCCACGAGGTCCAGGTCCGGCCCGTCCGACTTGCTGGTGTACGCGGTGTAGCCGGCGAGGGTGGTGCCGACCACGTCGGCGCCCGCCCCGGCGGCGGCCACGCCCTCGGCGAGGGTGGAGCAGTCGGCCATCACCAGCGCACCGGTCTGCTCGTGGACGGCGGCGATCGTCTCGGCCAGGGTGCGGCCGTCGGGGCGCGGGCGGGACGTACCGTCCAGCGCGACCACGTGCGCGCCGGCGCGGGCGACGGCCAGCGCGTGCTCCAGGGTCGGGGTGATGAACACGTCGTCATCGCCGTCTTTCCAGAGCCCGATCAGCGGCAGGGCCACCGCGTCGCGGATGGCCATGATGTCCGCCAGGCCCTGGGCGCGGATGCCGGCGGCGCCGCCCCGTGCGGCGGACATCGCGACCCGGCGCATGGTGTCCGGGTCACGCATCGGCTCGCCCGGGTACGCCTGGCAGGAGACGACCAGGCGGTGGCGGAGACTGTCGATCAGGGCGCTCATGACAGGACCTTCCGGGCGAGGGAGGCGGCGCCGAGCAGCGGCGCGTCCGGGCCGAGGGTGGAGGCGAGGACGGGCACCCCGGCCAGGCTGGGCAGCGTCTCGGCGGGCACCGCGTCGCGCAGCACCCGCCACCACCGTTCACCGAGGCCGGTGACGCCGCCGCCGACCACGACGACGTCCGGGTCGAACACGTTGACCAGGCCGCCGATGGCGGAGCCGACGGCGGTGCCGCCCAGGTCGACGACCTGCCGGGCCGGCTCGTCGCCGTCCGCGGCCAGCGCCGCGACCGCCCGCAGGTCGGCGACCGGCCGGCCGGTACGCCTGGTGTACTCGGCGGCCAGCGCCGGCCCGGCGGCGATCGCCTCCAGGTGTCCGCGTCCGCCGCAGGTGCAGGGCAGCGAGCCGGCGTACGCCGACGGTTGGTGACCGGCGTGTCCGGCGGCGCTGTGTGCACCGGCCAGGACGGTGTCGCCGAGGACGAGCGAGGCGCCGACGCCGGTGCCGACGGCGACGTGGAGCACCGTTTCGTGCCCGGCCGCGACGCCGTGCCGCGCCTCGCCGAGCGCGTGCGCGTGCACGTCGTTGAGCACGGCGACCGGTATCCCCAGGCGTTGACGCAGGCCGCCGCGCAGGTCGGTGCCGGCCCAGCCGGTCAGCACGTCGGTGGCCGACAGCACCATCCCGGTCCGGCTGTCGATCACCCCGGCGCTGCCGACACCGAGCGCCCGTACCGGACCCGTCGCCCGGGCGCGTAGCCGCTCGACGAGACCGGCGGCGGTGTCCAGCACCGCGACGGCGCCGGTCCGGCCGGGCGTGGCGGCGGTGCACCGGTCCACGACCTCACCCCGCGCGGTAACCAGGGCCGCGGTGGTCTTGGTGCCGCCGATGTCCAACGCCGCGACCAGGTCGACGGCGTCGGAGGTGTTCACCTCGGGCATGGTCAGAGCAGCCCCGCCAGCTCCAGGTGGGCGCGCACCCGGGCGGTCTCGGCGGCGTCCAGCCGGCGCAGCGGCAGCGACACCGCGTTGCCGGCGATGACACCGAGCAGCGCCAGCGCGGTCTTGAACGCGCCGACCCCCCGGGTCGCCCCGGCCGCGGTGGCCGGGTCGGCCGCGTCCACGATGCGGAACAGCCGGGCCAGCCGGTCCTGCTCCCGGCGTGCCTGCGCCCAGTCGCCGGCCAGGCAGGCGCGGTGCAGCCGGGCGTAGCCGGCCGGGTCCACGTTGCCCAGGCCGGGCACCGCACCTGACGCGCCGGCCAGCATCATCGCGTCGACCACCACCTCGTGCCCGGTCAGCAGGCTGAAGTCACGGCCCGGCGCCTGCTCGCCGATCGCCAGCGCCAGCTGGCGGAACGCGACGTCGTCGCCGCTGGAGTCCTTCACCCCGGCCAGGGCGCCGTCGGCGGCCAGCCGGGTCAGCAGGTCCACGGAGAGCTTGCTGTGCACGCAGACCGGGATGTCGTACGCCAGCACCGGAAGCTCGACCTCGGCGGCGAGCGACCGGAAGTGCCGCTCGATCTCGTGCGGGCCGACGATGGCGTAGAACGGCGCGGTCACGACGAGGCCGTCCGCGCCCAGCTTCGTCGACGCGGCGGCCCGCTCGGCGACCCGGCGCGTGGTCGGTTCGATGCACCCGGCGATCACCGGCACCGCGCCGCCGACGGTCTTCACGATGGCCTCCAGCGCCAGGTCGCGCTGCCGGTCGGTGAGGAAGACGGTCTCGCCGGAGCTGCCGAGGGCGAAGATGCCGTCGACGCCGCCGTCGAGCAGCCACTCGACGAGCCGTTCCAGCGACGGGACGTCGACCTCGCCCTCGTCGGTCAGGGGGGTTACGGCCGGCGGCACGACGCCGGCGAACCGCGGGGCTGGGGTGGTCACACGTTCTCCTCGACAGGTAGTGGGGTGGTGCGGCCCGTCGCCGCGGTGGCGAGCGCGACAAGTTCCGTGTTGCCGGTCCCCGGCGGTACCGGGTGATGGCAGCGGTACTGGTGCTCGCCGTCGCCGTCGGGGCGGCTGACCGGTGGCATCTGCTCGGCGCAGACCTCGGTGGCGGCCCAGCAGCGGGTCCGGAACGGGCAGCCGCTGGGCGGCCGGGTGGCCGACGGCACCGGGCCGACCAGCGGGATGGGGTCGATGGGCGACAGCAGGCCGGGGGTGGCCGAGAACAGCGCCCGGGTGTACGGGTGCCGGCCACCGGCGGGGAGCAGGTCGGCGGGGGCCTGTTCGACGATCCGCCCGAGGTACATGGTGACGACGCGGTCGCTGACCCGTTTGACGGTCTGGATGTCGTGGGACACCAGGACCATGGCCAGCCCGAGGCGGTCCTTGAGGTCCAGCAGCAGGTTGAGGATCTGGGCGCGGACCGAGACGTCCAGCGCGCTGGTCGGCTCGTCGGCGATGATCAGGCCTGGTTCCAGGGCCAACGCGCGGGCGATGGACACCCGCTGGCGTTGGCCGCCGGAGAGCTGGCTGGGCAGCACGTCGGCGACCGAGCGGGGCAGGCCCACCAGGGCCATCAGTTCGGTCACCCGCTTCTCGCGCTGTTCCCGGGTGCCCCGGCGGTGCACGTCGAGCGGGTCGCGCAGGATGTCGCGTACCGGCATCCGGCGGTTCAGCGACGTGGCCGGGTCCTGGAAGATCATGCCGACGCCGGCGCCGATGTGCTGGCGACGTTCGGCGGCGTTCATCGACCACACGTCCTTCCCGGCGAAGGACACCGTGCCGCTGGTGGGCCGCTGCAGCCCCACCAGCACCTTGGCCAGGGTGGACTTGCCGCAGCCGGACTCGCCGACGATGCCGACGGTCTCGCCGGCCCGCACGGTCAGGTCGGCGCCGGTGAGGGCGTAGACCCG
Source organism: Micromonospora sp. DT31 (assembly GCF_049841795.1). Lineage (NCBI taxonomy): Bacteria > Bacillati > Actinomycetota > Actinomycetes > Micromonosporales > Micromonosporaceae > Micromonospora > Micromonospora sp. DT31. Next base: position 3,135 of record NZ_JBNCKZ010000033.1, on the reverse strand, counting down.
GTCCCGGTTGAACATGCCGCCGCCGCGTGCCCCGTGCACCACGTGCACGTCGCTGAGCACGGCGATCGGCCGGTGGGGTGCGGTCGGGCTCATCGGGCCAGCTCCTTCTCGCCGACGGTGACGGCCGGGTGGTGGCAGGCGTACCCGTGGGCGGCCGTGCCCTCCATGGCCGGCGCGGTGTCCCGGCACATCTCGGTGGCCATGGGGCAGCGGTCGGAGAACCGGCACCCCTTGGGGAAGTCGGCCGGGGACGGCACCACGCCGCGGATCTGGGTGAGCCGCTGCGCGCCGGTCTCCAGGGACAGCACCGAGCCGAGCAGCCCGCGGGCGTAGTGGTGGGCGGGCGCCTCGATCACGTCGGCGGTCACCCCGGTCTCCACGATCTGCCCGCCGTACATCACCACGACCCGGTCGCAGACGTCGCTGACCAGCGCCAGGTCGTGGCTGACCAGGATCAGGGCGAAGCCGAGCTGCTCGCGCAGGCGCAGCAGCAGCTCCATCACCTGCGCCTGTACGGTCACGTCGAGCGCGGTGGTCGGCTCGTCGGCGATGATCAGCTTCGGGTCGCGGGACAGGGCCATGGCGATGACCACGCGCTGCCGCTGCCCGCCGGACAGCTCGTGCGGGTACGCGGCCAGGGTCCGCCGCGGGTCCAGGCCGACCAGGCCCATCAGCTCCTCGGCCGAACGGGTGCCGCCGCGGCGGATCATCTGGTCGAGCTGGGCGCCGACGCGCAGCGCCGGGTTCAACGCCGACAGGGCGTCCTGGTAGACCATGGCGATCTCGCGCCCCATCAGGGCGCGGCGGGCCTTGGCATTCAGGCGCAGCAGGTTCGTGTCCTGGAAACGGATCTCCCCGCGTACCCGGGCGCCCTTGGGCAGCAGCCCCATCACGGCCAGGACGCTGAGCGACTTGCCCGAGCCGGACTCCCCCACCAAGCCGACGACCTCGCCGGGGCGGACGTCGAAGGAGAGCCCGTCGACGATGTCGACGCCCTGGTGGCGGCCCGTGAACCCGATCGACAGGTTCTCCACCTCCAGGACGGGTCGTCCCTGCGGCAGGGGACGGGCGCGTTCCCGCAGCCGCCGCGCCGCCTCGGCCAGGCCGGGCAGTTCGACGACCTCACCGGTGCCGGGCCGCGACTGCTCCAGCGCGTCACCGGCGGTGGTGTTGCTGGTGGCACGCCGGGCGGCCGGGGCGGCCCAGGCGTCGGACATGCCCTCGGAGAGCACGTTCAGGGCCAGCACGGTCAGCAGGATCAGCACGCCGGGGAAGAACGTCGCCCACCAGCCTCCGATCTGGACCATCTCCTTGCCGAAGGCGATCACCGAACCCCAGGAGGAGGCCGCCTCCTGCGGGGCGAGGCCACCGCCGATGAAGGACAGCGACGCCTCGAAGACGATCGCGTCGGCCACCATGACGGTGACGAAGACGAGGATCGGGGCGGCGCAGTTGCGCAGGACGTGCCGCCAGAGGATGTGCGGCCGTCGGGCGCCGATGATCCGTTCGGCCGCCACGTAGTCCTCCCCGTACTGGGACAGCACGTTGGCGCGGACGATGCGCGCGACCGACGGGGTGAACACGAAGCCGATCGCGACGACCAGGACCAGCAGGCTGTTCTTGCCGAACGAGATGATCAGCAGGGCGGACAGCACGATCGCCGGGAACGCCATCACCACGTCGAGGCAGCGCATGAGGACCTCGTCGACGGCGGCGCGGCTGCTTCCCGCGATCGCGCCGAGGACCGCGCCGAGCACCAGCGCGATGCCGGCCGCGCCGAAGCCGACGACCAGGGACCGCCGGGTGCCGGCCACCAGCCGGGAGTAGACGTCGCGGCCGAGCTTGTCCAGGCCGAACCAGAAGTCGCCGTTCGGCCCGGTCAGCGCCGGACCGAGGCCGGACTGGGTGGGGTCGTGCCGCAGCAGCAGCGGGGCCAGGACACCCACCAGGACGATGAGTACGACGAAGCCGAGCGCGATCCGGGCCGCGATGCCGAGCCGGGCGAAGGCCATGCCGGGGCGCGCGAGCCGGGCGGTGAGGGTGCGACGCATCAGTGGCCTCCGCGCAGTCGGGGGTTGGCGAAGAGGTAGAGGATGTCGACCACCAGGTTCAGCACGACGAAGCCGAGGGCGATGGTCAGGACGGTCCCCTGGGCGAGAGCGGTGTCGTTCTGCTGGACCGCGCTCATGATCTGGGTGCCCATGCCCGGCAGCGAGAAGATCGCCTCGATGATGACCGTGCCGCCGATCAGGTAGCCGATGCGCAGGCCCAGTGCGGTGAGCGGGTTGACAAGCGCGTTGCGCAGCACGTTGCGTCCGACCACGACCCGGGGCGGCAGCCCGGCGCCGATGGCGGTGCGGACGTAGTCCTTGTCGAGTTCCTCGACCATCGAGGTGCGCACGATCCGGGCCAGTGAGCAGCCGACCGGTACGCCGAGGGCGAGCGCCGGCATGGCGAGGGACTGCAGCCAGAGGCCGACCGAGTCGGCGGGGTTGACGTAGCCGCCGGTCGGGAAGATCGGGCGGCGTACCGAGAACTCCTGGATGAACAGCAGCGCCAGCCAGAACGACGGGGTGGCGATGCCGGCCATGGAGACGATCCGGATGACCTGGTCGGGCCAGCGGTCCCGGTAGAGCGCGGCCGGGATGCCGAGGGCCAGCGCGATGACCAGCGCGCCGACGACGCCGAGGGCGGTGAGCTGGATGGTCAGCGGCAACGCCATGGCGATCTTGTCGGCGACCGGCACCGACGGGGGGAACGTCATGCCGAGGTCTCCGCGTACCAGGTCACCGAGGAAGTGCAGGTAGCGCAGCGGCAGCGGGTCGTTGAGGCCGTTGGCGGCGCGGAACGCCTCGACCTGCGCCGGGGTGGCCTGGTCGCCGAGGACGGACAACGCCGGGTCGATCGGGGAGAACTGCATGATCACGAAGACGAACAGCGTGATGCCGAGCACCAGGGGGATCAGCGTCAGGAATCGTCGCGCGACCAGGCTCAGGACGGTCAGCATGGATTCTCTTTCTCGTGGCGGGGCGCCGGACGTGGCCCCCCCGCCGCCCGGGGGGCGGGGGGGGGGGGCGGGGGGGGGGGCGGCGGCGGGCCCCGGGGGGGGAGCCCCCGCGCGGGGCCGCGGCGCGG
>NZ_JBNCKZ010000032.1:0-21070 GCF_049841795.1 Micromonospora sp. DT31 | reverse complement strand
CCTGGAGCCTCGCACCCATCGATCACCGGGCCTGCCGCACCCGTCCTGAGCTGCAAGATCAGCTTGGAAAAGGCTCAATGACTTCCGTGAGGAATTCTGGAAGGCTGTTGGGAACGATAGTGGTCTCGCTTCGGGCTTCTCTTCTCAGAATGTCGCCAGGATGCAGGCCGGCAACTCCCCGTTTGTGGCGGCATCTCAGCAGTATGGTGGAGGCCGGAACTACGTGCTGCATCATTCACAGCCGATCCAGCATGGTGGGGGCGTGTACGATATGGATAATTTGGTTGTAGTAACACCGTTGTATCATTCCCAGATACTTTCCCCGTCCTGCCACTACGGAAATGGATAGCAATGGACGTCGGTGACGACACGAAAAGGCGGGCGCTGGAGCTAGTGCGCCTTCTCCGTGATCCCCGCCTTCCTGACAGTGAAACTGACAGTCTCTTGGTTGAGTTGGAGCGGATAACGCGTTGTCCGAACGTCTCAGACCTTATGTTCTTCCGGGATCCGAGTCTGTCTGATCAGGAGGTCGTCGAGCAGGCGCTGAGCTATCGGCCGTTCACCTAGTAGTGCGCGAAATTCCGGGAAACATGGCCGTCTCAATCAGATGCGACGGGTTTTTCTGGATAGCTGTGGCCCGCCCGTCCGTGTGTGGATGTGCGCCAGCGGTGGTCGGCATGCGGGGCGGTTGCTGTCACCGTTGATGTCAGCCGAGGTGCACCAATCGATGCCTAGCGATGGGTGGGGCCGTGCCCCAGCGGGTATAGCGTTCTCCCTGGTGGGCGTGCGCGCGGGGCCGGAACGGCTGTAGCGCGTGCGCGCGGCCCGGCTTCGGCCGGGCCGCTTCTTGATCCTGTATGTACTCGCAGGCACGACGCCTGTGCTGGCACACAACAACAACGATGACCTGTGCGACATTGCGCGGGGAGCGGCAGGAAAGAGCAACACCAACAACACCGGTGTGGCAGCGGCACGGGACGGCTACACAGGAGAGGTTCGAACGGGCGAAAGCGGTTCGGTGCCCGGAAATGTGAACCCCGGGCTTGTGCCTAGGCTTCGGCAGGCACAAGATATGCAAAAGAACGGCATTCGTCTAGAGGAATGGGATCCCGGAACCTGCGCGGAATTCCATGCCGGCAATAACTTGATGAATGACGTGGGTGCCAACCTCGACGAGATTGAGTATGGGACCGTTCGAAAAGAGGACGGTACGCCGTTCCCATCCTGCGGCTGGTGTCGACAGATTCTTGGTGGCGGCGGGGCTACAGATCGGACACCGGGATGACAGAAGTGCCGACCTCGGGAGAGTCGCTCACAGAGTTCTTGGCCGGACTGGGCTGGATGCCTGCTCGACGCGTCGGTACAGAACTCGCGACAGCGGCTTGGACTTACGGAGGATTTGGTTTTTCAGATTCCGCACTAGCCTTCGTCGCACAATTTGATGGCCTTTCGTTTGAATATCCGAGGCACTCCTTGGTGGGCGGAACAGATGAATGCGTGCTTGACGCCGTCCGTGCAGCTGGTGCGATAAACGCCAGCCGACTCCACGAATACGAACATCGTGCGCAGCAGCAACTGACGCCGGTTGGGTTGGCCGGATCCAACCACGTGGTATTGATGTTGTCTATCTCTGGCGAAATGCTGGGAGGCTATGACGACTTTCTCGCGATCTACGGTGAAAGCGGCAAGCAGGCGCTATGGAACATTTATCATCGCGTCAAGCCGATTCGCCTTCCGTGAGGGACTGTCGGTCGGAAGTCTTGCGTCACACCCGGTATTGTAGATCCCTGATGCGTAGCTCGCTGTGACAGTGCTGTCGCGATATGCGCTGAAGGTCGTAGCTGTGCCTGGCGGTTGCTGTCACGGTTGGGTCGACTAGTTTGCATCAGCAAGACGATGATCCTGGCCCAATCTGATCCAGATGGCCTGGACAGCGAAGAGCGTCTGGGAGCTGACTTCGAGCGTCGGTTTGAGGAGAGCCTCACGGCCGCCCCGCCGAGCTGGGCGAGCCCACATTCGTGGGCTCATACGGTGACGCGGGTTTCCAGAGGATCTGGATGTCGTCGTTACCGTCCGGTGGTCGCGTCCCGGCGGATTCATCGGCCTTCACCTGAAGCACGAGGATCAGGGAGTTCCCTTCAGGATCGGTGGTCGCTTCCTGCACGCGCTCGACGGGGCCGAGCTGGCGGAGTTCGGCCGGCAGTTGGCCGCGGACGGACGGTCGATCCCTTGCCAGGGCCGAGGGGTACGCGCCGAAGGGCTACGTTTTCGCGCTGGTCCGCTCCGGCGAGCCCGGAGACGCCCAGGTGCTGCGGGACTACCTGGAGCGGTACCTGCCGCACCACGGCCTTCGTACCGACCAGTCGTACGTCATGGGTGGCCTGCTGTACCTGGACGATCGCCTGGGGACGGACTTCGCCTCGGATCTGCTGACCCCGGGCGGGCTCTGGGAGCGGTGGGCCACCGCGCCGGGCTGGCCACCCGAGGACCGTTGGCGGACGAAGGCGGAGGTCACCGCCTGGTGCGACTTCGCGGCGACGTACGACCGCTGACGTGGTGCGGTCCGGTCAGCGGTCGGTGGCGAGGACGTCGCGGGTCTCGCGGGCGATCTCCCGTTCCTCGTCGGTGCCGACCACCAGCACCGCCACCTCCGCACCGTCCGGGGAGATGACGCGGTCGCCGCGCCCGCCGTTGCGGGCCGGGTCGACGGTGATGCCGAGCCGCTCCAGCCCGGCCAGCGACGCCGTTCGCACCGCGGCGGCGTGCTCGCCGACCCCGGCGGTGAACGCGATCGCGTCGACCCGGCCGAGCAGCGCGTAGTACGCCCCCACGTAGCCGGTGATCCGCCGGCAGTAGACGTCGAAGGCCAGGGTCGCGTCCGGGTCGCCGGCGTCGCGTCGGGCCAGCACCTCGCGCATGTCGTTGACGCCGGTCAGCCCGAGCAGGCCGCTGCGGTGGTTGAGCAGGTCGTCGATCTCGTCCACGCCGAGGCCACCCTCGCGGCGCAGGTGGAAGATGACCGTCGGGTCGAGGTCGCCGCTGCGGGTGCCCATCACCAGGCCCTCCAGCGGTGACATGCCCATCGAGGTGGCCACGCTCCGCCCGCCCCGCACGGCGCACGCGCTCGCCCCGTTGCCCAGGTGCAGGGTGATCGTGTTCAGCTCGTCGTACGGGCGGTCGAGCAGGTCGGCGGTGCGCCGCGAGACGTACGCGTGCGAGGTGCCGTGGAAGCCGTACCGGCGGACGCCGTAGCGCTCCGCGGTGGTCTTGTCGATCGCGTACGTGGCGGCGGCGTCGGGCAGCGTGTGGTGGAACGCGGTGTCGAAGACCGCCACCTGCGGGGTGTCCGGCAGCGCCTCCAGGGCGACCCGGATGCCGGCCAGGTTGGCCGGGTTGTGCAGCGGGGCCAGTGGCACGAGGTCCTCGATGGCGGCGACGACGGCGTCGTCGATGCGTACCGGTGCGCTGAACTTCCGCCCGCCGTGCACCACCCGGTGCCCGACGGCGGCCAGCCCGGTCAGGTCGAGCCCACCGATGATCTCCCGGACCGCGCTCTCGTGGTCGGCCGGGCCGCCACCGGGTTCGCCGACCCGTTCCACGGTGCCCTTGGCGACCACCTCGTCGCCGTCGTAAAGCCGGTACTTGACCGACGAGGACCCGCTGTTGAGGACCAGGATGCGGCTCATTCCGACGCCTCCGTGGCGGCCTGGATGGCGGTGATCGCCACCGTGTTGACGATGTCCGGCACGGTGGCACCTCGGGACAGGTCGTTCACCGGCCGGCGCAGGCCCTGCATGACCGGGCCGACCGCGACCGCTCGGGCGGAGCGCTGCACCGCCTTGTAGGTGTTGTTGCCGGTGTTCAGGTCCGGGAAGATGAACACGGTGGCCCGCCCGGCGACCGGGCTGTCCGGCAGTTTCGTGGCCGCGACCTGCGGGTCGATCGCCGCGTCGTACTGGATGGGGCCCTCGACCAGCAGGTCGGGCCGGCGCTCCCGGACCAGCTTGGTAGCCGCGGCGACCTTCTCCACGTCGGCGCCCGCACCGGAGCTGCCGGTGGAGTACGACAGCATCGCCACCCGAGGTTCGATGCCGAAGCTGGCCGCGGTGTCGGCCGAGGAGATGGCGATGTCGGCGAGCTGGTCGGAGTCCGGGTCGGGGTTGACCGCGCAGTCGCCGTAGACCAGCACCCGGTCGGCGAGCAGCATGAAGAACACGCTGGAGGCGACGGACAGGCCGGGCACCGTCCGGATGATCTCGAACGCCGGGCGGATGGTGGCGGCCGTGGTGTGGGTGGCCCCGGAGACCATGCCGTCGGCGTGGCCGGTCTGCACCATCATCGTGCCGAAGTAGTTGGGCTGGGCCACGATGTCGTGGGCCAGTTCCAGAGTGACACCGCGGTGGGCGCGCAGCTCCGCGTACGCGGCGGCGAACTCGTCCCGCAACGGGCTGGTCGCCGGGTCGACCACCTGCGCGTCGCCGAGGTCGACGCCGAGTTCCCGGGTGCGGCGGGCGATGTCGTCGGGGCGGCCGAGCAGCGTCAGGTCGGCGACGCCGCGGCGCAGCAGCACCTCGGTGGCGCGCAGGATGCGCTCGTCGGTGCCCTCGGGCAGCACCAGCCGGCGGCGCCGGGCGCGGGCCCGGTCGATCAGGTCGTTCTCGAACATCAGCGGGGTGACCCGTGCGGAGCGGCTGACCCGCAGCCGGCGGGCCAGTTCGGTGGTGTCCACGCAACGCTCGAACGCGCCGAGCGCGGCCTCGACCTTGCGCGGGTTGGCGGTGCTCGGCCGGCCCTCGATCCGGCTGGACGCCGACACCGTGTCGTAGCTGTCGCTGGGCACCGAGAGCACGGCCAGCCCGGTGTTCATCCGCTCGACCAGGCGCATGGCCCGCGGGTCGGGCTGTTCGCCGAGCGTGAGCACCAGCCCGGCCAGGGACACCTGTCCGGCGACGTGCGCGGCGCCGGCGGCCACCAGCAGGTCGGCCCGGTCGCCCGGGGTGATCACCAGCGCCCCGTCGGTGAGGTGGTCCAGCAGGGTCGGCACGTGCGCCGCGCCGACCACGTAGTCGAGCACGTCGCGGTCCAGCGCGGCCTGGTCGCCGGTGAGCACGGTGCCGCGTAGCGCCGTCGACACCTCGGCCACCGTCGGCGCCGACACGGTCGGCACCTCGGGGATGGCGTACGCGGGGACCGGCAGCTCGGGCAGCGTCATCGGCGCGGGTACGCGGTTGGCGAGCACCGTGATCACGGTCGCGCCCAGGTCGGCGAGGTCGTGGTACGCCCCGCGCAACGCGGACGCGATCGCCTCCGGCGTCTGCCCGTGGCCGTCGACCACGGGCACCACGACGCTGCCGAACTCGGTCGCCAGCCGGGCGTTGAAGGCCAGCTCGCGGGGGCCGGCGCCGTCCCCGTCGGCGAAGTCGCTGCCGACCACGACGATCGCCGGGCAGCGGCGCTCGACCTCCCGGTAGCGGGTGACGATCCGGGAGATCAGCTCTTCCCGGCGGCCGTCCGCGACCAGCGCGGTGGCTTCGGCGTAGGTGGCGCCGTGCAGCTCGTCGACCGGTAGGTCCATCCGGTAGCGCTCGGTGAGCAGGGCCAGTATCGGGTCGGTGCCGTCCCCGGCGACCAGCGGCCGGAACGCGCCGATCCGCTCCACCTGTCGGGACAGCAACTCGGCCAGGCCGAGAGCCAGGGTCGACTTTCCTCCGCCCGACCCGACACTTGTCAGATACACGCTGCGCGCCACGCGCCCAACCTACAAGATCGAAGCGCTGACCGCCCGTTCCGCCTGGTCAGACCGGCTACCCGGCCGATAAAGCGGAATTTTTTCACATCTACACTTACTGGGTGGAAGGCCCGACAGCCGTGATTCCGGTGGTGCCGGAACCGCCCCCCGTCTTCGTCGATCCGAGCGGGCGGCGGCAGCGGCGGCTGCGCCGGCTCGCGTACTGCGCCGGCGCGGTGGGACTGATCTACACGCTGCTCGTCGGGGTCAGCTTCGCCGGTGGGCCGATCAGCCCAAGCACCGTCGTCCCGTTCGTCGACGAGACCACCGAGCAGCGGGAGCCGTCACCCACCCCGTCGGCACCGCCTACACCGGCGGCCACCTCGATCGCACCGGCCCCACCGGTCGTCTCCCGTACCGCGCCGACGGGGCCACCGGCCATCTCGGACACGCCCGCGAACACGGCCCGCCCCACCCCGCTGCCCAGCGCCCGGCCGACCCGGGCCACGCCGACCGTGCCCCGGCCCACCGCGCCGCCGCCCACCACCGCCCCGCCGACCGCCGCGCCGACCAGCACCGAGCCCACCACCGACGTTCCGCCGCCCGTCGTCGACCCGCCCGGCGGGGCCCCCGCGCCGGTCGAGCCGGCCGATGAGTGACAAGCCCACCGTCGGGCCGGGCCCGCCGCCCACCCGCCGCCGCCTGCCCCGACCGAGCTGGGCCCTGCTCACCATGGTCGTGATCGTCCTGGCCGGCCTGCTCGTGGTGCAGGCGTACACGAACGCCGCGTTCGTGCCAGGCGAACGGACGCCGCCGGGCAGCCAACGGGAGGTCCCCAGCTCGGTGATCCAGGGTGGCCCGATCGTCAACGTGGACGCCGAGGGCCGGACCCAGTCGCACCGCCTGCCCCCGCGCACCGTGGCGCTCACCTTCGACGACGGCCCCGACCCGAGGTGGACGCCGGAGGTGCTGCGCGTCCTGGACAAACACCAGGTCAAGGCCACGTTCTTCGTCGTCGGCGCCCAGGTCGTGCGCAACTCCGAGGTGACCCGACAGCTGGTGGCCGCGGGACACGAACTGGGCGTGCACACCTTCACCCACCCCGACCTCGCCGGCCTGCCCGACTGGCGCCGGGAACTGGAGTACGCGCAGACACAACTGGCCATCGCCGGCACCACAGGCGTCCGGCCGTCGTTGCTGCGCTTCCCGTACTCGTCCCACCCGGACGCCTACACCGACCAGGACTGGCCGATGCTCCGGCAGGCCGGCGAGCTGGGCTACCTGACCGTGGTCAACGACGTCGACAGCCGGGACTGGGAACTGCCCACCATCGACGAGATGATCGCCAACGCCACCCCCGCCGGGACCGCCGGCGCCGTCGCGCTGTGGCACGACGCGGGCGGCGACCGGGCCGGCACGGTGGCCGCGCTGGACCGCTACATCCCGATGATGCGGGAACGCGGGTACCAATTCACCACGGTCAGCGACGGACTCAGCCGGACGTTCGCGGCGGCCGGCGTGACAGGTGCGGTCGGCGGGCACGTGGCCGCCCCGGCCTTCCAACGGTGGCAGGGAACCGTGCTGGTCGGCGCGGTACGCGTCGCCGACGGCATGTTCGGGCTGTTCGGCGTCCTGTTCGTCCTGGTCGGCGTGCTCACCGTCGGCCGGGCCCTGCTGCTGATCCTGGTGGCCCGGCGGCATGCGGCCCGCCGCCGCCGGCCCGACTGGTCCTGGGGCCCGCCGGTCACCGAACCGGTCTCGGTGATCGTGCCCGTGTACAACGAGAAGGAGGGCATCGCCGCCGCCGTGAGTTCGCTCGCGACCGGCGACCACCCGGGCGGCATCGAGGTCGTGGTGGTCGACGACGGGTCCACCGACGGCAGCGCCGACATCGTGGCGGCGCTGCGCCTGCCCAACGTGCGGATCGTGCGCAAGCCCAACGGCGGCAAACCGAGCGCGTTGAACACCGGCGTCGCGCTGGCCCGGCACGACCTCATCGTCATGGTGGACGGCGACACGATCTTCGAGCCGGACTCGGTTCGCCGGTTGGTCCAGCCCTTCGCCGACCCCCGGGTCGGCGTGGTCGCCGGCAACGTCAAGGTCGGCAACCGCCGCGGCCTGCTCGCCAAGTGGCAACACATCGAGTACGTCATCGGCTTCAACCTCGACCGCCGCCTCTACGAGACGCTGCGCTGCATGCCCACCGTGCCCGGCGCGATCGGCGGGTTTCGCCGGCAGGCGCTGGCACAGGTGGGCGGGATGACCGACGAGACCCTCGCCGAGGACACCGACGTCACCATCGCGCTGGGCCGTGCCGGCTGGCACATCGTGTACGAGGAGAGCGCCCGCGCCTGGACCGAGGCGCCCGCCACGCTCGGCCAGTTGTGGAAACAGCGGTATCGGTGGAGCTACGGCACCATGCAGGCGATGTGGAAGCACCGACGGGCCGTGCTCGACGGCGGCCCGTCGGGTCGGTTCGCCCGCCGCTGCCTGTCCTTCCTGAGCCTGTTCGGCGTGCTGCTGCCGCTGGCCGCCCCGGTGATCGACCTGGTCGCCCTGTACGGGCTGATCTTCCTGGACCGGACCGACACGGTGGTGGCCTGGCTGGCGATGCTCGCGGTGCAGTTCCTCACCGCGCTGCTCGCGTTCCGGCTGGACCGGGAGAAACTCGGCGTGCTGTGGGTCCTACCCCTGCAACAGTTCGTCTACCGCCAGGTGATGTACCTGGTACTGCTCCAGGCGGTGGGCACCGCGCTCACCGGTGGCCGGCTGGGCTGGCAGAAGCTGCGGCGTACCGGAGAGATTCAGGTGATCGGGCGGGGCGCGGTCGGCTGACCGGCGGCGGCCCCGCCCGGCGGCACGTCAGTCGTCGTCCGGGTCGTCGAGGCGGGCCAGCCAGGTGGCGAACCGCTCGACGGGCGTCTCGAACTCCGGGTTCAGGTCGACGAAGTCACGCAGCCGCTCGCCCAGCCACTCCAGGCTCACCTGCTCGTCGCCCCGGCGCTCGACCAGTTCCTCGATGCCACGGTCGGTGAAGTACACGGCGTTCCTCTCGTCGTACGGCAGCGGCCCGCCCCAGGGTTGGGACGGGCCGCTGCGGTGGTGTCACGGGCGGGGGAGAGCCGCCTCGATCAGCGCGTTCTGCTCGACCTCGTGCATCTTCGCCGAGCCGACCGCCGGGGCAGCGGCGGCGGGGCGGGAGATGCGCCGCAGCCGGACCTCGGGCAGGTGCTCCAGCAGGTTGAGCGCGACGAACGACCAGGCGCCCTGGTTGGCCGGCTCCTCCTGGACCCAGGCGAAGTCCTCGGCGTTCGGGTACTGCGCGAGCGCCGCCCGGACCTCCTCGACGGGCAGCGGGTAGAGCTGCTCCATCCGGATGATCACGGTGTCCGTGACGCCCCGCTCCTGCCGGGCCTGGAACAGGTCGTAGTAGACCTTGCCCGAGCAGAGCAGCACCCGCTTGACCTGCTCCGGCGCCGGCGCCGCCGTGTCGGCGAGCACCGGGAAGAACGTGCCGGTGGTGAAGTCCGCCACAGGCGACACGCAGAGCTTGTGCCGCAGCAGCGACTTCGGCGTGAACACCACGAGCGGCTTGCGCTTGGGCGACAGGGCCTGGCGACGCAGGAGGTGGAAGTAGCTCGCCGGGGTGGTCGGGATGGCCACCCGCATGTTGTCCTCGGCGCAGAGCTGCAGGAACCGCTCCGGGCGGCCGGAGGTGTGGTCCGGCCCCTGGCCCTCGTGGCCGTGCGGCAGCAGCAGGGTGAGCGCGGAACGCTGTCCCCACTTCACCTCGCCGGAGGAGATGAACTCGTCGATCACCGACTGGGCGCCGTTGACGAAGTCGCCGAACTGGGCCTCCCAGGCCACCAGCGCGTTGATGTTCTCCACCGAGTAGCCGTACTCGAAGCCCATGGCCGCGTACTCGGAGAGCAGCGAGTCGTGGGCGAAGAAGCGGGACCGCTCGCCGTCGGCGGTGAGCGAGCTCAGCGGCAGGTGGTCCTCGCCGGTCTTGGCGTCGACCACCGAGGCGTGCCGCTGGACGAACGTACCCCGGCGGGAGTCCTGTCCGGCGAGCCGGACGGTCACCCCGTCGTGCAGCAGCGAGCCGAACGCGATGATCTCGCCGAAGCCCCAGTCGATGCCGCCCTCGACGGACATCTTGCGGCGCCGGTCCAGCAGCTGCTGGATGCGCTTGTGCGGGGTGAAGCCCTCGGGCAGGTTGACGTGCGCCTCGCCGATCGCCTGGACCACGGCGGGGTCGGTGGCGGTGTCGACCTGCGGCTCCGGCTCGTCCTCCCGCTTCGGGCGGCTGAGCTGACGCGGCGTGGTGGCCGCGTCCCGGGTGGCCTTGAAGACCCGTTCGAGCTGGGACTGGTAGTCGCGCAGCAGTTCCTCGGCGTCCTCCACGGTGATGTCACCGCGCCCGATCAGCTCCTCGGTGTAGAGCTTCCGGACCGACCGCTTCGAGTCGATGATCTTGTACATCTGGGGGTTGGACATCGACGGATCGTCGCCCTCGTTGTGCCCGCGCCGGCGGTAGCAGACCATGTCGATGACGACGTCCTTGTTGAACGCCTGCCGGTACTCGAAGGCCAGCCGCGCCACCCGGACGACCGCCTCCGGGTCGTCGCCGTTGACGTGGAAGATCGGCGCCTGGATCATCCGGGCAACGTCGGTGCTGTAGAGGCTGGACCGGCTGTACTCCGGGGCGGTGGTGAAGCCGACCTGGTTGTTGACCACCACGTGCACGGTCCCGCCGGTGCGGTAGCCGCGCAGCTGGGACAGGTTGAGCGTCTCGGCGACCACACCCTGGCCGGCGAACGCCGCGTCACCGTGCACCGCCAGCGGCAGCACGGTGTAGCCCTCCAGCTTGAGGTCGATGCGGTCCTGCTTGGCCCGGACGATGCCCTCCAGCACCGGGTCCACGGCCTCCAGGTGCGACGGGTTCGCCACCACCGACACCTTGACCGCGTGCTCGCCGTCCGGCGTGCTGAACTTGCCGTTCTGGCCGAGGTGGTACTTCACGTCGCCCGAGCCCTGCGTGGAACGCGGGTCGAGGTGCCCCTCGAACTCGGAGAAGATCTTCTCGTACGGCTTGCCGACGATGTTGGCCAGCACGTTGAGCCGGCCGCGGTGGGCCATGCCGATGACGACCTCGTCCAACCCGGCCTCGGCGGAGCACTCCAGCACCTCGCCGAGCAGCGGGATCAGCGACTCGCCGCCCTCCAGCGAGAAGCGCTTCTGGCCGACGTACTTCGTCTGCAGGAACGTCTCGAACGCCTCGGCGGCGTTGAGCCGGTTGAGCACGTGCTTCTGCTCGTCGGAGCTGGGCTTCTCGTACTTGCGCTCGACCCGCTCCTGGATCCAGCGCCGCTCCTCCGGGTCCTGGATGTGCATGTACTCGATGCCGACCCGGCGGCAGTACGAGTCACGCAGCACGCCGAGGATCGAGCGCAGCTTCATCCGCTGCTGGCCGGCGAAGCCGTTGACCGGAAAGATCCGGTCCAGGTCCCACAGCGTCAACCCGTGCTGGAGCACGTCCAGGTCGGGGTGCTTGCGGATGGTGAACTCCAGCGGGTCGGTGTCGGCCATCAGATGGCCGCGCACCCGGTACGCGTGGATCAGCTCGTGCACCCGCGCGGTCTTGTTGATCTGGCCCTCGCTGTCGACGGCCACGTCGCGCACCCAGCGCACCGGCTCGTACGGGATCCGCAGCGAGGTGAAGATGTCGTCGTAGAAGCCGCGTTCGCCGAGCAGCAGCTCGTGCATGACCTTGAGGAACTCGCCGGACTGCGCGCCCTGGATGATCCGGTGGTCGTACGTGCTGGTCAACGTGATGACCTTGCTGACCGCGTTCTGGGCCAGCGTGGTCTCGCTCATGCCCTGGTAGGGGGCCGGGTATTCCATCGCGCCGACACCGATGATGGCGCTCTGCCCCTGCATCAGGCGCGGGATCGAGTGCACGGTGCCGATGCCGCCCGGGTTGGTCAGCGAGATCGTCGTGCCGGTGTAGTCCTCCATGGTCAGCTCGTTGCGGCGGGCGCGCCGGATCACGTCCTCGTACGCCTGCCAGAACTGCCGGAAGTCCATCTGCTCGCAGCCCTTGATGGACGGGACCACCAGGTTGCGGGAGCCGTCCGGCTTGACCAGGTCGATCGCGATGCCCAGGTTGACGTGCTCCGGGCGCACCATAGCCGGCTTGCCGTCGACCTCGGCGAAGGAGTTGTTCATCTCCGGGTGCTCGACCACGGCGCGGACCAGCGCGTAGCCGATCAGGTGGGTGAAGCTGACCTTGCCGCCGCGACCGCGGTTGAGGTGGTTGTTGATCACGATGCGGTTGTCGACCAGCAGCTTGGCCGGGACGGAGCGCACGCTGGTGGCGGTCGGGACGGCGAGCGACGCGTCCATGTTCTGCACGATCTTGGCGGCCACGCCGCGCAGCGGGGTGGTGCCGGCGGCGCTCGCGGCGGGCGCCTTGGCGGCCGGCTTGGCCGGGGCGGCCTTCTTCGCCGGCTCGGACGCCTTCGCTGCCGGCTTCGCGGCAGGCTTGGCCGGAGCCGGCGCGGCCTTGGCGGGGGCGGGCTTCGGCTGCGCCTCGGCGGGCTGCTCGGTGACCGTGGCCACGGCCTCCTGCTGCTCGGCCGGCTCGGGCTTCGCGGCCGGCTCGGCCTGGCCGTCGGGGCGCGGCGTCGCGGCGCCCGGGGCCGGCCGATAGTCGGCGAAGAAGTCGTGCCAGGCCGAATCGACGCTCGATGGGTCGGCGAGGTAGCGCTGGTACATCTCCTCGACGATCCACTCGTTCGGGCCGAAACCCGCTAGTGGGTTCTCCTGCGAAGTCTGCTGGGTCGACACGGCCGCTAATCGCCTCTTTCACGCGGTTGTGAATGTCACGCGGTGGCCCCGGTGCCCCGGTGGCCGGCGCTGGATAAACCGATGCCAAGGCTACGCCGTGCGCTCGCCGCAGGCATTCTCGCCTCCGGCTGGTGGTCCGTTTCACAGAAGATGCCAGAAGTTCGGCAAACGCTGCGTGACCCACCGACTCCTGCTAGACAGCTAGGACCCCGCCCGGTGACGTGGGTCACCGGCCGGGGTCCGTCCCGACGCAGGTCAGGAGATGTCGCGCTTGCGGATGGTCGCCACGCCGATCGCGCCGGCCACCGCCGCGTACCCGATCAGCACCGCGGCGCCCGCCCACTGCGGCGGGCTGCCCGGGATGTCGGTGTCGCCGCCCACCATGAGCCCGGAGGCCAGCGACGGCACCAGCAGTTGGAGTTCGTTGATCCAGTCGCCGTACCGCGACGCCAGGAGGCTGAGGACGATGACCGCCCCGATCGCGCCGCCCAGGTAGAACAGGATGCCTGTCACGGTCGCGCCGATCTGGCTGCGGATCAGCACGCCGAGCCCGACGCCGAGTACCGCCCAGAGCAGGTAGGCCAGCCCGTTGAGCGCGATCGCACGCCAGATGGCCCCGCTGCCGAGCTGCGAGCCGACGTCCACCGAGTTGAGGATCAACGGCGAGGCGATCAGGTTGAGCACGGTGGTGACGAGCCAGAAGGCCAGCGCCAGCGTGCCGGCGGCGACCAGCTTGGCCAGCATCACCGCGGTGCGGTGCGGCGCGGTGAGGAACGTGGTGGTCACCGTCTGGTGGAAGAACTCGCTCGTCACCACCACGATGCCGAGCAGCATCACGATGAGCAGCCCGAAGAACTGGCCGTTGGTGTAGAGGTTGGCCGCCAGGTTGTCGGCGGCCGAGATGGCCTGCAACTGGTCGGACTGGTCGGCGGAAACCTCGCCGAAGTCCCCGCCGGCCAGCGCCTCGGTCTGCAACCAGTTGAAGAACAGCGTGAGCGCCCACAACGTCAGGCTGATCAACCCGAAGATCCACCAGGTGCTCGTGGTGCGGATCTTCAGCAGTTCGGAACGGACCAGGGTCATCGGATCTCCGCCTTTCCGGCCGTCAGCTCCAGGAAGACGCCTTCCAGGTCGGGGCGTTCGGTGGTCAGCTCGTGCAACTCGACCTTGGCGGCCAGCGCGAGCCGGCCCACGGTCGGCGCGTCCACGCCGCTGACCAGCAGCGCGCCGTGCGGGTCGGCCTCGACCGTGGCGGACTGCTCGCGCAGCGCCGTGGCCAGCTCGTCGGCCTGCGGGGTGCGGACCCGCACCCGGGCGCCGTGCGTCATCGAGCCCATCACCTGCTCCACCGGCCCCTGCCGGACCAGCTTGCCGGCGGCGATGATGACCACGTCGTCGGCGAGCAGCTGCATCTCGGAGAGCAGGTGGCTGGAGACCAGCACCGTGCGTCCCTCGGCGGCCAGCCCCTGGAGGAAGCCGCGCATCCACCGGATGCCCTCCGGGTCCAGACCGTTGGCCGGCTCGTCGAGCACAAGCACCTGCGGGTTGCCCAACATCGCGGCGGCGATACCGAGCCGCTGCTTCATGCCCAGCGAGTAACCCTTGAACTTGCGCTTCGCCGCCGGTGAGAGCCCGACCAGGGCGAGCGCCTCGTCGGCGCGCTCCTTGGGTAGGCCCGCGGCTGCGCAGATCACCCGCAGGTGGTTGATTCCGGTGCGGCCCTTGTGCGCGCTGGACGCCTCCAGGACCGCGCCCACCGTCCGCAGCGGGTCGGTCAGGTCGGCGTACCGGCTGCCACCGATGGTGGCCGAGCCGGCGCTCGGGGTCACGAGATTGAGCAGCATGCGCAGCGTGGTGGTCTTACCGGCGCCGTTCGGGCCGAGGAAGCCGGTGACCCGGCCCGGCTCGACCGTGAACGACAGGTTGTCCACCGCGCGGACGGTCTTGTACTGCTTGGTCAGGCCGGACACGATGATCTGGCCGGTCCCGGCATTGGGGCGTGGCTGCCCGTCGGACATCATTCTCCTCTCCTGCCCCGGCGCGCTGGACGCACGCCGGTGGGAACGCCGTTGCGGAGGCGCCCCGCCCAGCCTTGCAACCTGGCGCAACCGGGTCAATCAGGCGGGACGCGTACCCGCTGTCATCCTCCAGGCGGAGATCAGGGCGTCGGCAGCGCGACCCAGGTGGCGCGGGCCCGGCCGAGCAACCCGCCGTCCGGACCGTACAGGCTGGTGCGGACCTCGGCCTTACGCCCCTGGACGCCGACCGCGACGCCGGTCACCACGCACTCGTCGCCGGGCCGGGGCAGCGCCGTGATCTGCGCGGCGATCCGCCCCAGCACGTACGGGCGGCCGGGGGCCAGCACCGCCCAGCCGCCCGGGCAGTCCAGCGCCGCCCACACCGTCGCCGGGGTCACCTCGGCCGGCGCGCGCAACGGCGCGGCGGTCCGCCCGTCCGGCAGGCGTCCCGGGAAGATCCGCAGGCCGTCCGGGTGTGCCGGGCCGCAGACGTAGCAGCGGGGGAACGGGTGGTCCACCAGGCCGGGGTACGCCCGCGCGGCGGCCTCCGCACTCGCCCGGTCCACCGGCGGCACCACCGCGTCGACCGGCCGCACCCGGCGTACCTGGGCGACCAGGTGGCCGTCCGGGTCACGGACCTCGCCGTCGGCGGCGGTCAGCGGGGTGTCCAGCGGCGGTGGACGGCGCAACGTCACCTCCACCGGTCCCCGGTCGTCGACGAGCGCGGCGAAGATCCCGGCGCTCCAGCCGCCGTTGCCGGAGCCGTCCGGTCCCTGGTAGCGGGCCTCGACGAGCAATGCGCACCTCCCGGGTCGACGCCGCCGGCTCCACCGCCCGCGGTCCGACCGGCAGCCTCGCACACCGTGCGCTGCCGGCCGTCCGGCCGGTTCGTGCCACAGGCGCCCCGTCGATAACGCGACTGTATCTTGTTCAATCGCGATGTATCGCGTTAGGCTCCTCGCATCACATGGTGTGCCGCCGGTCGGTACACCGACGAGGGGAGCGCACGCCATGACCATCTGGACAGTCGACAACCCGCAGCGGCTCGACCTCACCGAGCCGGTCACCCAGCTCGACGTCCGGCTCGTCAGCGGCCGGCTCAACGTGGTCGGCACCGACGGCCCGGCCCGGGTCGACGTGACCGGGATCAGCGGCCGGCCGCTCGTGGTCGAGCTGCACGACGGTCGGCTGACGGTCCGCTACGAGCGCACGGGCCGCTGGCCGGGCGTGCTCTGGTCGTTCGGCCGGCTGCACCGGCAGTTCCACGCCGACGTGTCCCTCGCCGTGCCCACCGAGGTGCTGGCCGACCTGCACCTGGTGAGCGGCGAGCTTGTCGCCTCCGGCCTGCGGCGCGACACTCGCGTCCACGTCACCTCCGGTCGGGTCACGCTCAAGGGCCTGCGCGGGCGCACCACCGCGAACGCCGTCTCCGCGCACGTCGAGGCGCTCGGCATCGGCGGCGACCTCGACCTGGAGACGGTCTCCGGCGAGCTGGCCCTCGCCGACAGCGCACCCGAGCGGATCCGCGCCCACACCGTCTCTGGCTCGATCACCTGCGACCTGGACAACCCCCGGGGCGGCGAGATCAGGCTCAGCGCGATCTCCGGCGGCATCACCGTGCGGGTCCGCGAGGACAGCGACCTCACCGTGCACCTGCACACCACCTCCGGCCGGATCACCAGCGCCTTCCCGCAGGTGGGCGGCGGCCGGCAGGGGCTGGGCCCGATCAAGGACAGCCGCGGCGTGCTCGGCGCGGGCGGGGGTAGGCTCTCGGCCACCGCGACCTCGGGCAGCATCGCGTTGCTCGCCCGGCCGGTCGCCACCGTCGACGACCGGGAGGACCTGCCGTGACCGCCGTGTTCAGCCACGGCCGGCTGCGGCTGTACCTGCTGAAGCTGCTCGACGACGGCCCCAAGCACGGCTACGAGCTGATCCGTCTGCTGGAGGAGCGGTTCCTCGGCCTCTACGCGCCCAGCGCCGGCACCATCTACCCCCGGCTGCAACGGCTGGAGGTGGAGGGACTTGTCACCCACACCGCCGCGGGCGGGCGCAAGGTCTACGAGATCACCGAGGCGGGCCGCGCCGAGCTACGACAGCGCGCCGGCGAGCTGTCGACGCTGGAGGCCGACATCACCGCCTCCGTCGAGGACCTCTCCGCGTTGGCCGGTGAGATCCACACCGAGGTACGCGGGTCGGTCCGCGACCTGAAGCGTGAGCTGCGCGAGGCCACCCGGCAGACCCGCCAGGGCCGGTGGACGTCCCCGCCACGCCCCACCGCCCCGCCGGCCGGCGACGAGGGACCCGGCCCGGCGGGTGACCCACCGCTCGCCGAGTTCGACAGGCGGCTGGCCGAGTTCACCGTCGAGGTCGGTGCCCTCGTCCGGGCCCGCCGGCCCAGCGACCAGCAGGTGCGCACCGCGATCCGGCTGCTCGACGGCGCGCTCGACGGGCTGCGGCGGCTGCTCCGCTGAGCTCACAGATTGTTTCCAGCATCCGCCCAGCGCGGCCGCAGCCAGAGCGCGGATGATGGGGCCATGGCGGCTACCCAGACCGAGGCTCGACTTCTCGTCGTCGAGGACGACCCCAACATCCTCGAACTGCTCTCCGCGAGCCTACGTTTCGCCGGGTTCGACGTGGCCACCGCGACAAGCGGCAGCGCCGCGCTGACCGTCGCCAAGGACCACCGGCCCGACCTGGTCGTGCTGGACGTGATGCTGCCCGACCTGGATGGCTTCGAGGTCATCCGGATGCTCCGCGAGGGCGGCACGCGTACCCCGGTGGTCTTCCTGACCGCGCGGGACGCCACCGACGACAAGATCCGCGGGTTGACCCTGGGCGGCGACGACTACGTCACCAAGCCGTTCAGCCTGGAGGAACTGACCGCCCGGATCCGGGCGGTGCTGCGCCGCACCGCCACCGGTGACCAGGTGCCGTCCCGGCTCACCTTCGCCGACCTGGAGTTGGACGAGGAAACCCACGAGGTGCACCGGGCCGGGCAGCGCGTGCAGCTCTCACCCACCGAGTTCAAGCTGCTGCGCTACCTGATGCTCAACGCCAACCGGGTACTCAGCAAGGCGCAGATCCTCGATCACGTGTGGAACTACGACTTCCGCGGTGACGACAACATCGTCGAGTCCTACATCTCCTACCTGCGGCGCAAGGTGGACAACACCCAGCCCCGGCTGATCCACACCCTGCGCGGGGTCGGCTACGTGCTGCGCAAGCCGGCGGCGTGAACCTCGTCCACCTCGCGAAGGGCTGGCTCAGCGGTGTCCCGCTGCGGCTCAAGCTGGTCACCGCCGTGCTGGCGCTGGTGGCCGGCGCGCTGGTGGTGATCAGCGTCTCCACCGCCTACTTCCTGCACAACTACCTGGTCGACCGGATCGACGGCGAGCTGGACGACCAGTTCAAGCGCGGCGTGGTGGTGAGCGAGAACGACCCGAACCGCCTGCCCACCGACTACATGGCCAGCCAGTGGGACCGCAAGAGCCAGCTCGCGCTGGTCGAGCGGGACAGCTCGCTCGTCGCCGACGACCTGCCGGCCGGGCTGAAGCAGGCCGACTGGTACCTGGAGCACGCGGGCGGGGCCGCCTTCACCGACGAGGGCGCCGACAAGCGGGTCCGGTGGCGGATCGTGGTGCGGCAGATCGACCAGAACACCTACCTGGCCATCGGGCAGAACCTCGACGAGGTCGACCTGGCCGTCCGGCAGTTGCTCTGGATAGACCTACTCGTCGGTGGCGCGGTGCTGATCATCCTGGCGTCCCTCGGCGCGGGGATCGTCCGGGCCAGCCTGAAACCGCTCGTCGAGATCGAACGGACCGCCGGGGCCATCGCCGGCGGTGACCTGACCCGCCGGGTGCCCGACCCGGAGAAGGGGCGGGCCTGCCCGACCTCCGAACTGGGCCGACTGTCGCGGGCGCTGAACGCGATGCTGGCCCAGATCGAGGCGGCGTTCACCGCGCGGGCCGCCTCCGAGGCGGCGGCCCGTACCGCCGAGGCGGGCGCCCGGGACGCCGCCGCCTCGGCGCAGGCGTCCGAGGCGCGGGCCCGCCGCTCCGAGGAGCGGATGCGGCAGTTCATCGCCGACGCCTCGCACGAGCTGCGCACGCCCCTGACCACGATCCGGGGCTTCGCCGAGCTGTACCGGCAGGGGGCGGTGCGGGAACCGCAGCAGACCACCGACCTGCTGCGCCGCATCGAGGACGAGGCGTCCCGGATGGGGCTGCTGGTCGAGGACCTGCTGCTGCTGGCCCGGATGGACCGGGAGCGGCCGATCGCGCTGGCCCCGGTGGAACTGCCGGTGCTGGCCCTGGACGCGGTGGAGGCGGCCCGGGTGGTCGCACCGCAACGGCGGATCGAGTTGGAGTGGGACCCGGGCGTCGGCCCGCTCGTGGTGCTCGGCGACGACGCCCGGCTGCGCCAGGTCATCGGCAACCTGATGACGAACGCGCTGACCCACACCCCGCCGGACACCGAGGTGACCCTGCGGCTGCGGGCGGAGGAAGGCAATCTCGCCGTGGTGGAGGTGGCGGACACCGGTCCCGGGCTGACACCGGAGCAGGCCGAGCGGGTCTTCGAGCGCTTCTACCGGGTGGACGCCGCCCGTACCCGCCGACCGGGCGTCCCGACCAGCACCGGTCTCGGCCTGGCCATCGTGGCCGCGCTCGTCGCGGTGCACCACGGCACCGTGGAGGTGGCGGAGACACCCGGTGGCGGGGCGACGTTCCGGGTGAAGTTGCCACTGCTGCGGGAGGCCCCGGAACCCGGGGAGTGACGTTCAGAAAACATCCAGGTGGATTCCAGGCTGATGACAGTGCGACGGGGAAAGCTGGATGCATGACCGACCACGAGACCGATCCGCAGCGGTCGCCGGCCCCCGCCGACGCCGAGCCGTCGCACCACACCGCCGAGCTGCCCCGCGTCGAGAGCGGGACGTCGGACTCCACCACCACGACCCCGGCGTCCACGCCGGTTCCGGCCGACTCCCCGGCCGCCGGGACCGCCGCGCCCGCCGCAGGCCCCTACCCGCCGTCGTCCGCGCCGCCGCCGGCCGACACGTACCCGACGCCGCCGTCCACACCGCCGTACCAGGGCGCCGGACAGCAGCACCAGCCCTGGTACGGGGCGCAGCACCAGCAGGGCGGCTGGTCCCCGCAGGGCGGGACGGGCCACCATTCGCCGCAGTACGGCGGTCCGGTGCCGCCGTACCAGGGGCCGCCGCGCGGGCCGCAGCCGTACCCGGGCGCGCCGCAGCCGTACCCGGCCGGCCAGCCGGCGTCGCCGTGGGGCCCGCAGCCGGCGCGGCCCAGCCGGGCTGGGAAGGTCATCGGCGTGGGCGCGTTGGCGCTGGTGCTGATGTTCGGCTCCGGGGTGGCTGGCGGCGCGCTCGCGCTCGGGCTCAGCGACGGCGGCGGCGTGACCCGCACCTACTCCGCCGCCCCCGTGATCAACGGTGCCGACCTTCCCAAGATCGCGGCGTCCGTCCAGGACAGCATCGTCACGATCATGACCGGCAGCGGTGAGGGATCCGGGGTGATCCTCAGCGCCGACGGGTTCGTGCTCACCAACAACCACGTGGTCGCCGGCGCCGGCAACGACACCGTCCGGGTGGTCTTCGCCGACGGCAAGAGCGCGTCCGCGAAGGTTGTCGGGACCGACCCGAAGACCGACCTCGCGGTGGTCCAGGCCAGCGGGGTGAGCGATCTGAAGGCGGCCAGGTTCGGCGACAGCGACGCCATGCAGGTGGGCGACCAGGTGCTCGCGCTGGGCAGCCCGCTCGGTCTGCAGGGCTCGGTCACCGCGGGCATCCTCAGCGCCCGGGACCGCACCATCCAGGCCGGGGGGAGCGGTCAGCAGAACCCGCAGCAGAACCCGCAGCAGGGCACCAGCTCGATCTCCGGCCTGTTGCAGACCGACGCGCCGATCAACCCGGGCAACTCCGGCGGTGCGCTCGTCAACACCCGCGGCGAGGTGATCGGCATCAACACCGCGATCGCCACCGCCGGGCAGGGCAGCACCGGCAACATCGGTGTGGGTTTCGCCATCCCGAGCAACAAGGCCAAGGACGTGGCCGAGAAGCTCCAGCGCGGCGAGAAGGTCAGCCACCCCTCGCTTGGGGTCAGCGTGAACGCCGCCGAGGACGGCGGGGCGCTGGTCGCCGCCGTCACCCCGGGCAGCGCCGCGGAGAAGGCCGGGCTCCAGCGGGGCGACGTCATCACCAAGTTCGGCGACAAGATGATCAACGATTCGAACGATCTGGTCGGCGCGGTGCAGGCCGGCAAGGTCGGCGACCGGGTCGAGATCGAGTACAAGCGGAACGGATCGGCCCGGACGGCAACCGCGACGCTCGCCGAAGCGTCATAGTCCGAAGACCTGCCTCCCTCCCGGGCGGGGGGGGGGGGGGGGGGGGGGGGGGGGGGGGGGGGGGGGGGCCCGCGGCCGCGGGGGGGGGGGGGGGGCGGAGTCTAAG
>NZ_JBNCKZ010000031.1:0-21933 GCF_049841795.1 Micromonospora sp. DT31 | reverse complement strand
CCCGCCAGCGGCGCCGCGCCGCCCCCCCCCCCCCGCCCCCCCCCCCCCCCCCCCCCCCCCCCCGGGGCCCCCGCGCCTCCACCACCCGAGGACCCTACCGGCCAGCCGTGTCGGCGGCGTGGCGACGTTTGCCGCCGGGCCGACGGTCAGGTCAGGCCGCGCGTAGCGGGCGGCCCACCTCGTGCAGGTGGGCCAGCGCCTGCCGGTACGACTCGACCAGCCCGGTCTCCGCGTACGGGACGCCCTGCTCGGCGCAGTACGCCATGACCAGCGGGCGGGCCCGGCGCAGGTTGGCGCGGGGCATGTTCGGGAACAGGTGGTGCTCGATCTGGTAGTTCAGGCCGCCAAGCGCCACGTCGACGAACCGGCCGCCGTGCACGTTGCGCGAGGTGAGCACCTGCTTGCGCAGGTAGTCGAGGTCATCGTCGGCGGTCGGCATCGGCATGCCCTTGTGGTTCGGGGCGAACGCGCAGCCCATGTACAGCCCCCAGAGCCCCTGGTGCACGGCGATGAACAGCAGCGCCTTGGCCGGGGACATCACCGCGAACACCAGCCCGAGGTAGCCGACGGCGTGCGCGACGAGGAGCACCCCTTCCACGGCCCGGTGCCGCATCGGCACCCGCCACCGGCCGTCCGGCTCCCGGCCGAGCAGCGCCTGGACGCTGGCCACGTGCAGCGCCAGCCCTTCCAGCAGGAGCAGCGGGAAGAACAGCCACGCCTGCCGGCGGGCCATCCACCGGTTCACGCCGCGGGTCGCCGTCGCCTGCTCGTACGTCCAGACCAGCGCGCCCGCGCCGACGTCCGGGTCCTCGTCGGCGTGGTTCGGGTTGGCGTGGTGCCGGTTGTGCTTGTCCACCCACCAGCCGTAGCTGAGCCCGACGGCCAGGTTGCCGGCGACCAGCCCGGCCGCCTCGCTCGGCCCCCGGCGACGGAACATCTGCCGGTGGCCGGCGTCGTGGCCGAGGAAGGCCACCTGGGTGGTGGCGATCGCCATCGCGACCGCCATCGGCAGCTGCCACCAGGAGTCGCCGACCGCCACCACCGCCGCCCAGCCGGCCAGGAACGCGCCAAGCGTGAGCGCGATCCGGACGGTGTACCGGCCGGGTCGTCTCTCGAGCAGTCCCGCCTGTGCGACGCGACGGGACAGTCGCGCGTAGTCGCTGCCCCGCCGTTCCGCCGGTGCCAGCGTGGAAGAACTCATTCGATGCCGCCCCCCGTGACGCGAGCCGCGCCGTGTCGCGCGACTCTCCGTCACCAATCCTGGGCGACATTCGTCGCCGTGGGTAATCCCGCAGACCCCCGGCTCGGGGGTGGTGCTGACCCTACCTGTCGATGCGACGCCTCCCGGCGGTCCCCCGGAGCCGCTCCGCTCGGTGGGCGCACCGGCTCTGAACAGCTAGGATATACGTATGGACTAGTAACCATCAGCCGAACGGCCGAGCATGCCGGCCCGATCGGACAGGTCGGCTTTTCTCACCTCGGAGACGGGAGACAACACGGTGCGCGGATTGACAGACAAGGTGGTGCTCGTGACGGGCGGCGGGTTCAGCCCGGACCAGGCCGGTTCCGGACTCGGACAGTCCATGTGCGTGGAACTCGCCTCGGAAGGCGCGAAGGTGGTCGTCGCCGACCTGTCCCTGGAGCGCGCCGAGGCGACCGCCACGCAGGTTCGGGAGGCCGGCGGCGACGCCCTCGCGGTGGCGGCGGACGGACGTCACCGACGAGTCCACGGCCACACCATCCCGGTCGACGGTGGTTCGCCGATCAGGTGAGGCGCGCCGTGTTTCACCCAGCGGGGCGACGGTCCCCGCGCCGCGTGGGCGGCGGCCTGGTGGCCGCCGCCCACGTCTGTCATTGACATGTGTGCCAACTATCTGACATCGGCCGTGACATCAACCGAGGCTTACGTGACTCACACCGCCAAGGCTCCTATCGCGCGCACAATCCCTTGAGCCAACCCGGCGATGTTTTGCCGGGAGAATCCAGTGCGAACACAGAAGTCTTCCCGCGATGCGAATTGACTGAAAGAACTCGCCAATGAAGCACGAATGACGTGCATCTCTGTCATTGTCAATCCAACCTCGACACCTATGCCCACTTATCTCAGGTGCCGCCCAAGTTGGGTCAATGCGAATATCAGCCGACACGCTATCCCGCGTTGGGAGGCTTTGAAAAGGTACGACCCGAGCTGAAAGCTTTGCTCAGCGTCCGGATCTTCTCCTGATCTGGCCCTTCCTCATGGGTCCCTTCATGCCAATCCTCACTCTCCGCCACTGAAACGCTTCCGACTTCCAGCGCAACAAGCGCCCAGAACTCGCCAGGGAACTGCTGATGCGGGCTGCCTTCCGGTCGGTCAACGGAGAGTCAGACCGCACCAGACCGGTTCACCCGTCCATCAGGCGGCGGGCGCTCATCCTCCCGTGGTGGCCTCACTCGCTGCATTCTTCGCCGTTCAGATGCCCCGAACTCTAAGAAGTTCTTCCTAGCGTCCGCCAAGCTAACTTTGTTCGGGGCCCCCCGTAACTCGTTCGCATCGTGATCGTCCTGGCCGTCATCATCCCAACCGCAGACCGGACAGACCTCATGCCAGCCACGAGATAGGAGAGTCAGATAGCCACAGCATGGACATGCATGCCGCACACCAGGCTTTTCGTCGACTCGGACATTCCTAAACTGAGACATGTCACCACCAGGGGTGTTCACCACGAGCTTTACCTCTCCAGACCCGGTTGGCGCCCCCAATATGCGGCCCGCCACTGCGCTGCCCAGCCGCCAGAACACCGAGCACCGAGCACCGACCGCGGGACGAAGCTGGTCCAAATTTGCTCTACATATCAAGAAGGCCCGCCGAGCCACTCAACCCTGAGGAAGGCCATCCCGGCGGTCTTTGACTCCTGCACAACCATCCCGGACGGGCCACCCCGGGGGATCGATGCCACTCCGCCGAGCCATCCGGTCATGCACGGCACACACTGAGATGCATCGAGAGGTATCCATGCCGAGGCGGCTCTGACGGCAACTGTGACGGCAACCCCAACTGGCGACCAGCCACCCGTGCGGACATCCGTCACCTTCCGAGGTCGCCAAGCGGTGCTCTGCCACAGAGCCACCGGCGAGCACATAGTACGTGTGGGATTTTCACCCCGTCACGCAGTGTGACTTACGTTTTTATGGCGTTTCACCTGGCCTTTCGTGTGTAGCGCGGACCCGTCACATCGAGATCTATCAGTGTTGACGGCGACGGTGACGGCAACCTGGGGAGACGTCCGCGCCCCTCCTCATCGACGAAGTGATCAAATACCAGGCCGACCGAGGCAACTTCGCGCAGCAACCCGAACACCTCCAACGGGCCAGCGGCGGCGACCAGACCCCGCCACCGGCCAAGCGCCCCCGCACCAGCCGGCAGCGCACGCCGAAGCAGTAAGCCAGCCGGACCAAGGCCCTCGACCAAGATCCGACTGGCTCAAAACTGCTCTACAGGATCAAGTGAAGCGGCCCGGCCGAAGCCGGGCCGCGCACGCGCTCAAGGCCTACGGCCCCGCGCGCACGCCCACCACGACCGAACCAAACCGCAGAGCAGCGAGCTGCCGGACGGATCGCGCAATCCTGACGCACCCCGCCCTGGCATCCCGCACTGACGACGCTGCAGCATCCGACACTCCATCGCGACACTTCATCGAGATATGGGCGATGAGAGACGCCGACTGACGGCAACCGTGACGGCAACCCGAGCTGGCAGTCGCAGACCCAAGCAGACAGCCATCACGCTCTGTTACCAATGATGGCCAGCCTGCCCATCCAAAGGAATCATTGCCTTCATTTCGGGGCAGGCCATCTGCGCTGGCCCTGCCGGGATCCGATACAGGTGAGGTTAGCCGACGCCCGCACGGCCATGTCGAGCCCTTGCTCTAGAGTGTCACCCAGCAACCAAATTAGGCCGGACGAAAAGGCGACCATCCTCGCGGAAGCTGTTACGTATACGTACGAGTGGCTCAGCCACCACGCCACTGGAAAAACATCCTCGCTAACGACCGACTCTACTTCCGCCGCCTCAGAACGATGCCTCCGACCCACTCCACCCGGATCTATTATCAATGACTCCGTGTTGGCGAAATTTGGCCCTTCGATGTTGAGCGGCGCTATGAGCAGGCCTGAAAATGCTTCGAGGAAGGAGATCGCGAACGGATTACTCCGATAACCTTGTTCAACCAGCTCAGCGACGATCTCGTCCACGTCGACCTTCCGTCCCCAAAACCATCCGGACGCCTCGAGCGCGCCGACAAGCGGAGGTGGAAGCGCGGAAAAATCCAACGAATCGTCATTAGTTGACATTTATGAAAAGCCCTCTCAATGTACGGTCGCAAGCTCCGCAGGGGCGAGCGAGGTCACCATGCGCTCCCTTTGCAGTGTCGCTGACGTGTACCACTGTCATGTGACCGCCACGGATAGCCGCTGGCCCTTCCGCCGAATATGCCTTCGCCAGGCACTGCATTTCGGCGCAGCCGAGGTGCGGGTGATCAAACCCGGAAAGCTCACCTCTCATGGCATCCGGAATATTGGTTTGCGACTTGTTGTGCGCCCTGTACGTGGCGCCACTCGGCGACGTGTATTCAGCGGCGAAGTCCGCTCCCCTGATCTCTCCCTCATCCGCCGTTTTCATAAGAGCGCCTGATGGGGTGCAGTTGTGAACCAGCACCGGGGTGTTGCCGGCGAGCACATAGTACGTGTGGATGCCCTCGACGGTGAGGTTGTAGACCGCGGTGTCCTGGGTCCAGTGGCGCGTCCGCACCACCGTCAGGGTTTCCCCGTCGGGCGTCGCCACCTGGTCACCGGCCACGAGCTGCCCGGCCTCGATCCACCGGCCCTCGTCGTCCACCCAGAACGGGTGACCGTCGGTGGCCACGATGTCCGACGTCGCCGCCCCGGCCGCGCCGTCGGTGTCGACAGTGACGTCGACCAGGTCGCGCTGGCCCTCGCCCTGGATCAGGCGACTCACCGGCTTGGCCTCGGTCTCACCGGTCTCCGGGTCCGTCGCCAGCACCTCGTCGTCGAGGTCCACGTCCTCGATCGCCTTCGTGGTGCCGTCCGCGAGCAGCACCAGCGTGCCGGCCACGAAACTGTTGGAGAAACAGTTCCGCGCCGCTCCGGATGAGCCACCACCCTGCGAGGCCCGGCTGGCCTTACCGGCGCGTGCCGCGCTGGCGCCCCGGCCGGCCCCCTTGCCGGCGAACATGTCCAACGCGGCCACGGTCAGGTTGCCGGCACACTCCGGGCCCGACTTGTCGTCACCGCACCCGACCGACTGTTTGACCGAGTCGCAGGCGGACTTGTCGTTGTTGTAACCGCAGTCGCCGGCCTTGTCGAACTGCTCCGCGGCGCCCTTGGCCTTGCCGCGGACGCTGTCACAGGCCGCGTCGCTGTCACCGGAGGCGCAGTCGTCCAGCTCCGCGTAGGTGTCCAGCGTCCCCTTGACCGTGTCCTTGACGCCGCTGGCGACGGTGCCGACGTACTCCTTGCCGGCGTCCACCGCCTTGCTGATCCAACTGTGGCCGTCCAACTCCACGTTCGAGATCGGGTTGCCGCCGGCGAACGCGTACCGGTTGCCGGTGTACGGGTCGGCGGCCAGCGCCAGGTCGTTGAGCGCCCCGTTGTACGAGTCCCGGGACAGGAACTGGTTGATCCCCGGGTCGTAGTCGCGGAAGCCCATGTCGTACTTGCCGGTGGACTGGTCGAAGCGCTTGGCCTGGAACCGGTACGAGTTGTAGGGCACGCGATCCGGGTTGTCCGGGTTGCTCGCGTCCGGCTTGTCCGCACCGGTGAACTGGCCGGAGTCGTTCTTGCCGTAGGCCGTGTAGCCGTACGTGGCTCGCCCGTCGCCCTTGTCGTCGGTGATCTGCTCGACGTCCGAGCCGCCGTCGTAACCGACGTACGAGTCCTCCTGGCTGTTGTCGGTGTTGGTCTTGACCTGGGACAGCAGCGACCCGCCGGGACCCCGCTGGTAGGACTTGACCACCTTCGTGCCCTCGAGCTCGGCCGAGATGTCCGAGCTGAGCCCCAGGTAGGCGTACGTGGTGGTCTTGCCGCCGTACGTCCGCTCGGCCTGCCGGTCCAGCGGGTCGTACTTGTAGGTAGTGGTCTTGTTACCTGGGTTCTTGACGTTGGTGACCACGTGGTCGAAGCCGTCGTAGGTGTAGCTCTCCAGCGTGGTGCTGTCGGCGGTCACCGTCTTGAGCCGGCCGTACGGGTCGTAGGCGTAGGTCGCCTCCACCCCGTTCGTGGACGCGGACAGCAGCCGGTTCTTGCGGTAGTTGAACGAGGTGGGGACGCCACCGACGGTCTGCGTCACGACATTGCTGTTCGCGTCGTGCACGTAGCTCTCGGTCGTCGCACCGGAGCCGGTCTTGGTGACGGTGCGGGCCCGGTCCTGCGGGTCGTACGCGAAGGTCGTGGTGGTGTCCAGGTAGGACGTGCGGTTGTCCGCGTTCTGCTTACGCGAGACGTCCTTGGACTTCTGCCCGTTCGCCGCGTACTCGTAGGTGTGCTGGCTGACCAGCGTCCCGGCGGACTTCTTCTCGGCCTGGCTCTGCACCGCGCCGTTGAGGAAGTAGGCGTAGGTGACGACGTTCCCGTTGCCCTTGGTCTCGGTGTCGGTCTGCCCCCGCTTGGTGTAGGAGTACCGGGTGTACTTGGGCTTCGGGTCGGTCGGCGAGGTCATGTTCTTGATCTCGGTCGCCAGGTCCCGCTGCGGCTCGTAGGTGTACTCGGAGATCTGCGTGTCGTGCGTCCGGCGCTTGAGCAGCCCGTTGGGCTCGTAGCCGAACGTGGTGGTGTTCTTGACCGTGCCGGACTTCTTCTCCTCCACGCTGGCGACCTGGTTGCGCGGGTCGTAGGAGATCGCGTACGTGTCGATGGTGGCGCCGGTGCTGGCGTCCGACATCTTCGTCAGGTTGGCGTTGACGTCGTACTCGTAGCTGAAGTCCTTGCGCGCCGCGCCGGAGCCGGCACCGTTGTCGGCCTGGGTCTTCTTCTTGCCGTCGGGGTAGTACGTCCACAGCATCTCGCGCGGATTGCCGCTGGCGCCGGTCACGGTACGTGAGGTCTGCGCGCCGTTGAGGTCGTACCGGTAGGCCGTCTTGATGTTCCAGCCGACGTCCTCGGAGGTACGCACCCAACCGGTGTCGAAGAAGGTCTGGACCGTGTCGTTGCGGGTGCTCTCCCCCTGCGACGGCGGGGCCGAGATCCGCTCCTGGTTGCCCACCTTGTCGTAGCTGTAGATCGTGGTCGCCGGGGTGGTGAACTTCACGTCGTCCCGGTCGTACGGCTGCTGGACCTCACGGACCCGGTTGAGCTTGTCGTAGAGGGTGACGGTGGTGAAGTCGTCCGGGTCGTCGGTGGTGTCCACGCCCCGCGGGCTGACCTGGGTGCTCCGGTTGCCCACCTCGTCGTAGCCGTAGCGGGTGGTGCGGTAGGTGATCGTGCCGTTGGCCGAGGAGTAGGGCACCTTCTGTTCGGTCAGCGCGGACCGCTCGTCGTAGGTGAGGAGCGTCCGGTTGCCGTCCTGGTCGGTCGAGGACTTCGTGTTGCCGTCCCGGTCGTACGTGACGGCGGTGGTGTGCCCCTTCGCGTCCTTCGTGTCGATGACCCGGTGGTTCGCGTCGTAGTTGTACTCGGCGGTGTAGTCGTTGGCGTCGGCCGTCGCCATCTTCCGCTGGTCGACCACCTTGAACATGTTGCCGACCAGGTCGTAGTCCATGTGCAGCCGGCCGTTGGCGGCGTCGGTGACGTCGGTGAGCTGGTTCAGCGCGTCGTAGACGTAGACGGTGGCGAAGTCGTTCGGATCGGCGGGGGTCAGCATCCCCCGCGGTTCGGTGACCTTCGTGACGTTGCCGACCGGGTCGTAGTCGTACTTGGTAGTCGACGCGTTGGACGTGCTGGTGTCCTTCGCGGTGGTCACCGTGCCCGTCCGGTCGAGCAGGTCGTAGGTGGCGGTGGTCACCGCCCCGGTGGCCGAGGTCTGCTCGGTGACGTTGTCGTTCTTGTCGTAGACCGGAGGCGGGGTGGTGGCGTAGACCCCCGCCGCGCTGTCCACCGGGATCTTGACCGTGGTGGGCCGGCCGAGGATGTCGTAGCCGTACGTCGCCGTGTGCTGCTTCGCGTCGGTCACCGTGGTGACGGAGCCGATCGCCGAATAGGTGTAGGTGGTGTCGTTCAGCAACGCGTCGGTGATCGTCCTGGGGTACCCGTTGGCGTCGAAGCCCGCGTACTTGGTGACACCGTCGTTCGCGTCCGTCGCGGTGAGCATCCGCCCGGCCGCGTCGTACGTGTACGACGTCGTGTAGTCGCCTTCGGTGGTGGTCGCCGTGCCCTTCGGGTCGGTGACCGAGGTGACGTTGCCGACCGCGTCGTAGCCGAACTTCCAGTGCCGGCCCTCGGCCGAGTACTTGTCGGTCAGTTCGGCGGTGTGCCCGCCGAGCCCGAACCGGTAGTCCAGGCGGATGCCCGGGGTGTTGTTCTTGACCGCCTCCGCATCCCGGACCTCCAGCGGCAGGCCGGTGGCCTGGTCGTAACGCCAGGTCGAGACCGCGTTCTTGGCGTCCTCCATCCGCACCACGTTGTTGTCCGCGTCCCAGCCCAGCAGCGTGACCTGGGCCAGGGCGTTCGAGATGCGGGTGCTGCGGCCGTAGCCGTCGATCGTCGTCTCGGTCGCCCGGCCCTTCGGGTCGGTCACCGTGGTGACCACGCCCTGGCTCGTCTCGCCGTCCGGGTCCTGGTAGTCGAACAGGGTGGGCCGGTTGAGCCGGTCGGTCATCGTGTTGACCTTGCCCTGCTGGAACGCGTCGCCGGCATCGTTGTAGGCGATCTTCGTGGTCGAGAGTCGCGGGTCGATCACCTTGATCAGCCGGGCGTCCTGGGCACCCTGCGACTCGTCGTAGACGTACCCGAAGGTCTTGGCCTCGGCCGTGCCGAACCCGTCGACGGCCTCCCGCAGCAGGCCGGTGTCGCTGTAGACGAAGGACAGTTTCCGGCCGCTCACGTCGGTGATCGACCGGAGCTGCCCGATGATCTTCTGGTTCTGAAGGTTGGTGAGGGACTGCCGGGCGCCGCCGACGAAGGCGGTGTAGTCCTCACCGGCCTCGTAGTAGTCCAGGGTCAACGTCTGCCGGTTGTCCGGGTCGGTGAGGTAACGCAGTACCGCCGCGTTGCGGTTGCCGACCTGCTTGCGCTCGTACGCGAAGCGCAACTGGTTGCCGTTGCGGTCGCGGACGGCCATCTGGTAGCCCTGCTCGTCGAAGACGAACTGGCTGCGGTCCGGCCGCGTCATCGTCCACGCCTCGGCGGTGTCGCCGCTGCCCGTGCGTTGCAGGAACAGGTGCACGCCGGACGGCTTGAGATACCGCCAGTCGGCCTGGTTGCTGCTGCCGTTCTTGTCCAGGTTGAACAGGTGGGTGGTGCCGTCGCCGTCGGTCATCGCGACCTGCTGCGGCCACGTCGCGTCCCCGCCCCGGAACTCCAGCGGCGAACCGAGCCGGACCGCGCTGGAGGTGGACAACGACCAGCCGAGGCCGGCCGATGAGGTGGAGCTGTCCTGACTGTTGTACGTCATCCGGACGAACGTTGTGACACCACGGCTCGGGTTGTTGATCGGGTTGTAGCCGACGAGCGCGTTGCCGGAGAACTGGTTGACCAGCAACGTGGATCCGGCCCCCGTACCACCGCCCGCGTACTGGTAGAACTTTTCCAGCCCGAGCTGGTCGGAGGTCGGGTGCTCCACGGCGACCGAGTGGTCAAGGGGCTCGATCTGGGCGGTCTGCGACAGCCACTGGTTGGTGGTCTTGTTGCGCAGCTCCCACTTGAGCACGTACGGCTCACGGCGGTCACCGTCGCTGCCGGACGTCGGCGCCCGGACCGTGCCGTTGATGGTGACCACGCCACCTGGCGCCTGCGCGGACGGTAGCGGGGTCTCGATCGGGTTCGCGCCCACAGGGGTGCCGTCCTGGCGGGTCCACCGGTAGGACAGCACCCAGTCCGACGGCGACCACACCGACGACGTGGTGTTGGTG
Organism: Micromonospora sp. DT31; assembly: GCF_049841795.1. Classification (NCBI taxonomy): domain Bacteria; kingdom Bacillati; phylum Actinomycetota; class Actinomycetes; order Micromonosporales; family Micromonosporaceae; genus Micromonospora; species Micromonospora sp. DT31. Next base: position 11,872 of record NZ_JBNCKZ010000031.1, on the reverse strand, counting down.
ACGGTGACCGGCACGAGGTACTGGTCGTCCGGGACCATCCGGCCCGGCGTGCTCGGCGCGTAGTACGTCCGGTCGCTCGTCGGCGCGGTGAAGATGACCCGCAGCCGGGGTCGCAGCGACGGCTCGGCCGCCTCGGCGGAGAGGAACAGCATCCGCTGCTCCGCGCCGGCCTCGTCGGCCTGCCGGATCAGCACGCCCTTGTTGTTGGCGGCGTCGTCGATCCAGCGTTGCACCAGCGGCCCGGCCTCCCAGTTCGTCCAACCCGGATCGCCGTTGAGGGACCCGACGGTGGACTGCACGGTCGACTCGGCGTCACCGCCCGGCGTGGTCCAGGCGGCGCCGGACTGGGCGCTGTTCCACGTCGAGGTGGTCTCGCTGAAGGCGCGTGTCAACCCGCGCAGCTGGAACTGCTGCTGGCCGATGCCCGCGCCCTCGGTGTACCACCCCCAGAGCCCGACCTGCGCGTTGATCACCTTGGTCTTGGCGGGCAGGCCGGTGACGGTGGGGAACTTCAGCACCACCCGGCTGTTGCCGTAGATCGAACCCTTGTTGCCGACCTGGAGCTCGCCACCGGAATCCAGCGTGTCCCAGTTGTTGTTCGGCTTGGCGCTGGTCAACGTGTTGTCGTCGGCCCCGGTGAAGAACTTGATCACCTGGCCTGCCTTGGGCAGCCGCACCATCTGGGTCTGCGCCGGGATGACCGTGCCGTCACGCAGCCGTGCCGCGATCATGTAGAAGTAGGCGTCACCGAACTGCCCCGCCGAGTTCGCCGGGGTGGGCGTGGCATGGGTGTCGGCGTAGTTGGTCTTCCCCGACCGGACCGGCGCGACAAGCGTGGCCGCGTTCGGCATGAAGTTCTGCGTCCGACTGGCGTGCACCTGGTATTCGATCAGGTCGTCGTCAGGCGACGAGGACGGGTCGGTGTAGGAGGACCAGGACAGGTCCGCGCCGGTGGCACGCACGGTGTCGACCGGGTTCAGGGCGACGCCGGGACGTCCCCAGGTGAGCACCAACTTCGGGCCGTGGTCGTCCTCGCCGCCGTAGGAGAAGTCGCCGGACTCGTAGCGCGGGCCGCCGTTCTTGTTCGACTCGTCCTTGCCCTTGACCATGAAACCGTGGTTGGTGGCGGGGTCGCCCAGCCAGCCCTGCACGATGGACCGGACGCTGTAGCTGTGCCAGGCGTTGGTCTGGTGGGTCGGCTTGGTCACCTCGGCCCGCTTGACGAAACGCACCCCGTCGGCCACGACCGTCTTGCCGGCCACGTCACCGAGCACGACCTTGTGGGTGGTGCCGGCCTTGAAGGCGTACGCGCCGATGGACACCCACGCGCCGTTGCCGGAACCGGTGGTCTGGTTGACCGCCTTCACCACCGACCCGCCGTCGTAGTGCACGGTGTACGGCGCGTTCGTCGCCCGGTTGCTGCCCGGCACGTAGTGCACGAACACCTCGTACTGGCCGGTCTCGGTCAGCCGGGGCACCCAGGTGAACGACTGCCCGGTGGTGGCGTCGGCGTTGTAGCGGTAGGCACCGTTGAGCGCCTGAGCGCGGTCGGTGCCGGTGGCGCCGGCCCACTCACCGCTCGCGGTGACCTTGGCGGCGTCCGCCTCGTCGACCTGCTCACGGTTCTCGCCCACCTCGGCGAACTTGGTGTTCATGCTGTCCCACGTCGCGGTGGTCTCGTTCCACGCCGCGGTCACCCGGCGGGCCTCGAACGCCATCGAGTAGTCGTTGGCGCCACCGTGGGTCTGGTCGAAGTACATCTGCAACTGGGCCGAGTCCAGCACCGTGTTGGCCGGCACCTTCGACAGGTCGAACTTGGTCAGGGAGCGGAACGTGCCGCCGCTCGACGCGCCCGCCGACAGCCGCCAGGTGCTGTCGAAGTTCTCCGCCGGACCGCCCGAGGCGAGCATGACATCCTGGGCCTGACCCAACGTCGGCTGGATCTTGATGGTCGGGTCGATCACCACCGGGTACTTCCGGTCCGGGCTGCGCAGCCAGTCACCGTCGGCGGTCACCGTGACCACCGTGCGGCCGGCCTGCTCGGCGACCCGCTGCGTGACCTGGTAGCTGACCTTCTTGCCGACCACCGAGTCCGGGTCGTCGACGCTGTCGTACATGTACGGCCGCGGCATCGTGAACAGCGCCGGCCCCTGGCGGTCCGTGGCGAAGAACGACACCGAGCCGTCGGCCTGCGCGACCGGCCGCACCTTCTGCGTGTCGAGCGTGAACGAGTACGTCGCCGGGCCGCTCGGCGGGGCGGTCAGCACGATCTGTTCCTTGACCGCGGACCGCGTCACCTCGTAGACCAGGTCGGCGCCGCCGACCGCACCCCGGTAGGTGACCCGGGTGCCACTGGCGGTGGGGCTCAACGCACGCCGGTCGCCGGGCAGCCCGAGGGTCAGCCCGTGCGAGCCGGTCGAGTAGGACAGAACCCGGTCGCTGCGGTCACCGAACCGGCCGACGAACGCGTTGCGGGTGGCGGCAAACGGGTAGCCCGCCTCGCCACTGGCCGAGACCGAGGGCCGGATGTCCTGCCAGCGACCCTTCCCGTCGCGGTAGTGCACCGGTTCACGGCTGACCTCTGCCTGCGTCCGGCCGTCGGCGAGAAGGAAGACCTTGCTGGTCGCGGTACGGCGGTCCGCCAGTTCGCGGACCCGCCGGGGGGCGGGCATCGCGGCCGCCGGCACCGGCCGGGCCACCGACGGCAGCACCTTGTCCGGGCCTGGCGGAGTCGCCGGCACGTCGCGGCCCTTCGGCGAGGGCGGGCGGAGCACGGTGCCGGGGCGGGGTTCCGGCTTACCTTCCGCCGGGGGCCGAGCCTGGGCCGGGGCACCGGCGACCACCAGGACGGCGCCGACCACCGCCGCAAGCAGACGGCGGGTATGACGTGAGCGCATACGGTTGTCCTCCATGCGGAGAGCACGAAAAAAGGCATGACGAGTCCCGGCACGTGACGTGCCGTTCGTACCGCCGCGAAAGAGAGAATCGGCGCGTGCGCGCGCCGACACCGCGACCAAGCTCTGACATGAGTTGGTTCAGCGCCCCCCGTGGGTGCCGAAAGGAACCTAACAACCTTCGATGCACTGGGGCAATGGTTGACGTCAGTCAATTTATGCGCAGCGAGGCTGCCCCAGCACTTTCGGTGACCTGTGGTCGCGACGACTAACCGAGGCGGACAACCGCCTCGCGCAGGCGGGCCAGGTCCCGCCGACGGCGCTCGTAGGTGGCCGCCAACCCGATCAGCAGCAGCCCGCCCAACCCCAGGAAGATCCAGCGGGGCACCAGGTCCCAGCCCCGGGCCAACTCGTGCAGCGCCAACGGCACCAAGGTGACGGCGCCCAGCACGACCGGCGCCTGCCAGCGCCGGACCGCCCCGCCGAGCACGACCACGAGCGCCGCCGCGCCGAGCGCCAGCCGCCGCCACGGCTGCGGTTCACCGGCCACCAGCACCGACACGAGGCTGGGCAGCAGCGCCGCCCCGAGTCCCGGCCCGAGCGCCAACCAACTGGTCAGACCCGGCCGACGCCGCAGCGCCAGCAGGCCCGCACCGAGGGCGAGCGCCGCCGCCGGCACCGTGTACGCCTCCAACACGACCACCCCACCGGCCGCCAGCAACAGCCAGCCGCCGACCAGTTCGCTGCCCGCCGCCCCCGCCGCCAGCACCCGCCGCCCGACCTGCGTCTCCCCCCGACGCAGCACCCGGACCGCGACCGCCGCACCCCACAGCACGCAGACCGCCGCCGCGTGCCGCAACGCGCCGACGGTGAGCGACAGCGCGAGCAACGCCACCGCCTGGGCCGCCGCCTCCAGCACCCACCCGCTGGCCCCGGCGGCCCGGGACCGCAGAGCCGGCGCCCCGTGCAACGTCACCGCCCCGACGGCCAGCACCGCGAACCCGGCCGCACGCAACGGCAGCCCGGCGGCCAACGACGCAGTGACCGCGAAGCCGGTGGCCGCCGCCACCGCGGCCAGCCAACCGGCGAACCGGGCCACCGCCGGCCGGCCGGCCACCCCGGCCACCGCCCCGGCGACCACAAGCGCGCCCAACGCGGCGAGCGTCCCGGCGTGGGTGGCGACCAGACCGCCGAACCCGGGCCAGGCCAGGGCGATGCCCAGCGGCGCCGACACCACCGCCGGACGCCCACCCGTCGACGCCGCCACCAGCAGCGCGGCGAGCCCGGTCGCGAACGCCACCGCAGGCACCACAGGCCAGGGCGCGCCGGCCGCCGCCAGCAGCACCGGCAAAGCCACCGCGCCGAACAGCGACGCGACAAGCACCGGCAACCGCCAGCCCCGGCCCCCGCCCTCCACGACCCCGGTGTACGCCGCGCCGGCCGCACCCACGAGCAGCAGCACCAAACCGGCACGGGCTGCCCCCGCCGGTGCCGCCATCGCGGACGGCACCCCGGACCAGGGCAGCACCGGCAGGTCCACGAGCACCGCCAGCACCGCCGGCACGGCGGACACCAACGCCAGCGCCGCCAACCCGGCGCCGACCGCCCGCAGCGCGGCCGCCGGCCGGGACCCGCCGCCGGCGGCCAGCGCCAGCACCACACCCGTCGCGGCGTAGGGCCCCACCTGCTCCGCGCCCGGCGCCACCAGCGGGCCGAGGCCGGCCCCGGCGAGCGCCACGGCGAGCCCCGTCGAGGCGTACCCGCTCAGGTCGGGCCACCAGCGCCGCACCGCGAGGACGGCGGCCACCGGCACCGCGACGGCGGCGGTCGCCCCCCGCAACTGCCACCACACCGGCGCACCCAGACCGAGCAGCACGACCGCCGCCAGCACCGGTACGGCGAGCAGCGCCGCGACCAGCGCCAGACCACCTGCCACCGGCTGCCCGCCCCGCCCGCGCCGGCCCAGCCCGGCCACGGCCACGCCGAGCAGGGCCGTCACCACGAGCACGGCGGCCGCCCCGGCCGGGGCGTCCCAGCCGACCAGCAGCGCGTGCCCGAGCAGCAACGCGCCGGTCGACGCGGTGACCGGCACGAAGACCGGGCCCCGGCGCGGCCGGGCCACCGCAACCAGCAGCAGCGCGGCGGCCGCCACCAGGTCCCCGGCCAGCACCAGCGGCCACGGCGTCGTCGCCACGGCCGGCGCGGCCAGCACGACCAGCCCGGCCGTGACCACGCCGACAAACGGCCGGGCGGCCCGGGGCGTCAAAGACGCGATCGCGGCGGCGGTGAGCAGCAGGGCCACCGGAAGCTGCCAACCCCAGGACGGGGCCGGCCCGCCGGGCCCACCCGCCGAGGCCGGCCCGCCGACGCTCGTGGTGGCCGCCGCGATCAGCCCGGTGAGCACGACCGTGACCTGTCCCAGTGCCACGGCCAGGGCCAGCGCGCCCACGGTCGGACCGGTCCGCGCCCGTGCCGGCAGCACCCGGACCGCGCCGGCCAGCACCACCACGACGAGCCCGGCGGCGAGCAGCAGCAGACCCGGCCGGACCTCGGCGACCGGCCGAACCAGCGCCACGGCCAGCACCGGCACCAGCAGCGCGGCGGCCGCCGCGCGCCAGACCGGGCCACCGGCGGCGAGCGCGCCGGCGACAAGCGCGAACGCCACCACCAGCAGCGGACCGCCGGCCAGCAGCGGCGTACCGGCCGCCCGCCCGACGGCAAGTGGCACCAGGGCGCATCCCCCGGCCACGGCCAGCGCCGCGCCGTGCCCGATCCAGGCGAGCGTCCGCCCGGCCAGCAGCGCCGTGCCGGCGGGCCGGCGGCGCAGGGCGACCACCACCGCCAGGTCACCGAGCGCCACCACGGTCAGGACCAGCACCCAGCCCGCCGCGCCCGGCGCCGGCGAGGCGGCCGCCAACGGCAGCACCGGCTGGGCGACCAGCCACGCCGCGAACCACGGGGCGGTGAGGCGGCTGAGCCGCGCGTACCCGGCCGCCACGACGGCACCGGTCGCGGTGACCACCGCCGCGTACCGGCTGCCCGGCCAGCCGGTCACCCCGAACAGGTCCACCGACCAGGCGGCGTAGCCGTCCAGGAGCACCAGCAGCAGACCCACCGAGGCGAGCGTCTCGGCGGTGCCGCGCAGACCCCGCGCCCGGGCCACCAACGGCGCGGCCAGCACCAGGGCGGTGACGGCGAGCAGGATCAGCGCCCGGCCGGCCACCCCGAACGTGGCCCAGGCGACCGCGGTGAACACCACGGCGGCGGTGCCGAGCAGCAGTCCACCGAGGACGAACAGCAGGCCCTGGACCGCGCGGGTGGAGGTCTCCGCGCCGCCGGGGCGTACCACCGGGGGTCGTGGGAGCGGCGGGCCGGCCACCGCGGCGGACGGGACCGGGCGGACCGGCGGCGGACCGGGCACGGCGGCCGGGCGCGGCGCGGGGATCTCGCGCCGGACCTGGGCGGCCAGCTCCCCCCGCCGATGCCGGGCCGTGGACAGCCGGCCGGCGAGATCCTGGTACGCCACCCGGGCCGCCTCGACCCGCGGGGCCAACGCGGCGATCTCCCGGTCCAGCCGGATCACCTGGGCGGCGGGCGGGTAGGGCGGGCGGCCGCAGCCGCGACAGCCGACGGTGAGGTCGGCCGGGGCGCCGCAACCGGGGCAGGGGTAGCGGGTGTCATCCACCCGCCCAGCCTCGTCGCCGGCGCGACGGCCGGACAGAGTAGGGGTACCTAGGGGCGGGTCTGTTCGTGGACCCAGGCGGTGTAGTCGGGGTTGCCGCTGTCCTCCCGGCCGACCAGGATCTCCGGCACCTCGTACGGGTGGTTGGCGCGGAGCTGGTGGACAAGCGCGTCGACTCGGTCCGGCGCGGTCTTGAACCGCACCTGCCACTCGGCGGTGGTCTGGATCTCCGACTGCCACCAGTAGGTGCTGTCCACCGGTCCGCCGACCTGGGCGCAGGCCGCCAACCGGCCGGCCACGGCCGCGGCCGCCAGCACGTCCGCCACCCCGCGGGCGTCCACCACCGTCGTCACCACGCAGATCTGGTCCACCAGCGCACCCTATGCGGAGTGACCGCGGAACGCTCGGTCCCGCGCGGGGAATCGGTTCAGGCGTCGACGGTGCCGTGGCGGTTGTCCGCGATCCACCTGTCGATGCGCGCCCACCAGTCGAACAGCCAGTCGATGCGTTCCTGCTTGCCGGCCGGGATCTCCTCCGGCGGCACCGACCAGAACCGCATCACGATCCGCTTGTCCATCGGCAGTTCCCGCCACACGTCGGCGACTGTGAGCATCTGGTCCAGGCCGGTGTGCGCCACGAAGATCACCCCGGCGTCCGGGGCGGCGTCGAGCGCGGCGAGCAACCCGCCGGGCTGCGGGGCGAGCACGTGCCGCATCCGCTCCGCGCGCCGCGCCATCCGCTCCATACCCAGCCCGCGCAGCCGGGCGATCGCGCGGACCCGGCGCGACGGGGTGAAGTTGCCGCCCTCCGGGAAGATCACGAAGGCGTCGTCGTCGTCCAGGCCGGCGGCCAGGTGTCCGATGTGCCGCACCGCCGACTCCCGCCCGTCCGGCCCGGCCGCGATGAACCGGTTGGGCAGCCGGTTGAGCAGCACGTCGATGGCCGGGTCCCACTGGAGGGTCTCCTTGAGCACGATGCGGGGCTCCCGGTGGAACCAGTTCACCAGCGCGTGGATCAGGATGAACGAGTCACCGGGGCCGGCGTGCCGGCAGACGACCAGCTCGGGGCGGCCGGGCAGGGCGGTGTCCGGGTCGGTGCCGACCACGTCGATGCTCAGCCGCAGCGTCCACCGGGCCTGCCAGAACATCACCCGCAGGAACCAGCCGGCGACCACGTAGTGGGCCCGTTGGAAGGCCGGTGACCGCTTGTACGCGCCGAAGCCCGAGGCCAGCCAGAGCAGGAAGAGGGTGAGCAGCGCGGCGGCGTCCCAGACCAGGTAGACAGCGCCGAACCAGAGCAGTCGCAACGGGCGCAGCCGCCCCGGCACCAGGGGCGACGCGGCCAGCGCGAGCAGCGCCCACACCGGCAGCGTGGTCACCACGAGCACCGCGAGCAGCACGAGGCCGGGCGCGAGCACCAACCGGCGTAACCAGCGGGGCGGCAGCGGCATCAATGCTCCAGCGCGGTCTCCAGGTATCGGCGGGAGGCAGTGTACGCCCGACTGATCCGTCTTCCCACCGCTGCGGTGTCCCGGTAGGCCCACGGGCTGTCGTCGCGCGGTTCCAACCCGCCGGTCGGCAGCACGTGCACCTCGACGTCGGCGGGCAGCGCCGCCATCTCCCGGGCGAAGCGGTGCCGGCGGGCGATCTCGAACGCCACCTGGGCGATCTCCCACGGACGGCGCGGCGGGCTCAGCTCACGTTCGATCCGGCCCACCTGGAGCACGAAGATCTGCTTCGCGCCGGCCAGGACGGCCTCGCCGACCGGGATCGAGTTGACCACCCCGCCGTCGATGTAGTGCTGGCCATCGATCCGGGTGGGCGGCAACAGGCCGGGCACCGAGGCGGACGCGAGCACCGCCGGCACCAGCGGTCCCTGGTGGAACCAGTGTTCGGCGGCACGTTCGATGTTCGCCGCGCAGCAGCGGAACGGCACCGCCAGGTCGGCGAACGTGGTGTTCTCCCCCAGCGTGCTCTCCAGCAAGCGGTGCAGCGGCCGGGGCGAGTGCAGGTGGGTGCGGGCGGCGAACCGGCGCAGCTGCCGGGCCACCGAGTCGCCGTACACCTCACTGGCCTCCGGCGACGCCCAGAGCCGGACCAGCCGGTCGGTGACCGCCTCGGTCGGGTCGGCGGCGACCAGGGCGCCGTTGACCGCGCCGATCGACGTGCCGAGCACCAGGTCGGGTCGGATCCGGGCCCGGAACAGGGCACGCAGCATGCCCACCTCGACCGCGCCGAGCACTCCCCCGCCGCCGAGCACGAACGCCACCGGACCTGTTGCCATGCCGTCAATCCTGGCACGCGGTCGCGACCGGCAGTCCGGGCCACCCGCAGCCGGCCGGCGGTCACCGACCGCATTCGCCGGATGCGCGCTGCGCCACCCGACAACCGGACGACTGTTGACAGGTCAGACACTTTCCCGCAACCTGATAGCGCTCCCGAGCCCAGGCAGGTGCGAGGTGATGGCGACACTCCAGGCCGGCCGCCTGCTGGCCCGGCGGTACCGGCTCATCGACCGGATCGGTGCCGGTGGCATGTCGGTGATCTGGCGCGCCCGCGACGAGGTGCTCGACCGGGTGGTGGCGGTGAAGGTGCTCGCGCCCTCACTCGCCGCCGACGCCCGCTTCCGCGACATGGTGCGCGAGGAGGCCCGCTCCGCGGCCCAGCTCGACCATCCGCACGTCACCGCCGTGCACGACTACGGCGAGGCAGTCGCCCCGGACGGTTCCATCACCGCGTTCGTGGTGATGGAACTGCTCAGCGGTGAGGAACTGGAGCACCGGCTCAGCGAGGGGCCGGTGCCCTGGCCCACCGCCGTGGAGACGGGCGCGCAGGTGGCCGAGGCGCTGGCCGCGGCGCACCGCCTCGGCATCGTGCACCGGGACGTCACCCCGGCGAACGTGATGATGACCGGCACCGGCGCGAAGGTGCTCGACTTCGGCATCGCCACCCGGATCGGCACGCCGGACGACGACGAGGACGGCGGCACGTTCGGCACCCCGGCGTACGTGGCGCCGGAACGACTGGACGGTGCGCCGGCCCAGCCCGCCACGGACGTCTACTCGCTGGGCGTGCTGCTCTTCGAGACGCTGACCGGGCGACCGCCCTATCCGGCGGAGACCTGGGAGGAACTCGGCACCGCGCTCGCCGAGGGCCCACCGCCCACTCTGGACGGCGTACCGGGGCTGCCCGGCCCGGTCGCGCAGATCTGCCTGCGGTGCCTGGACCGCGACCCGCGACGCCGGCCCACCGCGCACCGGGTCGCGGCCGTGCTGCGCGACCAGTTGCTGCCCGCCGACCCGCAGGCCGCCACCATGCTCGCGCCGACCATGACCCTTCCCACGTTGACCGGGCCCGCGCCGACGCCCGCCGGCGCGGGCCCGGGGACCGCGACCGCCGCCGCCCTGCCGACCGCCCCGGCCGCGCCGAGCCGGTGGCGCACCCGCACGCTGGCCGCGGTCGGCGTGACGGTGGTCGCCGCCGCGGCGCTGCTGGTGCCGGCGCTGCTGACGGACCGGTCCACCGCGCCCCGGGTGCTGCCCACCCCGGGGCCGCTGCAGGTGCCCACCGTCGCGCCGACCGGGACGCCGGAGCCGCCCGCCCCTACCGCGGCGGCCACCACCGGGCCGGGCAGCGCCGGGCCGGCCGCCACCGCGCCGGCCCGCCCACCGACCACCGCCGGCCCTCGCCCGCCCGACGGTCGGGCCGACCCGGCCGAACGGATGGACGGGCTGATCGAAGCCGGCATGACCGACGGTCAGATCCGGGGCGACGTCGGGGTGGACCTGCGCAACCTGCTGCGCAACGCGGTCGCGGCCACCGGCGGCAGCGAGACGACCGCCGCCGTGGACCGGCTTCGCGGCAAGATCGACGAACGGCGCCGCGAAGGCAGCATCAGTCCCGGGTACGCGCGGCAACTCGATGCCGCCGCCGCGGAGCTGGCCGCCCGGCCTGCCTGAGCGTCACCCGGTCCGCACCGCACCGACCGCGCGGCCCGCCCCGGCCGTCACCGGGCCGGCCAGGAGCGCCCGGTAGACCGCCTCGTGGTCGGCGGCCAGCCGCTGCACCGAGAAACGCCGCGCGACGTGCGCGACGCAGTCCGCCGGATCCAGGCCGACCGCGGCCCGCAACGCCGCCGCCAATTCGTCGGCGTGGTCGCACACGAACCCGGTGATCCCGGAGCGGACCAGTTCCGGCACCGAGCCCCGGCGCAGTGCCACCACCGGCGTACCGGTCGCCATGGCCTCCACCATCACCATGCCGAACGGCTCCGCCCACTGCACCGGCATGACCAGGCAGCGGGCATCGAGCAGCAGCCGCAGCACCGTCTCGCGGTCGGCGTTCACCACGAGCGTCACGTCCGCGCCCAACAGCGGCCGCACCACCTCGTCCAGGTAGCGGTGCTCGGCCGCCTCGCTGCACTTGCCGGCCAGGGTGAGCGGCAGGCCGGCCCGGCGGCAGGCCGCGATCGCCACCTCCGGTCCCTTGTCCGGGCTGAAGCGGGCGAGCCACAGCACCGGCCCGGCGCCGGGGACCCGCTTGCGCGGGAAATCCTCCAACGGCATCGCGTTGTGCACGGTGGCGACCCAGGGCAGCCCCGGGTTCGCCCTGCGCTGGGCGTGCGAGATGGCGATCAGGCCGACATCCGGGTCGACGGTGCGCAGCGCCGTGCCGTACTCGCCGACCGGGTTGCCGTGCACGGTGGCCACTGTGGGCAGCCGGCGGCGGCCCGCCACCATCGGGCCGATCGTGGTGTGGTCGTGCACCAGGTCGAAGTCCGCCGGATCGACAAGCCGCTCGACATGTGCCAGGTGGGCCAGCTCGGGCAACGCCTCGCCCATCCGGTCGAACTGCAACCCGCCGGTGGAGACGAACTCGGCGGCGGTGCCGTGCCCGTCGCCGGCACCGAACAGAGTCACCGCGTGCCCCCGCGCGACGAGCGCGTCCACCAGCCCGGCCACCACCGCTTCCAGACCGCCGTATCCGGGCGGCGGTACGGGCAGCCACGGCGGCACCACCATCGCGATCCGGAGGGGCCCGACCGGCACGTGTTCCGGCTGGTTCACGGCCACGAACCCCTCCTGTCGGCTCGGCCTACCCGCTCGGCGGCGGGTTCCCGACCGCGGCGGCGGTAAACGGTCGACCGGGCACCACGATCCCGGCGTGCGTCGAACGCGGGACACGGCAGGGGCGGGGGGGGGGGGGGGGGGGCCCCCCCCCACCGGCGCGGTTCAGCGTGCGGTCGGGCCGACGCCGTCGAGCAGTTCGGCGAGGCGGGCCGCGGTCACCGGCGCTTT
>NZ_JBNCKZ010000030.1:0-24945 GCF_049841795.1 Micromonospora sp. DT31 | reverse complement strand
GTGCCCTACCCGCCGCACCCCACCAACGATGAGACGGCACAGATCCTGCTACCGCCAACCACGCACGAGGTCGTTAGGTGCGGACGGCGGAAGCGTTTCCGTCCAGGTTTAGTTGGCACCTTCTTGCCGGCGGTGTGCAAAGAGGACCGCTCCTGGAAGGCTCTCGTCGAGGCCGAGCAGCATCTGGGCCTTGACCGTGAATCCGGCATCGCGCAGCCAGGTCGCCATCCGGTCCGGCTGACGGCGGTGCACGTAGACCTTCATCGGATGACCGCCGTAGCCTTCCGTCTTCAGCCGTGACTCATCTCCGACGTGAAAGCCGAGCAACAGAGGTCCATCGGGACGCAGCACCCGCCGAAAGTGGCTAAGAACCGCCGGGATCTCGTCGTCGGGGATGTGGATCAACGACCAGAAGGCGAGCAGGGCAGTGATCGAGGCGTCAGCGAGTTGTAGGTCCGTCATCGAACCCACCTCGAACCGCAGGTCGGGGTGCTCCCGCCGAGCGATGTCGATCATCGCGGGTGACAAATCGACGCCGAAGGCATCGACGCCCAGCTTATGCAGGTGGGCAGTGACATGGCCTGGTCCGCAGCCCACGTCCGCCACCGGGCCACCGCCGGCGGCGTGGACCAGATCGGCGAACAACGCCAACGCCGCGAGCAGATAGGGCTCCCCAGCCAAAGCCACCCGTGTGTAGTCGGAGTAACTGTCGGCGACCGTGTCGTAGGAGATCCGGATGTCTGCCAACCAGTCGTCCGCTCGCCTGCTCCGTGACCCAGAAGTGCCGCCGCCTTCCAACCGCGTTCCGGTATCCGTCATCGTTCGGCTCCTCCTCGTGAACTGGTGCGGACGCGTAGGTCTCGGAAGCCGCGCACGCTACCAGTTTCCAAGCCAACTTCGGTGAACCGAGCACCCACCTTCGAGGTTTGACACCGCCCTGGCCGTCACCAGCTACAGCGAGACAGACGCCAGATGTCGGAGACCGGAGACCAGTGCCAACACAATCCGGACGGCGCCACCACTGGTGCCAACAACCGTGGACGGTGCCAGCTTCAAGTGGACCGGACACGTACGACGGCGAATGCTTCATCTGATGAAACTCGCCGTGGTTGGGGTCTGCTGCACCGATAGGTGACATCTGAGATGGCTTGCCCTGGTGGCGGGCTGGAAGGATGTTGCTGTGCCCAAGCCCTACCCCCCGAGAGTTCCGCGATGGCGTCGTGCGGGTGGCCCGTGACCGCGAGCCAGGCGTGACGGTTGAGCAGATCGCCAAGGACTTCGGAGTCCACCCGATGACGTTGTTCAAGTGGATGCGCCAGGCTGACGTTGACGCCGGAACCAGACCGGGTATCAGCGGCAGCGACTCAGCCGAGCTGCGCGAGGCCCGTAAGAGGATCAAGCTGCTGGAGCAGGAAAACGAGGTCCTGCGCCGGGCGGCGGCCTACTTGTCGCAGGCGAATCTGCCGGGAAAAGGCTCTACCCGCTCGTGAGCGAGCTGGCCGCCGACGGGATCCCCGTGGCGGTGACGTGCCGGGTACTGAACATCGCTCGTCAGCCTTACTACCGGTGGCTCGCCCAGCCGGTCGGCGACGCTGAACTGGTGGCACCGGCTGGATGAGCCAGCCCAACTGGCCGCCGACATGAGCAGGACGTTGGGCCGGGCCGACTGTCGATGGTGGGGATGTTCGGCAGCTCGAGTAGAAGCTCACATCCGACTCCGTTGCGGAAGAAACGCAGCTCACCACTCTGGTCACCGTCGGCGTTGCGGTCGCCTGCCTGGAACTGAAAGCCGAGGACGTTACCCATAGGCGACTCAGGCACGACGGCCATGTAGTCCTTCGGCGGACGCCGTGACAGGACGTTTGACGTCATCTCGAGGTTGAGCGCCGCTTCGACGCGGGCCACATGGTGGTCATGAAGTTCAGCCGGTTGTGCAGGACAGCCAGGACGAGGGTGAACTCGAAACGGTTGACGTTCGCGTCGAAGTTGCCGAGGACCTCGCGGTTGTCGGGCACGAGTTCGCGCAGGAGCTCCTTCAGCCGGTCGCGGGTGTACTCGTGCACGGCGACGGCCCGCTGAGTGTGCAGGAGTTCGGTGGCCATCGCGATGAGCGAGTTCACGACCGGGGTGATCGCGTCGTCGGGCGGCCCGCCCAGCCGCCGCGGGGTCAATGGAGCATCCAGTTCGTGACGGCTGGGCCAGGCTCGGGTGTAGACCAGTTCGGGTTTGAGGGTGGCGAAGAACGTCTCGGCCATGGCGTTGCCGTAGCAGTCGGCGGCCGAGCCCATCGAGGCTAGGACGCCGCAGGAGCGCAGGGTGCGGCCGAACTCGTGCGTTCCTCGATCCGAGTGATGGATGAGCTGGTCCCGGGCCGGTCGGCGGTGGTGGATGGCCATGCCGACCGGCTACTCACCGGGCAGCAGCTACGGATCGCGCAGCTGGTCGCCGAGGGAGCCACCAACCGCGAGATCGCCACCCGGATGTTCCTCTCCACCCGGACCGTCGACCACCACCTTCGCAACATCTTCCATCGGCTCGGCATCCGGTCCCGTACCGAGCTCGCCCGCGCTGCACTGAACCCGGCGCGGCGACGGGTCAGGGCAGCACGACGGTACGGGCGCCCTCGCCGCGGGCCATCCGGTCGAACGCCGCCGCGGCGCCGTCCAGGCCAGTCCGGTCGGTGATCAGGGTGGCCGGGTCCAGGGTGCCGTCGAGCACGGCGCGGGCCAGCTCGGGCAGGTCCCGGTCCGGGTCGGACGAGCCGTGCACCGAGGAACGCAGTGTCCGCCCGGAGTGGAAGATGTCCAGCGCGCTCAGGCTGACCACGTCGTCCCGCGCGCCCATCCCCACGACGGTGACCTGCCCGCCGCGCCGGACGGCCCGCCAGGCGGCGCGGATGGTCACGCCGCGGCCGACGCACTCCAGGGCGTGGTCGACGCCACGCCCGTGGGTGCGCTCCCGGATCGCCCGGCTCAGCGCGTCGTCGGCGACGAGGAAGTCGGTGGCCCCGGCGGCGGCGGCCAGTTCGGCCTTGGCGGGCGACACGTCGACAGCGAGCACCGGATCGGCGCCGGCGGCCCGGGCGGCGGAGACCACCGACAGGCCCACCCCGCCGAGACCGATCACCGCCACCGAGTCGCCGGGCGCCACCCGGGCGGTCCGGCGTACCGCGCCGACCCCGGTGAGCACGGCGCAGCCCAGCAGGGCGGCGGTGGCGAACGGCAGCTCCGCCGGAACGTCGATCACCGCCTCCTGCGGCACCACCACCTCCTCGGCCAGCGCGCCGAGGCCGAGGGCGACGTGCAGCGGCGAACCGTCCGAGGTCCGGCCCCGGGCGGTCGCGGGAGAGCCCGTCCGCTCGCAGAACCACGGCTCGCCGCGACCGCAGTACCAGCACCGCCGGCAGGGCGGCGCCCAGTTCAGCACCACGTGCGCGCCGGGCCGGACCCGGTCGACGCCGGGGCCGACCTCGATCACCTCGCCCGCCGCCTCGTGCCCGAGCACCAGCGGGTACGGCGGCGCGACAGTGCCGTTGACCATGGACAGGTCCGAGTGGCAGACCCGGCGGCCCGTACCCGCACCCGTACCTCACCCGGCCCGGGGTCCGGCAGCTCCACCTCCTCCACCGTCAGAGGCTGGTCCACGCCGCGGGCGAGCAGCGCCCTCATCGCTGGATCGCCTTGGTCTGGAGGAACTCGTCGAGCCCGTAGCGACCCAGTTCCCGGCCGAGGCCGGACTGCTTGTAGCCGCCGAACGGGGCGAGCGGGTTGAACGGCGCGCCGTTGATGTCGACGGCTCCGGTGCGGATCCGCCGGGCGACCCGCACCGCCCGCTGCTCGTCGGCGGACCAGACAGCGCCGGCCAGGCCGTACCGGGAGTCGTTCGCGACGGCCACCGCTGCCTCTTCGTCGTCGACTGGGATGACGGCGAGCACCGGTCCGAAGACCTCCTCCTGGGCCAGCGCGCTGCCCGGGTCGACGTCGGCGAGCACGGTCGGGGCGACGAACCAGCCCCGCTCGGGCAGCACCGCGTCCGGGCCGCCGGCGATCAGCCGGCCGCCGTCCGTGAGTGCCCGGGTGACGTGGCCGGTCACCCGGTCCCGCTGCGCAGCGGAGACCAGCGGGCCGAGCCGGGTGTCCGGGGCGAACGGGTCGCCGGTCCGGTAGCCGTCCGCGGCCTTGGCGACCAGGTTCAGCGCCTCGTCGTAGCGGTCCCGGTGCACCACCATCCGGGTCCAGGCGGTGCAGGTCTGGCCGGAGTTGAGGAAGGCGTTGCCCACGCCGGCCTTCACCGCGGTGGCCAGGTCGGCGTCGTCGAGGATCACGTTCGCGGACTTGCCGCCCAGTTCCAACGCGACCCGGGCGATCCGGTCGGCGGCCAGGTGCGCGATGCGCCGGCCGGTGGCGGTCGAGCCGGTGAAGGAGAGCATGTCGACGTCCGGATGGGCGGCGATGGCCTCGCCCACCTCGACGCCGGTGCCGGGCACCAGGTTGACCATCCCGGGCGGGAAGCCGGCCTCGTGGATCGCGTCGGAGAGCAGGTACGCGGTCAGCGGGGTCAGCTCGCTGGGCTTGAGCACCACCGTGCACCCGGCGGCCAGCGCGGGCGCCAGCTTCGCCATCACCTGGTGCAGCGGGTAGTTCCACGGGTGATCGCCCCGACCACGCCGACCGGCTCGCGGACCACCAGCGAGTTGCCGATGGTCTCCTCGGCGGGCGGCCGGGCGGCCAGCTCGACGTAGCTGCGCAGCACGGTCAGCGGCAGGCCGACCTGTACCCGGGTGGCGGCCTTCAACGGGGTGCCCAGCTCCAGCGCGACCGTCTCGGCGGCGATCGCGGCCCGGGCGGCCAGCGCGGTGTGCAGCCGGTCCAGGGCGGCGGACCGCTGCACGGGGGTGGTGTCGGCCCAGCCCGGGAAGGCGGCGCGGGCGGCCGTGACGGCGCGGTCGACATCGGCCGCCGTGCCGGCCGGCACGCTCGCCAGCACCTCCTCGGTCGCCGGGTTGTGCACCGCGATGGTCTGCCCCCAGGAGGGGGCGACCCACGCTCCGTCGAGATAGATGTGGGTTCGTGCAAGATCCATCGCGCCCCTCACGGTGGTCGAAAACTAGCGCTGCAAGTTTTTACTCTAGTGCCCCGCATCGGCTGGCAGGAGGGGTGGTAGCGGCCCGATGTGCTCCTCGTAGGTGTGGGAGAGCCCATGGATGAGCGCGTCGAGGCCGAGCGCGAAGGCGCCCTCGTCCACCCGTTGCTGATGCTCGGCGAGCCGGTGCGCCTGGGTCAGGTGCGGATACCGCTCCCCGTACAACCCCGGGTCCTCGACGAAGCCACGGGCGAACGATCCGAGCGCGGAGCCCGCCACGAAGTAGCGCATCAGCGCACCGATGTGCGTCGCGCGCGCGGGCGGCCAGCCGGCAGCGACGAGCCCGCCGTAGACCGCGTCGGCCATCGCCAGCGCCGCCGGCCGCCGGCCCGGCCCGCGGGCCAGGTACGGCACGATGTTCGGGTGCGCGGCCAGTGCCGCCCGGTAGGAGTGCCCCCACCGGCGCAGCGCCTCGCGCCAGTCGAGGCGCCCGAAGAAGGAGACGTCCACCTGGGCGGTGACGCTGTCGGCCACCGCGTCGAGAATCTCGTCCTTGGTGGCGAAGTGGTTGTAGAGCGAGGGCCCGCGTACGCCGAGTTCGGCAGCGAGGCGGCGGGTGGAGAACGCCTCCAGCCCGTCCGCGTCGATCAGCGCGGCGGCGGCATCGACGATCCGCTGCCGGCTGAGCAGCGCCTGCCTCGGCCGGGGCATCCGCGCCTCCCTCGCTCACTCGTCGGTCCGCGGCAACTTTGTCACAGCCGGGTCTGGACGTACTTAAACTTGCAGCGCTAGTTTATGCCGCATGGACCTTCAGCTCTCCGTGGAGCAGGCGGCGGTTCGTCAGCTCGCCGCCGAGTTCGTCGACCGTGAGGTGGTCCCGCACGCCGCGGCCTGGGACCGCCGCGAGTCGGTCGACCCGGAGATCGTGGGCAAGCTCGGCCAGCTGGGCTTCCTCGGGCTGACCATCCCCGAGGAAGACGGCGGGTCCGGCGGCGACCACCTCTCCTACTGCCTGGTGCTGGAGGAGCTCGGCCGGGGGGACTCCGCCGTCCGGGGCATCGTCTCGGTGTCGCTCGGGCTGGTCGCCAAGGCCATCGCCGCGCACGGGTCCGCCGCGCAGCGGGCCGAGTGGCTGCCCCGGCTCTGCGCTGGCACCGCGCTCGGCTGCTTCGCCCTGACCGAACCGGACAGCGGCTCGGACGCGGCCGCGCTGACCACCCGGGCGACCCGCGACGGCGGCGACTGGCTGATCACCGGCGCGAAGACGTTCATCACCAACGGCACCGTGGCCGACGTGGTCCTGCTCTTCGCCCGCACCGGCGGACCCGGACACCGGGGCATCAGCGCGTTCCTGGTGCCCACCAACGTCGCCGGGCTCACCCGGAGGGAGATCCACGGCAAGCTCGGGCTGCGCGGGCAGGCAACCGGTGAGCTGCGCTTCGACGCCGTCCGGGTGCCCGACTCGGCGCGCCTCGGCCCGGCCGGCGGCGGGTTCCGGCTCGCCCTGGCCACCCTGGCCAAGGGCCGGATGTCGGTGGCCGCCGGCTGCGTCGGCATCGCCCAGGGCTGCCTCGACGCGGCGGTCGGCTACGCCGGGCAGCGCACCCAGTTCGGCAAGCCGATCGCCGGGCACCAGCTGGTGCAGCAGTTGCTCGCCGCCATCGCCGTGGACACCGCCGCCGCCCGGCTGCTGGTGTGGCGGGTGGCGGACCTCGTGGACCGGGGCGAGGCGTTCGCCACCGAGGCCTCGATGGCCAAGCTCTTCGCCAGCGAGGCAGCGGTCCGGGCGGCCAACAACGCCGTCCAGGTCTTCGGCGGGTACGGCTATATCGACGAGTACCCGGTCGGCAAGTACCTGCGCGACGCCCGGGTCGCCACCCTCTACGAGGGCACCAGCCAGATCCAGCAGCTGCTCATCGGGCGCGCGCTCACCGGCGTCAACGCCTTCTAGCAAAGGGGAGAACCCGTGACCAGATTCGCCGACCGGGTGGCCGTCATCACCGGCGCCGGGCAGGGCATCGGCGCGGCGACCGCGCACCGGCTGGCCGCCGAGGGCGCCGCCGTCGCCGTGGTCGACCTCGACGAGGAGCGCAGCCGGGTGGTCGCCGACGAGATCACCGCGGCCGGTGGCCGGGCCGTCGGCATCGGCTGCGACGTGACCGACTCCGCGGCGGTGGCCGCGATGACCGACCGGGTGGTGCAGGAGTACGGCGGGTTGCACGTGCTGGTGAACAACGCCGGCATCACCCGCGACGACCTGCTGTTCAAGATGCCCCTGCCACACTGGGAGGCGGTGCTGACCACCAACCTGACCAGCATGTTCCTCTGCTGCCAGGCCGCCCAACAGCACATGGTCGCGGCCCGCTACGGCCGGATCGTCAACCTCAGCAGCCGCTCCGCCCTCGGCAACCGGGGCCAGGTCAACTACGCGGCGGCCAAGGCGGGGGTGCAGGGCCTGACGGCCACCCTCGCCATCGAACTCGGCCCGTACAACGTCACGGTCAACGCCGTCGCCCCGGGCTACGTGGCCACCGCGATGACCGCCGCCACCGCGCAGCGGGTCGGCAGCAGCCCGGAGGAGCATCAGCGGATGGTCGCCGAGCACACCCCGCTGCGCCGGGTCGCCCAGCCGACCGAGATCGCTTCGGTGATCGCCTTCCTGGCCAGCGACGACGCGTCGTACGTCAGCGGACAGACCCTGTACGTCAACGGCGGCGCGCGCTGAGGCGCGCTGGCGGACCAGCACCCGGAGGGGACATGGACTTCGCGCTTTCCGACACCGAGCGGGCGATCCGCGACACCGCCCGCGACTTCATCACCAGGGAGGTCATGCCGCTGGAGCAGGAGCTGCTGCGGCGGGAACGGGCGCACCGGCCCGGACTGGAGCACAGCGAGCTGCGCGAGTTGCAGCTCAAGGCGCGCAAGTTCGGGTTCTGGGGGCTGGCCACCCCGAAGGAGTACGGCGGCATGGACCTGCCGGCCGTCACCCAGTCCCTGATCTGGACCGAACTCGGCCGCTCGTTCGTGCCGTTCCGGTTCGGCGGCGAGGCGGACAACATCCTGTTCCACGTCAATGACGAGCAGAGGCGCGAGTACCTGGTCCCGACCATCGAGGGGGAGCGGCGCAGCTGCTTCGCGATCACCGAGCCCGGCGCCGGCTCCGACGCGGCCAACATCAAGCTCAGCGCCCGCCGCGACGGCGACGACTGGATCCTCAACGGCGAGAAGACCTTCATCACCGGCGGTCACGACGCCGACTTCGCCATCGTGGTCGCGGTGACCGACCGGGAGAAGGGGGCCCGCCACGGCGGCGCTACCGCGTTCCTGGTGGACCGGTCGATGGGCTGGCGCTCGGAGTTCATCCAGACGATGGGCGAGGGTGGCCCCGCCTCGCTGGTCTTCGACGACGTCCGGGTGCCCGGGCGCAACATCCTCGGCGAGCCCGGGCAGGGCTTCAGCCTCGGCATGGAGTGGATCGGCAAGGGGCGCTACATTATCCCGTCGCACGCCATCGGCATCGCCGAGCGGGCGTTGTCGATGGCCATCGACTACGCCAACACCCGGGAGACCTTCGGCGCGAAGATCGGCACCAACCAGGCCATCCAGTGGATGATCGCCGACTCGGAGACCGAGCTGGAGGCGGCCCGCTGGCTCATCCTGCGCGCCGCCTGGACCGTCGACCAGGGCATGGACCCGCGGCACGCCTCCTCGATGGCGAAGCTTTACGGCGCGGGCATGGTCAATCGGGTGGTCGACCGCGTCCTGCAGATCCACGGCGGCATGGGCTACACCCGCGAGCTGCCGATCGAACGCTGGTACCGGCAGGTCCGGCTCTACCGGATCTTCGAGGGCACCGACGAGATGCAGCGACTGATCATCTCCCGCGATCTGCTGCGCGGCTACACGAAGCTTGGAGGGCACCTGGCATGAGGGTCTTCGCGTCCATCGAGGAGTTGGCCGAGGCGACCGGCGAGACCCTGGGCCCCGGCCCCTGGTTCCGGATCGACCAGCAACGGGTCGACCGGTTCGCCGACGCCACCGACGACCGCCAGTGGATCCACATCGACCCGCGACGGGCCGCGGCGGGCCCGTTCGGCGGCACCATCGCGCACGGCTACCTCACGTTGTCCCTGCTGCCGGCGCTGGCCGGTGGCCTGTACCGGGTCGAGGGGGTTGCCATGGGGGTCAACTACGGCCTCAACCGGGTGCGCTTCCCGGCCCCGCTCCGGGTCGGCAGCGCGGTCCGCGCCACCGCGACCCTGGCCGAGGTGTCACCCGTGGACGGCGGCGTGCAGGTGGTCACCGCGGTCACCGTGGAGAGCGACGCCGGCGGCAAGCCGGTCTGCGTCGCCGAGACGGTCAGCCGCCTGGTGCGGGGCGTGGCCCGATGACCGCGCTGTCGCTGGCCATGGTGCTGGCCGAGTCCGCCCGCCGGCACGCCGACACCGTCGCCGTGGTCGACGGCGACACCCGGGTGACGTACGCCGAGCTGTGGCTGGAGGCGCGCAGCTACGCCGCCGGGCTGCGCGAGCGGGGGGTCGGTCCCGGCGACAAGGTGGCCCTGCTGGCCCCGAACGTGGTGGACTTCCCCCGGGTCTACTACGGGGCCCTCGCCGCCGGCGCGGTGCTCGTCCCGGTGCACCTGCTGCTGACCGTGGACGAAGCGGCGCACGTGCTGACCGACAGCGGCACGAAGCTGCTGGTGTGCCACAGCTCCCAGCTCGCCCTGGGCGCCGCCGCCGCGGCGGCGGCCGGCGTGCCGCTGGTGACCGTCGGGCCGGCGGCCGCCGGCGCGGTCGCGCCCCGCCTGGAGGAGCTGAGCCACCCACTGCCACCGCTGCCGTCGTACGTCACCCGGTCGGCGGAGGACCCGGCGGTGGTGCTCTACACCAGCGGCACCACCGGGGTGCCCAAGGGCGCCGTGCTCACCCACCTCAACCTGGTCATGAACGCCACCGTGAACGTCTTCGACGCCAACGACGCGCGCAGGACCGACGTAGTGCTCGGCTGCCTGCCGCTGTTCCACAGCTTCGGCCAGACGGTGGCGATGAACGGCACCTTCCGGATCGGCGCGACGCTGGTGCTGCTGAGCCGGTTCACCGGACCGGCCGCCATCGACCTGATGCTGCGTGAGGGGGTGGACGTCTTCCACGGCGTGCCCACCATGTACGTGGCGCTGCTCGACGCCGTCCGGGACCGGGACGACCTGCCCCGGCTGCGGCTCTGCGTCTCCGGCGGGGCGTCGCTGCCGGTGGCCGTGCTGGAACGGTTCCACGCCGCCTTCCAGACGACGGTCTTCGAAGGGTACGGGCTCTCCGAGACCTCACCCACCGCCACCACCAACCAGCCGCATTTCGGCACCCGCGCCGGGACCATCGGGCACCCGGTCTGGGGCGTGGAGGTGGAGATCGCCCGCGCGGAGGTGGACGAGCGGATCGAGCTGCTGCCGACCGGAGAGCTCGGGGAGATCGTCATCCGGGGGCACAACGTCTTCGCCGGCTACCTGGGGCGGCCCGAGGCGACCGCGGAGGCGGTGGTAGACGGCTGGTTCCGTAGCGGTGACCTGGGACGCAAGGACGCCGACGGGTTCATCACCATCATCGACCGGAAGAAGGACATGATCATCCGGGGTGGCTTCAACGTCTACCCACGCGAGGTGGAGGAGGTCCTTGCCGGGCACCCGGCGGTCGGCCAGGTGGCGGTGATCGGGGTGCCCGACCCGCGTCACGGCGAGGAGGTCTGCGCGGTGGTGGTGGCGGACCCGGCCGGCCCGGGCCTGCCCGACGAGCAGGAGATGATCGACTGGTCGCGGGAGCATCTGGGCCGGCACAAGTACCCGCGGCAGGTCCGGTATGTCGACGACCTGCCGCTCGGGCCGAGCCACAAGGTGCTCAAGCGGGAACTGCGTCGCCGGATGGCCCCGCCCGACTGACCACCGCCCGCCGTCCGCTGCCACCCGCCCAGGCCGCGGCCCTCGCCGCGCTCGCCGCGCATCGAGGGCCGCTTCCTCCGGCTGTCACGCCCGCGAGCGTCGCCCGTCGTCGTGCTCGGCGGGCGGTCCCGGCGGTGGCGTCGAATACTGAGCCGATGACCAGTACCCGGCGGTGATCCGGCTCTGGCGGACCTCGTGGCCGCAGTTCGTGCCGTTTCTGGACTACGACCACGAGGTGCGCAAGGTCCTCTACACCACCAACATCATCGAGAGCCTGAACGCCCGGTTCCGCCAAGCCGCCCGCCGGCGGGGGCACTTCCCGACCGAGCAGGCCGCGATGAAGGTGCTCTACCTCGTCGTCCAGCAGAAACGTAAGGGCGGCGGGAGCATCACTGGCCGGGTCTACGGTTGGGCCAAGGCCTCAACGCCCTGATCCTCGCCTACGGCGACCGGATCTCCATCTAACAACCTCGATCACACCACAGGCACAACACGGAAATCGACACACTCCCGTGTTCAGGGCCGGGTGCTCAGGCAGAGATATCTCCGGCACGTAAGGCCCCGGCCGTCATGTATGTGCAGACGGGCGCGAGTTGTCAGGGTGGCGGGATGTGGTCGCCGGCGGCGTACCGACTCCAGGTGCCGCCGGCATTGGTGACCTGCCGGGTGGCGGTGGTGGGGTGGAAGCCGAGAGCGTCGGCGTAGGCCCGGACGCTGGTGTCGTGGGGTCGTCGATCTGCGGCAGGACGGCACTGCGTCAGTCGACGAGGTCGAGGGCGGCGCCGACGATAGCGTCGGTGTCGATGCCGTGGTGCCGGTACACCGACTCCAGGTCGCCGGACTGGCCGAAGCGGGTGACACCCAGATGCACGGCGCGGATCCGGTGCACGCCGGACAGGAACGCCAGGGTGTGCGGGTGCCCGTCGAGCACGGTGACCATCGGGACGGCCCGGTCGGCGGGGAAGACCTGCTCCAGGACGGCGCCGTGCACCGGCGGGTGCACGACGTCATCCAGGCCACGGCGAGCCTGCGCGGCCCGGAACAGCAGGCCGGGGCTGGTCACGACCACGACGTCGGCCGGGAAACCCAGCCAGGTGAGCCGGTCGGCGGCGGCCAGGCCCTCGGTGACCATCGCGCCCATCGTCACCACGGTGACGGTCGGGGAGGCGACCCGGCGCAGCGCGTAGGCCCCGCCCACCACCTGCCGACGACGGCGCTCCCGGGCGGCCGGGTCGGTGGGGACCGCGGCCAGGGACTGGTCGACCGGACGGGTCGACAGCCGCAGGTAGGCGCTGCAGCCGTCGGGGCGGCCGAGCCGGCCGAGGGAGGCCAGCAGGCACCACTCGGTGTCCAGGGCGAACGCCGGCTCGTAGGTGACCACGCCGGGCTGCTCCAGCCCGATGGACGGGGTGGTGATCGACTGGTGCGCCCCACCCTCGGGGGCCAGCGTCACCCCGGACGGCGTCCCGACCAGGATCGACTGGCCGCCGGCGTAGACCCCGTAGGACCACGGCTCCAGTGCCCGGGAGACGAACGGGTCGTACATGACCCCGATCGGCAGCAGTGGCTGGTCCCACCGAGACCAGGTCGCGCCCAACTCGCCCATCAGCGACACGAGGTTGACCTCGGCGATGCCCAGTTCGACGTGCTGGCCGGACGGACGCTCGCGCCAGTGCAGGATCGTCTCGGGGTCGTCGGAGAACCAGTCGCGGCGGTCCTCGGCAGACCAGACGCCGACCTTGTTCACCCAGCCACCTAGGTTGGTCGAGGACGACACATCGGGGCTGACGGTGACGATCCGGGCGCCGGCCTCGGGCGCGGCCCGGTTGAGGTCTAGCAGGGTGCGGCCCAGGGCGGCCTGGGTGGTCGCGGTCCCCGAGGGGGTGCGGCCTAGGTCGCCGGGGACCGACGGCGCGGGGGCACCCTCGTACCGGCCGCGCCGCAGCCGCTCCGCCGCTGCGGCCAGCAGCCGACCACCCGCGGACGAGGGGTCCAGCCGGACCCACGGGTCGGCCGGGTCCACGCCGACCCGGGCGGCCAGCTCGTGCAGCTGGGTCTCGGTCAGCAGCGCCGAGTGGTTCTGCGGGTGGCCCTCAGTGGCCAGCCCGTAGCCCTTGAGCGTGTAGGCGAGCACGACGGTGGGGCGGGTGTCGTCGATCTCGGCGAACGCCGTCCGCAGCGCCGTGAGGTCGTGCCCACCCAGGTTCCGGACGGCGGCCAGCAGGTCGGCGTCCGGGACGTCGGCGATCAACCGCGCGACCTCGTCGGCGCCGGGGCCTTCACCGGGCAGGTGCTGGCGCAACTCGTCGGCCGTGCGGCGCAGCATCCGCTGGTACTCGGGGTTGGTCATGGTGTCGATCCGGTCCCGCAGCGCCAGACCGCCGTCCCGGGTGAACAGCCCCTCCAGCAGCGCGCCGTACTTGACCGTCAGCACCTGCCAGCCGGCGGCGGCGAACATGCCCTGCAGCCGGGCCGCGCCCATCGTGGGGACGACGCGGTCCAGGGACTGCCGGTTGAGGTCGACGACCCAGCAGACCTCGCCGAGCTCGGCGACCATCGGGTCGACGACGGCCTCCCAGACCGCGCCCTCGTCCAGCTCGGCGTCCCCGACCAAAGACCACTGCCGGCCCGAGCCGCCGGTGCCGAACTGGGTGTTGACGTAGCGGCGGGCGATCGCACCCCAGATCGGCGCGGTCGCCCCGATGCCGACCGAGCCGGTCGAGTAGTCCGCGGGCACCGGGTCCTTGAGCCGCGAGGGGTATGACTGCAGACCGCCGAACTCGCGCAGCGTGGTCAGCTTCTCCGCCGGCAACCAGCCCAGCAGGAACTCCAGCGCGTGCAGCACCGGCGAGGCGTGTGGCTTGACCGACACCCGGTCCTCCGGGCCCAGCGTCTCCAGCCACAGCGCGGTCATGATGGTGGTGATCGACGCCGAGGACGCCTGGTGCCCGCCGACCTTGAGCCCTGACGGATTGGGCCGCACCCGGTTGGCGTGGTCCACGATCGCGTTGGCCAGCCACAGCACCCGCTCCTCGACCTCACGGAGCGCGGCGTCGGCACGGATGCCGGCGGCGGCGCCGATGGTGGCGGTCTGCGGGCTAGCGACCGTGCTGGTCATTGGCTCTCCTCGAGGTGGTGCGGGACGAGCGGGGTGCGGCCTGCAGCCGCACCCCGCTCTGCGTCAAGCGCGGGCTGTCGCCTTGACCTGGGGGTCGCGCAGTCCGAGCAGCCCGAGCAAGCTGATGACCGCGAGCCCGACGACGTACCAACCGATCGACTGTGAGGTGCCGGTGCCGGCCAGCAGGGCGGTGGCGACGATCGGTGCGAGCGCTCCACCGAAGATGGCGCCGACCTGGTAGGCGACGGAGGCCCCGCTGTAGCGGATCTGCGCGGGGAAGAGGTCGGCCACCAGGCCGGCCTGGGCTCCGGTCATCAGGGCGATGCCCACCGCCCAGCCGAGGTACGCCAGGACCATCAGCGGTAGCGAGGTGCTGTCCAGCAGTAGGAAGAACGGCAGCGCCCAGACGGCGGTGATGATGATGCCCGCCGAGTAGACCGGCTTGCGGCCGATCCGGTCGGCGAGAATGGCGGCCGGTCCGACGGCGACCAGCCAGAGCGCGGCTGCGGCCACGGTCAGCCAGAGCATCTCCGAGGTGGGAACACCGAGGGAGTCACGGCCGTATGCGATGAGGTAGACGAACATCAGGTAGCCCAGAGCCGGGGACACGATGGCAGCCAGACCGGCCAGCGTGAGGGTCCTGGGGTGGGTGCGGAGCAGCTCGACCAGCGGGGTGCGGCTTACGTTGTCGTTGCGCTTGAGCGCCGCGAAGTCGGGGCTCTCCACGACCTTGAGGCGGGCGTAGAGGCCGTACCCGATGAGGCCGGCGGACAGCAGGAACGGGATCCGCCAGCCCCAGGAGAGCAGCTGGTCGGGGGTGAGCGCTGCACCGAGGACGAGGAAGACCGAGGTCGCGGCGATGATGCCCAGCGGGTTGCCCATCTGGGCGAAGGATCCGTAGAACGTCCGTCGGTTCGGGGGGGCGTGCTCGACGGCCATGAGGACCGCTCCGCCCCACTCGCCGCCCACGCCGAGCCCCTGCATGAAGCGGAGGACCACCAGCAGGACGGGCGCCCAGATGCCGATGGAGGCGTAGTTGGGCAGGAGCCCGATGCAGAACGTGGCGACACCCATGAGCACCAGTGAGGTCACGAGCATGGACTTGCGGCCCCAGCGGTCCCCGAAGTGGCCCATGACGACACCCCCGACGGGGCGGGCGAGGAAGCCGACCCCGAATGTGGCGAAGGCTGCCAGGGTGGCTGCCACCGGGGAGAAGCCCGGGAAGAACTGGGGCCCGAACACCAGCGCTGCCGCTGTGCCGTAGATGTTGAAGTCGTACCACTCGATGGATGTGCCGATCAGGCTGGTGCGGGCGACCCGGCGGCGGTCGCGACGCATCTGGGCCGGCGTGCGGTCGGTCGCATCGCCGTTGGGGTCGACGGCGGTGGGGACGGGCGAGGGCTGGTTGAGTGTAGACATCGGCGTCTCCGGACTCGCGGTGCTCGAACGGACCGTCCTCCCGGGCGGGGGACGGGGCTGGGTGGCCTGGTCAGTCGCGGTGGCGGGGTGTTCGGCGCTGTCAGGGGACGTGCAGGGTGACGACGCCGCCGGCGGACCGGGACACGCACAGGCACATCTGGGTGTTGGTCGCTCGTTGCCGGTCGCTGAGGAAGACGTCGCGGTGGTCCAGCGGTCCTTCGGTGTCCAGGACGTCGACCAGGCACAGTCCGCACTCGCCACGCAGGCAGTCCGACATGACCTCGATGCCGGCTTCCGCCAGCACGTCCAGTGCGGTTCGGTCGGCCGGGACGTGCGCTTCGACGCCGGCATCGGGGACTCGCACGACGAACGGTGCCGCAGGCGCGGTTCCGCTGCTGCCGAAGGTCTCGAACCGCAGCCGTCCGGGGGGACGACCTGTGGCGGCCCAGGCCTGCCGGGCGGCGTGGAGCATGGGCATTGGGCCGCACACGTACAGCTCGTGGTCCACAGGCAGCCCGGCAACCAGGCCGTCAAGGTCGAGCCGCCCGTCGATGTCGTCGCTGGTAAGGCGGACGCGTCCGGGGTGGTCTTGCTGCAGCTCGTGGGCGAAGGCCATCTCCTCGCGGCTGCGGGCGGAGTAGATCAGCTGGTAGTTCGCGCCCCAGTGGCGGAGCCGCTGGGCCATGCCGACCAGCGGCGTGATGCCGATGCCACCGGCCAGTAGGACGTAACCCGGTCGACCCCAGGTGAGCTCGAAGGTCTGCACCGGTTGGGAGACGATGAGTTCGTCACCGGCCTGCAGACGGTGCATGAACGCCGAGCCACCTCGGCTGTGGGGATCCAGCCGGACGCCGACGCTCACCGTCTCGGGACGACGTCCGTCGTCGACCACCGAGTAGGACCGGATGACCTCCCCCTCGGGCAGGGGGATGACCACGTCGAGGTGGCTCCCGGGGGCAGGTGCGGTGACCGCGGGGACGGCGAGGTCCACCCGCCTGACCGTGGGGGTGACGGGAACGCTGTCGACCACCCGTGCCGTGCGCCACTCCCGCAGCGTGCGGTTGGACATCAGGCCGACCCGGCGGGCATCGGGTCCGGCGCGGGCGCAGCCTGGGTGCTGGGTGCGGTGACTGCTGCGCGGGCGTGGGGCTGCCCGTCTCCCTCGGCGGCTACCAGGCGATCCAGCAGCCGGCGGACCCACATGCCGCCGCCGTCGATGTTGAGGTTGTAGAAGTCGTAGTCGGGGTGGGCGTCGATGGCTTCCTGCTGGGCATTGAGCATGGCCGTGTCCTCGCCGAAGATGCGGTGCACCGCGGCGGTGAGGTCGCGGGTGATCTCCTCGGACTCCAGCGTGTGGTTGCGCATGCGCATCCAGAAGTAGGAGGAGGTGGTGGCGGTCTTGGGGGTCACGGTGTCCAGCACCCAGCCGCGCACACCCTGGCTGAAGTCGCCCTGTTGGGCTCCGGTGCCGGCTGGGGCGACGCCGACATCGATGCAGATCGTGGAGGGTGCCTGCCAGTGGATGATCTGCCACCGGTCGACCGGGCCGCCGTCCCACTCAGGGTGGGCCAGCTCCATCTCATACTTCCATGCCGGGGGGGCCTGCACGCCCAGCATCCATCGGGTGACGGTGACGCGGTCGTCGGTGTGGGAGACGGTGAACGGGGTCTCCGCGACGGCGTCCTGGCCGATGCTGGACCCGTGCACGAAGGTTTCGTGGGTGAGGTCCATGAGGTTGTCCAGCACCAGGCGGTAGTCGCATTCCAGCTCGATGGTCTCGCCGGCGCCGGCCCACGCGGGGTCGCTGGCCCAGTGCATGTCGGGGACCTTGCCGGGGTCGGCCAAAGCCGGGTCGCCCACCCAGACCCAGATCACCCTGTCGCGCTCCACCACCGGGAAGCTGGCGACCGAGGCGCTGGGGTTGAGCGTCTCCTGGGACGGCATGAAGGTGCACCGCCCGGCCGGGTCGTAGGCGATGCCGTGGTAGCCGCACACGACGTCGTCGCCGCGAAGGAACCCCATGGACAGCGGGACAAGCCGGTGCCAGCATGCGTCCGCCAGGGCGGTGGGGGTGCCGTCGAGCTGCCGGTACAGCACGATCTTGCGGTCGCAGACGGTGACCGGGGTCAGTTCGCGCCCTAGGTCGGCCGCCCAGCTGGCGGCGTACCAGGCGTTGCGCGGGTACATGGAGACTCCTTCGTCTCGGCTGGGATGGCGGTCAGGCGCAGGTGTTGACGAGTTCGCCGACGCCCTCGATGACGATGCGGACCGTCTGCCCACTGCGCAGGAAGATCCCGCGCTTGTGGCCGACACCGGCGGGTGTCCCGGTCAGCACGACGTCGCCGGGTTCCAGGGTGGTCTGCTGCGACAGGTAGGACACGATCTCCGGGACCGGGGTGACCAGGTCGCGGGTGCGGGCGTCCTGCCGCAGTTCCTCGTCCACCCACGTCTGCAGCCGGAGGTCATCGGGGTCGGGCAGCTCGTCGAGGGTCACCAGGGCCGGACCCATCGGGGTGAAGGTGTCGAAGCTCTTGGCCGTCGACACGTCGGGCAGTCGGCCGGGGATGCGCCCTTTCTGCACGTCGCGGGCACTGACGTCGTTGCAGACTGTGTAGCCGGCGATGGCCATCCGTGCTACGGCAGGATCGACGTCGGTCAGCCGCGCGCCCACGACGACGCCCAGCTCGCCCTCGTAGTCGACCTGTCGCGGCGCGACTCGGGGGAAGCGGATGGGCTGCCCGGTGGCGGTGACCGACGAGGGGGCCTTGAGGAACACCATGGGTTCAGTCGGCTGGTCGGTGTTGCCCACCTCGGCCCGGTGAGCGGCGTAGCCGAACCCGACGGCCCAGATCTTGGACGGCCGCGGTATCGGGGCGAGCAGCTCGGCCTCCTGCACCGGCCGGGTGGCGGTGGCCGCGGCAGCGGTCAGTTCGGCGACGGTGCACCCACCGGCCAGTGCCGCGCCGAGGTCGGGGAAGGGCACGTCGAGCAGTTCCACTGTGTCCTCGTCCAGCATCCGGCCGATGCCTGCCCGGGTACTGACCAAGCGCGTCATGGCTGAGGTTCCAGGGAGAGCAGGCTCTCGCGGGGCTCGCCGCTGTGGAAGCGCTGGGCGAACGCCGCCGCATCCAGTTCCAGGCCCGAGGGGTTGGCCGCGAACGCGTCGCTGGACATGAACGCGATCTCCTCCTCCGCGGTCGGGAAGTTGGAGCAGGAGAACTCGATGACGTTCCCATCGGGGTCCCGGAAGTAGATGCTGGTGGCCTGCCCGTGGTTGGCAGTGCGGTGCGGGATCGCGCCACCCGCACGCATGTGCTCGTACTGCGCGATGAGGTCCTCCAGGGAACCCACGCCGAATTGGAAGTGGTGCAGCCCGGGGCCGGCCGGGTCGACGCCGGTGAGGCTGTCGATTCCGAACAGGGCGAGCACCTGGGACCACGGGTGCCCGTTGTCGTGGACCGTGAAGAACGCCAGGCGCACGTCCACGGCCCGCTCGGGCATGCCGGCCGGGCGTGGCGGTGCGTCCGGGTCGGGGGTGCGCTCGAAGAAGGGACCGTGGCCCAGCAGGTGCGAATACCAGGCGTGCATCTCCTCGAACCGACCGGTCTTGAGCACCAGCTCGGCCATCTGCAGCGTCACGGGCCGGGTCTCGGCGGTGGTCTGGGACTGCTCGGTGGGGGCGGTGGTTGTCATGCTGACTCCTCGTTCGTCGTCACGGGAGGTCGTGGGGTCGGTCAGGGCGTAGGGCCGGTGGCCTGGACAGTGGGATGCAGCGGCCGGGAGCGACGGACGGCCACCCGCCAGCGACCTGCGTCGTCGGGGACGAGCTCGTGCACCGTGTCCAGGACACGCTCCAGGCGGTAAGACGCGTCGGGTTGGCGGACGTGCAGCAGCACGAACGCCGTGACCACTGCGCGTTCCGCAGTTCCCGTCACTAGGGGGTTGGTGATCGTGTGCACCGTGTGCCGGTCGGTCTGCCCCTGCCGGTGGGCGAGGAAGCCCGCGATCTCCGCCTTGCCCTGCAGGCGCTCACCGCGCGCTTCGAAGGTCGCGTCCTCGGTAAAGCAGTCGATTCCGGCGCTGGCCGTACCCGCGTCGATGTGACGGTGGTAGGTAAGCACCGGCTCGAACGACGACGCGAGGTCTAGGCGCGGGACTGGCGAGATCTGTGCTGTCATGTGATCTACATCGCCCTTCTCTTGAACTGGAGTCAAGATAGGGTGGCCGGGCCAAGTGTGTCAACGACCAATTCTCCTGGCTATGGCAAGGTCGCGGCTCTCTTGACTCAGAGCCAAGAACGGTCGATTGTGGCCCCATGTCTCGCACTCGCAGACAGCAGCCGGGAGAGGGGTGGGGCCATGCCCGTGGACGTCGATGTGGTCGTTGTGGGGGCGGGGCCGGTCGGGTGCGCCCTGGCCGTCGAATTGGGTCGCCGCGGAGTGTCGGTGAAGGTCGTGGACGCTGGTGACGGCGACGTCACGTTCCCGGCCGGCGAGGCGATCTTCTCCCGCACCATGGAGCACCTGCGGCGCTGGGGCATCGCCGATCGAGCCCGGGCCGAGGGCGTGCCAGCGGCCGACTACCCGCATCGGATCGTCTTCATGACCCGGCTCACAGGGCACCTGCTGACGGACTTCGACACAGGCGCGACCAACGCCGAGCCCGGTGAGTTCGGCGCGGTGAGCCCCGAGGGTCCCGCCTTCCTGTCCAAGTTCTCCTTCCTGCCCCTGCTGGAGGGCGCCGCAGCGGCCGAACCGACGGTCACCGTCGAGCACGGCAAGCTCGTCACGGGCCTCGTGCAGGGATCCGACGATGTCCAGGTCCTCGTGGTGGACCAGGCCACCGAACAGGAGGAGACCGTCTCGGCGTCCTATGTCGTGGGGTGCGACGGCGGTCGCAGCTGGGTTCGTCGCCACCTCGGCATCGACTTCGACGGGGCCTTCGCCCAGGGGCGCAACTTCGCGGTCCACTTCCGAGCTCCGGCGCTGAAAGACCTGCTGCAGGCTCACGGTGGCGGGCTGGCCGCCCAGATCCAGACCCTGGCCGACGAACGTCGGCCCTACATCACCGTTGTCGATGGCGTCGACGAGTGGCGACTATCGGTCTACTTGGACCAGGACCCGGCGCCCGGCGACGAGATGCGCTGGGTGCACGCCGCGGTGGGCGCACCCATCGACGTCGAGATCATCCGCGCCCAGCCCTGGAGCGGGCACCGAGTGGTGGCCGACCGCTACCGCGACGGCCGCGTCTTCCTCGCCGGTGACGCCGCCCACCTGCTGTGGCCCAAGGGCGGGTTCGGGGCCAACACCGGCATCGGGGACGCCGTTGACCTGGGTTGGAAGCTGGCGGCGGTCCTGCAGGGCTGGGCCGGCGACGCGTTGCTGGACAGCTACGAGGCCGAGCGACGCCCCATCGCCGTCCGAAACGTCTCGGAGGCCTCCAGCAACTGGACCTCCGACGCCCAGATCGTCCCGGACCCGGTACTCGACCAGGATGACGACGCCGGTCGCGACGCCCGTGCCGACATGGGGCGTCTCATCCAGGAACTACGCGGGCGGGAGTTCCGCAGTGCCGGTGTGCAGCTGGGGTACCGGTACGAGGGATCACCGGTGGTCGTCCCCGACGGCACTCCTCCGCCCCCGGACGAGCCGGACGTCTACGTTCCCTCGACCCGCCCCGGCAGCCGGGCACCACACGTCTGGCTGCCGGACGGGACCTCCCTGTTGGACCACTTTGATGTGGGGTTGACCGTGGTCGACACGCGTCCGTCCTGGGCCGGTGACCTCGCCGACCTCGCCGATCTCGTCGGCTCGGCCGCCGATCGGGGTGTACCGCTGAACGTGCTGCGCCTGACCGCCGACGCGAGCACCGAGCTGTACGGGGAAAGGCTGACCATCGTCCGCCCCGACGGCCACGTGGCCTGGCGGGCGGCGAACCCTCCGTCGGACCCGGGCGCCCTGCTCGACACGATCTGCGGGCGGGAGGCACCTGGCACGGCGTTCGCCGATCCGGTGCGCGAGACCGCGGTGGTGTGAGTCAGTCCCGGTTTGCGCCGCTGGACTGCGGCTCGAGAACCGTCGTGAGCAACCACCGGATCATCTCGTGCGCGGGGCGCGGCGCCGGTTCCAGGGCGTTCGTGCCCTCGAACAACGCCACCGCGGCGTCGGCGACCATCTCCCGGTCGGGTCGCTCCCCCTGCCGGTCGACCGCGGCCTCCACCAGGTGGCGGATCCAGTCCAGGAACCGGTCGTGCGCCTCCCGCACTGCCCTGGAGTGCGGGATCCGCTCGTGCATCGCCTGGTGGAGACCACGGAAGGTGCGCATCTCCGCCAGCCCTCGTACCAGGACCGACAACGGGTCCAGTCCCTGCAGCTCGTGCTCCAACTGGCGCACCTCGCGGGTCAGCATCCGGTCCATGACGGCAGCGAAGACGTCGTCCTTGGAGGGGAAGTACCAGTACACGTTGGCGCGAGCGACTCCGGTGGCGGAGCTGATGTCGGCGATCGTGGTGCCCGCATATCCCTGCTTGAGGAACAGGTCCGTGGCGGCCGCGAGCACCTCACCGGCACGCTCGTCCCGCGGAATCTGCTGACGGTTGCGGGGCACGACACCTCCTGGATCCCGGGCGGCTCAAGCGCCACCGGTCGTGTGCACAGAGGTTAACAATCAACCTTGTCTGCGCAGCCGCCCGGTCCGGTCTGTCAGCAGCTCACCCGCTCCATGATCACCGTCGAGGGCAAGTCCGGGAACTCCGCCGACAACGCCCGGATCTGCGGCTCGACCGCATCCACGATCGAGCCCTTCGCCGCCCGCCGATACCGCGGCGGCTCATCACTGGCCAAGACCTTCTTCACGGTGTTGCGAGACATCCTCAACCGCCGTGCGATGGCCTGGATCGCCATCCCCTCCGACCGCCGCAGCCGCCGGATCTCCGCCCAGTCCTCCACGCTCAGCACCTCCCGATGCTTCAGGAGGTGGTCCCGATTGACCCGGAACCACGTGGTCAGTCTTTCAGGCGGAGCCGACAGATACGACGTCGTCCTTGTCCACCGACTTAGCCTCAAGATCTCCGGGCAGGGCGGGTCTGCTGCACCGGCAGGTGACCCTGGATTCGCCGTTGTTCGTGCCGACGTCGTGGGACGACCAAGCCGTTGACGAGGCTGATCGGCCCGAGGCGGGTTGCTCGCCGGGCTCTCTGTGGGATTCCCGGGGACGAGCGCCATCGGTCCAGGTTGTCGCTGGTCATGGAGATGCTCGACGAACTGGCCGAGCACGGCCTGCGCTCACCACTACTGGCAGAGGACGCCCAGCTGCGGCGACAACAGCCAATTCCGCAGCGCCGAGCCGCGCCCGCACCTCCGCGGCAGGCGAGGATCGCAACACGTGAAACGTCGGCCGACACCATCGGCGACCCGACCAGCTGTGCCCGCCCTCCGCGGCAGGCGAGGATCGCAACGGGCAGACCAAGAGTGCCAAGAGCGCGACCAGATTAGACTTCCTGCAAGTGGCGAGCAGCGGAGGTCGACATGTTTGGTCGCCCGTGGAGACGATGGTTCCGCCGAGCCGCACCGAAACCTGCGCCCTCCGAGGTCGTAAGCTCCGGCATCGGCTCCATCGCGATCGGCGGCGACGTCACGAATTCATCGATCAGCACGTTTGTGGGTGGCTCGTTTCTTCGCCTCTCCAACATGACGATGGCAGCGAAAACGATCTTCGAAGACGTTGCGGTGACGGCCTTCACCGGCCGTCGCTGGCTGATTGAGCAGCTTGAGGACTTTCTTCGCGAGAACGACCGCGGGCACGTCATCGTCGAGGCTGCTGCCGGTGTCGGCAAGACCGCACTCGCGGCCGCGCTGGTCAACGCGAACGGATGGCCCTGCCACTTCACCGGGAACGCGGATGGCCGTCTCTCCCGCCCCGCCCTCGCCAACCTGGCGGCCCAGCTCATCCACGAGTGCAAGCTGGCGGACGAGTGGGCGCCGAACGGCGTGTTCGTCGCGGAGGCCGTGACGCCGGGGTTGTTTGAGACGCTGCTCCACGCCGCCTCGGCCACCCTCGGCAGGCGGAGCTTGGTGATCGTGGTTGATGGCCTTGACGAGGCGGAGCACGTCGACGGTGCCCTGCCGCTGGGCCTTCCGCGCACCTTGCCGCCGAACGTGTACCTGGTGATCACCTGCCGGACCGGAACGGGCTACCTGGCGCCGATCGGCCCCCACCGCGTTCTACCCATCGAGTCCTCCAGCGAGGACAACCTGAACGACATGCGCAACTTCCTCGATGTAAGGGTTGCGACTGAGCCGCTGGCGAGCCGCCTGCACGAAGCCGACACGCCCGCGGAAGACTTCGTCGCCCTGCTCGTCGATCGGTGCGCCGGCATCTGGGTCTACCTGCGCTACGTCCTCGACGAGATCGAGCGCGGCGGGCGACCGATCGACGATCTTCGTACGCTGCCACGCAGCCTTGCGGGCTACTACCGAGAGAAGCTAGACGGGGAGCGACAGCGACCCGAATGGGCCTGGCTCTACCGTCCGCTGCTCGCCACCCTGGCCGTGGCCGGCGAGGCGCTGCCGATCCACCGGCTCACCGCCCTCGCCGGACTGCCGGAGGCGGAGGTCGAGGGCGTGCGGCGGTTCTGCGACGGCTCCTGGCGCCCCTTCATTACCGTGCGGAACTCCTCCCGGCCGGCCCGGTACGGCATCTACCACGCCAGCCTGCGCGACTTTCTCATTGGGGACACTCCGGCAGACGAGGCCGGCGACCACGCGGCGCGGACAGCCGACGACCTGGCCGACGCGGCTGCAGAGGCGCATCGACGGTACGTCGCCCTGCTGAGTGCGGAGGTGCCGCTGCTTCCCGACGGCAGGCGCGACTGGGCAGCCGCCGACGGCTATACCGTCCGGCATCTTGTCGCACACGCCGCGGCGGCCGCGCGAGACATCTTCGATCCCCGGGCCCGGGGCACGGCGGCGGCGGTCCTCGACGAGTTGCTCGGCGACCTGGAATGCGTTTTGCACGCGGAGCCGTACTCGCTGAGCGAGGCGCTCGGCAAGCCCCAGCACGAGAGCGCCGAACGCGTCGCGCGGGTGTACCGGATCTCCTATGGCCTGCACCGGCAACTCGAGGTGCTGGGGCGACGGCGGGTCTTCGCCATGGACGCGGCCCGCTTGGGCGATGCGGGCCTCGCCAAGCAGGCGTCCTCGGCCGACCCCGACGGGTGGCATCCGCAGTGGGCGACTGGATCCGGCCCACTCAGCGCGCTTCGTCTGTCGATCGACACTGAGCCTTTTTCATCCTGCGTAGCGGTTAGCTTCGACGTCGTGCAGAACGAGGATGGCCTGCACGATCGGGGTCGCTCGTCGTGGGCAGCAGCGCAGCTTGACCAGGATCTTCCAGG
>NZ_JBNCKZ010000029.1:0-38735 GCF_049841795.1 Micromonospora sp. DT31 | reverse complement strand
CTGCGCCAACACACCCGTCGACGACCACCGGTACGACGACGGCAGACTGCACGTCCCACCCGGCGGCGGCGTCGTCGCCGGCGGCGGCGGTGTGGTGGGGTTGCCCCCGCCGTCGACCCGGACGAGCTGCCACTGCTGGTTGGCGCCGTTCCAGTCGTCGTACTGGACGATGCTGCCGCCGTCGGCGGTCGAGGCGCCCTGCACCTCCACCACCCTGTTGCTGTTCCGGTTGATCAGCCGGACGTAGCCGCTGTCCGAGTCGGCCAGCCGGAACTGCTGGTTGGTCCCGTTGGAGTCGGACCACTGCACGATGTTGCCGCCGTTGGCGGTGGACCAGTTGTAGACGTCGAGCACCTTGCCGGACAGTCGCGACTTCAGCCGGTAGTAGCCGCCGCCGGAGTCGACGAACTGCCACTGCTGCTGGTTGCCGTCGTTACGCGCCCACTGGACGATCCGCGCGCCGTCGTTGGTGGCCAGGTTGTAGACGTCGAGCGCCTTGCCGCTGTTGCGGTTGACCAGCACGTACCAGGCGCTCGTGTCGACGGTGGCGGCCGACGCGGACGTCGGGACCACCGCTGCGGCACCGGCGCCCACCAGCAGCGCCGTCACGCCGGTGGCGACGACCCGGGGCAGCCACGAACGCCGTCGCGGCGGCGCCGCGGTCGACGGAGACCTACCGAGAGAAAACATGATCCTCCTTCAGAGAGCTGAGGCCGGGGTCGGCACGTTGTTAGCGCTAACAGGACGCCCGCGCGCTCCGGAAGTCGCCCGGTCCGGAGTCGCGGCGATCACTCGTCCGGTGAGCCGTCGGTGTCGCCGCACTACGCCATCGACTGTGAGCGATAACACGATGTTCGTCAAGTCGTAACTTTCGATGGCTGCCACCCCGGGGCGGGCCGGAGCCCATATAGTCACGCGGTGAACCCGGAGCGGGTCCGGCAGGCGTACGCCTCCGTCGCCGGCCTCTACATCGACCTGTTCGGCACCACCCGGCAGGTGCACGCCGACGACCTCGCCCTCATCGATCGCCACCTGACCGGGCGAACCGGCACGGTGCTCGACCTGGGCTGCGGGCCCGGCCACCTCACCGATCACCTGCGCTCGCGGGGCGCCGGCGTCACCGGGATCGACCTGGTGCCCGAATTCCTCACGCACCCGCGGGCGAACCACCCGCACAGCCGCCCCGCCGACGGCACGCACCGCCCACATGCCGCCCTGGCGGCGGTCGCACACTGACCGAGCCAACCCGCCCGCAACGGACGACAGGAGAACCATGGACCAGGTCGGTCGCCGCGTCCGCGACCTCGGGATCGTCGTCGGAACCCTGCCCACCGGGGCGCACAACGCGATCACCGACGTGCCCGGGGTGCTGGTCGGTCACACCACTGTCGACGACGGCGCCGACCTGCACACCGGGGTCACCGCGGTCGTACCGGGCCACCTCGGCCCCGGGCGGTGGACGCTGCCCGCGGCCGTGTACACCGGAAACGGTCACGGGAAGCTCGTCGGCTCCACCCAGGTGGACGAGTTCGGCGTGCTGGAGTCGCCTGTCGTCCTGACCGCCACACTGTCCGTATTCCGGGCCGCCGACGCGCTGCTCGGATACCTGATGGACCGCCGGCCCGAAGGACTGTCGTTCAACCCCCTGGTCGGCGAGACCAACGACGGCTATCTCTCGGACATCCGCCGCCGGCCGGTCACCCGGGCACACGTCCTGGCCGCTCTCACCGGAGCATCCGACGGGCCGCCGGAAGAGGGATGCGTCGGTGCCGGCGCCGGCACCACGGCCCTGGGCTTCAAGGCCGGCATCGGCACGTCGTCCCGGACGGTACGGATGGCCGGCCGCTCCGCGACGGTAGGCGCTCTCGTGCAGTCCAACTTCGGCGGGACCCTCACCGTCCTCGGCGTGCCGCTGCCCGTCGAGGAACTGGTGCCGGACGCCGACCGGACCGCACCACCCGGCAACTCGTGCATGATCGTGGTCGCCACCGACGTACCGCTGGACGCCCGGCAACTCGGCCGCGTGGCCCGGCGGGCGATCTTCGCGATGGCTCGGGTCGGCGCGTCCTTCAGCAGCACCAGCGGCGACTACGCGATCGCGTTCGGCACGTCGCAGGAGGCACCCATCCCCGACAGCGAGATCGACCCGGTCTTCGCCGCCGTCCTCGACACGGTCGAGGAAGCGCTGCTCAACTCGCTGTTCACGGCGGTCACCACCACCGGCGTACGCGGGCGGACCAGCCACGCGGTGCCACACCGGTCGGTGCTCGAACGGCTGTCGGCGGCGGGCCGAGCACCCGCCGTCCGCGCCGGGTAGCGGGTGGCCGTTCGACGACGCGGCACAGTTGCCCGCCTGGCGGTGTCCGGTCAGCCCGTCGGTGGACCGAATCCGGTAGCGCGGCGCTGGGTGAGCCAGCGCATGACGTCGAGCGGATGCGAGGCCGCATCCGGGATCGGGTGGAAGACGTGTTCCACCACGTCGTCGGTCACCACCAGGGTGAGCCGCTCGTAGAGGGCCAGCCCGCCGTCGTTACGGGTGGGCAGGCCGGCCGCCGCCGCGAGGGCCAGCTTCGGGTCGGGGATCAGCGGGTACGGCAGCCGCAGACGGTGTGCCAACTCACGCTGGTAGCCGGTCGCCTGGGCGGACAGTCCGTACACCCGGGCGGCCCCCGCGGCGAGCAGTTCCGCGTGGTGGTCGCGCAGCCAGGTGGCCTGGTCGGTGCTGGCACGCGCACCGTGCACCTCCAGCAGCCCGCGGGGCAGGTCCACACCCGGCCGCCCGGTCAGCGGATACACGAACACGACCGTACGTCCGCAGCCGAGTGCTCCCAGGTCGACGGGGTGGCCGTCGCTGGCGTAGATGGTCAGGCGCGGCAGGCGCGTACCGACGAAGGTGGCGGGGTTGGCGTCGCCGGCCGGCACGTCGGTGACGACCTGGCGGGCGGCCGCGTCGATGCGGGCGTCGAGGGCGTCGCGCTGGGCGGTCAACTCGTCGATGCGCCTCTGCATCCCGGTCACGGTGCCGCGGAAGGTGGCCAGGCTGGCGGCGCACAGGTCACCGTCGGAGCCGTCCGCGATCGACTCGACGAAGGGGCGCGTCTCCTCGACCGACAGCCCCAGCGCCATGAGTTCCCGGATCTGGGCGACCTGCCGCACGGCGACCGGCTCGTACTCGCGGTAGCCGTTGCCCAGGCGGCGGGGGACCACGAGCCCCGCCGACTCGTAGTAGCGCAACGCGCGGACGGTCGTCCCGGTCCGCCGCGCCAGCTCACCCACCCGCATGCCGCGACCCTAAACCCACACCCTCGGGTACGGGTCAAGCCTCGTCGCGCAGGGCCACCGTCACGGCCAGAGCATGCCGTGAATCCAGCCGGCGTCGGTGCGGGTGTATCGCAGCCGGGTGTGCTTGCGCTGCCTGTCGGCCTGCCAGAACTCCACCTCGTCGGCGACGAGTGTGTGCAGCGTCCACTGCGGCACCACGAGGCGGGGGTGGTCGGCGATCCGCTCGGCGGCCCGCTCCACCGCGGCGTCGAGCGTCCCACGATCGGGCAGCGGCCGGCTCTGGCGGCCGATCGACGCCTCGGCGCGGGAACCCGGCGGCCGGGCGAGGAAGTCGGCGGCGCTGCGGTCCGCGGGCTCGCGGCGGACGGGCCCACGGACGCGGATCTGGCGGCCCCGCGCCGGCCAGTAGAAGGTGAGGGCAGCGGCCGGGTGCCGGGCGAGTTCCTGACCCTTGGGGCTGTCGGCGTGCACGGCGAACTGCCACCCGTGCTCGTCGACGTTCTTGACGATGAGGACCCGCGCGGACGGGACACCGTCGACCCCGACGGTGGACAACGTCATGGCATGCGGTTCCGGTACGCCCGCGTCGACCGCCTCGGTGAGCCAGACGGCGAACAGCTCGTGCGGCTGCCGCGGCGCGGCGGACGGGTCGAAGACGGGCAGGGCGGTGGCGAACACGGGCAGACCGCGCAGGAAGTCCCTCACGGCCGGCCCACGATCAGCCGCAGCGATCCGGGGAACCGCGGCTGGGCACGCAGGTGGCCGTGACGTTGCTCCCAAACCCCGGAGGTGAGGTCGGCGCGCAGACGCTCGACGGCCCGGGCCTCGACGTCGGCATCGACGAAACCCCAGGCCGACTGCGCGGCCCGCACCCGCGGGTCCAGGAACCGCTCGGGCCGGGCGTAGTAGGCCTCGGTGAACCCGTCGACGCAGTCGATCGGGATCGGCACCTCGACGACCTCGACGGCGCGGCCGACCAGGTCGGCGATCATGGCGATGGCCGGGTAGCGCCGCCGCTCCGCGACGATCAGTTCGGGCGCGTACCCGGCCAGCCAGAACCGGTCGAGGGCCGCCCCGTCGAACGTCAGCACCACCACGGGG
Source organism: Micromonospora sp. DT31 (assembly GCF_049841795.1). Classification (NCBI taxonomy): domain Bacteria; kingdom Bacillati; phylum Actinomycetota; class Actinomycetes; order Micromonosporales; family Micromonosporaceae; genus Micromonospora; species Micromonospora sp. DT31. Next base: position 34,352 of record NZ_JBNCKZ010000029.1, on the reverse strand, counting down.
CCACGCGCGACCCGGCGCAACTCGGTCAGGCCACGTGCCGCGTCCGACCACTGGTGCACCGTCACCGTGGCCATGACCGCGTCGAACGAGTCGTCGTCGAACGGCAGACGCTCGGCGGTGGCGTCGACCGCCGGGACCGCGCCGGCCGGACGCTGGGAGCGCATGCGGGCGGACGGCTCGACCGCGACCACGTACCGGTCGGCGGGCTCGTAGGAGCCGGCGCCCGCCCCGACGTTCAGCACGGTCGTGGCATCCCCCAACGCGGCGTGGATCATCGCGGCGATGCGTGCGTCGGGTCGCCGCTGCACGGCGTACCCGTGGCCCCTGGCCTCGTAATCGAAATCCCCCATACGGCGACGCTAGACCCGCACCTCGGGGTACAGGTCAAGGGCAACCGTGGCCGGGAGCTCGTCAGGCCGGCCGGGCCGGCGCGGTCGGCGACTGCGCCAGGATCTCCCGGACCAGCGCGTGCTGCCCTTCGCGTTCCAGCGTGACGGCCAGCCGCCGCAGGAAGCGTGCGGTGAGGTCCGGAGCGGCCGACGGATCGAGCCTGCCCCGGTCGATCGCGATCCGCATGGCCTGCTGGAACCCGTCGGTCTCGACCTCCGCCTTGCGCCTGTAGTAGTCGTCACCGATCCGGCTGCGGTCGGCCGATCCCCGGGTCCCCTGCGGGATCCGGTAGCGGGCCGGGGTGTCCGGCAGGAAGGCGAACGCGGAGCCGCCGGCCGACATGCGCAGCCAGGCGTGGGCGTCCTCACAACCGCGTTCCTCGGGGAACGGGTGGGCGAGGGCGAGCGGGGTGCGCACCGCCACCGTGGAGGTCAGCGTCGTGTAGCCGACCGTGGTGCCGATCGGCATCCACGCGCCGGCTCCCTGCACCGGCGTCTCGTGCGACTGGAGGATCTCCGCGACCGAGGGCGTCAGTCGCGATACCGGAACGGGCTGGTCGTGTTCGTCGATGACCAGGAAGGTGCTGTAGACGAAGTCGACGTCGGGGCGTTCCGCGAACAGCCGCCTGGTCCGCTCCAGGCGCTGCGGGTGGGCGATGTCGTCGGCGTCCTGGAACAGCACGAACTCGCAACCCTGGCGGTGCGCCCACCGCACCCCCAGGTTGCGGCCGGCGCCCTGGCCCTGGTTGACGTCCTGGCGCAGGAGGACGATCCGGTCCGGCGCCAGCCCGGTCAGGTTCCGCAGGTGCTCGCGCGCCGTCGGATCGGGGGAGGCGTCGTCGACGATGGCCAGGAGCCAGTCGTCGTCGGTCTGGTCCACCACCCCCCGTACCGTCCGGTCGAGATGGTCCGCGGCTGCCGGCGAGTCGCCGAGATAGGAGGTGATGAAGGCGGCGGGCATGACGAGCTCCTCGGTCTGGTGAGTGGACACGGCTCACGGAGGTTGTCGGGCGAGACCCGGCGGCGGCCTCCGGGACGTGGCTCCCTCAACCGTCTTCTCCCAACCGGAGGGTGATCTTGTCGACGTCGAACGCCTCGGCGTACCGGGACCGGCACTCCATGCCGCGCAGCCGGGCCAGGCCGAGGAACACCTCGTCGTCCCACCAGTCCCGGGACTTCTGGGATGGGAAGCACCGCGAGAGCAGCTCGACCTTGCGCCGGGCCGTCCACGCGGTCATGGGGACGTAGACCCGGCGCCCGGTCAGGTCACCGTCCCACTTGGGGATCTCGAAGTGCAGAATCAGGGCATCCCGAAAGGCCGTGGGCACCAGGTCGCCGAGCAACCGGTGGTCCTGGTGCCGGTCGTCGCGGGCCGGAGCCAGAACCAGGTCGGCCGCGCCGGAGCGGGCCGCGGCCTCGACGATGGCCTTGACCTCGCCCCAGTACGCGGGTAGTCGGCCGTCCGGGAAGCTGTGCAGGTCGTACGACACGTCGGCGTCGGGCAGGAACGCGGCCGCGGCGGCACGTGCCTCGGCGTGCCGCTCCGGCGTGCCGGTGCAGGTCACGTACCGGACCCGCACCCCCGGAGGCAGGCCGAGCAGCAGCCCGCCGGCCCCGATCTCGATGTCGTCGGGATGGGCGCCGATCGCCACGACGGACCGCACCCGATCCAGGGACAGGGACCGCATCAGCCGTTCACCAGCACCCCGCGCGTCTCGGCAGCCGAGCGGCGGTGGTCCCACAGCATCCACGGGCACGTGCCGCGCTGGTACATGTCCAGCAGCTCAGCGCGGTCCTTGAACGTGTCGACGGCCCGCCAGAATCCGGTGTGCCGTTGGGCGAGCACCGAACCGGTGGGAATCAGCCGGTCCAGGGCGTGGGGCACCAGGTCCTCACCGGACCACAACACGTCGAATATCTCGGGGCGGAAGAGAAAGTAGCCGCCGTTCTCCCACTGGGCCAGATCCCGGACCGGTTGGATGCCGGTGACGGCGCCGGAGGCCGCGACGTGGACGACGTGGTGGGTGGAGACCGGTGGGACGGCGAGCAGGCTCGCCGTGGCCGAGGCGCACCGGAACCGGTCGACGAGGACGGAAAGGTCGGCATCGGTCAGGGTGTCGGCGTAGTTGGCGAGGAACATCGGATCGTCGGCGACGTGCTCGCGGACGCGCATGAGCCGCTCTCCCACTGTGGAATGCGGGCCGGTGTCGATGAAGGTGATGTTCCAGTCGGTGATGTCCGTCGAGAAGAGCCGGATGTCGCGCCCGTTGACGAGGCTGAAGTCGTTCGACCGGGTCTCGTCGTAGCGCAGGAAGTAGTCCTTCACCGCGTTCGCCCCGTAGCCGAGGCACAGGACGAAGTCGGTGAAGCCGAAATGGGCGTAGTAGCGCATCACATGCCACAGGAGCGGCCGATCGCCGATCATGACCATGGGCTTCGGGGTGGCGTCGTCCTCGCCACGCATCCGCTGGCCCCGACCGCCGCAGAACAGTACGACTTTCATCGACGCACACCTCTCTGGGGCCGGCCTGACGCGTCCGCGCTCAGCCTCGTGCGGATCTCGTTGGCCACCCGGCCCGCCAGCGCGTGGATCCGCGGGACGTTCTCGAGCGACCAGATCTGGTCGGTGCCACGGGAGGTGCCGGCGAGCAGCGGTCCGTGGACGAACAGCCCCGGCGCCGCTTCGAGTCGCTCGTTGACGGCGATCCCACGGCCCGACGGGTTGGCGGTGACGGTGCCGGAAGCGAGCAGATCAGGCAGGAGTGGACCGGCCGCGGAACCGACGTCGGTGAACCCGCGGCAGTCGACGACCGCCGCCGCCGGCAGGCGGGCCTCGCCCGTCGTGACCACAAGCTCATCGGCCGTGCCTGGCGCGACGTCCGCCACGGTGGCCCGGTGGAGGGTGAGCCGGCCGGCCGCGGTGAGCCGGCGGATCGACCGGGCGTAGTCGGTCGAGGTGTGCCGGATCGTCCGGCGGTACCGGGCCGAGTCGACCTCCACGAACCGCCGGAACTGCGTCGGTGGCAGCAGCGGAAGGACGGTGTTGAACGCCGCGCCGAGGGCCGGCAACATGTCCACGATGGTGTAGCCGCGGCGCCGACCGTCCGCCACGTCCCCGATTACGGCGTCGACGAGCGCCGCCGAGGACGGCACCTCGTCCCCCGACGACCAGGTGGCCGCGAGTGCGCAGAGCGCTCGGGACGCGAAGGGCTCGGCGATGCCCGAGGGGAGCCCGTCCGGGAGACGGCCGCCCCGGGAGATCACCAGGATCTCGGTGGCGGCGGTGCCCTCCAGGAGGTACAGCACCTCGCACGCCGCCGCCGCGGAGCCGAGGACCACCACCCGGTTGGTGCCGCCACGGACGGTGGCCAACACCCGGTCCAGCCGGGCGCGGAAGCCCAGCACGTCGCGCGCCTGCGCGTAGCTGAAGAACCCCGGCCGGCCCATGGCGGGCGGCGGCGGAGCCTGCGGGCTGCCCAGCCCGAGAAGCACCGTGTCCGCGACAACCGGATCGGGCACTCCGGAGACGGTCAGCAGCCAGCCTTGACGGTCCGGGCGGACCGCCCGGACCTCGCCGCCCAGCACCCGCACCGGCACGCCGAGGCCGGCGAGCAGGTGTCGCGCCGCCGCGAAGCGTTGCCTGAGGAACTCACCGAGCAGGACCCTGGGCACGAACAGGTTGTCGTACCTCCCGTCGCGGATCGGATCGGCATGCTCGGCGAGCCACGCTGCCACGAGCGGTTCCGGGTCGGCCGAGAGGTTCGCCTGCCACTGTTCGCGGTGGGTCACCAACCAGTGGCCGAAGCCGACACCGGTCGAGTCGATCGCGGCCAGCCGGTCGTTGAGCAGCAGGGCGGCGCTGGTCCCGGTGGCATGGGGTTCGCCGCCCCCGGTTTCGGCGGTGCGGTCGACGAGGACGATCTCCCACGGGACGGGGCCACCGGAGGCGGCCAACTCGTCGGCCAGGGCGGCCAGCACGGTGGCCGCCACCGGACCACCGCCGATCAGGGCCAGCCGGCGTACGCCCGAAGGCGCGGCGGGAGCCTGCCGGGGCGGCGGCGTCGGCTCGGCACGCGGTCGCACGCCCGTGGACATCAACCGACCTCTCCCGGATGTGGGTGCGCACCGACGACGGAAACGGGCTCGCCGCGGGTGGCCGGGTCCGGGACGAGCGGTGGGCGTACCAGCCGGTCCGGAGGTCCGAGCCGGCCCGCCGCCAGCTGGGCCATCACCCAGTCGACCCGGGCGGCGCCGGCGAGGATGGTTCCGGGTTCGCCGCCCGGGGCCCGTTCGAAGCGGCGCAGATAGCCGAGGAACAACGCGAGGGCCGCCGCCTGGTAGAGGGTGAAGGAGACGTTCCAGCCAACCAGCGCCGACCAGTGCGCACCGGGCCGCAGGACCCAGGCCACGCCGCCCAACGCGCCCGCGAGCAACGTCGGCAACGCCCACCGCGCCCAGTGCCGGTCCGCGCGGCCACCGTCCTTGCGGGACCAGGCGAACTCCCGGGTGCGGACCAGGATCCCGAGCGCGCCGCTGACGAGTGCCGGCATCACCCCCCAGGCGTACGCCTCAAGGTAACGCGCGCGGGTGGTGCCGCGGTGCAGTGTCACGGTGACCGCGAGGCTCAGCAGGTACCACCCGGCCCACACCGGCCCGAACATCAGGTACGGCACGGTCACCGGGCTTACGGCGGTGACCAGGATCGTCATCGGCACCAGCAGCAGACCCAACCGGGCAGGGCCGGCGAACTGGCCCAGCAGATAGCCGAGGAAACCCAGCCGGGCCCGGAACGGAAGCCCTGGGGCGCGCAGCGGTGAGTCCGGGGACCGGACGAGCAGGTCCACGGCGCCCGTGGACCACCGGCGCCGCTGGGTGTGGTATTCGCGCAGGCTGCCGGCCTCCAGCCCGAAGGCCAGTGGCTCCGGTGTGAACACGCCGGTCCATCCCCGCCCCTGCAGCCGCAACGAGGTGTGGACGTCCTCGGTGACGCTGCCCTCGGCGAAACCACCGATGTCCGCCAGCGCGGCGCGGCGCAGCACCGCGGTCGAGCCCATGAACATCGGCGCCCGGGCGCCGTTGCGGGCCACCTGCTGGCACAGGTAGAACGGGTACTGCTCGTTCCATCCGGCGGGTTCGCCGTGCATGGGTCGGAACAGGAACGACCCGGTGTTGTAGTAGGTCTGCGGGGCCTGCACGTAGGCGACCCGCGGGTCGTCGAAGTAGCCGACGACATGATCCAGCAGGTCGGGCCGGGCGATGTGGTCCGCGTCCAGGACGAGGACGAGGTCGGCGTCGGTGTGCCGGAGCCCGTTGTTGAGGTTGCCGGCCTTCGCCGACACGTTCGTCCCCCGGGGCAGATAGGTGACCCCGTGCCGGCGGCACAACCGGTCCACCTCGGGTCGCTCGACGTTGCCGAGCAGCAGGACCCGGCGGACGCCGCGGATACGACGCGCGGCGATGACCGTCGGTTCGATGATGGCGACGTCCTCCAGGTGGGTGGGCAGGAGGCAGTCGACGACGGGACGGTCCCGGCCGGCCGGTACGGGCTGCGGCAGGTACGCCCGGCGGGCGGGAAGGACGGTCGCCGCGGTGACGAGGACCGCCAGCAGGTCGAACGCCAGCGCGACGGGGCCGAGCGCGGTGGACAGGTCCGTCCAGGCGACGCGCACGACGAGGTAGGGCACCAACAGGACCAGCCAGACCCGATACAGCACCACGCGGTGCCAGGAATCCGCCAGCTGCCGGTAGCGCGCCGCACGGTCGGCGGGATCCGGTCGCGGGTCGGGTCGGAGGACTTGTCTCATGCGACCGCCTTGTTCGTCGCGGCCCGGATGGCGGCCTTCGATCCGCGGCGATCCGGTGCGCCGCACGGCCCGAAGCCAGATCAATCTCGGCGACGGCCGCTCGGGGTGTCAAGGCTGCCGGGGCAGGCAGTGGACAGGCAGAACCGGCACGAACCGGCAGGCCGGATCTGGCCACCGGAGCGGTGTAGACGCGCCGATGACCTACTCGGCAGCCTGTGGGGCACTGGCGTCGACGACGGGAGGTGGCCGATGGATACCCGATCACCGGTCTCCGGGCCGGCGACGTCGCCGGCTGCTGCTCGGCCGGAAACCCCGCCGGCGGTCCCGCTGCCGTTGGAGCCCGCCGATCTCGACATGCTCCTGCTGATCCGGCACGTCGAGCGGGCCCTGCTCAACCTGTTCGCCGCCGGTCACGTCGGCGGTACGACGCACACCTGTCTCGGGCAGGAGTACATCCCGGTGGCGCTGAACACCCTGCTGCAGCCGGCGTTCGTGTTCAGCAACCATCGGGGACACGGCCACTACCTCGCCCAGTTCGGGGACGTCGCCGGGCTGCTCGCCGAGGTGACCGGTCGCGAGGGCGCGGTGTGCGGCGGCCGCGGCGGCAGCCAGCACCTGTACCGGCCGGGCTTCTGTTCCACCGGGGTGCAGGGCGAGAACGTCCCGGCCGCTCTCGGCGCGGCGATGCACTTCCGCACCTCCGGTTCGGATTCGCTGGCGGTCGCCTACATCGGTGACGGCACGTGGGGTGAGGGTGTGGTCTACGAGGCACTCAACATGGCGCGGTTGTGGCGGGCTCCCCTGGTCGTGGTCGTCGAGAACAACGGGATCGCGCAGACCACGCCGACGTCGCAGGCCATGGCCGGGTCGATCGCCGCCCGGGTGGCGGCCTTCGACATCCGGTACGCCCGCGTGGACGTCACCTGTGTCCGCACCATCAGGACGCAGCTCGCCGACGCAATGCGGGAGACGCGTGCGGGCGCCGGTCCGTTGGTCGTGGAGTTCCGCACCCAGCGGTTGGGGCCGCACAGCAAGGGCGACGACACCCGCGACCCGGCGGTGGTACGGGAGTTGTGGGACCGGGACTGGGCGGCCCGGTACGCCGACCACTACCCCACCGCGTTCGCCTCGGCGGACGAGCGGCAACGGGACCTCGTGGCCGCGGTGACCGCCGACGTGCTCGCCCGGCCGCTCGTCGGGTCGGCCCCGGCATGAGTGGGGCCACCGCAGGTCGACGGGTTTCCGCCGGCCTGAACCACGCGCTGCACGATCTGTTCGCCGACGACGACCGGTTGTTCCTGCTCGGCGAGGACATCCTCGATCCGTCCGGTGGCGCCTTCGGGGTGACCCGCGGGCTGTCCACCGCGTTCCCGCGACGGGTGTTCGGCACGCCGATCAGTGAGGGCGGCATGACCGGCGTGGCTGCCGGCCTGGCGCTCTGTGGCGACCGGGCGATCGTCGAGGTGATGTTCGGGGACTTCATCACCCTGTGCGTCGACCCGCTGGTGAACTTCATCAGCAAGTCGGTGTCGATGTACGGGCGCCGGCTGCCGATGGGCGTGGTGGTGCGCTGTCCGGTCGGCGGCAATCGCGGCTACGGGCCGACCCACAGTCAGAATCCGCAGAAACACCTGTTCGGCGTGCCGCATCTGCAACTGCTCGAACTGTCGCCGCTGCACGACCCGCGCCGGACGCTCAGCCGTGCCCTCGCCAGCGGCGAGCCCGCCGTGTTCTTCGAGGACAAGGTGCTCTACACCACGCCCGAGTATCGGGCCGGCCGCATCGACGACTGCCTCCGGCTGGCTCCGGTGGACGAGTCGTGGATGATGGTCGACGCCGAGGCGGGTCCGGCCGACTGGTTGGTCGTGGCCCCGGGTGGACTGGTTCCCCGGCTGCTGCCGGCCATGCGTACCGCCCTGGTGGACGACGAGGTGCTGAGCCGGGCAGTCGTGCCGGACCGGTTGTGGCCGCTCGACCTGGACCCGGTGCTGCCGTTCATCGACGACGCCACCAGGGTCCTCGTCGTGGAGGACGGCGTGGCCGGGGGCGGCTGGGCCGCCGAGGTCGCCCGGGTGGTGTACGAGCGGCGATGGGGACGGCTCCGGCATCCGGTGCGGATCCTCCAGCCGCCCTGCGCCGTGATCCCGGCGGCCACGCATCTGGAGCGCGAACTGCTCGTGCAGACGGAAACCATCTACCGGGTACTCGCCGGAGGCGACCATGGCTGATCTGACCGTGCCCCGGCTCAACAGCACCGACGACACGTACGTGTTGGTGGATTGGGTCGTCGCCGCGGGCGATGCCGTAGCCGTGGGTGATGTCGTGGCGACGATGGAGACATCCAAGGCCATGACGGACCTGACGGCCGAGGCCGCGGGTTTCCTCTCCCACGAGCTGGCGCCCAAGAGCGTCTGCCGGCCGGGCGAGGTGGCCGGCCGGCTGTGGGGGACGGCCGGTGAGGCGTTGTCCCGTCCCGCGCCCGCGGGGGCGCGGGCGGAACCGGTCGCGCCGGCACCGGAGGCCGAGACGGGCCTGGTGGTTACCAGGGGCGCACGGGAACTCATGGAACGGCACGGAATCGCCGAGGCTGACATCGCGGCGCTTGGCAAGCGGGTGATCAAGCGCGGCGACGTCGAATCCCTCGTGGGCGCCGTCTCGGCGCCCAGCGTTCCGCTCCCCGCCCACCAGCGCGCGGTGGCGCAGGCGGTCAGCCTGTCGCACGCCACGATCCCGGCGGCTTTCACGGTCGTCAAGGTGTCGGCGGAGGAGGTCCGGCGCCGGCGGCGGAGCCTGGGTGAGCGGACCCGGACCGCGATCGGGGTGACCGAACTGGTGATCGTGGCCGTGGCCGCGTTGCGGGAGCGGTTCCCGATGTTCTTCGCGACGGTGCACGACGACCTCACGGTGAGCACCATGGACCGCTCGGACGTGGGTGTCACGATCGACGTCGGCCGCGGGCTCTCCATCGGTGTCGTCCACGAGGGGACCTCCGACGATCCCGCCGCGACCGCCCACCGCCTGATGACGCTTCGGCTGCGGGCGAGGCGGGGCACGCTGCGCGAGGATGATCTGGCCGGGCCCGCAATCGTCGTGTCATTGCACACCGAGCCGGGTGTCGTCCTTGCGCAACCGATCGTGCTGCCCGGCCTGACCTGCACCGTTTCCGTCGCCGGCGTGCAGCAGGAACTGCGGTTGGACGCCGACGGGCGACCCGTGGCCCACGAGTACCTCCACATCGGCGTCGCCTACGACCACCGGGTGATCAACGGCGCCGATGCGGTCTCCTTCCTCACGGCTCTGCGCGACGACCTGGAGACCCGGCCGGCGGATCCGGCCGGGCCACCGACCAGCGGAACGAACGGAGCTTGACGGATGCGCGACTGGCCGCAGGAGTTCGAAGACGTGCTGCTGCCCCACCTACCGGACCACGATCCGGCGGAGCCGCTGGACCCGGACGCCCCGCTGGGCGACGCCGGCTTGACGTCGATCGCGGTGGTGGGCCTGATGGTTGATCTGGAGAGCGCCTTCGACTTCGAGTTCGACGAGGACCGGGTGACGGCGGACACCTTCTACTCACCGCGATCGCTGTGGGCGGTGGTGGCGACGTACCGGGCCGCCGAGCCGCTTCCGGTCGACTGACCCGACTTCTACCTCCGGGGAGACAGGTGGACAACCACTCGGCACCACCGGAGCCGGAGCGTCCGCCGCTCCTGCTCGTCTGCGTCGTCGACAAGCGGCGGGCGGCCGCGTTGCGGCAGGCCGCGACGGTCGGGCGTGGCACTGTTCCGGGCCTCGAACACATCGAGGTGCGCTGCCTCGTGCCGCCGGCCGCGCCACCTCCGGGTTGGTTCCCCGCCGCGGTCGCGGACTCCGTCGACCGCCCGTACGCCCTGCTGGTGGAACCGGATCTGGCGAGCGAGGCGATCGTCCTGTCGGGGGTGGCGGAGCGCCCGTATCCGCTCGTGCAGGTGCTGGTCGCCGGCGTGCCCGCGCCCGGCGACGCCGAGCCCGGTCAACCCGCCGATGTGGCGCTGGTCGCCCTGGTGACGGAGGAGGGCCCGCTGGCCGCGGCCGTGCGGTGGCGCCGGTGGTCCACCCGCATCGTCGTCCGGGTGCTCGCCCCGGAACGGGACGCGCGACCGGATGCCGATGACGCCACGGGCGCCCTGCGGGTGGCCGCCGAGGAACTGGGTGTCCTCCCGGCCGTCATCCCCGCCGATCCGTCGCTGCGTGAGCCGGCGGGAGTGATCCGGTGACGGCGGCGGGGGTCGCCCGGTCGAGCCGCGACGCCGCGACCGACGCCGAGTTGGCCACCAGGACGGCCGAGGTGGTGTCGATGTTGAACCGCATTCCCTGGTCGGTGCGCCGGTTCGCCGTTCCGGTGAGCAGCGTGGCGCTGACCTACCGGCTGGACCGGACGGTTCTGGACGCCGCCACCGCCGCCGGCCTGCCGTGCGTGGGCACCGGTGACGACGCGCTGTACGACATGCACGACCTGACCAATCTCGCCCTGTACCTGCCACTGCGCACGCCGCAGCGGGCGGCGATGCGCTTCTGGGCACAGGTGCTCGACCGGCCGGACGGTGAGCAGCGGACCTACCGGGTCACCTACCGGGCGGCCTGCCCGTCTCCTGGTCACGGCGGGCCGTGCGCGATCACCTTCCACCAACCCGACGGAAGGTCGGTGACGGTTCCCGCGGACGGCAGTCGCCCTGTCGACCACGCCGTCGATGTCGTGCTCCGCAACGACTGGCCGGCTCTGCCCGCGCCTCTGGCCGACCTGGCGGCGGAGATGTCGGCGATCCGGTTCTTCCGGCTGCCCGACACGATCCGATGGGATGTCGGCTTCTCCACCGCCAACCTGATCGCCGACTGTGCCGGCATCGCGCGACTGTTGGCGCGCGGGGCGGCGGAGCGTGGGTGGCGGAGTCGGATCCGGTACGGGCTGATCGTGGCGCCACCGTTCTCGATGCCGCACTTCTGGGCGGAGTTCCGGATCGACGACCGATGGGTTCCCTGTGACCCTGGCCTGATCAACGGCATGGTGCGGTGGGGCGTGCTGCCCGCCGGCCGGTGGACGCCCGACCGCTCCCTGGGCGGCCTGCTGGCCGGAATCTCCTCCCACTACCGCATGGCCACCTTGCACAACGGGTTTCCCCTCGACTGTTCCTTCCCCACCCACCAGGTCCGGCGCCCGGACGGAGATCGAGCATGACGGCAGCAGCCACCGCGAGCTTTGACGGTTTGACCAGCCGGAACGGCCCGCTCACCTGGGCCCAGCGATGGTCGTGGGACGTGTTGCGGGAACTGGAGCCGAAGGAGAACCGGCTCAACATCGTCATCCGGGCGCAGGTCGCCGACGGGTGGGGCGTGGACAAGGTCCTCGCGGTGGTGAGCGATCTGGTGGGCCGGCACGAGACCCTGCGCACCACGTACCACGTCCGGCCGGACGGTGACCTCGAGCAGGCGGTGCACGGTAGCGGCACCGTTCCCGTCACGGTCCGCGAGGTGGCTGGTGACCCGGTCGACGAGGCCGTCGACGAGTTGGCCATGGAGCTGTACCGCGGTCGGTTCGAACTGGCGGTGGACCTGCCGATCCGGGTCGGCGTGGTCACCCGGGGCGGTGCGGCCGTCCGCCTCGTGATCGTCCTGTCGAACATGACCGTCGACGGGTGGGGCATCTATCTGCTGGAGCGGGAGCTGGCCGCGCGGCTGGCCGGGGACGCGGCGGCCCGCGCGCCGTGGCCTGGACAGCAGCCGCTGGACCAGGCCGCGGACGAGCGGAGCCCGGCGGGACTGCGGGTGGCGGCGGCGGGTACCCGGCACTGGGAGCGCGAGTTGGCGCGGATCGCCGACATTACGCCGCCGGGGCGGGTGCCGGCAGGTGAACGTCCGCGGTACTGGTCCGCCGAGTTCACGTCGGTGGCGCTGTCGCAAGCCGCCTACCTGGTTGCCGAGCAGCGGCGGGTTCCGCCGTCGGCGGTGCTCCTCGCGGCGGTGTCGGCGGTGCTCGGATTCCATCTCGGACAACCGTCCTGCGGCTTGTTCGTGGTGGTCAGCAACCGCTACCAGCCGGCGGTGCGCGGCACCGTGGGGAAGTTGTTCCAGTCCTCGCCGCTGTGTCTGGATCTGGATGGGGAGACGTTCGGCGATCTCGTCGAGTCGACATCCCGCCGGTTGCTGCGGGCCTCGCGATTCGGTCAGTGCGACCCGCTCCAGGTGGCTCCGCTGGTGCACGGGGACGGGCCGCACCGGGGAGCGCACCTGGCCCTGCCGGTGGTGTACGACTACCACCACCGGGAGGAGGCGGGCGCGGACCGGGTGGTGGACGGGATCGACGAGTTGCGGGCCGTCGCGGTGGAGTCGACGTTCCGCTGGCTGGACACGTTGGACGACGAGAACATGCGCCTGTACGTGCAGGTCCACGAGTTCGACGTCCGGGCTCGGGTGGTGTTCTGGATCGACACCCACTACCTGTCGCGGGCCGATCTCGCCGCGATCGTCTTCGGCACGGAGCGTCTGCTGATCGAGGCGACCGCCGGTGAGATCCCCCTCGACCGGCTCGGGGCGGTGAGCGGATTGGTCGGCAGATGATCTGCTCTCACGGCCTCGTGACGCACGGTGGGGCAACCTCCGCCAATGGCGAATACGAAACGGATACGATTCGTCGCGGTATGAATTTGCCATTTGACCGCCTCGCATTCACCTTGACCGCGCCATATTTGCTCACTAGCATGCGAGTCGCCAGCCATCGGACCATGGCTCGACGATCGGGGGGACGAGGATGACGCGTGCTAACTCAGCCGACTATTCCAAGCGCGACTTTTCAGACAATCTACCGCTCAGCAAGCGGGAGTTTGAGGTGCTTGAGCTTGTGAAAGAGGGCATGACCAACCGCACCGTCGCCACCCGACTCGGCATTTCTGAGCGCACCGCCCGGGAGCACGTGGCCCGCATTCTTCTCAAACTCGGCGTAGGTTCACGGGTAGAGGCCGCGGTCATTGCGGCGGAATGGCGGGTCCGTCGCCAATTCCGCGAACCCTGGCCGGCGGAGAACCCCCGCAACGGTCAATCAGTCAGAGAAAGAACGGGCGGCGAGATAAATGGCTGACGAAAGTCTTATCGCCACGGGCCTGGTCAAACGGTACGGCTCGGTGACGGCACTCGACGAGTTCCAGCTCACGGTCGCGCCCGGGGAAATCGTCGGCCTGGTCGGCGCGAACGGCTCCGGAAAGACGACCTTCGTCGAGGTGGTGACGGGGCTGACCCAGGCCGACCGGGGTGAGGTCCGGGTGCTCGGCATCGACATCCGTCGCCGGCCGCGGGACGCCCGGCGGCACATCGGCTTCACCCCGCAGGACATCTCGCTGTACTACTCTGCCACCCCCCGGGAGAACCTGCGGCTCTTCGGCGGTCTGGTCGGCCTACGTGGGGCCGCCCTGACCGGCGCCATGACCGAGGCCATCGCGGAGATGCAACTCGACGCGGTGCTCGACCGGCCCGTCGGTCTCCTGTCCGGCGGTCAGCAGCGCCGGGTCCAGGTCGCCACCGCCATGCTCGGGAAGCCCGCCCTCATGCTGCTCGACGAGCCGACCGCCGGCGCCGACCCGCCGACCCGGCAGGCGCTCCTGGCGGCGGTGCGCAAGCGGGCCGAGGCCGGGGCCGCCGTCGTCTACACCACCCACTACCTGCCGGAACTGTCCGATTTGGACGCGACTCTCGCGGTCATCCGGGGCGGTCGTGTGGTTGCCCGGGGTGACCAGGCCACCCTGCTGTCCGGACTGGTCGGCGAGCTACGTGTCCGGCTGGCCGGCGCCGTTTCCGACCGGCTCCGTGAACGCGGTGAGGTGGTGGACGGAGAACTGCGGATCCCGTGCGCCGACCCGGCGCAGACGCTCGCCGAACTGTTGGCCGACGGTCAGGTTCCCCTCTCCGTCGACGTTCGGAAACCCAGCCTGGACGATCTGTACCAGGCGCTGGAGGTATCTCGGCCATGATCGACTCAGCCGTCCGGACCCGGATCAACGCGTTGGTCCGTCTCAACACGACGCTGCTGCTGCGCGAACCGGGTCCGGTCGTCAGCCGACTACTCATGCCGCTGATCCTCATCACGGTCCTGCACCCGCTGTACCGTGCCGCGCTGTCGGGCAGCGGCAACGCCGCCGGCACCACGCAGATCGTCGCCGGCATGCTCGTCATGTTCTCGCTGCTCGCCCTCTCCATCGTCGGTTCGGCCATCCTCACCGAACGGGTCTGGCGCACCTGGGACCGGTTGCGGGTCACGCCGGCGGCCTCCTGGGAACTGATCGCCGGCAAGGTAGTGCCCTCGTTCGTCATCCTGGTGCTCCAGCAGGTGCTGATCCTCGGCTTCGGGGCGCTGCTGTTCGCCCTGCCCGTACGCGATGTCCTGCTGTTGGCGACGGCGGTGGCGATATGGGTGGTCACCCTGCTGTGCATCGGCACGGCGCTGGGAACCATCGCCCGCAGCCACAGCGAACTCGCGGTGTTCTACGACATCGGCGGGCTCGCGCTGACCGTGCTCGGCGGTGCCCTCGTACCGCTGAGCCTGATGCCGGACTGGGCGCGGGCGCTGGCGCCGCTGTCCCCGGGATACTGGGCGATGTCGGCCTTCCGCCACGCGCTGGACGGCGAATCCGCGGAGATGATGCGGGCGAACGCCGTGCTGCTGGGGCTGGCGGTGTTGTTCGGAGCCCTCGCCAGCTGGCGGATTCGGCGCGGATGGGGTCGTTCCCACCTGCTCTAGGAGATACCCGCACGGGAGAGAGGCGGGAGGGCTTGCCCTCCCGCCTCTCTCCCGTGCCCCTCAGGTGGCCTCGGGAACCAGCGCGTCGGCCAGCCCGCTGGCGACGCGGGAGTGGACGAACGTCGCGTGCCGCAGTACGGCGAAGTGGTCACCCGGCAGGACGTGCAGGGTGAACGAACGGGCGGTCTGTGCCTCCCAGGCCGCCATCCGGTCCCGGTCGACGCGTGGGTCCGCGGTGGCGGCGAACGCCGTCACCGGCACCTGAAGGGGCGACTCGGGAACGTACCGGTAGGTTTCGTTGACCTCCAGGTCGGCCCGCAGCAGCGGCAGGATGGTGGCCAGCAGATCGGGGTCGGAAAGGACCGCCTCCGGGGTGCCACCCAGCTTGCGCATCTGCGCCACCAGTTCGTCGTCACTGGCGTCGAACATCGGCGCCGTCCCGGTCGGCAACTGCGGGGCGTGCCGACCGGCGACGAACAGGTGCACCGGGGCGGCGCGGCCACGCCGCCGGATCTCGCGTACCAGCTCGAAGGCGAGCAACGCGCCCATGCTGTGCCCGAACACCGCGTACGGCTCGTCGAGCACCGACCCGAGTGCGTCGACCAAGTCGGTGGTCAACGCCGCGGCGTCGCGGTACGGCTCGTCCCAGCACCGGCTCTCCCGCCCGGGAGGCTGGACCGCGACCGGTACCACAGTCGGGGGCAGCCCCTGTGACCACGCGCGGTAGACCGACGCGCCGGCGCCGGCGTGGGGCAGGCAGAGCAGGCGAACGGCGCCGGCGGGCCGAAGCCCGGCTCCGAACGGGAGCCAGGGAGTCCGGTCGGTCACGGTGCCCCCGTCCCGGAGGGTTCGGAGGATTCGGAGGGCTCGGTGGGCTCGGTGACCTCGGAGGGCTCGGTGACCTCGGAGGGCTCGGTGACCTCGGAGGGCTCGGTGACCTCGGTGGGCTCGGTGATGAGGCGGACGTAGGAGGCGGGCGGCAACGGCAGGTCGGGAGCGCGTTCGAGCACCAGTCGGTCACCCTCGCGGGCGATCTCCTGGAAGCCGGCGAAGGCGTACGTCACCTGCATCATCCGGTTGCGACCCGTCTCCACCAGGTCGGCGCGCAGGGTGGCGCCCGCGTCGCGGGCCAGCTGGGTGACGTGGTTGAGCAGGACCATGCCCACGCCACGGGACACCACCCGGCACGACATCAGCAGCAACCTCAGGCTCCAGTGCGTCTCGCCCTTCTCCACCAGCGCGAGCCCGATGGTGCCGTAGCTGCCGAAGGCGTCGGTCAACGAGGCGACGAGCAGCAGGTGGTCGTCACGGACGCGGATCGCGTCGAGTTCGTCGTACGAGTAGGTGCGGCCGGTCGAGTTGAGCTGGTTGGTGCGGATCGTCAGTTCCTCGGCGCGTTGGAGGTGTTCCCGCTCGGCCCGGGCAATCGTGAACACCATGTCCAGGCTGCGCAGGAAGTCCTCGTTGGTGCCGGTGAACTCCCGCTCGGCGTCCTCCCGGACGATCTGCGTCCGGTACATCTCCCGCCGGGTGCGCGACTCGTCGGTGATGAACCGGGGCTGGAACTCGGGCTGCCGCACCGCGTCCGCGAGGTCGGCGACGTCGACGCGGAGCACCTGCGGCAGTGCGTAGGCCACCTCGGCCAGCTCGAAGGGTTGGTCGTCGACGAACGCGACGGCGTCCAGGCCGATGTTGAGCGACGTCGCGATCCGCTGGATCGACTCCGACTTGGGGTGCCACCCGATCTGCGGATGGAGGAACAGGTCCGTGAGGCCCAGCTCCGCGAGTCGTTGGTGGGCAACCGCCGGATCGTTCTTGCTGGCGATCGAGTGCAGGATGCCGATCGAGTCGAGGTGGCGGATCACCTCCACCACCTCGGGCCGTACGTCGCAGGGATCCCCTTCCAGCAGGACCCCGTTCCACAGGGTGTGGTCGAGGTCCCAGACCACGCACTTGACCCGGCCGCGTCGCCGGCCGTCCGGCGCCTCGGGGGCGCGTACGGTGGCCTCCGTCGTCATCTCACAACCCTCCGGAACGCCTCGTCGGCAATCGTGATCTGCTGGATCTCCGAGCTGCCCTCGATGATCTCCATGACCTTCGCGTCGCGATACAGACGGGCGGTCGGGGCGTCCTCGGCGCAGCCTGCGGCGCCGTGGATCTGCACCGCCGCGCTGGCGTGCCGGGCAGCCGCCTGGGATGCGAAGTACTTCGCGATGAACGTCGCCATGAGGCTGTCCGGGGCGCCGGCGTCCTTCAACCCGCCGGCGCGTTCGCAGAGCGCCCGCGCGGCGTGCAGATCGGTCACCATGTCGGTCAGCCGGGCCCGGATCAGTTGGAGGTCCCGCAGTGGGCCGCCCTGGACATGGCGGGTGGTGGCGTGCTCGGCGCAGGCGTCGAGGCATGCCTGGACGATGCCGACGCAGCCGGCGGCCACGCTGTACCGGCCGAGGTCGAGCACGCCGGTCATCACCATGCCGGCGGCGAATCCGTCCGGACCGAGCAACGCGTCGGGCCCGGCGACGGCGTCGCGCAGACGGATCTCGGCGAGCATGCTGCTCCGGGTGCCGAGCATTCCGTGGATCGGCACCACCTCGACGCCGGGGGCGTCCCGAGGCACCAGGAAGGCTGCGATACCGCGGTCCGTGCGGGCGAAGACGAGGAACAGGTCGGCCCGCTGCCCATTCGTGATCCACTTCTTGACGCCGGTGAGGACCCAGTCCTCGCCCCGGCGTACCGCGCTCGTCGAGATGTGGGTGGCGTCGCTGCCCACGTCGGGTTCGGTGAGGCAGAACGCGCCGAGGACCGCACCGGAGGCGAGCCGGGTCAGCCACCGCGCCCGCTGCCCGTCGTCCCCCCAACGCTGCACCGCCCAGGCGACCATCGTGTGGACGGTGAGCAGGCTGCGCAGCGACGAGCAGCCCCGTCCGACCTCCTCGTGGATCGCGCCGAGGGTCAGCATGTCGCAGCCCTGCCCGCCGGTGTCGACCGGCAGGAAGGGGGCCCACAGACCCGCCGCGGACACGGACGCGAGGAGATCCTCCGGGATCCGCCCCACCCGTTCGTAGTCGGCGACGCGGGGTACGACCTCCCGATCCACGAACCGGCCCGCCGAGGCGCGGTCCACCGGGGCCGAGAGGTCGGCGGGCGGCGCCGCCTCGGTGACGGGCATCCGTGTCACCCGGCTACGGCGACCGGGGTGGTCGCGGCTGGGGCCGCCCGCAGTCGCTCGAACAGGGCGACCATCTGGTCCACGGAGCGGAAGTTGTCGATCCGCAGCTCCCCGTTCGGGATCGTGGTCCGGAAGGCCTTCTCGAGGAACACCACCAGTTCCATGGCGAACAGCGAGTTGACGTAGCCGAGCGCGAAGATGTCGTCGGCGTCGGCGATCTCCTGCTGCGGGTACCGGCTGGCGATGAACTCGCGGATCTGTGTCCGGACTTCGGTGAGCGTGAGTTCGGTTGACATTGGCGGCCGCCTTATCTGGTCGGGAGCACCCGTCCGTACTCGTCGTAGGTGTAGAAGCCCTTGCCCGCCTTACGCCCGTGCAGCCCGGCGTCGGTCATGTGCTTCAGCAGCGGGCAGGGGCGGTACTTGCTGTCGGCATAGCTGTCGTACAGCACCTCTACGCTGTAGAGGATGGTGTCGACGCCGATGAGGTCGGCCGTCTCCAGCGGTCCCATCGGGTGGCCGAAGCACTCCCGGAAGACCTCGTCGACGGTCGACGCGTCGGCGACACCCTCGTGCACCAGATAGGCCGCCTCGTTGACGGTGAGCATGAGGACCCGGTTGGAGACGAAGCCGGCGGAGTCCTTCACCTCGATCGCCTTCTTGCCGATCGCGCCGAGTATGTCGCGGGTGCGGCGGACCGTCTCCGGTGACGTGTGGTGCCCCGGGATGAGTTCCACCGCCGACTTCATCGGCACCGGGTTCATGAAGTGCACCCCGATCACCCGGTCCGGCCGACGGGTGACCGACGCGACCTTGGTGATCGGGAGCGCGGACGTGTTGACGATGAAGATCGTCTCGGGCGAGCACACCTGGTCGAGCGACCCGTACAGCTGGCGCTTGAGGTCCCAGTTCTCGGTGATGTTCTCGACCACCACCTCGGCGTCGCCCAGCGCCGCCAACTCGACGTCCACGGTGATGGCGGCCATCATCGCGTCGACGTCGACCGCCGGTCCGCCGACCAGTCGGCTCAGCCGTCCGTTGCGTTCGATCTGCGTCAGTGCCTGTTCGAGGGTCGCCTTGTCCAGATCGACAAGCACCACCTGGTGCCCGGTCTGGGCGAAGTTCTGGGCCACGCCCACGCCCATCACCCCGGCGCCCACCACTCCCACCACGGTCACGACTGGTTCCCCCTAGAAGCGGCTGAGGATCGGTTGGAGAACGGAAACTGCGCCGGGGCGTCAGCGACGGTGTGGCGCCCGACCGGGAAGGAATCTGGCCGGCGTATCCGGAGGCCTTGATCCGGACCGGCGGCGGTCTGGTCGGGCCGACGGCGGTCGGCGACCGCCCTGCAAGCCGGGAGCTCACTATTGACGATCAAACTCGGCTCCCGCAACTGGCTGAGCCGCCATGGCCGGTAAGCCAATTGCTTGGGCGACCGAGGCCGGGAAAGACTACGCCCGCCGCCGTGGGAGCGTGCCCACGACAGTCATGATCAATCGCATGTTTTGCACGGGGGGCTCGGACATCAACTACTCGGTCGGTCGACCAGTGGTCGCACATATGTCCTGGCCAATCGGGATCCATAACACCTCCATCCAGGCGAAAACCCCACGGGTGCAGGACGTGCCTGCCCAGTGGATCAACACGCGTCCGCGGCGGACCCTCTCCCGCGGCACGCGACCCATCGCCTCGGCGCGACCCGATCGAGGAGTTGAGAACGTTGACAGGTTCCACATCGCAGACCGTCGGCACCAGCGTCGACCCGTCCGTCCCCACCGGATCGATGCCTAGGGGACGGTGGGCGGAAATACAACCACACCTGAGGAACCTCCAACTCGACGACACCGCCGCCGCCGTGTACGCGTACGCGGTGCACGGCGGCCAGATCAAGTGCGCGGACCTGCTGCCCGCCCTCGGCCGGAGCCAGGAGGAGCTGCGCGCGGTCGTCGACCAGCTGGTCGAGATGCGACTGCTCCGACCGGTCGCCGGCAAGCCCGACTGGTTCGCCCCGCTGGACCCGGACATCGCGGCCGCCTCGCTCATCTCGCCGCTGGAGGCGGAGATCCACCACCGGCAGACCCTCATCACCAGCATCCGGGCCCAAATGGAACCGCTGCGTCCGCACTTCGAGGAGCGGCAGCGCCGGCACGCCGAACCCCGTTCGACGGTACGGACGCTGAAGGACACCAACGAGATGCTGGGTTCGCTGCACGTGGCCGTAGATCGATGCCGCGAGGAGGCGTCGTCGGTGCGGCCCCGGCGGACCAAGTGGGACGACAGTCTCGACGCCGAGCTGGCCCGGGACATCTCGGTGCTGCGGCGCGGGGTCCGGCTGCGCGTGCTGTACCAACACGCCGCCCGGGCGGACCTGGCGACCCGGGCGTACATCCGGAAGATCACCGCGGCCGGCGCCGAGGTACGGACCACCGGTCAGGCCCCCCGCCCCTTCGTGGTGTTCGACAACGAGATCGCGTTCGTGCCGGACCCCGCAGGAGCGCTGGAGATCACGAACAGCCCGCTGGCCCGGGTGCTGTGCGACGTCTTCGAGAGCATGTGGCGCGCGGCCCTGCCCTACCGGCCGGAGGAGGCCGGCTATCAGGACGCGGCCGGGGAAATGCAGATCACCATCGCGCGGCTGCTCGCCGAAGGACTGACCGACGAGGTGGTGGCACGTCGGCTGGGTATCTCGCCGCGGTCCTGCCGTCGGCACATCGCGGCCCTGCTCAAGCATCTCAACTCGGTGAGCCGGTTCCAGGCCGGGATACTGGCGGCCAAGGCGGGCATGATCCCGGACGACTGACCGGCGACCGCGGGCGGCGTCCGCACCACGACGCTGCCCCCACCGAACTCCGCACCGGGTGCCGGAGGGTTCCGGCTCCACCGGCACCCTCCGGCCACCCACCGTCACGGTCGCAGCCCTGCCGCGAGCGCGGCGCGATCGGGCTTGCCGTTGGCGGTCAGGGGGATGGCCGGCACCACCCGACAGTCGCTGGGCACCTTCGCCGTCTCCAGGCGGGTGGCGAGTTCGCGGAGCACCTGGCCGGGGGCCAGATCGGTCACGACGAACAGGACGATGTCCCGGCCGTCCACCGGCGGCAGCAGGGCCGCGCCGGTGACGCCGGCGATGTCGAGGGCGGCCGCCTCGATCTCCACCCCGCTCGTGCGTACGCCGTTCCGCTTGAAGATCTCGTCACGGCGCCCCACGAAGACCAGGTCGCCGTCCGGGCCGAGATAGCCGTAGTCGCCGGTGTGCAGCCGGATCTCGCCCGTGTCGGGCGACCGTCGGAACGTCCGGGCGGTCAGCTCCGGTGCCCGCCAGTATCCGGCCATCAGGTGGCCGCCACGCACCACGATCTCGCCCACGGTCTGCGGTGGCACCGGACGTTCCGCCTCGTCGAGCACCAGGACCTCGGTGCCCGGCAGCGCCGGTCCCACCGAGTCCGGCCGGAGCAGGTCTGCGTCGGGTGCCCGTACCGTGACGCGCTTGCACTCGGTGATGCCGTACATCAGGGCGACCGCCGCGCCGGGGAAGCGATCCAGCAGCAGTCGGGACATGGCGGTGGGCATCGCGGCGCCCGTGTTGGTGAACAGTCGTACCGCCGTCGGACGCGGGTCCCGGGCGGCCAGGGTGGTCAGCATGGTGGCCAGCGACGGCACCAGGGGAACCACCGTGGCACCGGCCGAGCGCACGCTCGCGAGCAGCCCGGCGTTCGGGGCGTTCGCCGCGAGGACCACCTCGGCACCGGCCAGCGCACCGAGGAAGACCTGGTACAGCCCGTAGTCGAAGGAGAGGGGAAGGCGGCAGAAGACGACGTCGTCGGACCGGTAGCGGAGCACGTCGGCAATCGCGGCGGCGGCGAAGGTCACCGCGCGGTGCGGGCAGACGACGGCCTTGGGCGTCGCGGTCGTCCCGGACGTGTACAGCAGCAGTGCGATGTCCTGTCCGATCATCTCCGTCGCCGCCTCGTCGGGCTCGTGTCCCGCCGCGCCGGCCACCACATCGGTCAGGGCCACCGCCGCGGGCAGCCCCGGCAGTCCCCGCTCGTCGTCGTCGAGCACGACCAGCGCCGGCTCGGCGTCCGTGACGACGGCGGCCAGGTGGAAGGGCTTCATCTGGCCACTGATCGGAGCGAACGCCGCACCGACCCGGAACGTGGCGAACATCAGCGCGACAAGGTCCCGCTGCCGGCGGGTCCGCGCCAACACCCGGTCCCCCCGGCCGATGCCCCGGTCGCGCAGCCAGGCCGCCACCCGACGACTGGTGGCGTCCAACTCGGCCCAGGTCCAGACCCCCTCGTCGTCCCGCACCGCCGGCCGGTCCGGAAAATGCCCGGCCGCGTCGTCGAGCAAATGGTGTACGAGTTCACCGCGGTAGCCGACCTCGGAAACCGTCACGGTACCGCCAGCCATTCCTTGTCCTCGACTCTGTTCGAGACCTCGACCGAATTACGATTGCGCCCACTCACGGCAGAATTCCGTGCGGGCTTCGGCGGCCGGACTCCGAGGGAGGTTCCGGCAGCGCGGCACGGTTCGGCATACGGGCCTACGGCACTTCACGGCCAGCCTGCCGCCATCCTGACAGCACCATCGCCGGTGGTCCATGTGCCGGTGCTGGCAGCATGTTGCCGTCCGCAACCTGCCAGCGTCATCCGGGGTCGGGCCGGCGGCGGACGCTTGACACCCCTCGGTCCGCCACATTGGGATTGACTGCGATCCGTTTTTCCTCGGCTATTCCGTCGCGGCCAACTGGGCCGCATTGACGCGCTGCGACGCGTCACATTCGGTGCGCGACTCTCACGACTTCGAGGTGCCATGTTGGGAAACGAGCAGTCATTCCACAAGTACACCGAGGTTCTGAGGGCGTACCTTCCCTTCTCGGGCCCCACCCCACTGCAGCACTCCGACGGCCTCGCGGACCTGGGTCTCGACTCGCTCAACACGGTCGCGCTGCTGGTGGAGATCGAGGACACGCTGGGCGTCACCGTTCCGGACGAGGAGTTGACGGCCGAGACGTTCTCGACGGTGGGGACGCTGTGGTCGGTGCTGTCCGGGTTGGACACGAACGCCTCCCACACCCCGGCGGACGACACCGGTCTCCCGCTGCCGATGGACGACCCGCTGTCGGACCAGGGCCACACCAACGGCTTCGACCACGGCGGGCCACTGACCGTCGACCCTCCCACCGATGACGACATGTCGCCCATGGGGGCGACGAGCGAGGCTGTCGCCTCATCCGCGTCGGCACCGGCCACCGTCCGGACGCCGCAAACGGTGCAGCCGGACCGGCGGATCGCCGTCATCGGCATGGCCGGCCGGTTTCCCGGAGCGGCCGACGTCACCGAGTTCTGGCGCAACATCAGCGGCGGCGTCCAGTCACTGACGACGTTCACCGAGGACGAGCTGCTGGCGGCGGGCGTCGACCCGGCGCTGGTCAAGGACCCCCACTACGTGGCGGCGCGGCCGGTCCTGGGCGACATCAAGGGCTTCGACGCCGAGTTCTTCGGCTACAACCCGCGGGAGGCGAAGATCGCCGACCCGCAGCAGCGGATCTTCCTGGAATGCGCGTGGGAAACCCTGGAGATGGCGGGGTACGCCGCCCCGGGACGGCGTGGCCGGGTCGGCGTGTTCGGCGGCGCGAACCTGAGCACGTACTCCCTCGACCGCTTCGCGATGCACCCCAGCGCCATGGAGATCACGCCGTTCGAGCTGATCATCGGCAACGACAAGGACGCCCTGGCGACCATGGTGTCCTACAAGCTGAACCTGACCGGGCCCAGCATCGCCGTACAGACCTTCTGCTCGACGTCGTTGTCGGCGCTCCACCTCGCGGTCCAGAGCCTGCGCCGCGGCGAATGCGACATGGCGCTGGCCGGCGGCGTCTGCATCCGGGTGCCCGACCGGATCGGCTACCTCTACCAGGAGGGCGGTCAGGAGTCGCCCGACGCCTACGTGCGCACGTTCGACGCCAACTCGCAGGGCGGCGTGTTCGGGGACGGTGCCGCGATCGTGCTGCTGAAGCCCCTGAACCAGGCCATCGAGGACCGGGACACCATCCTCGGTGTCATCCGTGGCTCGGCCATGAACAACGACGGTGCCCAGAAGTTCAGCTACACCGCGCCGAGTGTCGTCGGCCAGTCGCGAGCGGTGTCCGACGCGCTCGTCGACGCCGAGGTCGACCCGCGGAACATCTCGTACGTCGAGGCCCACGGCACGGCCACCGAACTGGGTGACCCGATCGAGGTGGCGGCGTTGACCCGCGCCTACGGCCCGGAGTCGGATCGGCAGTACTGCGCGATCGGGTCGGTGAAGACCAACGTCGGTCACCTGGACCGGGCGGCCGGAGTCACCGGCCTCATCAAGATCCTCCAGTCGATGCGGCACGAGCAACTGCCCGCCACCCTGCACTACACCGGCCCCAACCCCGAGATCGACTTCGCCAACAGCCCCTTCTACGTGAGCGCCGAGAACCTGCCCTGGCCCCGGACGGCCGACCGGCCCCGGCTCGCCGGCCTCAACTCCCTCGGCGTCGGCGGCACGAACGTCCACGCCGTGATCGAGGAACCACCCACGCCTGTCGGGCGCCCGGCCACCACCCGCCGCTGGCAGATCCTGCCCGTGTCGGCCCGGACCGAGAAGGCGGCCCGGGAGTCGTGCGGGCAGTTGGCGCGGCATCTGAGGGACCACCCCGACCTCAGCTTCGCCGACGCGGCGTTCACCCTCCAGGTCGGCCGGGAGGTCTTCGACCACCGGCGGGCGGCCGTGGCCGACTCCGCCGGTGCCGCCGCCGGGACCCTCGACGGCACCGGATCGGCCCACCGGCTGCTGTCCCGAGCGGACGCCACGCACGGGCGGGGCGTCGGTTTCCTGCTCGCGGGAGTCGGTGAACACCATCCGGGCATGGTCGCCGACCTGTACACCCACGAACCGGTGTTCCGGGCGCACGTCGACGAGTGCCAGCGGCTGCTGGCCGGGCACTCCACGGTCGACGTGGTCACTCCGTTGACCGCTTCCCGCGAGGCGGCGTCGGAGGTCCCGGACCTCGCCCGGCTGATGGGTCGCGCGGCCGACGGGCCGGGCACCGACCCCATGGACCGGACCGAGATCGCCCAGCCGGCGGTGTTCGTCGCCGAGTACGCCCTGGCCCGGACGCTGATGGACTGGGGCGTCACCCCAAGCGTGCTCGTCGGTTACAGCGTCGGCGAGTACGTCGCGGCCTGCCTGGCCGGCGTCCTGTCGCTGTCGGACGCGCTGCGGCTGGTGGCCCACCGGGCCGAGTTGATCGCCACGCTCCCGGCCGGCGCGATGGTCGCCGTCGCGCTGAGCCAGGACGACCTGCGCAGGCGGGTGCCCGACCTGGTCGAGCGTGGGCTCGACGTGGCCGCGCTCAACGGTCCGCAGATCGTGGTCGCCGGCCCCGTCGACGCCGTCGCCGAGGTCACCGCCCTGCTCCGCGACGCCGGGGTGGCCTGCCGGAGCCTGCAGACCACCCACGCCTTCCACTCGCGGGCGCTGGAGCCGGTTGCCGCCGAGCTGACCGACTGGATCGCCCGGAACATCACGTTGCGCGCACCCACCATCCCGTACGTCTCCAACGTCACCGGCCGCCTCGCCGAGGCCGAACTGGTGACCGACCCGAGCTACTGGGCCCGGCACATGTGCGGCACGGTGCGCTTCACCGACGGCCTCGCGAACGCGCTCGACCTACCCGACATCGCCTTCGTGGAGATCGGCCCGGGCAAGTCGCTCGGTGCCATGCTGCGCACCCACCCGAACTGCGGGGTGGAGCGGTGGCCACTCATCATCTCGACGCTTCCGGCCACCGCCGAGTCCGTCCCGGCGGACGCCACGCTGGCCGACGCGTTGGCCCGGCTGTGGCTGGCCGGCGTACGGATCGACTGGGACGCCTACCAGCACGGCGCCGCCCCCGCCGGCTGGACACCCGGGCGGGTGCACCTGCCCACCTACGCGTTCCAGCGCCAGAGCTACTGGTTCGACGAGGGGCGGCCCTCCGGACAGGCCAAGGCAACCGCCCCCGCGGCACCCACCACCGCCGGAACCGATCTCGACTCCCTGCCCCGGCTTCCCGAGGAACAGTGGCTGCACGTCCCGGTGTGGCGGCAGACCGCTCCGCGTCCGGCCGAGCCGACGACCGCCGCCACCCACTGGTTGGTCTACACCGACGTGGGAATGGCCGACTCCCTGGCCGCGCCGCTCGTCGACGCGCTGGCCGCCGGCGGCGACCGGGTCACGACGGTCCGGCCGGGTGACAGCTTCGCGGACGGCACCGACGGGTACCGCATCCGGCCCGGCAGCGCCGACGACACGCTCGCGATGTTCGCCTCGCTGCACGAGGGGGCCGGCCTGCCGGACCGGGTGCTGCACCTGTGGACGCTGCCCGACACGGCCGGGCCGCAGCCGCCGGCCGGGGACCCGGCGGAGGTCTCGGCGATCGTTCAGCGCGGTCTGCACACCCTGGTGGCGCTCGCCCGTGGTGCGCAGGAGAGCGGGCTCGCCCGGTGGTCCCTGGACGTGGTCAGCGCCGGCACCCAGCGCATCGACGACGAGGTGCTGCACCCGGCGCGGGCGACGGTGGTCGGGCCGTGCCGGATGATCCCGGTGGAATACCCGTTGGCCAAGGCCCGGCTGATCGACCTCGCACCGGATGCCGTGACCCCGATGACGGACGTGCTCGGCGAGTTGCGGGTGGCACCGACCGACCGGATCGTGGCGCTTCGCCGCGGGCGCCGCTGGGTTCCGACGTACGACGTCCTGGAGACCGCCGACGAGGCGGCCGGCGGGACCGACGACGAGGCGGCGGCCGGCGACCAGCCCGCCACGACGCCCATCCGCCGCGGCGGCACCTACCTCATCACCGGTGGCCTCGGCGGCATCGGGCTCGCCCTGGCCGAACGGCTCGCCGAGCAACACCAGGCCCGGCTGGTCCTGGTCGGCCGGACACCGGTGCCGCCGGCCGTCCACTGGGACGCCATCCTGGCCGACCCGAAGGCCAACGACGAGGTACGACGCCGGATCGAAGGGCTGCGGAGGCTGGAGGCCAGCGGGGCGCAGTTCGCCCTCGTCGCCGCGGACATCGCCGATCCGGCCGAGATGCGGCGTGCGGTCGACACGGCGGTGGAACGCTTCGGCGCCCTGCACGGTGTGCTGCACGCCGCCGGCCTTCCCGGGGTCGGCCTCATGCAGTTCAAGACCAACGCCGACATGGACCGCGTGCTGGCGCCGAAGGTGGCCGGCACGGTCGCGCTGGCCCGGGCCCTCGACGGGGTACCCGTCGACTTCGTCGTCCTCTTCTCCTCGGTCGCCTCGGCGACGGGTGCCCTCGGACAGACCGACTACTGCGCGGCGAACGTATTCCTGGACGCCTTCGCGCAGAGCGACGCCCTGCCCGAAACGCGGGTGGTGTCGATCGGCTGGGGCGAATGGCTGTGGAACGGTTGGGCCTCCGGGCTCAACGGCTACGAACCGGGAGTCCGCGAATTCCTGCAACGCCACCGCGCGCACTTCGGCATCACGTACGACGAGGGCTGGCGCGCCCTGCTGCGGACGTTGAACAGCGGTCTTGCCCATGTGGTGGTCTCCACCCAGGACTTCGCCGCGCTGGTGGAGCGCAGCGCTGACTACAGCCTCAGCCAGATGCAGGACGCGGCTCAGCAGGTCCGGGGCACCGATCGCCATCCACGGCCGGACCTCTCCACCCAGTACGCGGCACCGCAGACGCCGGCCGAGCGGACCATCGCCGAGATCTGGGCCGAAGCCCTCGGTCTGGAGAAGGTCGGCGTGCACGACAACTTCTTCGAACTGGGCGGCACGTCGCTGATCGGCGTGGGGATCGTGGACACCGTGCGACGGGCGCTGAACCTGGCGCAACTCCCGGCGCACATCCTCTACCAGGCCCCCACGGTCGCCGCGCTGGCCGTCACCGCCGTCCCCACGACCGCCCCCGCTTCCGATCCGGACGCGGAGCCGGCCAGCCCTGCGGCCGAACGGGCACGACAGCAACGATCCCGGGTCCAGAAACGACGTGAGAGCCTGCAGGGCGGGAGATCGGCGTGATCGACAACGACTACGAGTCCGCCGTCGCGATCATCGGCATGTCGGGCCGGTTTCCCGGCGCCGGTGGGGTCGACGAGCTGTGGACCAACCTCATCGACGGTCGCGCCGGCCTGCGCCTGGTCGACGACGAGGAACTGACGGCGGCCGGGGTCAGCCCGGCCGACCTGGCCAACCCCAGCTACGTCCGGTGGGCGGCCCCGCTCGACGCCATCGACCAGTTCGACGCCTCCATGTTCGGCTTCAGCCGCCGGGAGGCGGAGAGCATGGACCCGCAGCACCGGGTCTTTCTCGAATGCTCCTGGGAGGCACTGGAGTCCGCCGGGTACGCGCCCGCCGTCGTGCCGGGCAAGGTGGGGGTCTTCGCCGGCTGCGGCTTCCCCGACTACCTGTTGCACGTACGCGACCGGCTGGAGAACGAGCCCGGCGGCCAACTGCTGCTCGCCGTCGGGAACGAACGCGACTCGCTGTCGTCGATGGTGTCGTACAAGCTCGACCTGCGCGGCCCGAGCGTCACCATCCAGACCTTCTGTTCCACCTCCCTGGTCGCGGTCCACCTGGCCGTGCAGAGTCTGATCAACTTCGAGAGCGACCTGGCCCTGGCCGGCGGCGCGTACATCGACCTGCCGCAGCCGGCCGGCTACCGGTTCGAGGAGGGCGGCATCACCACCCCGGACGGGCGGGTGCGCAGCTTCGACGCCGCCGCCAACGGCACCGTCCTCGGCAACGGTGTCGCCGTCGTGACCCTCAAGCGGATGACCGAAGCGCTCGCCGACGGCGACCCGATCCACGCCGTCATCCTCGGCTCGGCCACCAACAACGACGGGCGGGCCTGCGCCGGCTACACCGCGCCCGGGGTCGACGGCCAGTCCGAGGTGATCGAGCTCGCGCTCGGAGTGGCCGACGTCAAACCGGAGACGATCGGGTACGTGGAGTGTCACGCCACCGGCACCCAGCTCGGCGACTCGATCGAGCTGGCCGCCCTGAGCCGGGTGTTCCAGCGTCCGCCCGCCCGGCCGACCGTCCTCGGCGCGCTCAAGCCGAGCATCGGGCACCTGGACCGGGCTTCCGGCGTCACCGGCCTGATCCGCACCAGCCTCGCCCTGCGCAACCGCGTGTTGCCCGGCACCGCGAACTTTCAGAACCCCAATCCCACCCTCGCCGCCGCACGGGACCGGTTCGTCGTCCTGCCCGAGGCCCGGCCCTGGCCCGACGGCGACCACCCGCGTCGGGCCGGCGTCAGCTCGTTCGGCTTCGGCGGCACGAACGCGCACGTGGTGCTGGAGGAGGCGCCGGCGCGGGAGCAGCGTCCCGCCCGCCCCGGCCCCCACCTGCTGCTGCACTCCGCGCGGAGCCTGACGGCGCTGTACGCGGCGGTCGAGCAGCTCGGCCGGCACCTGGAGACGTCACGCGAGGCCGACCTGGCCGACGTCGCGTACACGTTGCAGCAGTCCCGGACCACGTTCAGCATGCGCTGGGCGGTGGTGTGTGACGACTACGACGACGCCGAGCTGGCGCTGGCCGACCCGGGCCGGTGGATCATCGGTGAGTCCGACCTGACCGACGCCCCGATCGCCTTGTCCACCCCTGATCCGGCCGGCGCTCACGAATCATGGTGGCGGGAACTGCGGGAGGCGGCGCGGCGGCTCGGTTCCTCCGGCCCCGCCCGGCCCCCGGTCGAGGACGACGACCGCCCGGTCGCCGAGATGGCGGTGGGCGCGCTGGTCGACGCGCTGCTGCGGCTGCGGGTACGCCTGGTCCGCGTCAACGGGTCGTCGGTCGGCGGCACGCTGAGCGCGGCACCGGCGGGTGTCGCGCCGGTCGAGGTCGAACTCGGCCCGGCCGGTGACCAGGGGGCGGCACAGTGGCTGCTCGCCTCCGTGGCACGACTGTGGCAGGCCGGCGCGGTGGTCGACTGGGCGGCCCTGCACGACGACCAGCCGTTGCGGGTGCCGCTGCCCACCTATCCGTTCCAGCGGTCCCGCTACTGGGTCGACGCGTCCCCGGCCACCAACCGGTCGGCCACGGCCAGCGGCAAGGCCAGCGACCCGGGCCAGTGGACGTACCTGCCGTCCTGGCGCCGGCAGAGCGTGGCCGTGCCCGACCTGGCCGACCAGTTGCGGGCGGCTGGACCATGGCTGGTGTTCGCCGCCGAGTCCGGTGGGGAGGCCCTGGCCGGGCACCTGCGGGAGACCGGCGCGGACGTCACGGTCGTGCGGCCGGGGACCGGCTTCGCCCGCACCGAGACCGGCGACTTCACCGTCCGCCCGGACCACCGGGAGGACCTCGCCCAGGTGCTCGGCGGTCTGCTGATGGCACCACGGACCCTCGTACACGGCTTCAGCCTGGCCGCCCCCGACGGTGCGCGCGGGCCGGACGACCCGATCGGACACTTCGACGACGCGCGGGCCCACGGCTCCGCGTCCGTGCTCGCCCTCGCCGCCGCCCTCGACGACCTGCGTGGCCAGCCGGTGGAACTGGTTCTGCTCACCGACGGCGCGGTCGGCGTGTCCGGTGACGACCTGCGGCACCCGGAACACGCCACCCTCGTCGGTCTGGCGCCCGTGCTGGCCCAGGAGAACCCGGACCTGCGGTGCCGCCACGTCGACGTGGACGTGGCGACGCAACGACGCCGGGACCGACTCGCCCACACGGCCCGGCAGGTGCTGGCCGAGGCCGTCACCGTCCACGCCGGACCGGTCGCGTGGCGGGGCGGCCAGCGTTGGCTGCGCGCCTACGAGCCCCAGCCACTGGCCCTTCCCGGACCCGACGACGAGACCGTCGCCCCCGGGTCGACGGTGCTCATCACCGGCGGTCTCGGCAGCGTCGGACTGATTCTCGCCCAACACCTCGCCGAGCGGCGCGGCTGCCGGCTGGTACTCACCACCCGGTCGCCGCTCCCGCCCCGCGCCCAGTGGCAGGCGTACCTGGAGACGGCCGACCCGGCGACCGACCGCGCGGCGCGGTACGTCGCCCGGGCGCTGGAGCTGGAGAAGCGGGGCGCCGAGGTACTCGCCGTGTCGGCGGACGTCGCCGACGTCGAGGCCATGGCCGCCGTGGTGAGCGCGGCGCGGGACCGATTCGGTGGGATCGACATGGTGATCCACGGCGCGGGCGTGCAGCACTCCGACTACTTCGGGCCGGCCCACCTGCTCGACCGTTCGGTCAGCGACGCCCACGACGCCGCCAAGGTGCACGGTTTCCACGTGCTGGAGCGGGTGCTCGACGGGCAGCCGGTACGCCGCCGGATCACCCTCTCCTCCCTGTCGACCGTGCTGGGCGGGATCTCCCTGGGGCCCTACGCCGCCGCCAACGCCGCACTCGACGCCTACACGCAGGCGAACCGGGGCGCCGGCGGCGGAGACTGGCTGACCATCGACTGGGATGCCTGGCGCACCGGCGGCGCCCACGGGTCGACAGCGGTGTTCGAGATGACTCCGCCGGAGGGCGTGGACGTATTCGAACGGGCCCTCGCCGCGCCGGACGACGTCACCCACCTGGTTATATCGACCGGGCCGTTGACGGACCGGCTCGCCCAGTGGGTGATCCGTCCGTCGGCGGCGGAGACCGTCGACGCCACCGGCGGGGGTCAGCGCGACCCACGTCCGGCGCTCGGTATCCCGTACGTCGCTCCCGCCGAGGGCCTGGAGACCACCCTCGCCGACGTGTGGGCCGAGGTGCTGCGCCTGGAGCGGGTGGGCGTCGACGACGACTTCTACCGGCTCGGTGGCGACTCGATCGTGGCGATCGAACTGATCGCCCGGATCCGCAAGGAGTTGCAACTGGCCGTGCCGGTGACCGCGCTGCTGGAGGATGCGACGGTACGCCTGCTGGCGCGGCGACTGGCCGCCGCGGACGGGAACGGCTGACCGCGTGGCCGGCGAACGCTCCGCGAGGTTGTGTTGGGGACAGCAGTACGTCTGGCTGAACCACCACCATCTGCCCCTGGGTGCCAAACACGAACTGAACATCTCACTGAGTTACGAACCGCCGGCCGGCTCCACGGTGGACACGCTGCGGACGGCGCTGGACGCGCTGGTACGCCGGCACGAGGCGCTGCGGACCACGCTGCACTGGGAGGGCACGGACGGGCCGGTGCAGCGGGTCAGCCCGCCGATGTCGGTGCCGCTGGTCCTCCGGGAGGCCGGCCCGGGATCGGCCCGACCGGCCGACGTCATAAACGAACAGATCGCCGCCCAGTTCCGCCTCGACGAGGAGTGGCCGTTCCGGGCCTGCGTCATCACGTCCGGGCAGGTGCCGCGGATGCTTGTGGTGACCGGCAACCACGTCGCGGTCGACGACTGGAGCCTGGAGGCGATCAAGCGCGAGTTCCACGAACTCCACACCGCGGTGTTGGCGCACCGGCCGGTCAACCTGCCGCCGGTGCGCCAGCACCCGGTGGACCTGGCCCGGTACGAGGCGACGGCACCGGCCCGGCGGGTCCACAGGCAGGCCATGGAGCACTGGTCCGCCGTGCTCGAACGGATTCCCGCAGACCTGTTCGGCCGCCGTCGGCGGGACGTGGCCGGCGCGTACAGCGCCTCCCTGTCGTCGCCGGCCGCGGTCGCCGCCGCCAGGCGGTTGGCGGCCCGCTACCAGACCTGGCCGTCGCTGGTGTGCACCGCCGCCTACACCGCGTTGATGGCGGCCTACACCGCGAGCGACCGCGTCTTCTTCACCACCTACGCCGGCAACCGTGACTCCCGCCAGCACGCCGACCTGCTGACCTGCCTGTTCCAGCCGGTCATCGTCGACGTGCCGTGCGACGACGGCCCCACCTTCGACGAACTGGTCCAGCGCACCACCGACCGGGCCGGCCAGGCCCTGACCCACTCGTACTCGTCGTACGACGAGGCGGTGACGCTGGTCGCCCGGCACAGTGCCGAGCGTGGCCTGCCGCTGCGGGTGGCGAACGCGTTCAACTACATCCAGCGTGGCGCCACGTCGCGCGGTGGTACACGGACGTTGCTGACCTGGAACGCCGAGCCGGTCAACTGGGCGCACCTGGAGAACGACTCGTACCTGCGGGTGCACGAGTGGCAGGACAGTCTCACCGCGACGCTCAGCGTGCGGGCGTCGGTGATGGACCGCGAGGACGTCGTCCGGTTCCTGCGAGGGCTGGAACGTCTCCTCGTCACCCAGGCCGACGACGAGACCCCGTTGCGGCTGGCCGACGTGGCTGCCCTCGCCGGCTTCGACACCCCGCCGGCCCATCCGCCGGACACGGTGACGGTGGACCGTACGCCGGTGTCCCCGTCGGCGGTCGCCGGTTGCCTGGCGGCGGTGCCCGGGGTCGTGTCGGCGGCGGCGTTCGCCGCCGACGGTGAGCTGACCGGGTACGTGTTCGCCACCGACCCGGCGGTCACCCCGGCGGTGCTGCGTGGACACGTCCTCGCCGCGATGTACGACCTGGACCGGGTCCGTTGCCCCGACCGGTTCGTGGTGTGCCGGCAGGCGCCGGCCGACCCCGACGACGCCGGGTCCTGGGCGGCGGTGGACGCCGCGCTCACCGGTGACGGGCGGGACGGGCCGGCCCGGGCGCCGATGCACGAGACCGAGCATCTGCTGTACGAGTCCGTGCGGGCCGTCAACGGCCTGTCCGGGGTGGATCTGGCGCGCAGCTATGTCGAGGCCGGCGGCCGGGTGCTGAACATTCCCCGCGTACTCGAACTGCTTCGGCAGAGCGGCTGGGTCGGACCGTCGGTGTACGACCTCGCCAGTGCCCGTCCGCTGGCGGCGGTGGCTGCCGCGTTCGTTCCGCAGCCGCAGTAAGCGCAGTCGAAACATCGACGAAGGAGAACCCCGATGGCCGAGGACGAGAAGCTGCGCGAGTACCTCAAGCGCGTCACCGCGGAGCTGCACCAGACCCGGCAGCGGCTACGGGCCACCGAGGAGGCCCGGCGAGAGCCGATCGCGATCGTCGGTGTGGGGTGTCGGTTCCCGGGTGGGGTCCGGGACGCCGACGACCTCTGGGACCTGGTCGCCGGTGGGACCGACGCGGTCAGCGAGTTCCCGACGAACCGGGGTTGGGATCTGGAGAACCTGTTCCACGACGATCCGGACCACCGGGGTACCTCCTACACCCGTCACGGTGGGTTCCTGCACGATGCGGATCTGTTCGATGCGGAGTTCTTCGGGATCAGTCCGCGGGAGGCGACC
>NZ_JBNCKZ010000028.1:0-41238 GCF_049841795.1 Micromonospora sp. DT31 | reverse complement strand
GCCAACGACGCTGGGGCCAACCCGCCGCCCTCGCAGCCTGACCCCAACACCGCGAACCTTCGTGGTCAAGGCACTAGTCACTCCCAAACTGTTAGTTGCGCCAACCGGGGTCGCTCTGCCCACGGGCGACGGCTGGTGAAGGCGTCCCACGTCCACCGCCGGTGGAGGAAGCCGAGGTCGTCGAAGGGCGGATGGTGATCGGCGAATGCGTCGACGGCACGGTGGGCGGACGCTGCGGTGTCATCCACCGTGGCGAGTTCTTCGGTGATCGCACGCGGCGTGCCCGCCGGCTGGATATTGAACACCTGGCGGAGGAGGTCGACGTCTATTTCGGCGGTAAGCGTGAGCCGTCCTCGCGTAACGTCGGTCGCAGGTAGAGGCGAATTCCCGACGCGTGTTCGGTGACCTCCGCCGGGAGGTGCGGGTCGTAGTTCAGGCGGAGCTCGGTGAAATTTCCGCTCGATGGCTCATGGCGGTCGTGCCCCGCGGCTGACGTCGTCGGCCACCACCGGCCTGCCGCATCCGTTCAGCTCAATAGGTGTAACGCTTTTCCGATCGTGGTCCCAGGTCCCGTCGGGGACCGTCAGACGGTAGCCTGTGTCGACCGGGACCTGTCCGGGCCCGAAACGCCATGCCTTGAACCTGTGAGTATATGAAGACTGCGCAGACCAGCGGTAATCAGGTGCGGCACCGGATTCAGACGGTGCTCGTCGGCGTGCTCGAACACACCCGGCTGATGCGGGGTCAAACCAGCCGTCAGCTCCTCGTCGAACAGCTCCAGGATCGCCTCGGTTCCTTCTCACTGCGTGAGCACCCCGAGTTGCGGCTTCAGATGGTCGAACTGGTGCATGCCTGCAGCAGGCGCGCCGACGGACTTCAGATCCTGGTGGAGACGGTCGAGCACCTGGAGCCGGGCACGGAGGACGTGATCCGGTTGCAGCGCCTGCGGGACGAGTGGGAGGCGGTCGAGGTCCTGACCGAAGAGGACTGGGACCGACTTTCTCCGCTGTTGCGCAATCTCGTGCCGACCAACCTGACCGTTCTCTACCAACGCGCGACCGAGCACCGTTCGCCCGGGCCGCCCCCGTGGTGTGCCGACGCCTGGCAGGCGTTCGTCCACCTGGCCGGGCAGAACGCCGGCCCGGACGGCCTGCCGCCCAGCATGGCCTTCCTGGCGTTGCTCGAGGACCAGGTCGACCCGCAGGACGCCCGGTGGATCCGGCTGCGCAACAGTCGGCTGGCCACCGGCCAAGGGCTCACCTCGCAACTGGAGGATCGACGGGCACACCTGCACCGCGGTGGCGAACAGCCGATGGGCACCACGGCCTATCTGGTTGTTCAGGTCGAGCCGCACCTGGATCCGGCCGGTGGCGACGACACGTACGCGCTGTCGCATTTCCGTCAGTGGTACGGCGCGGACTCCTGGCACTCCCGGCAGGGCGAGCCCCGCCTGGTCCACCTCGACGACCTGGAACGTGAGGTGGAGCGGGTGATCGAGCAGATGGAGATCGAATGGTCGGACCGGACAGGCACCGTCGTGGTCGAATTCGTCCTGCCATGGGAACTGCTCAATCTCGGGGTGGACCGCTGGCGTAAGGAATCCGGCAGTTCGCGGCCGATCGCGTTGGCCATGGACTATCCCGTGGTGGTTCGTAGCCTGGAACGGCTGCGCACCCGGCGTTGGCACCGTGCCTGGCATCAGCGCTGGCGGCAACTGCTCGCGGCTCCCGCCCACAGTGTCGTCTTCTGGAGCCATCCCGGCGGCAAGGACTACTTCACCCGGCTCGAGTCGGAGCTCAAAGCGGACGACCGGGTGGTGTCACTCGTGCTCAGTGAGCCACCGACGCGGCACGGTGAAACCGGCCAGCAGGAGATCGAAGCGGCCCTGCGGGCCGGGTTACCGGTGATCATCTGGCACCGGGGTGACTGCACAAGCGCCGAGTTCCGGGAAGCGGTCAGCGGGCTGGTGGGCGACGGAGGGCTGGGGCAGTTGCCGATGCGTGCCCAGGAGTTGCGGCACCAGGCGCTCCAGCTCGACCCGTCGTCGCGCGACGGCCACATCGGCCACCATCTGACGATCCTCTGGGACGACCCGGAACGCCGGCCCGACGCGCTGGGCGCTCCCGCTGGTCCAGGGACCGGGGAGGGTTGGTGAGCCGGGGTGAGGCCGAGGGCGCCCGGGACGCGGTCTCCCAGGCGCTGCGGCGGCTGCCCGGTGCCCTACCCGGGTCGGCGGCCAGGTGGGGCGTGACGGTGCTTGTCGATGCCGGCCGGTCGATGGCGGTATGGCATGACACCGTCGACGGCGTGGTGACCGCGTTGCGCGACCACCAGGGTTTCAGTGGCGTCGAGGTGGTCCCGTTCGACTCCGCCGAGACGGGTCCGGCCGACCTGGCCGGGCAGGTGGCCACCGACGGGCGAATCGTGCTGGTCCTGTCCGACGGCGCCGGCGCGGCCTGGCATGCCGGGACGATGCCGGCGCTGCTCGGAGCCTGGGGGCGCCGAGCGCCGGTCGCCATAGTGCACCTCCTGCCCCAACTGCAGTGGTACCGGACCGGCATCCGACCCCGGCGGTTGCGGATGTCGCAGACCTCGTCCGGCGGTGTGGCGAACGCCGATCTCGCGTGGGAGGCGCACCACCCGGTGCCGGATGTCCTCGACGAGCCCTGCCCCGAGGGCGGCGACCCCGTACCGGTGCCCGTGCTCGAACTCGACCCCCGCTGGCTCTCCGCCTGGGCCGGGCTGCTCACCGGCGGCGAGGCGCACCTGCCCGCGGTGCTGGCGGACACCCGGCTCCCGGCCACCGTCGTGCCGCCCCCGTCGCAGGTGGCGCCGTCCGCGCAGACGCGGGTGCGGCAGTTCACCGCATGGGCCACGCCGACCGCTGTCACGCTCGCCACGCAGCTCGCCGCCGCTCCGCTCAACCTGGCCGTGATGAGGTGGGTACAGCGGGCCCTGATCCCGGATGCGCAGACGTCGCACCTGTCCGAGATCCTCAACGGTGAACTGCTGCACCCGGTGGCCGCCGCGGTGTCGACGGCCGAGAGCGCCGAGGTCACCTACGAGTTCCACCGGGGAGTTCGCGAGGAGTTGCTCGCGGCCGGGCGCCGCGCGGACACGGTACGGGTGCTGCGGGTGGTCGACGAGCAACTGGGGCCGATGGTCCCGGCGGTCCGCGGGCTCAGCCGGATGCTCGACGACCCGGACGACACACCGGTGCCCCCGGTGACCCCGGAGACCGCCCCCTTCATACGTGTCGAACAGGCCGTGCTCCACGCCCTGTCCGGCCGTTACCTCACCCGCGCCCGCCATCTGCACGAGGCGCTCGGTATCGACGCGGAAACGCCGTCGAGCCCTACGGCCGACCCGCCTGGTGAGGCGATGGCGGCGGCCAACCTTGACCGGACGTCAGAAGGAGCGCCAGTCGTGTCGAGCAGCGTGGTGGATGTGGTCTCGCAGAGGACGCCGGCCGGCGCGCCCGCCATCTGGGGCAGCGTCCCACCTCGCAATC
Source organism: Micromonospora sp. DT31 (assembly GCF_049841795.1). Taxonomy (NCBI): domain Bacteria; kingdom Bacillati; phylum Actinomycetota; class Actinomycetes; order Micromonosporales; family Micromonosporaceae; genus Micromonospora; species Micromonospora sp. DT31. The sequence goes on along the minus strand of NZ_JBNCKZ010000028.1, from coordinate 37,727 downwards.
CCAACTTCACCGGTCGCGAGTCGCTACTGGTGCACCTGCACGAGCAGATGCGTGGAGGCGTGACGGCGGTGCTACCGCACGCGCTGCACGGCATGGGCGGGGTCGGCAAGTCGCAGTTGGCGATCGAGTACGTCTACCGGCACCAGGACGAGTACGACGTGGTCTGGTGGATCCCGTCGGAACGCGCGGCCCAGATCGGCAACGCGCTTGTCGAACTCGCTCAGCGCCTGCATCTGCCCGTGGGACTGGAGGCCAACGCCGCCGTGCCGGCCGTGCGGGAGGCGCTGCGGCTGGGGCAGCCGTACGCGAACTGGCTTTTGATCTTCGATAACGCGGAGAGCCCGGAGGCGGTGCGGCGGTACTTCCCCAACGGGGGGCCCGGTCGCATCATGGTCACCTCCCGCAACCCGCAGTGGTCGACCCTGGCCCGCCAGCTGGAGGTGGACGTGTTCGCCCGGCAGGAGAGCGTCGCTCTGCTCCGTCGCCGTGGCCCGGAACTCAGCGAGGAGGACGCCGATCGACTGGCCGATGCTCTCGGTGACCTTCCGCTGGCACTGGACCAGGCGGCGGCATGGCTCGCCGAGACCGGCATGCCCACCGACGAATACCTGCGGCTGTTCGAGGAGAAGCGGATCGAACTGCTCAGGGCGTCGGTGTCGCTTGACTACCAGTTGCCGGTCGCCGCCGCCTGGAACGTGTCCCTCGACCGCCTGGCCGACTCCAGCCCTGGCGCGCTGCTACTCCTGCAGGTGTGTTCGTTCCTCGCCCCGGAGCCCATCCCCCGTACCTTGTTCAACCGTGGGCGATCCGGCAACGTCCACCCGGAACTCGACCGGGTGCGGCGCGATCCGATGCGGCTCAACCGGGCCATCCGTGAGATCAACAGGTTTGCCCTGGCCAAGATCGACCACCGGACCAACTCGATTCAGATGCACCGGCTGGTCCAGGCGGTGCTCGTCGACCGGCTCGACGACGCCGAGCAGGAAGCGTTGCGGCACAGCGCGCACCTGATGCTCGCCGACGGCGACCCGAACGATCCGAATTCGCCGGACGGCTGGCGCGTCTACGCCGATCTGTACCCGCACGCCATGGCGGCCCAGGCGTTCCGGTCCACCGACCCGTGGGTGCAGCAACTCGTCGATAACATCTCCCGCTATCTCTACTGGTGGGGCGACCACCAGGCCGCGTTCGACCTGGCCGAGCGAGCCTACGACGCCCGGCGTGACCAGTTGGGCGCTGCGGACCCGTCCACGCTGCGGATGGGCCACTGGATGGGGTGGCTGCTGTTCGTCCTCGGTCGGTTCGAGGAGGCTGCCCGCCTCAACCAGGAGGTGCTCGCCACCTACCAGGAGACCGTGGAGGAGGACAACGAGGACATCCTGCGCGCCCTCGGCGCGGTTGCCGCCGACCGCCGGGTGGCCGGGGACTTCCAGGGCGCCCTGGACCTCGCCGAGGAGATCTATCAGCGGCACGTGCGCGCCCTGGGACCCGACGACGTGGAGACCATCACGGCGGCCCACAACCTGGCGGTGAGCCTGCGGCTGTGCGGTGACCTGAAGCGGGCCTACCAGATCGACGAGCAGAACCGGCGGCTGCGAATCGATCTCTACGGCGAGGACCATCCGATCACCCTGGAGAGCACCCGTAGCCTGATCACCAACCGGCGTGAACTCGGCGACTACGTGGGGGCGCGCGCCGAGGCGCAGGCGGTGGCCGACCAACTGCGACACCGGCTCAGCCCGGGCCACCCGCAGACCCTGCGGGCGTTGCGGTCACTGGCGGTGGCACTGCGCACGGCCGGCGACCACCAGGGGGCCCGCCGCATCGCCGGTGAGGTCCGCGACGGCTTCCTGCGCCGCTACGGCGAGGACCACCCGGACACGATCGCCGCCTCCCTGACCCTTTCCACCGACCTGCGGGAGACCGGCGACCTCGACGGCGCCGCCGAACTGGGCGAGCACGTGTACGCCAGCTACCGGCGGCTGCTGCGCGACAACGACAGGCACCCGCACACCATCGCCGCCCGGCTCAACTGGGCGGTCACCGAGCGGCTGCGTGGCCGGGTGGCGCAGGCCCGGCAGATGGACGAGGAGGGCTTCGCCCAGCTACGGGAGCAACTCGGCGACGACCATCCGCTCGCCCTCGCCGTGGCGCTCAACCTTGCGAGCGACCTCTATGCCGAGGGGCAGTACGCGCAGGCGTACGAGCGGGACGTCGACGCGACCGAGCGGCTGCGGCGGGTCCTGGGCCCAGAGCATCCGACCACTCTGGCCGGCTACGGCAACCTGGCCATGGACCTGCTCAAACTGGGCCGCGAGCAGGAGTCCGCGGAGCTGCACACGACGACGGTGGCCCAGTTCCGGCGAGTTCTCGGCGACGACCACCCGGCGACGGCGGCCGCGGTGGACCTGGACCGGCGGGCCAACTGCGACATGGAACCGCTGCCGCTGTAGGCAGTCATCGCGGTCCGATCCAGCCGGCGAGTTCCACCGGATCGGCTTCACCGCCGCGGTCACGTACCGCGCGGTGCAGGGCCCGCACCAGCTCAGGCCGGTCTCGCAGCGCATCCGCTGCCGGGCCAGGCCGGGTGCGGGTCAGGAGCAGCCCGAGCCCGGCCCAGGCGCCGGGGCGGTCGGAATCCGCCGACAACTCGTGCAGATATCCGCGCCACGCGGTGTCCCGATCACCAGCCACGAGGGCCAGGTCGGCGGGGCGGGCACCCGTCACCCGCGTGCCGATCTCGGCCGGCTCCGCCTGAAGGCGTGCGAATCCGGCGGCGTCGGTCAGGCGCCAGAGTTCCAGGACCGCTCGCGCGTCGAGCCCTCGGGCGTTCGGTTCGGCTTCCACCGTTGGCGCGCCGGCGGGCAGGTCCGGCCGTTCGGCACCGGCCATCCAGGAATCCGCGCAGGCGGCGACCACCTCGGCCGCGGGTCGGAGGTGATGAAGCCGCCACCGGGCCCGATGGTCGGCCACGGTGTCGTGGGCGGCGGCGAGCGGCTGATCGGGGACGTGGTCGGCCTGCCATCGGTTCGCGGTCGCGGTGAGACCGGCGACAAGCCGGCGACCGACCTCGGTGAGCTGCGGCAACCGCCCCATCAGATCGAGTACGGTGCACACCTGCTGGCGCCACCGGGCGAACTCGAAGTGCGCCAGCGCGGCGGCGTCGTCCAGGGCGCGGTGGCGTGCCGTTCGCCAGAACTCGGTGATGCCCGCGAAGGCGTACACCCCCTGCAACAGGCCACCGAGCGGCCGGGGGTCGTCGCGCCACGGCGCGTACAGCCGCCGGGCGGGTTCGCCGGTGTGCAACGGAGCCAGGTGCAGGAGAGCGCCGAGCTTGATGTGTTGGAACTCGTGCACCAGCGTCACCGCGAGTTCGGTGGCGTCGCGCGGCTCCGACATGATCATGCTGCCGAAGGCGTCACCGGCGGAGGCGCTCATCGTGCGGAACCGCTCCGCCGGCGGTTGCGGCACCACCGAGAAGAGCCCACGGGTCATGGGTGACGCCAGCGCCGGGTTGGTCTCGACGAGCAACCGCCACGCCTGGGCGAGCAGGCTGCGCCAGAGACCGAGCTTCGCTTCGTCCAGCGCCCGGGGCGGCGTCGGGGCTCGCAGGTTGCGGTACGGGTCGAGGCAGTCCAGCCGTACCGCGAGGGTGTGCCCGCCGGCCTCGACCCGCACGGTGGGCATGGCCTCCCAGCCGTCGCCGCCGACCGGCACCGCGCCCGCAGGCGTGCTGACGACGCCGCGGCCGGCGGACCCGCGTACCTCCGTGCTGTCCCACCGGGACGCCCCCGGCACGGGCACGGCACCGAGGGTCGGCAGCACGGCATGGCCGTCGCGGACCGGCACGGTCATGCGGAAGTCGATGCCGGCACGCAGGGCCGCCGCGGCGGCGAGGGAGTGCAGGTAGCCGAGGTCGACCCAGAGCGGCGCCGCGGAGTGGGCGGCACCACGCAGCCGCCGCAACGTGTAACCCGCCCAGACGCCCGCCTGGGGATGCAGCAGTAGGTCGTCGATGGTGGCCGGGTCGTGCCGTTCCGCCTCGGTGAGCAGGTCCCAGGCTGCTTGGACGGACGGGAGCGGACCGGTGTCGTGGTCGGGGCCGGCGAGGTCCAGCAGGGCGCGCAGTTGCAGGAGACGCCAGCTCCGCTCGACGGCGAGGAGCTGAGCGATCGTGTTCGTGTCACCGCCACCGGAGCAGAGCGCGTTGACGTCCCGCTCGTCGAGCCGGTGTTGGCGGGGCGGTCTGTTCACGGGCCCGTCACTGCCCATCCCAGGCCGAGCATCTCAGTCGACGCGCTGCGGATTGTAGCCGCTGGTGATGCTTTCGGGATCGTCAATGCGACGCAGTAGTCGACGCATGGTGGGAGCGAGGATTCGTCCGTCGTATGTCGGCAGATCGGCAAGGGTCACCTCCGTGAGGTCTACCAGGTCCGACCCGATGTCGTCGATCGATCGGCTCACTAGCGGCGTCTCCTCACGTCGATGCGGTCCCCGCGCTCATCATGTCGTACGCGGAGACGATTCCGGAAGCAGCAGGATATCGCGCAAGCCCACTTCGGACGCTCCCGCAATTCGACCTTCCACGGTAGGTTGTCGCTATGTCCGACCGCCTCGGAGTCGTGTTCGTGCACGGGTTTCTGTCATCGGCGGCCACCTGGTCACCGTTTCTGCGGCTGATCGAGACCGACGCCGACCTCACGCTCGTCGACCCCTATACCTTCGAATACCCGAGCCCGCCCGTCTCGCTGAACCCGCTGCGCCGCATTCCCGACATCAATGACATCGCCGACAGTCTTCGCACCTATCTGACGCATGACCTCGGCGACCGATCCCCACTTGTTCTGGTCACGCACAGCCAGGGCGGTCTGGTGGCGCAGCGGATGCTCGCCCGCACCCTCGCGGCCGGAGCCGGGCCGGAGCTTGCCCGCATCCGACGGATCGTCCTGTTCGCGTGTCCCAACTCCGGATCCGACCTGGCCCTGCTGCTGCGCCGGGGCGGCCTGTGGCGGCACCCCCAGGAGCGCGAGCTGCGGCCGTTCAACCAGGCCATCTCCGACGCGCACCGGATCGTCGTCAACCAGGTCATCCACGCCACCGAGGTCACGGCCGCCACGTGCCCGATCCTGATCGTCGCGTACGCCGGTGACCGCGACGCAGTCGTCACGCCCGTTTCGGCGAGGAGCGTCTTCCCCGAGGTGGGGGTGCTGCCGGGTGACCACTTCTCGATCATCAAGCCGGACTCGCACGGACACCGTTCCTACGTGGCACTGAAACGCCACCTGACCGATGCACTGTCGGTGGTTCGCGTTCCCGCACCGCGACCGCCCGCCGACCGGCTGCCCTCCGCGAAGCGGTCGGCCCACGGGGCGGCCGAACTCCAGCGTGCGCTGGTGGATCGGCTGCTCGCTGTCCCACGGATGACCGAGTCGGCCTTCCGTGAACAGGTCTACGATCTCCTGCCGCCGGTGATGGTGCACCAGTTGCGGCGTGACGGCGCGGCCCGGTTGGAACTTTTCTCCCTGGTGCGCAGCTTCGAGCACTACCGGCACCTGGAGCCGGGGGAGTCCCTCGCCGTCGCTCTGGAGACGCTGGTCCCCGGCCATCCGGCGGTCACCGATGTGATCGACGCGTTGGGAACCGCGGGCCTGTACGGGCCGGCAGCAGGAGGGTGAGCGCCGAGCGCAGGGCATAGCGGACTTCGTAGGAACCCGGCTTCCGCGTCGCGGCCACGGGCGACAGCCTACGGGACGGTGCCACATGCCTAGGCTGAGCGGATGGGCGAGTGGTGGGCATCTGGTATCGGCCAGGCGGAACAGCAGTTGCGGGATTGGCTCGGTGAGCGGGCCCGTGAGTTCGAAAGCGCTCCGACCCGACGTGATCCTCATGGATCTGCGGATGCCGAAGGTCGACGGAACGGCGGCGGCTGTGGCCGCCGCGTTCTCGCGTGGTTGTCTGACAGCGCAACGGTGAGGACGAGCATCCCGTTCGAGCGGTCACCCGCCGGCGGGGGCGTCCGCGTCGGCGGGACCGACGTGCGCAGCGCCTGACCCTGGCGACGTCCGGCTCGCCGGCGGGAACATCGTCGTACGGCTCACGCATGTGGGGCGCCCCCCGGGCTGAGCCGACTGATCCAGGTCCGGCCATGACACCGGGGCCCGAGGAGTGCCCCGCCGTCGGCCGGTGACACGACGGGTCGATCATGGGGGGATGAGCGACACACAGGGACCCCCGCTGGTGCGTCGGGCGACGGCGGCGGACGCCGCGGCACTGACCCGTCTGCGGGAAGCCATGCTCTCGGACATGGGGATGCTCGCCACCGGGGCCGACCCGGGCTGGCGGGACAAGGCCGAGGCGTGGTTCACCCAGCGGCTCGACGACGAGGACACCTTCGCCGCCTTCGTCGTCGAGCAGCACGATCTCGGCGTGGTCAGCTGCGCGGCCGGGGTGTGCGACCGGCACGCCCCGGGACCGGGCAACCCGGGCGGGGTGCAGGGTCTCGTGTTCAACATGAGCACCGACCCCCGGTGCCGTCGCCGTGGCCACGCGCGGGCGTGCCTGGAGGCGCTGCTGGCCTGGTTCCGCGACGAGACCGAGGCCCGGGTCATCAACCTGAATGCCACAGGTGAGGGGACCGCCCTGTACCGGTCTCTGGGCTTCACCGAGCCCCGGTTCCCGGCGCTTCAACTCCGGCTGGCGCGTCCGGGCCGGTAGCGCGGGACTCGTTCGTCCCGGCGTGGCCACCTCCACCACCGCGCCACCGTGCCCGGTCCGCGGACGCGTTCGTCGATCCGCTACGACGGACGGCCGTCGGGTGGCGCGCCGGTGGGGGTGGGGTGGACGCCGAACTTCTCGATCATGAACTGCCAGAACAACGCGACCCCCTCGTGCGCGGGTTGCTGGATGCGGTCGTTGCGGCCGGTGTGGGTGAGGTGTTCGATCGTGACCGTGCCGTAGGTCTGACGGACCACGACGACGTCGACCGGCGCGGGTGTGACCGGTTTCGGGGTGACGACGACGTCGAACATCGACGTCGTGCCCGCCAGGAGCGCCTCGGCCCCGGTCGCGATGATGCTGTCGACGATGTCCAGCACCGTTCTGCCGGCGGCACTGCCGTCGAGAGCACCGTGCAGGTGGCTCGCGATCGAGGGCCACGGCTGTGCGCGGAACTCGAACGGCCACCCGAGCGTTCGCATCCCGCCAGGATCCCAGAGCTCGGCCGGCGGGCCACGGTGGGTTCACGGCAGGTGGGTCGGCCGGGCCTTCTGCGGATGGATCGTCTCCTGACGGGCCAGCATCGCGACGAACTCGCCGATCTTCCGTTCCCGGGTCTCCGCCCGTTTGACCGCGTTGAGGCGGTGGACCAGAGCGAACCGGTTGGTCCTGGTGAGGACGTCGAACATGGCCTGGGCGGCGGGATCGGCGGCGACAGCGGCGAGCAGGTCCGCCGGCGCCTCGGTCTCCGAGGGCGGGGCGTACGCCGCCGCCCACCGACCGTCCGCCTTCGCGGCCTCCACCGCGGCCCGGCCCGCCGGCGTCATCCGGCCCTGCGCCTCCAGCCGGGCCACGTGCGCGACGTTGCGTTGTGACCAGGAACTGCGGGGCCGGCGCGGGGTGAACCGGATCCAGGAACTCTCCTGGTCGCGTTTGCGGGCCTGCCCGTCGATCCAACCGAAGCAGAGCGCCTCGTCGACCGCCTGTTGCCAGGTCACCGTGGTGACCGTGCCACCCTTGCGGGTCAGGGCGAGCCACACGCCGGGGGAGGTGGCGTGATGTGCGGACAACCACCCGCGCAACCCGTCGGCGTCGGCGACGATCAACTCATCCAGTTCGGCGCGCACCATGGCCGCAGGCTATCCGCGGTGGGCGACAGAACCGGGGCCGGCCGGGACGGGACGGGTATGGTCATGATCATGTCTGCGTCGATCCGCCCCGCCGTCATGGCGATCGTGTCCGGCCTGGCGGTGTCCGGATGCGCCGCAGGGGACGCCGTGCCGGATGTCGTACCCCCCGGGACGGCCACCTCCGCACCGGGCGTCGTGGTCGCGACGGCTCCTGTGGGCGGTCGGGTCTTTCGTGCCGAGGGCTGGACCTGTGCGGGCGTACCGATGTCGAGGTGCTTGCCGACCTCGGCCTGACGGTGCGGTGGACCGACCCGAAGCCGCCGGTCGGTCGGCCCGGAGCCGCGTGCCTGTTCGAGATGCGGACGGCAGACGGTTTCCAGGCGACCATGCGCGTGGAGGCGTCCACCCCGGCCACCGTGGAGGACGCCCGACTGCTGTACGGGGCGACCGCCCGGGTCACCGGTATGATGCCGGCCGGGCCGGTCGACGGGGTCGGTGACGAGGCCGAGGCGTTCACGAAGCTGTCGACGCCGGGTGTCAGGTACGCCGAGTACATGGTGCACGCCCGCACCGGCAACCTCGTCGTGAAGGTGTGGCTCGGCGTCGGCGGCCGGTCGTACGTCCCCGTGTCGAGCCTGGCGGCGAGGGCCCGGACAGTCCTGCGCGAGACCGTGTCGTCGGTGCCGGCCGCCTGAGTGCACCGCAGCCGTCAGCTCGACAGCGTCGACCATCGGTCCCAGCTCAGGTGCGCGTGAAGGAACAACCCGTCGGGTAATCTGCGCGGAGAGTGTGGTGCATCAGTGACTTTCGACGGAGTGGCAGTAGGTGGTTGTGGTGGCGTCGGTGGGCAAGGTCATCCGGTTCGATGACGTACGCGGGTACGGGTTCATCGCCCCGGACGAGGGCGGAGAGGACGTTTTCGTCCACGCCAACGACTTCGGGGACCAGCGGGGTCTCGTGCATCCGGGGATGCGGGTGGAGTACGAGGTGGAGACGAGCGGCCGAGGTCTGAAGGTCGCCTCGCTGCGCATCCTCGAAGCCGCGACGGGGCCCCGACCGCCGCGCGAGGGCACACCCGGCCGCACCGCTGCGGCGGGCGACGACGACGGCCTGTGTGACGTCCTGTCCCCGCGGGAGTTCTTCGCCGAGGTCACCGAGGTGCTCATCGCGCGCGTGCCGTCGCTGACCGGCGCGCAGATCGGGGCCGTCCGGCAGGCGCTCGTCGACCTGGCCCGTTCGCACGGCTGGATCGAGAGCTGAGACACGACGGGCGACGAGGCTTGATTGGATAGGCGTCGCTCAATAGATTGAGGGCGGGCGCCGCCGAGGTCCGGGTGACCGGGCCGTCGGCGGCTGACAGGTCCACCCGAGCCGGGCACGTCGGTGCTGTGCACCGACAACTCGCCGTGGCGCATCGCCGCGCCGCGTCGCCTCCGTCCCGCTCGATGGCAGAAGGACCTTCCATGACGAATCTTCGTGCCCGCTCCGCGCAAGCCGTGGCGGCCGTCGCCGCGCTCGCCGCCGCCGTGACCGTGACCGGAGCGGCCCTGCTCACCGACCCGGCCGCGGCCGCCCAGGGCTGCCGGGTCGACTACACGGCCAACCAGTGGCCCGGCGGCTTCACCGCCGCCGTCAAGGTTTCCCCCGGCGACACCGCCGTCTCCGGCTGGACCGTCACCTGGACGTACGCCGGGGACGAGCGCGTCACCAGCGGCTGGAACGCCACGGTCAGTCAGTCCGGGGCGACGGTCACGGCCCGCAGCATGTCGTACAACGCCAGCATCCCGGCCGGCGGCTCCACCGAGTTCGGCGTGCAGGGCACGTACGGCTCCGGTGGCGGCGCCCCGACCGGGTTCAGCCTCAACGGCGTGCCGTGCAACGGAGCCGTACCGTCCCCGACCAGCGCCCCGCCGACCAGCGCCCCGCCGACCAGCGCGCCACCGACGAGCGCCCCGCCGACCACTCCGCCGCCGGCCGGGTGCGCCGGTGCGGTGCTCTGCGACGGCTTCGAGAACCAGACCGGCCCCACGCCGTCCGGTGACTGGACCGTGGTCAGCCCGGACTGCTCCGGCGCCGGCACGGCCACCATCGACACGACCACCACACACAGCGGCAGCCGGGCGGTGCGGATCAACGGCGCGGCCGGGTACTGCAACCACGTCTTCATCCGCTCCACGACCAACCTCGCCGGCGTGGGCAATGTGCGGTACGCCCGGATCTGGGTGCGGCACACCACCGCCCAGCCCACCGACCACACCACCATGATCACGATGGCCGACGCCGCCGACGGCAACAAGGACCTGCGGCTCGGCGGGCAGAACGGTGCCCTGCAGTGGAACCGCGCCTCCGACGACGCGACGCTGCCCGAGCAGAGCCCGGCCGGGGTCGCGCAGAGCGTGCCGCTGCCCACCAACCGGTGGGCGTGCCTGGAGTTCATGGTGGACGGATCGGCCGGTCAGCTACGTACCTGGCTGGACGGCGCCGCCGTCGCCGGGCTGACCGCGGACGGCGTACCGACCCACGACATCGACGGCCAGTGGTACAACCGCACCTGGCGGCCGCAGCTCACCGACCTGAAGCTGGGCTGGGAGAGCTACGGCGGCGGAGCCGACACCCTCTGGTACGACGACGTCGCGGTGGGGTCCAGCCGGATCGGTTGCTGACGCTGCCGTGAGGTGGCTCGCCGGCGTCGCGGCGCCGGCGAGCCTGGCCCGTGACGGCGACGTCCGGTCAGCGTCGCCGCATCACCGCGCAGACCAGGCGAATCGACGTGAATTCGGACATGGTGACCAGCTCCCAGCCGTACGCCTCAAGGAACTCGGCGGCGGCGACGGCCTGGGACACCGCGTCGAGGCCGACGCCGTTGGCCACGACCGTCAGCAGCCGGTGCGGGTAGGCGCGCAGGTCGGCCCGGTTGGTGAAAAGGGCGTCAGCGGTGACGGTGCGGGTCCGGGCGATCCGCTCCGGATCTTCGTGTCGTGTCACAGGTGGGTTCCGTTTCGCCGTTTCGTCCGCACGATAGCCGGAGCGGGAAACCCCGTGCCCGCCGGTGGTGCTCGACCGTCACGAGCCGGGTGCCGATGAGGGACAGCAGCGCAGCGCCCCTCCGATCGGGAACCGCGTGCGGCCGTCCGGCAGGATGGCCGGATGGCGAGAGGGAGGCAGGGCGGCCCGGTCCCGCCGCCGGCGACGGACGGGCCGCTGGAAGCTGTCCGCGTCGCGGCCGGCGACGTTCCGCTGGGCGGGTGGGACGCGTCGAACCGGCTCTTCGACGCGTTGCTTGCAGCCGACGCCGCCGGTGCGGAGGTCGGCCGGTCGGCGTTGGCGGTGGTGAGTCGCGCGCCGGATCTGGTGGTGCGACTTGATGAGCACGCACGGCACGGGCCGTGGCGCGGCCCGTACCAGGAGTCCGCCTCCCGGCGGGTCGCGGCGCGTTTGTCGGGTGCGTCACCGGGAGCGGTGACGGCCGCCCTGGCCAGCACCCACGGTGACGGGCGGGTGCGGGCCCGCGCCGTCGCCGCGATGCTGGACCGGCCGTACCCCGAGGTGCTGCCGTTCCTGGTGTTGCGGACCACCGACTGGGCCCGGCCGGTGCGGGACCAGGCCCGTGCCGGGCTGGCGCTCCTGCTCGGCGAGGACCCGGCGGCGTACCTGCCGGTGGCGTTGCCGATGACGATGCGGCTGGGCCGCCGTGCACGCGGCGGGTTCGCGGCCATCCAGGTCCGGGCGGCGTTGTGGGCCGTGCGGGAGCCGGTGTGGCGGGACCTGCTCGGTTCGGACGATCGCCGGGAGCGTCGGTTCCTGTTCGACGTCGCCGCGGCGCAGGGATGGCTGCGGCTGGCGGAGCTGGTGGCGTTCGCCGAGACGGACCCGGACGTACGCATCCGCGCCCGGGCGGCCGAGGCGGCCGGCCGGGAGGCGGTGTGGACCCGGCGGCTCGACGTGCTGCGCCGGCTGGCCCGCTCGGCCCGGCCGGAAGCGCGGGTGGTCGCGCTGACCGGGCTGCTGCGCGCCGGCCAGGACGGGGAGGTCGTCGCCTGGCTGGACGACGACGCGCCGTTGGTCCGGGCGGTGGCCCGGGACGCCGCCCGGCGGCAGGGCGTCGACGCCCACGAGCACTACCGCGTCGAGGTGGGCGGCGGACGTCCGAACACGGGAGCCATCGCCGGCCTCGCCGAGATCGGTTCCACCGTGGACGTGCCGCTGGTGCGGCGGTTGCTCGACAGTGGGCAGGCCCGGATTCGCGCCCAGGCGATCCGAGCGTTGCGGCTGCTGGACGCGGTCGTCGCGGAGGACCTTGTCCCGTTCGTACGCGATCCGTCTCCGGCGGTGGTCCGGGAGGTGACCGTCGCGCTGCTCCCGGTGGCCGGTGCCCTGCCGCCGGAACTGCCGTGGGAGTTGCTGGCCGACGGCCGGGTGGAGCTGCGCCGGGCTGGTTTCCGGCTGCTGCGCGGCCGGGACGTCGACACCACGCTGCGCGCGGCGTTGACGCTCACCCTCGACCCGGACGGGCGGTTGGCCGAGCGCGGCCGGGCCGAGGTGACCCGGCTCGTCCGCGACCATGGTCGAGCGAGCTGGCGTGGTGCTCCTCGACCCGAACTGTCGCTCGACGCCGGCCGACGGGCCGAGCTCGACACGTTGGCCGCCCGCGCCGCGCCGCTGCTCGACGCGGAGGTCGGCCGGCAGCTCGCGCAGTGGTTGACCGACGCGGGGCCGGCCGGCCCGCCCCAGCAGTCCGCCGGGCCCCAGCAGTCCGCCGGGCCCGGAAAGGCTCCGGGCCCGACGTCCTGGCTCAGGAGCTGGCGCAGCTGAGGTTGCCGGCCGGCGTGGTGCCGTCACCGGTGGCGGTGAACCCGAAGGTGGTGGAGGTGTTCGGTGCCACCGACCCGTTGTAGGGGGCGTTCTGGACGCTGACGGTGCCGGTGGTGCCCGTGTTGACGCCGCTCCAGAGGCTGCTGATCGCCTGACCCCCGGCGAGGGTCAGCCGTACGGTCCAGCCGGTGATCGGGGCGGTGCCGGTGTTGGCCACGGTCACCTCGGCCTGGAAGCCGCCGGGCCAGGTGTTGACGGTGCGGTAGGTGGCGGCGCAGGCGCCGGGGCCGGTCGGCGGCGGGGTGGTGGGCGGTGCGGTGGTGGGCGGCGGGGTGGTGGGCGGCGGGCTCGTCGGCGGTGCGGTGGTGGGCGGCGGCGTGGTGGTGGACTCGAACTGGCTGAAGAACCGCCAGATCTCCGCCGAGGTCCACGTCCGGGAGTCGTTGGGGCTGGGTGAGCCGTCGACCGGGCTGGGGGTGTGGTCGCCGTCGAAGGCGGCCCACTGCACGGGATAGCCGGCCCGGCAGCCGGAGTAGGTGGTGGTGATGTGGGTGAGGCTGCCGCGGCTGGGCTCGCGCGGGCTCTGCGCGGTGCAGCCGTTGTTGCGCACGAACGTGTCCCGCAGCGACCGGCCGGCGGAGATGTTCAGCACGCTGTCGTAGATGCCGTGGATGCCGAAGTAGGGCACCGGCTGGGTGCCGCCGTTGCAGCCGCTGAGGTTGGCGCCGGACAGCACGGTGACCGCCCGGATCACGGTCGGCCGGGCGCAGGCCACCGCGTAGCTCATCGCCCCGCCGTAGCTCCAGCCGAGCGCGAAGCGCTGGCTCGTGTCGACGCAGAGGTCGTTCTCGACCTGCCGGGAGATGTCGTCGAAGAGGGTCAGGTCCCGGCCGTTGGTGTTGGCCCAGCCGGCGTCGATGCCCTGCGGCGCGACGAAGATCGTGCTGTTGTTCGACAGCGGCAGCAGGCCGTAGTAGCCGGCCGAGGCGACGTTGTTCGCGGAGCCGTTCAGCCAGTGGAAGCCGAAGATCAACCGGTAGGGGTGATTGCGGTCGTACCCGTCCGGGATCCGCAGGATGTAGCTGCGGTTCTGACCGCCGCTGGAGATGGTGCGCGTCCCGCTGGTGAGGGTGGGTGCCTTGCCGCAGCCGGCGGTCGCCGCGAGCGTGCCGTTCGTGGCGGCCTCCGCCGTCGCGCCGAACCCGCCGGTCAGCGCCGCGCCGGTGGTGGCCGCGAGGAGAACCGCGGCAGCGGCGATGGATGAGAAGAGTGGTGTTCGTTTCACCATTGCGTGCTCCTTGCCCTTGATCGTCTGCCGTCGGCGAGCCGGTTCGGGGCCCGGGCCCTCCGTCGATGCCGGGGCGCCCGTACAGGGCGGGAAGCTGGGCACGTGGCCGGGGCGGATTCGCCCGATGGCCGCCTGTGGTCAGCCTGCGTCGGCGGAGCGGCCCGGACTGGTCACCGACCGGCCGGCGGCGCGGTGGTGTGTCCACGCAGCGCCCTGCCGGTTGACCGGGGTGGCGGGAGCGTGCCCTTCGCTCCCGCGCCGAAAGATAGCAGGTTATCGATAACATGTTCAACTGGTCGCTATGCGGGAGCGGGGCGTCCGCAGTGCCGGCGAAGCCCACCGCGATGGCGCGCGACCAGCGGTGATGCCGGCGCGGATGCCGGCCGAAACTATCGCCGTGGCGCCGAAACTTCCAGGCGGGCGAGCCCTGGAGCTGTCATGTGAGCGCTCACAGCCAGCACGCGTGCGGCCTCTACCCACGCCGGGGGAGGGGCCGCACGCCGGCTGCGGTCAGCGTGTCAGCGTGTACGCCAGCACGATCGCCGCCACCAGCGCCAGCGCGGCCAGCACCGCCGCCGCGATCTTCCCGGCGCTGTACGGACGCTCGCCGATGACCTCGCCGGTGCGCGCGTTGACCAGCACCTGGTACGACTTGCCGGCGTGCAGGTAGGCGGCGATCCACACCGGGAGCAGGAGAAGCTTGTACGTCACGTCCGAGTAGGTGGTGTCCACCGTGGACACCTGCTGCTCGTCGCCGCCGATGTCCGAGCGGCAGTCCCCCTCGATGACCGGCGCCATCCGGGACTTCGCCTCGGTCAACCCCGACTCGGGCTCGGTGTCGTACCGCAGCGCGTGGTATCCGGCCAGGTAGTCCCCGTGGTAGGCGACCGCCTCGCCCAGCGGCCACGGTGCAAGCGTGTCCAACTGCGGTGCGGGCAGGTGCGTCGTGGCCGGCACCAGCACGTCGTCGAAGTCCCGACGGACCGTGCCGCCGGCCGGGTACCACCTGGTGTGCCGCACCTGACGGGTGCGGGTCTGCGGCCGGCCGTCGACCGTCACCGTGTAGGTCTGGGTGACCCAGTAGTGCTCGCCGCGCCGGCCCTGGTAGGCCGAGACGGTCCGCGCGTCGAACGTCCAGTGCGGCAGGTAGGTGCCCCGCAGCGTCTCCGCCTCGCTGATCTTCTTCAGGCTGTTCGGCGCGAACCACCGGCTGCGGCACCACTGCGCCAGCGCCGTCCGCACCCCCGCGTGGTCGACCGCGAACGGCAGTACCGCCTCCGGCGCGATCAGCTCGATCGCCGCCGGGTCGGACACCAGCGGGGTGGTGCAGAACTGGCAGCGCTGGGCCAGCGCGTCGCTGTCGGTGCGGGCGCCGCAGCCCGGGCAGACGAACGTGTGGGCGCCGACGTTCGCCGCCGGCTTGCGGGGCAGGGCGGCGAGCCCCGCGTACGCGTGCTCCCGCACCTCCCGGCCGGCCCCGGCGATCTCCTGCCGGTGCCCGCAGTACGGGCAGCTCAGCACCGTCGTGCCAGGCGCGTACTCGACCCGGGCTCCACACCCCCCGCACCGGTACGCGGGCGGGGAGACGGCCGTTCCGCTCACTGCGGTGGCAGCGGCGGCGGGACGCTGGCCAGCACCGCCGCCAACTCCGGCACCTGTCCGGCGGGCTGCCACTGCGCCATGCCGGTCCGCCAGACCAGCGTGTCCGGGCCCAGCGTGCCCACGCCCACCTGCTCGGCCAGCCCACCGAGGTCGTACGGGCCCTGCCGCTGCCCGGCGACGCCGAGGAACCACTGGGTCTGGTTCGGCAGCGGCGGCGGCTCGGCGCCGGTGGACTGCGCGGGCGCCGGCTGCGGCTGCCCACCCCCGCCGGCCATGGACCGGGCCGCCTGCTGGCCCAACGCCATGCCCATGCCCAACCCGACGCCGGCACCCGCCTGGCCACCGGGATTGTTCGCCGCCGCCTCCAGCGCGTTCGCCGCCTGGTAGCGGGTGTACCGGTCCAGGTCGCCGACCGCGCCCATGCCGGTGCGCTTGTCGAGGGCCTTCTCCACCTCCGGCGGCACGGAGACGTTCTCGATGACGAACGTGGGGATCGCGATGCCCACGTCGGCCAGTTCCGCAGTCAGCACCGCGGCCAGTCGCCGGCCGATCGCATCCTGGTGCGCGGCCAGGTCCAGCAGCGGCACGCCCGCCGTGGCCAGCGCGCCGCCCAGCCGTCCCACGATCAACTGACGCAGGTATTCCTGCACCTCCTCGGTGCGGAACTGCGGGTCGGTGCCGACCAGCTCGCGCAGCAGCCGCTGCGCGTCCACCACCCGGGCGGCGTAGGCGCCGAACGCCCGGACCCGCACCACGCCGAACTCGGCGTCGCGCAGGATCACCGGGTTCTGGGTGCCCCACTTCATGTCGGTGAACTGCCGGGTGTTGACGAAGTACACCTCGGCCTTGAACGGCGAGTTGAAGCCGTACTTCCAGCCCTTGAGGGTGGACAGGACCGGCAGGTTGCGGGTCTCCAGCGTGTACGTGCCGGGTGGGAACGCGTCGGCGATCTTCCCCTCGTTGACGAACACGGCCGTCTGCGATTCCCGGACTACCAGTCGGGCACCCATCTTGATCTCGTTCTGGTGCCGCGGGAACCGCCAGACGATCGTGTCCCGGCTGTCGTCCAGCCACTCGACGATGTCGACAAGTTCACCCCGGAGCTTGTCCATCAGCCCCATCGTGTCCCCTTCCCCACCGCCGAGGTGCGGCATAGCGGCGACCATAGCAACCGCTCGCCACCAGCAAAAACTGTCTGTCGAGTGGTCGATCGGCCCTCGCCGATCAACCCCTCGGCCCACCGGCTGAGGGGCCACGACCGGTCGGCCGGTCCGGCGCCGCCGGACCGCCGAGGCGGACCTGTCGGCTCAGGGGGTGTCGCCGGACATCGCTTCCCCGCCGGACCGCGGCCGGGGGATCCGGCCGGTCCCGGTGACCGGCTGCTCCGTCTCCTGCACCAGATAGTGCGGACGACGCTTGGTCTCGTAGTAGATCCGGCCGATGTACTCACCGATCACGCCGAGGATCATCATCTGGATGCCACCGAGCCCGATCACGCTGACGATGATGGTGGTGTAGCCGGGCACGTCGATGCCCTTCTCCACCGCGTCCGCCACCACCCAGGCCATGTAGCCCACGGCGATCAGGGTCAGGAACAGGCCGCCGTAGATCGCCAGCCGCAACGGTCGGTTGTTGAACGACAACAGCCCGTCGAACGCGTAGTTGAACAACTTGCCGAACGTCCACCGGCTGCGCCCCGCCTGCCGGGTCTCGTTGCGGTGGGCCACCACCACCGTCCGGAACCCGATCCAGGAGAACAGGCCCTTGGAGAACCTGTTGTACTCGGGCATCGCGAGGATCGCGTTCACCGCCAGCCGGGACAGCAGCCGGAAGTCGCCCGCGCCGTCCAGCAGGCGTACGTCGATCCACCAGTTGACCAGGCGGTAGAAGGACCGGGAGGCGAGCATCCGGAAGAAGCGGTCGCCGTGCCGGTCCCGGCGGGCGATCACCTGGTCGAAGCCCTGCTGGTAGAGCATCACCATCTCGGGCAGCAACCGGGGCGGGTGTTGCAGGTCGGCGTCCATGATGACGACCGCGTCGCCGGTCGCCCGCCGCAGGCCGGCGAGCATCGCCGACTCCTTGCCGAAGTTGCGGCTCAGCGACGTGTAGCGGACGGTGGGGTCGGCGGCGGCGAGTCGGCGCAGCGCCGCGAGGGTCCCGTCCTCGCTGCCGTCGTCGACGTACACCACCTCGATCTCGACGTCGGCCAGCTCGGCGAGCGCGCCGCTGAGGGTCTCGTGCAACCGCTCCACCGACGCTTCCTCGTTGAAGCAGGGAACCACGACGGACAACCGCACCGTCGTCACCCCACCCGGTCAGAGGTGGTAGACAAGCGTGCCATCGCGTTCCTCCCGGGTGATGCCCAACCCGTCGACGGGCCGGGCCTCGATACCCTCCCACGGAGTGCCCGCGGCGCGGCTCGGCACCGCGACCACCGACCGCACGCCGATGCCCCGCAGGTAGGCCACGCTGCCAGCGTCGGGGAACGACGCCACCGCGACCCGGGTCTGCGCCTGGCTGACCGGCTCGAAACCACCCAGCCCGTTGGTGATCCGGGGGAACCCGTCGGTGCTCCACAACATGTACGTCAGGTCGCCCACGCCACCGGCGGGCAGCACCAGCATCGGCTCCCGCGCCGTGGTCATCGCCGCCGGTGGCGTCGGCACGGTCGGGTGCGGGGTCCGGTTGACGCCCTCCGCGGTGACCAGGGCCAGCGGCACCAGCAGCACCAGCGGGGCGACCACCGCCGTCCAGCGGCGGGCCGCCGCCGCCCCGTTCCGGCTCCACGACTCGGCGAGCGCGGTCACCAGCCCGGCGGCCAGCAGCGCCAGCAGCAGGCTGGTCCAGTGCATCATCCGGCCCGGCGTGCGCAACGCGTCCCAGCCGGGCAGGAGCGTGGACAACGTGAGGTAGCCGGGATCACCGTCCCCGCCGAGGGTGGCGCCCAGGCCGAGCAGCACCGTGCCGAGCACGCCGAGCCCCAGCGTGACCCGGTGCCGCAGAGGGTACGCCGAGACGAACAGCCCCGCGGCGGCCAACCCGATCAGCGTCATGCCGGGCAGCAGCGCCATCTCCGGTGGCCAGGACAGCTGCTCCCGGGCGGCGGCGTGCCGCTCACCCCACAGCCAGGAGTCCCCCGGTGCGGTGAGGAACCCGATCAGCGGCGGGGAGAACATCTTCGTCCAGTCCAACGTCCGCACGGCCTGCGGGTTGAGGTCGACCACGCGCAGGTAGACCAGCCCGAGCAGCACCGTCACCGCGCCGAACGCGCCGCCGCCGACCAGGTCGGCGAGCAGCAGCCGCCGGCCGAACGGCGGGCGTTCCCGCTTCCGCCACCAGGACCAGCCGTAGCAGCCGGCCGCGACGAGCGCCGCGGCCAGCAGGAAGTACACGAGCGGCAACCCGATGCCGAAGCCGAGCGTCACCTGCCAGGCCGCGACCAGCCACCCGGTCAGCGCCCAGCCGGGCCGCCGCCGGTCCGGCCGGTAGCCGTGGCGCAACGACCAGCCGTGGCCGCGGGCCAGCATCGCCAGGGCCAGCGCGATTCCCCCGCTGGACAGGATGTTCAGGTGGCCGCTGTGGGCCAGCCGCCACGGCGCGTACGCCCACGCGATCCCGGCGACCGCGCCGCCCCACCGGTTCGCGCCGAGCTGCCGGGCCAGCGCGTACGCCCCGAGGAAGGCCAGCGCGTGCAGCAGCACGTAGAGCACGTTGTAGCGGATCAGGGCGGCCTCGAAACCGGACCCGATCATCCCGATCGGGGCGTACCCGAGCAGCGTGTCGCTGTAGGCGTACGTGTACTTCTCCGGGTAGAAGGTGTTCGAGTCCCACAGGCCGGCGGGGTTGCTGAGCAGCGCGTGCCCCGACCAGGCCACCTGCCACGCCTGCAACGTGGGGTCGCCGAGGTCGCCGGGGATGGTGGTCGCCGGGTGCCGCATCGTCGGCCAGGTCAGCACCACCGCCAGCAGCAGGCTGCCCAGGACGGCGAGAATCCACTCGGGGTGGAACCGGCGCCAGCCGCCGGGCCCGCCCGACGGTCGGTCGGCGGGGGGTTGCTCGGGGCCGGTGTCGTCCGTGGTGGCGGGCGTGGCGTCGGTGGACCGGGTGACCATGGGATAGATGGTTCACGATACTGCCCGGATTGTCGATCCACTGTCCGAAGGATGGGTCCGGGCGAAGGCGCGGTCAACCGCCGACCGCGCCTTCGCCCGGCCCGGAGGTGGGGGGACCGGCCCGGGTCAGACCGCGCGGGCGAGGATGTCGTGGGCGGTGCGGGCCACCGCGGCGT
Organism: Micromonospora sp. DT31; assembly: GCF_049841795.1. Classification (NCBI taxonomy): domain Bacteria; kingdom Bacillati; phylum Actinomycetota; class Actinomycetes; order Micromonosporales; family Micromonosporaceae; genus Micromonospora; species Micromonospora sp. DT31. The sequence goes on along the minus strand of NZ_JBNCKZ010000028.1, from coordinate 17,893 downwards.
CGATCATCCTGCCGTCGGCGGCGACCGCGACGCCGAGACCGCGTTCGGCCGCGTCGGCGAGACGTGCCACCAGGTCACGGGCGTCGGCGACCTCCTGCGGGGACGGGGTGAAGACCTCGTTGACCACCGCCGCCTGCGCCGGATGGATCAACGTGCGGGCCCGGAAACCCTGGCGGAGCAGCAACCGGGTGGTCCGGTCGAGACGGTCGGTGTCGCGTACCGCCGTCTCGACCGGGCCCACCGGTGGCGCGAGGCCGGCGGCGGTGGAGTGCAGCACCACGCCGGCCCGCAGTGGCCACAGTTCCTCCTTGTCGGGCCCCGGCCGCAGACCCAGTTCGGCGGCGAGGTCCGCCTCGCCGAGGCCGAGCCGGACGACCCGCGGTGCGCGGGCCACCCGGTCCAGGCAGAGGATGCCGCGCGCGGTCTCCAGCAGTGCGAGCACCCGGAGGCTCCCCGGCGTCAACCCGCCCGCCGATTCGACCCGCCCGAGCGCCGCCGCCACCTCGTCGAGCAGCTCGGGCTCTGCCTTCGGCACCACGACGCCGCACAGCGCCGGGCCCGCCACCGCGGTGATGTCGGTGGTGGCCGAGTCGGCGTTGATCCGCACCCACCACCGACCGTCGCGCCGGGACGGATCGGCCAGGAACGCGGCGACCGCCTGCCGCGCTTCGGACTTGGCGCCCGGTGGGACCGCGTCCTCCAGGTCGCAGATCACGGCGTCGGCGTCGGCGGACGCCGCCCGGGCGAGCTTCCTCGGCTCGTTCCCGGGCGCGTACAGGTAGCTGCGCGGCATGCGGGTCATCGCAACCTTCCGATCAGGCCGGTCGGGACAGGTAACGCCCGCGGGGCGCACCGACCACGGCACCCGTCTCCAGGACCCGCCCACCGCGCAGGAAGGTGTCGGTGACCCTGGCGCTGAGCTTGAAGCCCTCGAACGGGGTGTACTCCTGTGCCGACTCCGAGTCGGCCGCCCGGACGGTCCAGGCGTGGTCGTCGTCCACCAGGCAGAAGTCCGCGTCGAAGCCCTCGGCGATGTCGCCCTTGGTGCGCAACCCGAACCGCTTGGCCGGATTCCACGCGGTCATCTCCGCGATCCGGTGGTACGGGAGGCCACGGCGGTTGCCCTCCGAGATCAGGCCCGGCAGCAGGTACTCGGCGCCGCCGAATCCGGACTTCGCGACGAACACGTCGTCACGGGGGTCGCCGAACTTCACCTCGTCGCGGCAGCAGGCGTGGTCACTGACCACCCAGTCGATCTTCCCGTCCAGCACGTACTCCCACAGGGCCTCGACGTCCTCGCGGGGCCGGATCGGCGGGTTCACCTTGGCGCCCAGGGTCGCGGTGTCGACGTCGGCCAGCAGGTGCCCGATGGTGACCTCGCGGCGGAAGTCGATGTGCGGGAAGGCCTGCGACATCCGCAGAGCGGCGTCGACCGCCTTGTGGGAGGTGAGGTGCAGCAGGTTGATCGTCGGCAGGCCGGTCTCGTGGGCCAGGTACGCGGCGATGCTGACCGCGAGCCCTTCCGAGTGGGGCGGCCGGGAGGCGTGGTAGGCGGCGAGCCCGGACAGCGCGCCCTCCTCCTCGACCATCCGGGTGTAGGCGTTCATGATCTCGGCGGTCTCGCAGTGCAACGACAGCGAGATCTCGTCGGCCAACTCCGGGAATCGTTCGCGGGCCGCCTGGACACCGCGCATGACGAACTCGAAGTGCGCGTAGTCGTACCGCTCGCCCTCCGGGATCATCAGGAACTGGCTCTGGTCCGCCGACCGCCCGTGCAGTCCGTGGCTGCCGTAGAACATGAACACCTTGAACGAGGTGACCCCGTGCCGCTCGACCAGCTCGGGGATCTCCGCGATGTGCTGCTTCGACATGGGCGCGAGGTGGAACGCGTAGTCCACGTAGGAGCGTCCGTCGGCGGCGGCCAGCACGTCGGGGAAGAAGTCGGCGTACGCGCCACCCCGGTTGAGGTAGTACTGCCCGGTGCGCATGTACGTGATGGCGGAGGTCACCCCGCCCTGGGCGCAGGCCCGGCTCTCCGAGGCCGCGTCGCGCTCCAGCGGGTTGTAGATGCCCCAGTGCTGGTGGGCGTCCACTACACCGGGGAAGGCGAGCTTGCCGCCGCCGTCGACCACGGTCCGGGCCAGCGCCGGGTCGATTCCGGCGGCGACCTGGACGACGCGGCCGTCGCGGACGGCGATGTCCACCTGTCGCGGCTGGGTCCAGGCGTGCCGCACGACACGAACGTTCGTCACGAGGATGTCAAAGGACGTCATGGGTTCCTCCGTTGGTGGGCGAGCCGGAAGCCAGGCGGGACAGGGTGCGTGGAATCTCGTCGACGGAGTCGAGTTCGTCGAGGCGCAGCACCAGGTCCTCGACCCGGCGTGCGTCGTCGTCGCCGAGGCGGCCGGCGACGTTCTCCCGGAACTTGACCGCGAGTTCGTCGTTGCTGAGCGGATGCTGCGGTCCGCCGCGGTTCGCCAGCACCTCCTCGGTCCACTCCCGGCCGTCGTCGGTACGCACCGTCACGATCGCCGGGAACTGGTAGGGGAAGATCGCGTCGCAGCGCTCGTCGGGAAGCACGTCGACGGTTGCCATCAGCGCGCGGCGGCGGGGGTCGCGGGCCAGTTCGTCGCTGTAGTCGCTCAGCCCGACACCGAGCCCGGAGCCGCCGAGCAGGCCGGCGACGACGGCGTACGGCCCGGAGAACTGGGCCTGGTAGCCGGTTTCCGGTGCGCGTTTGACCTCGATCGGCTGGCCGATGGTGCGGATCACCGCCGCCGGCACCCGCAGCTCGATGCGGGTGATCCGATCCGTCGGCAGGCCCCGTTCCCGCAGGCGCAGCCCGGCGTCGATCGCCGCGTGGGTGAAGTGGTTCGCCGGATACGGCTTGAAGAAGATGTCCGGCACCGACCAGCGTTCGCCCAGCCCGTCGGTGACCTGGTCGAGGTCCACCTCGTCGCGCAGGAACGCGTGGAAGAAGCCGAACCGTCCCTCCAGGACGGTGGGTGGGCCGGTGAAGCCACGACCGACGAGCTGCGCCGCGGTGACCGCGGAGTGCGCCGCCCAGCCGCAGTGCAGCCGTTTCACGGTGCCCCCGGTCCGGTTCGCCTCGATGATGCCGGAGGCGAACGAGGCGGTCAGGCCGAGGGCGTGGGTGACTCCCTCGGCGCCGAGGCCGAACAGCAGCGCCGCCGAGGCGGCACCACCCATCGCCCCGCAGATGGAGGTGGCGTGCTGCCCGTGCTCGAAGAAGACCGAGTTGCCAAGTTCGCGGTCGTAGCCGGCCATGCCGAGCCGGACGGCCACCTCCAGGCCGACCGCGACCGCGGCGGTCAGTTGCCCGCCGGTGGCGCCCGCCGCCTGTGCCGCCGCGAGCGCCGCCGGCACCACGCCGGCGCTCGGGTGGAGCACCGAGGGGAGGTGCGTGTCGTCGTAGTCGAGCGAGTGCGCCAGCACCCCGTTGGCGAAGGCGGCCTGCGGGGCCGGCACCGCGTCGGCCAAGCCGACCACGTGCGCCTCGGGCCGACCGCCCTGGTCGGCCACGAAGCCGACCGCCGCGGTGCTCGTCGGCAGGCGGTACGCGGCGACGCAGAGGCCCAGCACGTCCAGCACCCGCTGCCGGACGCTGTGCCGCACGTCGTCGGGCAGGTTGGTGTGCGTGGTGGCCGCCGCGAACGCGGCGAGCCTTTCGGCGGCGGTGGGCTCAGCCATGGCCGACCACCGCCAGCGGGCGGACCGGCGAGCCGGTCGCGCCGAACAGGGGCAGCGGCGCCAGCACCAGGGTGAACTCGTGTACGCCGGCGGCGGCGATCTCCTCCAGCGCCATCGCCTCGATGATGTAGATCCCGTGCTCGACCAGGAGCACCCGGTGCGCCGGCAGCACGCTGTGCGCCGCACCCGGGCGTAGCTGCTCGAACGCGATGGTGTCGGCCCCTACGGCGTGCACCGCGTGGTCGGCCAGCCACTTCGCACCGGCCTCACCCACACCCGGGACGCCCGATTCCAGTCCCATGTAGACGGTGCGGTCGGCGTGCTCGAAGAAGCGACCCCAGCCGCTGCGCACCAGGACCACGTCGCCTTCCCCGATCGGGGTGCCCTGGGCCGCCTCGGTGGCGGCGAGGTCCTCCGGGGTGATCTCGTAGCCGGCCGGGCATCCCGCACCGGCGCCGATGGCCCGGGGTACGTCGAGCAGCACGCCACGACGCACCATCGGCGCGATGGTGTGCGCGCCCAGCTCCACGTACCGGCCGCCCCGACCGGCCTCGACCGCGTCCGCCCCGCCGTGGAGTCGTCCCCGGTGTGACACGTGGGCGAGCGCGTCGATGTGCGTACCCACGTGCGTGCCCATGGTGATCATGTCGTTCGCGGCGGAGCCGCCGTCGGATCGGACCATGTCGCCGTGCCGCCGGGGGAGGCTGTGCCAGTAGGCCGGATGGTTGGGGGACTGCGGCATGCCGACGGAGAGCGGGCGTCCGAGGTCGTAGACGTCCACCCCCCGGCGGACGGCCGTCAGCAGCGGATCGGTGGCAGGAGCTTGGATTGGGGGTGTCACGGGTTGTTCCTCACTCTTTTCGAATCGGTCGACCGACCAGAGGGGGCGGTCAGGCGACGACCTTGCGTGCGCGCAACGTGGCCAGGAACTCGGGTGTGCAGCCCAGTTCGTCGACGAGCAGCTCATCGGTGTCGGCGCCGAGGGATCGTCCGGTGAACCGGATCCGTCCGGGCGTGTCCGACATCCGCCACATCACGTTGTGCATGCGGACCGGACCCAGATCCGCGTCCGTCACCGTCGTGATCATGTCGGTGGCTCGCACGTGTTCGTCCTCGACCAGGTCCCGCGCGTCGTAGACCGGCGCGACCGCCGCACCGGCCGCGCCGAACTCCCGGATCACCTCGGCGCGGGTGCGCTCACCGATCCACCCGCCCACGTACTCGTCCAGCAGGTCGGCGTGCGCGGCCCGCTCGCGGCCGGAGCGGAACCACGGCTCGTCGACGACCTCCGGATGCCCGACCAGTCGGAGCACCCGCTCGGCGATGGCCTGGGCGCTGGTGGACACGGCCACCCAACGCCCGTCGGAGGTCCGGTAGGTGTTGCGCGGCGCGTTGTTGGACGACCGGTTGCCGTGTCGCTGCCCGACGATGCCGAGCTGGTCGTAGACGGTCGGTCCGGGGCCCACCGCGGCCATGATGGGTTCCAGCAGACTGAGGTCGACGACCTGGCCGCGGCCGTCGCCGTCGCGGCGCGCGTAGAGGGCCATGACCGTCGCCGAGGAAGCGGCGATGCCGCAGATGCTGTCCGCCAGGCCGAACGCGGGAAGCGTCGGCGGGCCGTCCGCCTCGCCGGTCAGGTGCGCGAACCCGCTCATCGCCTCGGCCAGCGTGCCGAAACCCGGCCGGGCGGCGTAGGGGCCGGTCTGGCCGAAGCCGCTGATCCGGACGATCACCAGGCCCGGGTTGACCTCGTGCAGTTGTTCCGGGCCGACGCCCCACCGCTCCAGCGTCCCGGGGCGGAAGTTCTCCACCACCACGTCGGCGGTGGCGGCGAGCCGCAGGAACAGCGCCGCGCCGTCCGGGTCGGACAGGCTGAGCCCGACAGTGCGCTTGTTGCGCGAGATCTCCTTCCACCACAGCGGCACGCCGTCCTTGGCCTCGCCGTGGCCGCGCATGCTGTCCCCGGCGACGGGGTGCTCGATCTTGATGACGTCGGCGCCGTAGTCGCCGAGTAGTTGGCAGCAGAGCGGCCCCGCCAGGATCGTCGAGACGTCGAGCACGCGGATGCCGTGCAACGGGCCGAGTCGATCCGCAGGCGTGTTCGGTTCAGTCACCGCTGGTCCTTTCTCGTTCGTGCGGTCCGGGTCATCCCGTCCACAGCCCGCCGTTGACGTCGACCGTCGCGCCGTTGACATAGCTCGCCCGCTCGCTGAGCAGGAACGCGATCGTCTCGGCGATCTCCGCCGGCTGGGCCGCGCGTCCGAGTGGCACCTGGGCCACCAGGTCCGACATCTCCCCGGCGGACAGGCGCTCGGTCATCGCCGAGTGGACGGGGCCGGGCGCGACCGCGTTGGCCCGGACGCCCCGGCCCCCGAACTCCCTGGCGATGTTGCGGGTCAGCGCCAGCACGCCGGCCTTCGCCGCCGCGTAGGCCGGCCCGGACAGGGCGTTGCCGCCGTGCCGTCCGTTTACCGAACTCGTCAGCACGATGGCGCCGCCGTTGGCCGCGAGCATCCCGGGCAGCGCCGCCCGGACCACGGTGTACGCGCTGGTGAGGTTGTCGTCGAGGACCGTGCGCCACTGCTCGGGCGAGACGTCCAGCAGGCCGCCGTAGCCGACCGAGCCGGCCACGTGCGCCACCCGGGTCGGCGGCTCGGGAAGCGCGTCCAGGAACTCCTGGACCTGGTCCGGGTCGGCGGCGTCCACGCCGTCGGCCCGGTCCAGGACGTGCACCGCCTCGCCGGCGCGGCGCAGCGCGTCGACCACGGCGGAGCCGATCGCTCCGCGCCCTCCGACCACCAGTGCGGTCATGACCGGCGGGTCCGGGTGTTGACGCCGACCAGGTCGCCGGTGGGTGCGAGCCGGCCGGACTCGACGGCGGTGAGCCACCGGTCGGTGGCCCAGAGCAGCGCGTTGGCGCCGCGCGGCAGCAGAAGGTAGCTGAGCGCCTCGGCCACGTCCCGCTCCTCGGCCCCGGCGGCGTACAGCCGGTCGAGGTGGTGCAGGAACGGCTCCTCCTGCTGGTGCGCCGCGTGCACGACCACCGCGATCAGGTCGACCTCGCGGGGCGAGAGGTCGGGCGCGGCGGCGGCGAGCAGGGCGTGGTACCTGGCGAAACCGTCCATCGGCAGCACGTGCGCCCAGGACCGCGCGGCGAAGAAGATCGGCCGCCACGCCGCCCCGGCTCCGGCCACGCCGACCGCCTGCGACATCTCGTCGGCGGTCAGCCCGGCGGCGTAGCCGCGTTCGACGTGCAGCGTGCCGACGGTCTCCTCGTCGGCGACGAGGAGACCCACCCAGATCAGCTCCCGCTCCCGGGCGGAGAGGTAGCGCGCGTCGAGGGTGAAGCGGCGGTAGAGCTGGGTGTACGCGTCGAGGAAACCCGGCTCGGTGCGGGCGTAGATCTCGTGGTACGACAGCAGGTAGCCCCGCTCGGCGAGGATCCGGGCGATTTGGTCGGGCTGCTCCGGCCGGCTCATCGCGGCGACGGAATGAGGCTCGGCGTCATCGAGGCGTCGCGGTCGTAGAAGGCCGGGATGAGGCTGCCGAGGTCGTGGCCGGGCAGCGGGTCCCGGTAGTCGGTGCTGCCGAAGTCGTTCTTGCGGATCAACGAGAGGTTGCCCGTGCGGCTGTAGAGCGGACCGTGCCAGGTCTGGGGGCTGCGGAAGAAGTAGCCACCGGGCTTGACCACGCCACGCCGCCCCAGCATCAGGTCCCCGGCGATCTTGAAGGACTCCTCGTAGACGGGGTGCTTCTCCTCGTTGATCGCCGTGTAGCCGGGCAGCATGCCGACCAGGAAGACGATGCCGGCCTCGTCGCGGCGCAGCCACCGGATCCGCACGTCGGCGGGCTGCGGCTCGTCGCCGCGCCACCCCATCGACACCCACTCGTCGCGGGTCTCGTGCAGCACCGTGAGCGCGCCCGAGCCCTGCCCGGGGGCGAAGTCCGGGGCGCCGTGCGGCCCGAAGTACAGCACCGTCTCGCCCACCCCCGGCACCCAGTCGAACTCGGTCATCGCCTGGGCGTGCAGGTAGGTGCCCGGGGCGTACGGCTGGTCGTTGACCGTGCCACGGCCGGTGAGCACGAAGATGTCGCACGCGGAGCGCAGCACGCCGTGCTGCCGGTTGGTGAACGCGAGCAGCTCGGTACGGGCACCGTCCTCCTCGTCGACGGAGAGCGTCTTGCGCAGACCGCCACCGTGGTCGGCGCCGAACTGACCGCCCGGAACCGGGGCCCAGGGCAGGTCTTGGGTCGAGATGAAGTCGACGTCAGGGCGATTCCACATGTTGGCTGCACACCTTTGCCTCGGGGTGCCTGGGTGCCGGCCCGAAATAACTGTTCCTGTCAAACGAACGGTGGTTCCCCAGGCGGAACAATCTGGATACTGTCGTGCCACTACCCGGGCTGTCAACGGTCCGGACGAACCTCAGCGGATTCACCCGCGAACTGGAAGGTGGTGGCTGTCATGGCCAACGAACCGAACCGGGTCGATGCGACCACGGGTGGCGAGGGCGGTGGCGGTGGTGTCGCCGCGCTGGTCCCGCCGGAGAACCCGACCGTGGCGACCGAATTGCGGGCCTTGCTCCCGGCCGACGTCGAGGTGCACATCGCGCCGTTGCCGCTGCTCACGGGCACCCTGGCGGATCGCCTGGCGGGCTACAACGACGCGCTCACCTCGACTGCGGAGACCTTGCGCCCCGCCCGGCCCGACGTCACCTATTTCGCCTGCACCGGCTCGTCCTACCTGGTGGGACCGGAACGCGACGCGGACCTGCACGACGCGATCGACGCGGCGGGGGCGGGCCGCGGCCTGACCGCGGCTCGGGCGATCCTGGAGACCCTGGCCGACCTGGACCGCACGCGGGTGCTGGTGGTCTCCCCGTACCCGGACTGGCTGACCGACCTCGCGGTCGCGCACTGGGGCGCGGCCGGGCTCACGGTGGTGGGTGTGCAGAAGGCCCCGGCGCCGAACGGCATCTACGCGATCACTCCCGCCGAGGTCGCCGCCCTGCTGCGTGGCCTGCGGCCGGATCCGGACACGGTGGTGCTGCTCAGCGGCACGGGGATGCCCACGGTCGACGCGATCGCGCAGGTGGGCGACGAACTCGGCGTGCCGGTGCTCTCCTCGTCGGTGGCGGCCGCGTATCGGGCCCTGCATCGTCTCCCGGATGCCGCGGCGGCGCGATCGAGCCTGGTCAACGACCTGATCGGTCGCTGGCGCTGAGGCTGGCAGCCGCTTTGTTCCAGCTTGTTTTCCACCCTTGACGGCGCTCGGGGCAGCCATTAGCGTCCCGGCATACATAATCGGACCGGCGTTCCTCCCAGGCGAACGGTCCTTTCCCACCCCTAAGCCGACGCCCGAATCGGGCTGCCAGGAGGTGAAGACGATGCACGGCTGGCGAGCCCGAATCGGCTTGATCATTCCCCATGTCAACATGACGATGGAGCCGGAAATCAACTCCGTGCTGCCACGCGGCGCATCCGCCCACGCGGCGCGGATGGTGATCCCGCAACTCGACCCGGCCGGTCTGGTCACCATGGCCGACGACGCGCTGCGCGCCGCCGACCAACTCGCCGAACTGGATGCCGACGCCGTGGTGTTCGGCTGCACCTCCGGCAGCTTCGTGGGCGGCCAGGACTACGAGGCGGACCTGGTCGACCGGATCGCCGAGCGGGTCGGTTGCCCGACGCTGTCCGCGTCGGGCGCCGGGGTCCAGGCGCTCCGCGCCCTGGGTGCCCGCCGCGTCGCGGTCGCCACGCCCTACGACGACACCATCAACCAACGACTGGCCGCCTTCTTCGCCGCCCACGACCTCGACGTGGTCAAGCTCGTCGGCCTCGGTCTGCGCGACCGCGTCGCGAACTTCCCGCTCGCCCGCACCCCCGTCTCGGCCATCGCGCAGCAGTCCGAGGAAGTCGTCCACCGGCTGGCCCGCGCCGCCGTCCACCCGGACGCCGAGGCGCTGTTCATCAGTTGCACCAACCTCTCCACCCTCGGGATCGTCGCCGAACTCGAGAAGGATCTTTCGATCCCCGTGGTCACCGCCAACCAGGCGAGCATCTGGGCCGCCTTCCGGGCGGCCGGTCTCGGCGACTCTCCGGCGGCCCTCGGTTCCCTCGGCCGGCACTGAGCGTCCACCTCATCCCTCGTACTCATTCCCCCGGGAGTAACCAATGTCGAACGGAACTGCCCTTTCCCGCCGCAACCTGCTCCGGCTCGGTGCCCTGGCCGGCGCGGGCGGCCTGCTGGCCGCCTGCTCCCGCCCCGACGACGCCCCGGCCTCCGCAGGCGGCTCCAACGGCCCCTTCACCACGATCCGGTCGACCGCCACCTCGTACATCTGGGCGCCGTTCCTCGTCGCGGAGAAGAAGGGCTACTTCGCCGAGGAAGGGCTGGAGCAGAAGGGGAAGGTCGCCGGCCAGGGCGTGGTGGCCAACATCGTCGTCGCCGGCGACGCCGAGTTCGTCGTCGGGTCGCCGATGGACACGATGAAGTCCACCGCCGTGGGCCAGCCGCTGATCAGCTTCTGCGGAATGGTGACCACGCTGGCCACCAACATCGTGGTCAGCGCCGAGACGTTCGAGAAGGCGGGCCTGACCGACTCGAGCACGCCGGAGCAGCGGGGCGCGGCCATGCGCGGCATGCAGCTCGCCTCCACAGGTGTCGCCAGCACCCCGGACCTGCTGATCCGGTACGTGTCGAGCAACCTGGGCAAGCTCGACCCCAACAAGGATCTGAAGATCGTGCCGATCCAGGGTGGCGGCTCGGCGATGCTGGCGGCGGTGAAGAACAAGCAGATCGACGGCATGGCGATCTCGTCGCCGATCTCCGACCAGGCGATCTCCGACCTCGGCATGAAGTACCTGTTCGACATGTCCAAGGACCCGGTCCAGTCGCTGACGGGCTTCCCCTACATCATGGCCTCCTGCAAGCAGGACTTCCTGGAGAAGAACCCGGAGGCCATCGCCTCGTACTGCCGGGCGATCCAGCGCTCCCTCAACTTCATCCAGGCGGAGAAGGACGAGTTCCGCGACCTGCTCGCCGGCATCTTCACCGACATCAAGCCCGAGGTCTTCAAGACGGCGTTCGAGTCGAACTACCCGATCTACGGCACCAGCATCGTCCCGACCCCCGCGCAGTACGAGCAGGCGAAGGAGTTCGTGGTCACCGCCTTCGAGATCAACGGTGGTGTCAGCGAGGCGGCCGCCGCGCGGAAGATCGGCTTCGAGGACACCTGGGACGCCAAGATCGCCCAGCAGGCGTTCGACAAGGTCGGCACGTCCTACTGACCGCACCTGACCGCACCGGCCGCAGCCGGACCGGTGCCGGCTCCTCACCCTAGGGAAGATGATCGTGACTACTGTGGTACCAGGGGTGAACTCCACCCATATCAAGAACTTCGGAGATCTCAAGGCCGCCGCCCGCGGTGGGGCACGCCAGGCCGTGTGGGACTTCCTGGAGGGCGGCGCCGGCGCCGAGCGCAGCGTCGCCGCCAACACCGACGAGTTCGACAGGTGGACGTTCCGACCGCGCATCCTCACCGGCAGCAAGCCGCCGTCGCTGGCCACGACCTACCTCGGATGGCCGCTGAAGATGCCGGTGGCCACCGCACCGTTCGGGGCGGACGGGCTGTTCCACCCGGACGGCCAACTGGCCGTGGCCGGCGCGGCGCAGGACGTCGGCGCGCTGGCCCTGGCGCCGCACGTCTCCACGCATTCGATGGAGAAGATCCGCGAGGTGGCACCCGAGTCGGCGCTGATGTTCCAGCTCCACCCGGTCGGCAACCTGGCCAACTTCCGTCGGCTGGTGCGCCGGGCCGAGTCGGCCGGCTACCGCGGCCTCATCATCACCGCGGACTGCCCGACCGCGGGCTACCGCGACCGCAACCTGGCGAACCAGTTCATCTACGAGGACGTCATGCGGGGCAACTACCACGGCGAGGTGGACCACGCCGAGGAGATGTTCGGTGAGTTCCGCGCCATGAGCCAGCCGGTGTGGACGTTCGACTACCTCGCCGAGGCGCTCAGCGAGACCTCACTGCCGGTGGTGATCAAGGGCGTGATGACCGGCGAGGACGCGATCCTCTCGGCCGACATGGGCGCCGCCGGGGTCATCGTCAGCAATCACGGCGGTCGCCAGCTCGACTGCACTCCGGCCACCCTCCGGCAGCTGCCGGAGGTGGTCGACGCGGTCGGCGGCCGGATCAGCGTCGCCGTCGACGGTGGCATCCGGCGTGGCACCGACGTGCTGAAGGCGCTCGCCCTCGGTGCCGACCTGGTCGTGGTGGGTCGACTCGCCGCGATGGGGCTCTGCGCGGGGGGCCGCGACGGCGTACGGCTGGCCCTGGAGATGCTGGCGGCGGAGATGGTGAAGTCGCTGGCCCTGCTCGGACGGTCCACCCTGGCTGACATCGACCGTTCGATGCTCCAGCCGGCCTGACAGCGGATACGGGAGAGTTCGGATGGGCACAGAGCAAACGGAGGCACCCCGCAACGCCGTCGTGTCGGCGGAGGGCGTCTCCATGACCTACCACGGGCGCCGTGGCGCCGTGAACGCCTTGTCCCGCGTGGACTTCACGCTCTGGCAGGGCGAGTTCGTCGCCCTGCTGGGGCCCTCCGGGTGCGGCAAGTCCACGCTGCTGAACATGGTGGCCGGACTGATCGAGCCGACCAGTGGGACGCTTGCCTACCGGGGCAACGTGATCGACGGCCCGAACACCAGCATCGGCTACATGACCCAGCGGGACTCGATCCTGCCGTGGCGTACGGTCGCCGAGAACATCGAACTGCCGCTGCAGATCCGCCGCGTCCCGGCCCGGGAGCGCCGGGACCGGGTCGCCACCTACATCGAGATGGTGGGTCTCAAGGGCTTCGAGAACGCGTACCCGGCCGGCCTCTCCGGCGGCATGCGCAAGCGAGTCGGCCTGGCCCAGGCACTCGTGTACGAGCCGGAGACGCTGCTTCTCGACGAGCCGTTCGGCGCGCTCGACGCGATCCTGCGGCTGCGGATGCAGGCCGAGTTGCTGTCGCTGATGGAGAAGCTCGGCGCGGCGGTGCTGTTCGTCACCCACGACATGGACGAGGCGATCACGTTGGCCGACCGGGTCGTGGTGATGAGCGCCCGCCCCGCGCGCATCGTCGATGTCATCGAGGTCGGCCTGCCGAGACCGCGTGATCTGGAGCAACTGCAGTTCACGGCGGAATACCAGGAGGTCCGTCGCCGGGTCTGGCGCAACCTCGGTCGGGAGATCCACGCCGGCGAGAAGGAGATGGCGAAGTCATGAGTGAGACCGAGACGCTGCCCCGCAGCGCGGTCGCCAGTCCGCCTGCCGGACCGCCGCCACGTCGCGGGATGAACCCCAAGGTGAAGATCGCACTCGGCCAGATCGCGGTGGTGATCGTCTGGCTCGGTTCGTGGGAGTTGATGTCCGGTCGCGTGATCGACCCGTTCTTCTCCAGTTCCCCGAGCGCGGTGGGACAGCAGTTGATGGAGTGGTTCCGGACCGGGTCGATCTGGCCGCACCTGCTCATCACGTTGCAGGAGTTCGGTGTCGGCCTGTTCGTGGGTGGCCTGGCCGGCGTGCTCGTCGGCTTCACCCTGGGCCGGCTGCCGACCACGGCCGCCGTACTCAATCCGTTCGTCACCGTCGTCTACAGCATGCCGAAGCTGGCACTGGCGCCACTGTTCGTGCTCTGGTTCGGCATCGGATTCGGCTCCAAGATCGTCCTGGTCGGACTGATCTCGTTCTTCCTGGTCTTCTACAACACCTTCACCGGTGCGCGCGACGTCGACCCGCTCTTCATCGACTCGCTGCGGATCATGGGTGCCAACCGGCTGACGATCTACCGCCGTGTCGTCATGCCGTCCGCCGTCGTGTGGGTGATGACCGGCCTGCGCATCGCCGTACCGCAGGCGGTGATCGGTGCCGTCGTCGGCGAGCTGATCTCGTCGAACCAGGGTGTGGGGTACGTCATCGCCAACGCCGCGGCGTTCTTCAACACCACGGGCGTGTTGGCAGGCGTTGCCCTGGTCGCCTGCGTGTCGGTCGTACTCTCCCAGATGATCATCATGCTGGAGCGCTGGGCCACGCGCTGGAAGCAGGGCTGAGCCATGGGTCCCACCGAAGCCCTGGCCCGCTGGGCCGCCGACCTCCGGTACGACTCGCTCTCCGACGACGTGGTGGAACGGGTCCGCGGGTTGCTGCTCGATCACCTCGGGGTGGCGGTGCTCGGCAGCACGCGTGACCACCACAGGCGTTGGGTCTCCACCGAGCTGCGGATGGCCGGCGGCGAGACCGGTGCGAGCACCGTCGTCGGCACCGCGCTGCGCGTCGCGCCCGACCGGGCGGCGTTCCTCAACGGCGTCGCCGGCTCGTCCGGCCCGAACCTCGACGACGTCTGGCACGGTTCGCTCGGGCATCCGGGAGTCGGCACGTTCCCGGCACTGCTCGCCCGGGGCGAGGAGGTGCGGGCACCCGGCACGGCACTGATCGAGGCGGCGGTGGTCGGTTACGAGGTCACCATGCGTATCGGGTCCGCGCTCGGCCGCTCCGCGTTCGACAGGGGTTGGCATCCACGGGGCGGATGCAACGCGGCCGCCGCCGCGGTCGCCAGCCTCAAGGTCGGCGGCGAGCGGCGCCCCGAGGTCTACCAGGCGGCCATCGGTCTGGCCGTCAACGCCGCCGCCGGGGTGGTGGGCGCCGCCTACTTCTCCGACGCCTGGTACGCCCTGTCCGGGCAGGCGTCCCGGGAAGGGCTGCTCGCCGCGCTCGGCGCGCACGCCGGCCTGCGGGCCACCGACGAACCGCTGGCGGCCGACCGGGGTTACCTGGCCGCGGCCTCCGACCGGGTCGATCTCGCCAGCCTCACCGACGGGCTGGGTGGCGAGCCGATGCTGATGCAGACGGGGCAGAAGCTCTACCCGTCCTCGGGGGCCACCCACGCGGCGCTGGAGGCGGCGGTGGCCGCCCGTCGAGAGCTCGGCTGCGCCGGGAGCGACATCGTGAAGATCGACGGATGGGGTTTCCGCGAGATGGTCGACGTGCTCGGTCGACCCCATCCGACGACGGCGTTGGCCGCGAGCATGAGCACCCCGTACGTGATCGCCTGTGGGGTGCGGGACGGCGGATTCGACCTGTCGCACCTCGACCTGGGACGGATCGCGGACCCGGAACTCGCGCGGCTGCAGTCGGCGACCCGGCTCGTCGTCGACGACCGGCTCGACCGGCTGCCACCCCGGCACCTGGGCGCCCGCATCCGGCTGGTGACCCGGGACGGCCGGGAGGCCACGGTCGAGGTGCTCGCCGCGAGCGGACACGCCGGCAATCCTCTCGGCTTCGACCGGGTGGCCGACAAGGTGCGACGGTTGCTGACCGGCAGGTGGCCGGAGAGCCTCGTGGACCAGCTCGTCGACAGCACCGCCGCTCTGCCGCGGACCGATGTGGAAGGTCTGATGCGCGCGGTCCGGTCCGGCGACTAACGTGTCTGCTGCAATCACCGGCACCATAGACGCCAACCGTTGTGTAAAGGAGCCTGCCAATGGCCTCATCGGGCGCCGCCCAGGCCGATGTGGAGGCCGCCGTACGACCCCGGCCGACGCAGCGCCGACGAGAGGCCGGCTTGCAGGCGGAGGGGGCCGACGCCGCCGGTCGGGCCCGATCGGGACTGGCCAGAACTTTTTCCATCATCAACCTGCTGGCCTCCCGAGCGCCCGAGGCGCTGGGCGTGTCGGCGATCGCGCGCGATCTTGAGATTCCCAAGGCGGTCGCGCACCGGATCCTCAAGGAACTGGTGGCGGACGCCTTCCTCGCCTTCGACGACGGTAAGAAGCAATATCAACTAGGTCCGGGCGCGTTGACGGTCGGGTTGGCGGCGCTGCGTACGCTCGACGTGCCCAAGACCGCCCGGCCCTATCTCGAGCGGCTGGTCGAGGTCAGTGGTGAGACGGCCACGCTGTCCATCCGCCAGGGCTGGCAGCGTGTCTATGTCGACCAGGTGCTCTCCCCGCACGAGGTGCGGATGTCCGTGGCCCTGGGCCGGATGTACCCGTTGCACGCCGGGTCCTCCTCGAAGGCCATTCTCGCCGCGCTGCCCGACGAGGCCGTCGAGGAGTTCCTCACCCAGCACCGGCACGCCAGCCTCACCCCCCGGACGCTCACCTCAGCCGACGCGCTGCGGGAGGACGTCGCCGAGATTCGTCAGCGGGGCTACGCGGTCAGTTTCGGGGAACGGCAAGCCGGTTCGGCGAGCGTGGCGGCCGCCGTTCGGGGCGCCTCCGGTGATGTCGTGGGTGCGATCTCGCTGTGCGGCCCCCGGGAGCGGTTCGCCGAGAACACCCTGCGCCATGGCGCCACGGTGGCCGAGGCGGCCCGAGCCGTGTCCCGCGACATCGGCTACCGCAGCCCGGTGTGACCGAGCCGCGGGACTGTCCGAGAGGCGGGTCGGACGAGCGGGCCGTCAGCCGATCTGGCCGTTGTCCTTGAGCGCGCCCCACCCGTGCCAGCGGTCGACGTGGATCCACGCGCTGACCCGGGCCCGGTCACGTCGCGGGTACGGGTTGCCGGTGTAGTGCCGGGCGATCCGGTCGATGTCGACCAGGCCCTCGTCGTCGCGCAGCTCGACCACCCGGCCGATGAGGCTCACGTGGGTGTACCAGCCCTGCTCGTCGAGCACCGTCAGGGTGACCCGGGGGTCGGCGCGGAGGTGATCCAGCCGGCGACGTCCCTCGTCCATGTTCACCAGGACACGGTCGTCGTCCCACAGGTACCAGGTGGCTGCGGAGACCGGCTGCCCGTCCGGGCGCAGCGTGGCGATGACCGCCGGGTTCGGCTTGCGCAGCATGGCGACGGCAGGCTCGGGCAGCGGCGGCTTCGACATGGCACTCCTTCTCGCGGCGTCTCCTGCGCACTGTACGGGCCGGTCAGGGCCACCGCTCGTACCCGGCCGGACGCGCCGCGACGGCGACGGGTGCGGCCCCTGCCCCCGTCCGGAAGGGGCCGCACCCGTCGCCGCGGTCGCCCCCGACCGGTCGGCACCGGTCCGGGGCCCGACGGCAGATCGCTCGTGCGGTGCCTCAGCCGGCGCGACGCAGCCGGCCGCGCCGGCCGTTGAGGTCCTGGATGAACAGCTCGTGCCGGAAGTAGTGCCCGCCCGGAACCTCCCGCCACTCGTGCGGGATGCCGGCCCGGCCCAGCAGACTCCGGAACTCGCGTTGCCCGGCCAGCACCTGGGTCTCGTTGGCGAGGTCGAACCAGTTGATCGGGTCGGGCGAGGTGCCGGCGACGAGGAAGATGCGCTTGTTGCGGTAGCTCTCGATCCGCTGGACCGGGTTGTCCGCGCTGACCCGGGCCTCGTCCCACAGCGGTGCGCCGTACACCGTGCCACCGCCCAGGTCGAGGGCGGCGGAGGTGGCGTTGGCCCAGTGCACGACCAGACCGAAGTCGCGGCGGAGGCTGGCCGGGCCGGAGTGGGAGCTGACCGAGCAGAAGTGTCCGAAGTACTTCGCCGTGTACTTGAGCGCCCCGAAGCCGCCCATCGAGAAGCCGGCCACCGCCCGGCCGTTGTACTCGGAGAACGTACGGAAGTTGCTGTCGATCCAGGGCACCAACTGGTTCATGTGGAAGTTTTCCCAGTTGCGCGGCCCGGTGTTGGTGTTGACCGGGTTGCTGTACCAGCCGGTGGAGGCGTCCGGCATCACCACGATGATCTCCCGACCGGCGGTCAGGTTGATGATGTTGTCCTGCATGTGGAACGTGCGGAAGTCCGCCGCGCCGCCGTGCAGGAGATAGAGCACCGGGTAGCGCTTGCGGCTGGTGTGGTAGCCGTCGGGCAGCAGCACGTTGACCGCGGGGTCCCACTCGATCTCGTTGGTCGCGAAGCGGAAGTACTGCAGGCGGCCGCCGTTCTCGTTGCGGTCGACGATGGTCAGCCCGTGCCCGTTGCCGGCCGCGCTTGCCGACGACGGGGCGGAGAACGCCCCGGCCAGGGCGCCGGTCGCCGCGACCGCCGCGGCGCCGGTGAGCAGACGGCGACGGCTCACGAGTCGGGGGCCGGTCGGTTGGTGCGACATTTTTCCTCCTGGGTGGTGGATGGACCGTCGGATTCAGAGGGTGGTTTCGCCGTTGAGGCCGAAGTAGTCGTGCCATTTGGTGCTGGGGGCGAAGGTGGTGCCGGTGGAGAGGGC
>NZ_JBNCKZ010000027.1:44005-53579 GCF_049841795.1 Micromonospora sp. DT31 | reverse complement strand
GTCAAGATCGCAGCACCCACCATGACGCGAACAACGATCATCAATGCTCAAGGATCTGCAACCATGCACGAGGTCGTTAGGAATGTTCAGCGCTAGCCTGACGGAGGCGGAGGGTTATCGAGTAGGTGACCGCCTGGCGATCTCATGCGAGGCTTTCGACACGAGGGTCGCAAGAACGACCCCTCGCAGAGTGCTTGTCGAATGGCCGTGGCGAGCGGTTGACCCCGAATCGGCTAACTCCTGGGACGGCACGGTTGGGTTCCCTCGAGATCCCGATGCCTACGACTGGCGCAACACCCCCTGGCGTGTCGAGCCTGAAACGGTTGAGTTGGGCAGAGGTGACTCGTGCTTCGTCGGAATACCGACAACAGAAGTCCAAGTTACCGCGATCGAAAGGTTCGAGCCCCCTGCTGATTTCGGATTCCTGCCGCGTCCGGTTGTCGCGCTTGAGGTTTGCCCAATCGAATACCTGCAGGATGAAGAAGCAGGCTACGTTCTCTACCTTAATAGCGATGAGCCGATCGATATTGAAGGCGTGAGGAGGTAGTGGGCTAAATCCCGAAACAATTTTCTGGCCTTTAGTTGAGGAGGGGTGGGGGCTGTGGCTCCCACCCCTCCTTTCTGCCCCTATCGGTCGTGATGGAAGGAACAGGGGCGCAATACTCGTCCTCTCTCGACTCCCCAAAGTTTGGCTTGAACTGGTGCCCATCCTGTCTTGGGACGGGCGCCGGTGTCTTCACCCGCCCGTGGGCGCTGTCGAAGACGGCGGCTGGCAAGACGACCTTGAACACATCACGCGGGTTCTAGCCAGCGTTCGATGAGGAGGGTTAAGCCCTGTTCCCCTGCCGGCGTAGGCCGTGTAGCAGTCGGTTGTAGGCGCGATCGGTGGTAGGAAGTACTACTCCGTGAGCAGCAACCGGACGAACCCGGCCATGCGCGACCTGGCGGAGTTGCTCGGCTATGAGCGGGTTTCTGGGAAACGGTTTACCAGCCTGCTTCCGAAGCAGAGGAAGAGTTATGAAGGCTGTGCCGCTAGAGTAGCGTCCACATCTGGCATCAGAATAGTTGGATGGGACTGAGTAGTGGCGACTTTATGGGACCGAGAGATGGGCGACGAGGTCCGTCTCCTCGGGCAGTTGGGCTCGGGAGCGCAACTCGACCTGATAGTGCGGTTGCTGGAGTGGACGATTGAAGCTCTGCCGTCGGCGGCGCGGTCGCTGCTGGAAGGGGAGGCTGGTGAGACAGTCAGTGGCGCGCTGCAGCTCGTGCGTGGTGCTGCGGCGGGATCGTTGCCGGATGAGGAGTCGGAGGAGGTCGAGGAGCTTGAGGACGAGTTGGCAGAACTGGCCGACGAGCTTGAACTTCAAGATCTGTGGCAGCTCTTCGTTGCGCTGAACGACTCTGTCGGGGTGCCGGCTGAGGATGTCACGGTGGAGTTCACGCGCACGATCATGTCGGCTTGTTACGACGTGATCCGTGACTGCGAGGACGTGCCGGAGTTCCCCGTGGGAACACAGGAGTCCGTCGCCCTCGACGCCGAGCGTGCGAACAACAACTGCATGCGGGCAATCGAGTACCAGAAGGAACTCATCCGCACGGCGGTGCAGGAATAGGCGGACGCATGCCCCCGTGCCGGCACTCGCATCGCTGAGGCTCGCCAGCGCCGGTGCGGCCGCAGGTGCCGTGCGGGTGGGTGCCTGGGCATGAAGTACGCGATCAGGTGGAGGTGGGACGCAATGGCGTCCCACCTCCACCTTCTTTTACCCGTGGCTTACTCGCAGCTGGTCAGGGAAGCCAGCAATGCCTGACCGCCAAGTCGACGACCTGTGAGCAATCTTCATCGTGACGGTGCAGGCACGGGCGGCGCGGGAGTTGGGTATTTATGTAGGACAAGCTCCCGATAAGAAGGAGCCACTCGCAGGGGATGAGTGGGACTGCATCGCCCTGACTTGCCCAGCCGCTTGAAATCGCTCTACGCGTACACACGGTGACCGCATCGGCTCCGGGCGGCCGGTGTGCGGTGCGCGGGCGGGCCCGGTGGGTGGCGCGTACGCTGCGGGATGTCGGCAACACGCCGTCGGCAGAGCCCCAGTGGCCCGAAGCGGCGACCCCGCCTCCCCTTGCCCTGCGTGTGCTCGCGAAGCGTCCTCGTCGGTGTTTCTGTTACTCCGACACGCCGTCTACGACATTGATTCGCATCACGCTCACTTTTCCGATTTTGCCCTTGTTGACCCGCGATTCAGAGGCTTACCGTGGGCGGCGCGTCTAGGGTCTACGGGGAGTGGCGCGATGGAAATCCAGATTCGACTTCTGGGCACAGTGGAGCTGCGCGTCGACGGCGAGACCGTCACGCCAGGGGCGGCGAAACGGCGGGCCGTGCTGGCCGGGCTGGCGATCGAGGCGAACCACTCCGTCTCCCTGCCCCCGGCTGGCCCGGATGGTCTGGTCCGACCACCCGCCGACGTCCGCCACCGCCAACCTCCGTACCCATGCCGCCGGCCTGCGGCGCACAGTCGGCGACCGGCTGCTCGCCCGTCCGCAGGCGTACGAGCTGAGGCTGGCGCCGCACGAGCTGGACGTGACCGAGTTCCAGCGACTGGCGGCGCAGGGGCGGTCACTGCTCACGTCCACCGATCCCGCCGGCGCGATCGACACGCTCGCGTCCGCTCTGGCCTGGTGGCGGGGCCCGTCCGGCGACGGTCTGCCGCGGGGCACCGCCTTGGACAACAGGTGGGCCGCCCTCGACGAGCAGCGGCTCCAGGTCTTCGAGGAACTGGCGCAGGCGCGGCTGGCCGCCGGTGAACACGCTCACATCCTGCCCGACCTGCGCGCGCACCTTGCCGCGCATCCGCTGCGCGAGCGGGCCTGGGGGCATCTGATGCTCGCCCTCTACCGGTGCGGGGACGTGCCGGCCGCGCTCACCGTCTACCGGGACGCCCGGGCCGTCCTCGACGAGCAGCTCGGCCTCGAACCCGGCGCGGAACTGGCCCGGTTGCACCGGGCGATGCTGGACCGCGACCCGGAGCTGTCGTACGCCGAGCCGGCGGGCACCATCGTGACCGCTGCGGCACCGACCGCGGATCTCCGTCCCGCCGTCGGCTGGGCGGTGCCGCGGGAGTTGCCGGCGGACCTGCTCACCTACGTCGCGCGTACCCGGGAAACCGCCGACGTGGTGGCCGCGGTGACCGCGCAAACCCAGGCCGCGGTGGTCGTCACCGGCGCCCCGGGCAGCGGCAAGACCATCCTCGCGGTACGCGCCGGGCACGCCGTGGCCGCCCGGTTTCCCGACGGGCAGGTCTTCGTGGACCTCGGCTACCGGACGTCGGTGACGGCGGGGGAGGTGCTGGCCCGGGTGCTGCGTGCGCTCGGCGTGCCGGCCGCCGACGTCCCCGAGAGGACCGACGAGCGGGCCGGTTGGTTCCGCTCACTGGTGGCCGGTCGCCGGCTGCTGCTCGTCGTCGACGGGGTGACCCGGGCGGCGCAGGTGCGCCCGCTGCTGCCCGCCGGCCCCGGCCCGGCGCTGGTCACGGTCGCCCAGCGGCACCTCGGCAGCCTGGACGGCGTACGCCGGGTGACGCTGCGCCCGGTCGGGGTCGCGCAGGCCCGAGACCTGCTGATCACGCTCGCCGGACCGCAGCGGCTGGCCGCCGAGCCGGCGGCCACCGCCGACCTGGTGCGGATCTGCGGCGGCTCGCTGCTCGCCCTGCGCATCGCCGGCGCCCGGCTGGGCCGACAGCCCGGCACGTCGGTGTCCACCCTCGTCGCCGAGCTGGGGGACGGGCGGGGCCGGTTGGACCTGCTGGCCTTCGAGGACCTGTCGGTGCGGGCGAGCCTGGCCACGGGCGTGACAGCCGTCCGCTCCGACGACGAGGTGGCCGGCCGGGTGCTGGAACTGCTCGCCGCGGAGCCGGGCACGCTGGTGGAGGCCGCCGCGGACCAGCTCGGCGTCACCGCGCACCGGGTACGCCGCGCCCTGGACGACCTGGTCGACGCGCATCTGGCGCAGCGGGACGGGCACGGCGACTACCGGCTGCCCACGCTGGTGAGCGACTACGCCGCGGAACTCGCCGCGCGGGGTCGGGTGCCTGCCCGCGCGACGACCGGGCGGTGGTTCGGTCCGCTGACGGCGTGACGGCCCGAGCGGGCCGGGTCAGCGGTCGATGATGGTGTTGTTCTCGTCGATGCCGTGGTCGCGCCAGTAGACGTCCCACTCGTCGTCGACGTGCCGCGGCACCTTGCCCTCCGGGTAGCGCACGTACGGCGGGGCCGGCTCCTCGCCGTCCGGCACGCAGGCGCTGCCCCCCTGCGGGCCTACCGCGATCACGGGGTATTCGTCGCTGCCGCAGATGCTCTGCCGCAGCGAACAGCCGGTGGTCGCCGTCAGCCCGGCCAGCCCCAGCACGGCAAGAAGGATCATGATTCGAGTTCGCACGGGGAGAATTGTCGCCCGGGCGCACGCGCCCACCATCGGCACGGGTGCTTGTTCGCGCCGTGCCGGCGGCGGGTCAGGTCGTCTCGCCCCGGACGATCGCCACCGCCACCCGGCAGAACTCGTCCATGTCCGGGTGGAAACCGGCCGCGATGTCCGGGTGCAGACCGGAGCGGGTCTCGTCGAGCAACCGGCGGCAGACGTCCTCCACCGGCTCGCCCGCGTAGTCGTCACGCACCCGGTCGGCCGCCGCCTGCAGGGCCGAGGTCAGCTGATCCTCCAGCGGGCCGCGCAGCTTCTGCTGCACAGGGTCCAGCCCGCTCGGATCGAGCGTGACATGTGGCTCCGACATCGGTGCTCCCTTCATCGGCGTCCGCGATACCCCACCGCGGGCGTCGGTCAAACCATCGTCGGTACGGCTGCGACCCGGACCCGGTAGGAGAACTCCTCCGCCGGCTCCTCGACGTATGACAGCCGGCGGATCTGCCGGTCGTCGGACCAGAGCGCCACGTCGACGAGCACCCCGAGATGGGCCAGGCCGATCGTGGACACCCGCTTCTTGTCCTGCAGCACCGCGCACACGCCACCGAGCAGCGTGCTGGCGTCGGAGGTGCGGTGCCCGGGCGGGCAGCGCAGGGTCAGATCCACCTCCACCGGCCCGGAGAGCGGGGTCCACCCGGTGCGCTGGGCCGCCGTACAGGCGGCCTGGAGCAGGGTGCGGACCCTCGTCGCCTGCCGGTGCCCGGCGGCGAAGATGGATAGGGCCTCGGCCTTGACCGGGGGCAGGCCGCTCACCTCGAACGTCAGGGCGACAGCGCGGGTGTCCTGCACGACGGCACCTCCTCGGGGGAATCCTGCCCAACCGGTACGCGCGCAGGCGGCGGTTCCCGGAGAACCAACCGATCGAGCGGGCTGTGGGGGACAGGCCGGCGGCGTATCGACATCGGCGGCGACGCGCGGGCCACGGAGTGAGGGAAACGCTAGCCGAGTCCGCTCACGCCCGGTAGTCCCACCGTTCACGTGGTGGGACCGAGGGCCGCCGTTACCAGGAGTGACGCAACCGCAGCCCGAGGAAGTGGGCGTAGTCGGTCAGCGCCGTGTCCACCCGGGCGCGCAGCGCGGCGTCGAACGGCACGAGCTGCCGCACCGTCACGGTCACCGCGCCGGCGCCGAGCGTCCGCGTCCAGGTGCCGACCACCCGCCCGCCCCGCACCACGGTGGACCGGAACATCCCGTTGTTGCCCGGCACCACAGCCGCGGCGTGCGCCGGGTCGAGCATCAGCGAACGGTCCTTGAAGCCGAGCAGGTATTCGTCGAAGCCGGGCAGCGTGTGCACGTCGTCGACCGGGGCGTGGGACGCGTCCAGCAGCGCGGCGTCGACCACGGCAGCCTCGCCGTCGACCTCGACCGGGGCGAGCAGGTCGCCGGCCAGCGTGATCGCCCGGGTCGCGTCGGTGACGGTCAGGCCGGTCCAGCGGGCCAGCTCGTGCCGGGTCACCGGGCCGTGGCCGCGCGCGTAGCGGTGCGCCAGCATCGCCAGCGCCTCGTCCCGCTCCGGGCGGTGCGGGTCGGGCACCCATTCGTCGAGCAGCGCGAACGTCTGGTCGGTGCCGACGTGCGGGGCGATGCAGGTGACGCCGCGCTGGCTGGCGAACCACAGCAGGTGGTAGCCGCGCTGGCCGGCGGTGTCCAGCCCGGCGGCGCGCAGCGCGGCCAGGCACTCGGCCCGGGTGAGCCGGCCGCCGCCGGCCAGCGCCGTGCGCAGCACGTCACCGGCCCGGTCGCCGTCGGCGAGGGTCAGCCCCAGCGTGCGCCACCGGCCGGCGATGCCGGCGAGCGTCCGCACGCCGGTCAGCTTCAGCATCCAGTGCGCGTCGCGCGCCGGCACCAGGTGCACCGTGCCGCGCATCGGCCAGGTGCGCAGGGCCTCCCGCCGCTCCAGCGCCGCGCGGATGTCGTCCTGGGTGCGGCCGGGCAGGCGTACGCCGAGCGACCACAGCCCGCTTGCCGCGTCCTGCGCCTGCATGGCGCCGAACCACTCGACCACGTCGGCGACGCCCCGCGGCCGGGCGGTCGGGTGCGGACGCAGCAGCAGGCCGGTCATCCGCAGCGTGAGCGCCTCGGCGCGACTGAGGCGTACGGTCACGGCGTGCCTTCCGTCGACGGCTGGACGGTCAGCATAGATCCGGGGTACGACAGCTCCGGGCGGCCGGAGGCGGCCCCCTGATCGCGCTGCGCCGGCCGCGCTGCCGACGGAGCGCGATCCCCCGTTCAGGTTTCCCGGCGCGGGGGCAGTCGTTGTGACAGGCACCGGTGCGATCAGGATCCCCGGTGCGACTGGGCCGGGAAGCAGTTCGGCGCGGAACTTGCGGAAATCTTGAGCCACGCCCGGCCCGGCGCGGTCGCCGCCCCCTCACGAACCACCCGGCGTTTGACACGACAAGTAACGGGTACGCGCCGGAGCTGACCCGAAAAGAGGAGGGAACCTTTGATGGATGCCCAGGTCAAGGCCGCGGTGATCTATTACAGCGCGACAGGCATCACGTACCAGATGGCGCAGGCGGCGGTCGAAGCCGCCGGGGAGGCCGGTGCCGAGGTGCGCCTGCGCAAGGTACGTGAGCTGGCGCCCGACGAGGCGATCCGCTCCAACTCGGGCTGGCAGGCGCACCGGTTGCAGACCCAGGACGTGATGGAGGCCGAGCCGGACGACCTCGACTGGGCCGACGTGGTGATCATGGGTTCGCCGACTCGGTACGGCATGGTCGCCGCCCAGCTCAAGCAGTACATCGACACCACCGGCCCGCTGTGGGCCAACGGGAAGCTGGCGGACAAGGTCTACACCGGGTTCACCTCGACCGCGACCGCCCACGGCGGGCAGGAGGCGACGCTGCTGTCCCTCTACACCGTCTTCTACCACTGGGGCGGGGTGGTGGTGACCCCCGGCTACACCGACCCGAGCCAGTTCGTCGCCGGAAACCCGTACGGCGCGTCGCACACCAGCAACAACGGGGAGGTCGCCCCGGACTCGTCGGCCCTGAACGCGACCGCGCTCACCGCGAAGCGGGCCGTGCTGATGGGTGCCGCGCTCAAGCGGGGCATGGCCGGCTGACCGGCCCCGGAACCTGGCGACCGGTGGCCGGACGGGGGCTCTCGAACCCGTCCGGACCACCGGTCGCCCTCCGCCTACCCTCGGCCGGTGCCGCCATGCGCGCTCAGCGCCGGCCGGTCGAGCAGATGGCCCAGCAGGTCCGCCAGCACCGCCGTGCCGTCCCGGCTGAGCACCGACTCCGGGTGGAACTGCACCCCCGCGAAACCCGCGCCGCGCAGCGCGTGCACCGCGCCGTCGGACGGGTCCCGGTCCAGCTCCACCGGGCCGTACGGGCTGGTGACCCGGTCCGCGTCGGCGCGGGCGGTGAAACTGGCGTAGAACCCGACCCGGCGGGTCACCCCGAACACCGGCACGTCGCGGGGCAACCCCTGGTAGGGCGCGTCCCGCCGGTGCAGCGGCAGGCCGAGCAGGCCGGCGAGCAACTGGTGTCCCAGGCACACCGCCAGGGTCGGCCGGCCGGCGGTGAGCAACCCGGTCAGCAGCTCCCGCAGCGCCGCCATCTTCGGGGCACCGCGCTCACGTGGGTCACCCGGGCCGGGGCCCACCACCACCAGGTCGTAGCCGTCGACCGGGCCCGGGTCCGGCCAGTCCCGCCGGGTCACCGCGAGGCCCAGCGCGCCGAGCTGGTGGGCCAGCATGCCGGTGAAGGTGTCCTCCCCGTCCACGATCAGCGCCCGTCGCCCGGAGAGCCCGCGCAACACCAGCGCCCCCGGTTCCCGCTGCTCCAGCCAGAACCTGGCCAGCGGGGCGTTGCGGGCGGCCAGCGCGGCGCGTACCTGCGGGTCGTCGCCGTGGCGGGCGGCGGTGCCGGCGTCCGGCCGCGGGGCGTCCGGCCCGAGCCCGAGCGCGGCCAGCACCCCGGCGGCCTTGGCGTGCGTCTCGGCGACCTCCCCGGCGGTGGTGGAGTGCCGGACCAGGGTGGCGCCGACCGGCACCCGCAGCTCACCGGCCGGGGAGATCTCCGCCGTGCGGATCAGGATCGGCGCGTCGAGTGTCTGCCGTCCCTGCCCGTCGCGGCCGAGCAGGGCCAGCACCCCGGCGTAGTAGCGCCGTCCGGTGCGCTCGTGCCGGGCGATGACCCGGCAGGCGTTCTCCATCGGGCTGCCGGTGACGGTGGGCGCGAACATGGTCTCCCGCAGCACCTCCCGCACGTCCCGTGAGCAGCGCCCGGCCAGCAGGTACTCGGTGTGCGCCAGGTGCGCCATCTCCTTCAGGTACGGCCCGACCACCTGGCCGCCCCGCTCGGCGACCACGGCCATCATCTTCAGCTCCTCGTCGAGCACCATGTACAGCTCCTCCACCTCCTTCTCCTCGTGCAGGAAGCGCAGCAGCTCGGTCCGGTCGGCCGCCTCGCCCCGGTGCCGGAACGTGCCGCTGATCGGGTTCATCTCGACCAGGCCGTCGGCCACGCTGACGTGCCGTTCCGGGCTGGCGCCGACCAGGATCCGGGTGCCGGTGTGCACCAGGAACGTCCAGTACGCCCCGCGTTCGCCCAGCAGCAGCCGGCGCAGCGCGGCCAGCGCGGCGGACAACGGGTCGCCCTGCACCGTCGCGCGCAACGTGCGGTGGATGACGAAGTTCGCGCCCTCGCCCCGGCCGATCTCCTCGGACAGCACCCGCTGCACGATGTCGGCGTACTCGTCGTCGGCGATGTCGAACCCGGCGTCGCGGGTGCGTACCTCGGCGTCGGGCAGCGCCGCCAGCAGTTCGGCCAGGGGGATCCGCCGGTGCGCCTCGACCGTCAGGAACTCCAGCGGCAGGCCGTCGTCGACGCAGTCGAAGCCGCGTTCGGTGACCTGCCGGTACGGCACCACGGCCAGCGTGCGGGGACCGGCGCCGTCGGGCAGCGGCAGGTCGGCGAGCCGGTCGACGGTGCGTACCGGACCGGTGAACAGCTCGACGTGGTCGGCGCCCTCGCGGCGCACGAGCGCGAACGGCCCGGGGTCGCGGGCGGGCGCGCCGGCGGGGGGCGGGGGGGCCGGGGGGGGGCTCGGGGGGCCGCGGTGGGGGGGGGGCCGCCGCGCCGGCGCGCCGGG
>NZ_JBNCKZ010000027.1:0-43995 GCF_049841795.1 Micromonospora sp. DT31 | reverse complement strand
CGGGCCGCGGGCGCTCCGCCCCCGGGCACCACGTCCCGGGGGGCGGCCCCGCCCCGGCCCCCGCGCCCCCCCGGCGCGGGGGCGCGGCCGCCCGCGACGGCGGCGAGCGGGTCGGACGGGTGGGTCATCGGGTCTCCTCGGTGGGCCGGTGACCGCCGCGACGGCGACCCGGGATGCCGGGGAGGACCGGCGGCCGCCTTGTCGGGCGGCCGCGTGGGAAAGCTACGCGCGGGGGTGGGCCGCCGGGTCGGCGGGCCACCAGCAGGACAGGGGCGCGAGCATGCCGGTCACAGTACGCGATCGGCCGGTGGCGCGGAACCCGGTCCCACGGCGGCGGCTAGGGATCTTGGCGTGGCCGTCCGTGGGGCCGGGTAGGTTGACCGGCGATGGACATTCTCGCGCTGGATCTGGGCACCTCCTCGGTGCGGGCCCTGGTGCTGGACGCGGACGCGGTGCCGCGCCCGGGCGCGCTGGCCCGCCGCCGCGTGCGCCTGGCCACCGGGGACGACGGCACCGGGACGCTCGACGGCCCCGGCTACCTGGCGTGCCTCGTGGAGTGCCTGGACGAGTTGGCCGCGGACGGGCGCCTGCGCGGGGTGGGCCTGGTGGCGACGTCCGCCCAGTGGCACTCGGTGCTGCCGCTGGGCGCCGACGGCAGTCCGGCCGGGCCGGTGTTGACCTGGTTGGACACCCGCCCAGAGCCGCCCGCCGGGGCCACCGGCCCGGCCGATCCGGCGGACTTCCACAGGCGCACCGGCGCCTGGTGGCACCGCTGCTACTGGTCGGTGCGGCTGCCCTGGCTGCGGGAGCGGGGCGTGTCCACCGACCGGGTCGTGGGCCTGGCCGAGTACGTGCTCGGCGAGCTGCTCAACGACGCACCGATGTCCCTGTCCCTGGCATCCGGCACCGGACTGCTGAACCTGGGCCGGATGGACTGGGACGAGGAGGCGTGCGCGATGGCCGGCGTAGGCCACCAGCACCTGCCGGCGCTGGCCCCCGACGGCTGGCGTGGTCGGCTCGCCCCCCGGTACGCCCGGCGCTGGCCGCAGCTGGCCGAGGCCGGCTGGGCGCCACCGGTCGGCGACGGCGCGGCGTCGAACGTCGGTTCCGGTTGCGTCGACCCGACCCGGGCCGCGGTGACCGTGGGCACCTCCGCCGCGGTACGCGTGATCCAGGCCGCGCCGGCCGGTGCGGAACCGCCGCCGTTGCCCGACCAGCTCTGGCGCTACCGGGTCGACCACCGGCACGTGGTGACCGGGGCGGCGTACTCCAGTGGCGGGAATCTGTTCGCCTGGGCCAACCGGGAGCTGCGGCTGCCGGAGGGCGCGGCGCTGGAGGCGGCGCTGCGCCGGGCCACCCCGGTGCCGGCCAACCCGCGCCTCGGCGGTGACCGGCCACCGGGGACGGCTCCGGCCGGCGCGGGTGAGCTGCACGGACTGAGCTTCGGCACCACCGCGGTCGACGTCCTCGCCGGCCTGATGCGCGCGCTGTGCCGCCTCGTCGCCGACGACCTGGGCCGGTTGGAGGCCGGCGGCGCCGATCCGACGGAGGTGATCCTCGGGGGCGGGGCGCTGACCGCGTCGCCGTGGTGGCGCGCGGCCTTCGTCGACGCGTTGGCGCCACGGAGCGTGCGCTGGCAGACCAACCCGGAGATCGGCGCCACCGGCGCCGCGCTGGTGGCGCTGGGCCGGGTCGCGGAGGCGGCCCGGATCGGTGGCATCGGCCGTACCGACGAGGGCACCCCGCACGCGTGACCGCCCGTCCTGCCCGCTGACCGTCCTGGTCATGCCGTCCGGGCGGCCGTTGACACCGATCGCCGGCCTGGTTGGATGGACTCCGCTCCCCGCCGTGGTGGAGTGGGACGAGGAGGCGAGTGTGGGCGCAGGTCCCGATCCGGCCCGCGACGCGGCGCCGCAGCCGCATCGACGGCGTTCGGGGTTCCGGCTGAGGGACTGGCGGATCGGCACGAAGCTCGCCACGGTGCTGGTGATCCCCACCCTGGCCTTCCTGGTCCTGGCCGGGCTCCAGACCCGAGGTCTGGTCGGACGGACGAACACGCTGAGTGACTTCGCCGAACAGGTCGGCATCGGTCGGCAGATCGTCGGCGCGGTGGACCGGCTCCAGCACGAGCGGGACCGCACCGCCGGTGAGCTGGCGGCGTTGCGCCGCGCCGGGGTGGACCGGGACGCCGCGGTCGCCGCGCTGGCCCCGCTGCGGGAGGCCACCGACCGGGCCATGGCGGAGCTGCGTACGGCGGCCGGGCCGTTGGCCGACGCCGACGCCGCCTGGCGGGTGTCCTACTCGGAGGCGTGGGAGGCCTACGACCAGGTGGTCAACATCCGGGCCGCGGTGCCGACCGCCGTGCTGTCCAACGAGACCGTGCTCGGCAACTACCACCGGTCGGTGGCGGCCCTGCTCGACCTGCTGGCCGAGCCGTCGCCCGGTGACGGCCGGCAGGATCTCACCGAGGCGGTACTGCGGTACGTGCAGCTGTCCCGGGTCAAGGAGCTGTCCTCGCGCATCCGCGCCGAGCTGTACGCTGCGGGCCGCTCCGGCCGGTACGACGGGGACGACCAGGTGACGCTGAGCGACCTGCGTGCCCAGCAGCTCACCGCGTTGGGCACGTTCCGGGTCGCGGCGACCGACGACCAGATTCGCCGCTACGACCGGACGGCGGTCGATGCGGCGTTCGTCGCGGCCACCCGGATGGAGGAGCGGACGCTGCCCGGCGGTGGCGCGGTGCCGCAGGTGCTGCCGGCCGCGGACTGGTGGGCGGCAAGCGAACAGCGGCAGGAGTTGTTCCGCCAGTTGGAGCGTGACGTCCTCGACGACGCGGTCCGCCGGGCCGACGACGCCAGTACCCGGCAGTTGCGCGACACGCTGCTGGTGGCCGGCGGGGTCGCCGCGGTGCTGCTGGTGGCGGTGCTGATCTCGCTGCTGGTGGGCCGGTCGTTGGCCCGCTCCATCCGGCAGCTGCGGCGCCAGGCGATGCGGATCGCCCAGGTGGACCTGCCGCTCACGCTGGACCGGCTGCGCGCGGTGGACCGCCCGGTGGGCGCGATCGAGGTCCCGCCGGCGGTGGTGGACGCGCACGACGAGATCGGTGAGCTGGCGGAGGCGTTCGTCGCGGTGCACCGCAGCGCCGTCGACGTGGCGGTCGAGCAGGCCCTGATGCGGCGCAACGTCAACGCCATGTTCGTCAACCTGGCCCGGCGAAGCCAGGTGCTCGTCGAGCGGCAGTTGGAGTTGCTCGACGACCTCGAACGCGAGGAGAGCGACCCGGAGCAACTGGAGAACCTGTTCAAACTCGACCACCTCGCCGCCCGGATGCGCCGTAACGACGACAGTCTGCTGGTGCTCGCCGGCACCGAGTCGACCCGGCGGTGGAACCGGCCGGTGGGTCTGGGCGCGGTGCTGCTGGCCGCGAGCGCGGAGATCGAGCAGTACCAGCGGGTGCGCCACGAGAACCGGACGGACCTGTACGTCGTCGGGCACGCGGTGGGTGACCTGGTGCACCTGTTCGCGGAGCTGCTGGAGAACGCCACCGCCTTCTCCCGGCCGGACACCGTGGTGCGGGTCGTCGCCGAGGCGGCCGGGTCCGGCGCGCTCGTGGAGATCGTCGACGAGGGGCTCGGCATGAGCCCGACCGCGGTCGCCGAGGCGAACGCCGTGCTGGCCGAGCCGCCGACGGCGGACGTGTCGGCGTCGGAGCGGATGGGCCTGTTCGTGGTCAGCCACCTGGGCGCCCGGCATGGCGTGCGGGTGGGGCTGCGTGCCGGCCGGGTGGGCCTGACCGCCCGGGTTCGGATCCCCACCGAGCTGCTGGCCGAGCCGCCCGCGCCGGGACTGGAGCCACCCGTGCCGGCCCGGATGCTGACCGGTCAGGCCGCCGCGGCCTCCCGGGCGCTCGGCGCGGCGACGGCGGAGTTGCCGGTGACCGGACGGGTCCCGGCGCAGCCGGTCCCGGCCGCGGCGTTGCCGGTGTCGCCGTTGACCGGTCGCCCGCTGGGTGCGGCGGCGGAGCCGGTCACGCCCGACGCGCCGGCGCCCGCCGGGCCGCCGGCCGCCGCGCAGCGCCCCCGGCCGCCCCGGGCCGGGGGCGTGTCCGCCCCGGCTGCCGACGTGGGTGGCGGCTGGTTCAGCCGCCACGGGCCGGCCAGGTCGACGCCCGGTGTGACGCCCGCGCCGGTCGCGACGCCGGTGACCGGAGGAACCAACGAGCGGGGCCTGCCGGTACGCGTGCCGATGGCCCAGCTCGCCTCGGTGTCCCCGTCGGGCCGGCCGGCGGTCCGGCACGAGCCGGACCCGGAGGCGGTCGGCGGGATGCTGTCCCGCCTGTACCACGGGGTGCGGCGGGCCGAGGCGGAGGAGACCACCGAGCTGTACCTGCCACGTGACGAAGGGGGACGACGACAGTGACGACGTTGAGCCAGGAGGCCCGGGACCTGAGCTGGCTGGTGCACGGGTTCGCCGAGCGGGTGCCGGGAGTGGCGCACGCGGTGGTGGTGTCCTCCGACGGGCTGCTGGTGGCGATCTCGGCGCACCTGCCGCGGGACCACGCGGACAAGTTGGCGGCGGTGACCTCCGGGCTGATGAGCATCACCGCGGGCGCGGCCCAGATGTTCGACGGTGACATCGTCAAGCAGACCGTGGTGGAGATGGGCCGGGGCTACTTCCTGGTGATGCAGATCCGCGACGGTTCGATCCTGGCCACCCTGGCCGGGGCGGACGCGGACATCGGCGTGGTCGGGTACGAGATGGCGCGGCTGGCCAAGCAGGCCGGTGAGATGCTCACCCCGGCGCTGCGGGCGGAGTTGCAACAGGCGTTGCCGCGCTGAGACGGGTCGGGTGCCGCCGTGCCGGGCCCGGCACGGCGGCCCTGCGACCGGATCCGGCCGGCTACAGCCCGTTGCGGCGGATGACCTCGCGGTACCAGTGGGCGCTGCGCTTGAACACGCGCCGCTGGGACTGGTAGTCCACGTACACCAGGCCCCAGCGCTGGTCGTACCCTTCGGCCCACTCGAAGTTGTCCAGCAGCGACCAGACGTGGTAGCTCTCCAGCGGCACCCCGTCGCGGACGGCCCGGTGGGCGGCGGCGACGTGGTCGCGCAGGAAGATGACCCGGCCGGCGTCGTCGACGGTGCCGTCCGATCCGGGCACGTCCGGGCAGGGCAGGCCGTTCTCGGTGATGGTGATCGGCACCCGGCCGTAGTCGCGGGTGACCCGGGTGAGGGTGTCGTACAGGCCCTGCGGGTAGATCTGCTGCCAGTCCGCCTCGGAGGTGGGCCACTTGCGGACCGTGCCGCCGGCACCGGTGACGTAGATCGGGGTGTAGTACTGCACGGCGAGCAGGTCCACCGGGCTGGAGATGGTCGCCAGGTCACCGTCGCGGATGCCGCGGACCATCCGGCTGTCCGGCCCGAGGTCGGCCAGCACGTCCTGCGGGTACGCCCCCTTGAAGATCGAGTCGAGGTAGAGGCGATTCTCGTAGCCGTCGTGGAGTCGGGCCGCGGCGGCGGCCCCGGCGGTGTCGTCGGCGGGGTAGCAGGGGTGCAGGTTGAGCGCCGGGCCGATCCGCCCGGTCGCCCCGGAGGCGCGCAGCGCCCGCACGGCCAGGCCGTGGGCGAGCTGGAGGTGGTGGGCCACCAGGTACGCCGCGGCGGCGTCCTGACGGCCGGGCGCGTGGTGGCCGGACAGGTAGCCGTTCTGCACCACGGTCTTCGGCTCGTTGATGGTCAGCCACACCGGCACCCGGTCGCCGAGGGCGTGGAACACCGCGTCGGCGTAGTCGGCGAAGCGTTCGGCGGTGTCCCGGTTCTCCCAGCCGCCGTCGTCCTGCAACGCCTGGGGGAGGTCCCAGTGGAAGAGCGTGGCCATCGGCGCGATGTCGCGTTCGTGCAGCCCGTCCAGCAGCCGGCGGTAGAAGTCCAGGCCGCGCTGGTTGGGGCGGCCGGAGCCGTCGGCCTGGATGCGCGGCCAGGAGATCGAGAACCGGTAGCTGCGCAGCCCCAGCTCGCGCATCAGGTCGAGGTCCTCGGCGTACCGGTGGTAGTGGTCGGCCGCGACGTCGCCGGTGTCGCCGTTGCGGGTGCGGCCGGGGGTGCGGCTGAAGGTGTCCCAGACGGACTCACCCCGGCCGTCCTCCTTGGCGGCCCCCTCGATCTGGTACGCCGAGGTCGCCGCGCCCCAGCCGAAGCCGTCCGGGAAACGCAGCCCGGGGTCCGGCGCCGGCTCGGGGTCGCGCGCGGGTGTGTCCTCGCAGCCGCCGACGGCGGTGGTGGACGCGGCGAGCCCGGCCGTGGTCGCGCCGGCGAGCCCGGTCCGGGCGGCGCTCGCCGCGCTCGCGGAGAGGGCGGCGCGGCGGAGCAGGCGCCGTCGGGTGAGTAACGACATGGGGTTCTCCTCGGAATGACGGGCCGCCTTGGGCCGGGAGCGCTCCCAGCATAGGCCGGAGGCGGCCGGCTCCGGTCCGGCGGTCGCGATGGGGGACGCGGCACTGCCGGCGGGAGGCCGGATAAGGGGTGGGCGGATCTCGCTCGGGGGCGGCGCGAGCGGCGAGGGGTGGGGCGGATAGCGCGAAAGGCCGTCCGGGTGGCGTGTCACGCCTGTCCCGTCGGCCTCTTTTGCCGTCGACAACGGGGGTTTAGTGTGGGGACGGGGGAGGGCAACCCCCGTCCCCACCGTTGGTGCACACACGCACGAAGTGGATTGGCGTCCGTCGTGCGCGTCGCGCGGGAGCCGGGCCACGCGAGTGGCTCTGGTTCCACCTCCCTCCATTCTGGCGGGTGATGGCCGGTGGCGGCGTCCGGGCTGGTCCGCCGCCGGCCTTGGCCGACGCGCCGGGCACAGGTGCACCCGACGATCCAGTACTTTGCATCTCCGTCGATGGAAGCGCTCCCATCGGCGATGTTGCGACTGTAACGCTCGTCACGGGTTTGGAAAAGACCCTAAACGAGATCGAAACATGGACGTGTGTATCTGCGCTGGCCGTTGTGGTGGGAGCGCTTCCATGTCACACTCTCGTCACGCACTGGAGCCAGCACCACGCCAGCGCGGGCCGCCGAGGGCACCCGGTGACAACCGGTGCGGCGCCCCGATCCCCGGCACGACCGGGGCGACCACCTTTCCGGACGCCTCCGTCCCCCCGCGTACGCCACGGCGACGCGTGGAGGCGCCCTGCCGGGACCCACGGTCCCGGCCCGGTCCGAGGAGACACCGCCCACATGAGACTTCAGGCCAGACGTCGCCGCACGGCGATGTTCGCCGCCACCGCCCTCGCCATCGGCGGGGTGGCCCTGCCCGCGGGCGCCGCACAGGCCGCACCCGCGTGCGACGTGAGCTACGCGACAAACGACTGGAACAACGGGTTCACCGCCAACGTCACCATCAAGAACCTGGGCGACGCGCTGAACAACTGGTCGTTGAAGTTCACCTTCCCGAACAGCAGCCAACGCGTGACCCAGGGCTGGTCGGCCAGGTGGAGCCAGTCCGGCAGCGAGGTGACCGCGAGCAGCGAGGCGTGGAACGGCAGCCTGCCCACCGGCGGGTCGACGAGCATCGGCTTCAACGGCACCTTCAGTGGCAGCAACCCGAAGCCCACCGCGTTCACGCTCAACGGGGTGGCCTGCAACGGCGCCACCGCCAACCAACCGCCCACGGTGTCCCTCGGCGTGCCGGCCGGCCCCTTCGAGGCGCCCGCCGACGTTCCGTTGACCGCCACCGCGAGCGACACCGACGGCACCATCAGCAAGGTCGAGTTCTACCGCAACGGCCTGCTGGTCAACACCGACACCACCGCCCCGTACGGTTACGACCTGCTCGACCTGCCGGCCGGCAGCTACACCGTGCAGGCCAAGGCGTACGACAACGCCGGTGGCACCGCGCTGGCGGAGAAGTCGTTCACGGTCAGCGCGGCCACCGGGCCGAAGCTGGTCGCCACCCCGTCCGCGGTCAGCGTCGAGGAGGGCGGCAGCGCCACCGTCCGGTACACGCTCAGCGCGGCGCCCAGCGCCAACGTGCCGGTCACCCTCGCCGTCACCGGGGACAGCGACGTCACGGCCTCGCCGACCACGCTGACGCTCACCCCGAGCAACTGGAGCACCGGCGTCACCGCCACCGTCTCCGCCGCCGAGGACGCCGACACCGTCAGCGGCACCGCCACGGTCACCGCGTCGGCCACCGGCTTCGCGCCGGTCGCGGTCGTCGCCACCGAGGTGGACAACGACAGCCCGGGCGGCGACAACGCCTACATCAAGAAGTTCCTCGACCAGTACGGCAAGATCAAGAACTCGGGCTACTTCAGCGCCGAGGGCGTGCCGTACCACTCGATCGAGACGCTCATCGTGGAGGCGCCCGACCACGGGCACGAGACCACCTCGGAGGCGTTCAGCTTCTGGCTCTGGCTGGAGGCGCAGTACGGCCGGGTCACCCAGAACTGGGCCCCGTTCAACAACTCGTGGACGGTGATGGAGAAGTACATCATCCCGTCGCACGCCGACCAGCCCACCGCCGGCGCCGCCGGCACCGCGCAGTACGCCTCCGAGCACAACCTGCCCAGCCAGTACCCGTCGACGCTGGAGGCAAGCGTCCCGGTCGGCCAGGACCCGCTGCGCTCGGAGCTGCAGTCCACCTACGGCACCGGTGACATCTACGGCATGCACTGGCTGCTCGACGTCGACAACACCTACGGCTTCGGGCGGTGCGGCGACGGCACCACCCGGCCGGCGTACATCAACACGTTCCAGCGGGGCACCCAGGAGTCGGTGTGGGAGACCGTGCCGCAGCCGTCCTGCGACACGTTCAAGCACGGCGGCACGAGCGGCTACCTCGACCTGTTCGTCAAGGAGTCCAGCGCCCCGGCCAAGCAGTGGAAGTACACGAACGCCCCGGACGCCGACGCCCGCGCCGTGCAGGCCGCGTACTGGGCGCTGACCTGGGCCAAGGCGCAGGGCAAGCAGGCCGACGTGGCGGCCACCGTGGCCAAGGCCGCGAAGATGGGCGACTACCTGCGCTACGCGCTGTTCGACAAGTACTTCAAGAAGATCGGCAACTGCGTCGGCGCGTCCACCTGCCCGGCCGGCACCGGCCGTGACTCGGCGCACTACCTGCTGTCCTGGTACTACGCCTGGGGCGGCGCGTACGACACCTCGCAGAACTGGTCGTGGCGGATCGGTTCCAGCCACAACCACTTCGGCTACCAGAACCCGTTCGCGGCCTGGGCGATGACGAACGTCGCGGAGCTGAAGCCCCAGTCGCCGACCGCGGTCGCCGACTGGCAGAAGAGCCTCGACCGGCAGTTGGAGTTCTACACCTGGCTCCAGTCCGCCGAGGGCGGCATCGCCGGTGGCGCCACCAACAGCTGGGACGGCAGCTACGCCCAGCCGCCGGCCGGCACCGCCACCTTCTACGGCATGTACTACGACGTCGACCCGGTCTACAACGACCCGCCGTCGAACCAGTGGTTCGGCATGCAGGCCTGGTCGATGCAGCGCATCGCCGAGCTGTACCTGGAGACCGGCAACGCCAAGGCCAAGGCGCTGCTGGACAAGTGGGTGCCGTGGGCAATCGCCAACACCACCACCGGCACCAACTGGTCGATCCCGTCGGACATGAAGTGGACCGGCCAGCCGACCAACTGGAACCCGAGCAGCCCGCAGCCGA
Organism: Micromonospora sp. DT31; assembly: GCF_049841795.1. Classification (NCBI taxonomy): domain Bacteria; kingdom Bacillati; phylum Actinomycetota; class Actinomycetes; order Micromonosporales; family Micromonosporaceae; genus Micromonospora; species Micromonospora sp. DT31. The sequence continues at coordinate 34,335 of NZ_JBNCKZ010000027.1, read as the reverse complement.
ACACCGACCTGCACGTCGAGGTGACGGTCAAGGGCCAGGACGTCGGCGTCGCCGCCGCCTACGCGCGCACCCTCATCGCGTACGCGGCCAAGTCCGGCAACACCGCGGCGAAGAACACCGCCAAGGGCCTGCTGGACGCGCTGTCGGCCGCCGCCGACTCCAAGGGCGTGTCGATGCCGGAGAAGCGCGGCGACTACAAGCGCTTCGACGACGTCTACAACGCCGCCGACGGTCAGGGTCTCTACGTCCCGCCGGGCTGGACCGGGAAGATGCCCAACGGTGACGCGATCGCCGCCGGCAAGAGCTTCCTGGACATCCGTTCGTTCTACAAGAACGACCCGGACTGGCCGAAGGTGCAGGCGTACCTGAACGGCGGCGCGGAGCCGGTCTTCAACTACCACCGGTTCTGGGCGCAGGCGGACGTCGCCATGGCGTACGCCGACTACGGCACCTACTTCCCCCAGGGGTGAGGTGACCACCCGGTGGGTGCGGGCACAGACCCGCACACACCGGGGTCCGACCCGGCCGATGGGGGAACGGAGCGGCCGGGTCGGCGGACGGGCCTGACGCCCACGGTCAGGCCCGGTGGGCCGGCCGTCCGGCCGACGCAGCGGATCGGCCGGCCCACCACCGCACACGGCGAGCACCCATGGCGCGAAAAGGCACGCGAGATTCAGCGGGCCGCGGGATCACATCCGTGCCATGGACCGAGTAACGTATTTGGCGGAGAGGCCGCTCCCCCCGTGGCGGCCTCTCCATTATTCCGCCCGCGGCGGCTCCGCCCGCGGTGACCGGGCCGGCTGGACCGGATGCCGCAGCCCCGGATGCCCGGCCGGCAGCGACCGCCGGATCACCACCCAGCTCACCGCCAGCGCCGCGGCGATCAGCGGCCAGGTCAGCGCCGCCCGCGCCACGGTCAGCGCGACGACCTGCCCGTCGAGCCAGAGCGGGACGAACACCGCCAGCCGCAGCACGTACGTCGCGGCCCACACCCAACTACCCCGGCCGTACGCCCGCAGCAGCGCCGGATCGCGCCGCCACCGGGTCCGCTGCCCCAGCGCCGTGCCGACCACCACGCCGAGCAGCGGCCAGCGCACCACGATGCTGACCGCCCAGGCCAGCGCGCTGGCCGCGTTGGCGGCGATCTGCACCAGAAAGAAGTCGGCGGCCCGACCGGTGCGTACCGCGATCAGCGCGGCCAGGCAGACCGCGAGCAGCCCGACCAGCACCGACCGGGGTCGGTCCCCGCGCCGCCACCGCCAGCCGGCCACCGCCGCGCCGGTCAGCACGGCCGCGCACACCCCGCCCCACAGCCCGCCGAGCACCCAGCCGAGCCCGAACGCGAGCGGGGGCAGCGTGGCGTCCACCGCTCCCCGCCGCCCGCCGAGCAGGTCGGCCAGCGACTCCGGGCCGGACCGCCGCGGATCCGACGTGCCGCTCACCCGCCACCTCCTCGAAGCGCCCGCCTCACGGTACGCGGCGTCGGGCCGCTCCGACGCGCGCCGGAGCGGCCCGACCGCTAAGTTGTCCGGGTGCGGGAGACGGCGAGGGGTTGGACGGCAGTCTGGTTGGTCGTACTGGCCTTGGCCCAGACAGCGGCATTCGCGCTGGTGTGGCGCTTCGCGGTGCACACCGAACTGGGCCAATGGCTGGACACGGTCGCGTTGACCGGCAACCAGATCGGGCAAGACCGCATCGACGGTCCGGTGGACACCCTGCTCAACGCCATGTCCGTGGTGTCGCTGCTGGTCGCCACCGCCGTGATCGGCTTCATCGCGTTGATCCGGGGGCGCAAGGCGCTCGCAGTCACCGCGACGCTGCTGATCGCCGGGGCGAACGTGAGCACCCAACTGCTCAAGCACTACCTGGCCCGCCCCGACTTCGGCGTCGACCCGGAGCGGGCCGCGGCCGGCAACAGCCTGCCCAGTGGACACACCGCGGTGGCCGCCTCGGTGGCCATCGCACTGGTCCTCGTGCTGCCCCGCAAACTGCGGCCGGCCGGGGCGTTCCTCGGCGCCGCCTACGCGGCCGCCGCCGGTGTCGCCACGCTCTCCGCCGGCTGGCACCGGCCCAGTGACGCGGTCGCCGCGTACCTGCTCGTCGGCGCCTGGGCCGCGACCGCCGGGCTGGTGCTGCTGTTGTTCCAGCGGGAACAGGCCGTGGTGGAGCCGGAAGACGCGCACCGGCCGGCCGCCGTCGTGCTCGGCGTCGCCGGCGCCGTCGCGTTGCTGGCCTGCGTGCTGGCACTGTCCTGGTTGGTCGACCGTTCCTCGCTCGCCGTCGACGAACTCACCCGCCGTCCGCTCTTCGTCGGGTACGCCGGCAGCGCCGCCGGCATCGCCGGCACGATCGCGGTGGTGGCCGCGCTGGTGCTGGCCGTGGTGCACCGGCTGGTGCCCCGCTGGAAGGGCTGAACGCCGATGCAGGCGGTACGGGCGGCGTTCCGCGACGAGTGCGCGCGGCTGGAACAGGTGCTGCACGGGCTCGACGACGCGGCGCTGGAGCGGTCCACCCCGTGCCCGCCGTGGCGGGTGCGGGACCTGCTCGCCCACGTACGCACCGGAGCCGGGCGCCTGGCCGGGATGCTCGCCGAGCCCGCGCCGGCCCGCGCCGAGGTGGACGCGGCCGGCTACTTCGACGCGGCCAAGTTCAGCCCGCCCCTGGACCGGGAACGCGTCGACGCGGCGCGGCGGGCGGCCCGGGAGTTGCCGGGGGCACCCGAGGTGGCCCGGGAGTTCGGCCGGGCCTGGCGGGCCACCGACGAGGCGGTGGCCGCCGCCCCGCCCGGGCGGCTGGTGCGTACCCGGCACGGTGACGCGATGACGTCGACCGACTTCCTGCGTACCCGGGTGGTGGAGGTCGGGGTGCACGGCCTGGACCTGGCCGACGCGCTGGACCGGCCACCGTGGCTGACCCCGACCGCCGCGACCGTGGTGGTCGAAGTGCTCACCGGCGGCACCGCGCTGCCGCCGCACCTGGGCTGGGACGCGCTGACCGTGGTGCGCAAGGCCACCGGACGGTTGCCGCTCACCGACGCCGAGCGGGCCGACCTGGCGCAGGCCGGCATCGGCCGGCTGTCCTTCGGCGGCTGACCGTCAGTTCGCCGCGCACTGCCGCAGGTGCGCCAGCACGATCGGGTCGATCCGCCCGGGCACGAAACGTTCCTCCAGGTTCTCCAGGCCGGACCAGGCGGCCAGCGCCTCGTCCAACCCGGTGGGGCCGACCGGGTGGCCGGTGGCGGCGAGCAGGTCGGCCACCTCGGCGGCGAGCGCGCCGGTCAGGTCGCGCAGGGTCGCCGGGTCGGGCCGACCGAAGATCATCGTGTGCAGGTCGAGCAGGCGACTCAGCTCGGTGACCGGGTCCGGGTGGTCGTCCACCCGCAGGTCCACCAGTTGGTCACCGGTACCGGCGTACCCGCCGTGGCGCTTGACCACCAGCAGCGCGGCGCTCTGCCGGCCGCGCCGGTCGCCGCCGGCCCGGTCCCCGGCGACGAGCGCGGCGAACAGGCGCTGCGGGAACGGCAGGTCGCCGCCGGCCAGCCAGGCGTCACGCAGCGCGTCGATCACCTGCGGACCGGTGAGGATGTTGCCCTGGGCCGCCCAGCCGTCGCCGGCCTGACCACCGGCCCAGGGATGGCAGCGCGGCCCGGTCCAGGTGGCGCCGTCCCCGCTCATCCCCACCACGGCGAGCTGCCGGTCCTCCCGGCCGGGGTCGGCGGTGACCAGCCCGGCCACCGTGTCGGCCGCGGTGACCCCGGTCCGCAGCAGCGCCAGCGCCTGCGCCCGGTAGGCCAGGTTGGCGTGCGCCTGGGTGGCGACCGCGCCCACCTGGGCCTGCGCGGCCGGCACCAACGCCCCGGCGGCCAGGAACCGGCTGGCCACGGCCACCCCGTGCAGACGCCCGTCGGCGGAGCGGGCGACGAGCGAGAAGGTCACGCGCGGATCGTAGCCCCGGCGCGGGCGCCGGCTCCGGTTCCCGCACACATCCGCCTCGGGATCTTGCTCCCGACGGTGTCGGGCGGGCACCATCGACGGGTGACGAACCGATGGGGCATGACCGTGCCGTTGGGCGGGATTACGCTCGCCGACCACGCCGAGGTCTACGCGACCCTCGACCGGGCCGGCTTCACCGACGTGTGGTCCTCGGAGGTCGCCGGGGCGGACGCGTTCACTCCGCTGGCGTTGGCCGCCGCCTGGTCGCCGGGCCTGCGCCTCGGCACCGCGATCACCCCCGTGTTCACCCGCGGGCCGGGGCTGCTGGCGATGAGCGCCGCCGCGCTGGCCGAGGCCGCGCCGGGCCGCTTCACGTTGGGCGTCGGCGCCTCGTCGCCGGTGGTGGTGCGGGACTGGAACGGGGTGCCGTTCGACGAGCCGTTCAAGCGGACCCGGGACGTGCTGCGTTTCCTGCGCGCCACGCTGCGCGGGGAGACCGTCGACGGGGTGTTCGACACGTTCACCGTCCGGCGGTTCACCCTGGAACGCCCGCCGGCCGTGCCGCCGCCGGTGCTGCTCGCCGCGCTGCGCCCCGGCATGCTGCGCCTCGCCGCCGCCGAGGCCGACGGGGTGATCCTCAACTGGCTGGCCCCGACCGACGTGCCGACCGCGCTGGCCGAGGTGGGGGAGCGCCGCCCGGGGTTCACGGTCGCCGCCCGGATCTTCGTCTGCCCCACCGAGGACGTCGCGTACGCCCGGGCTCTGGGCCGTCGGATGATCACCGGCTATCTCACCGTTCCCGCGTACGCGGCGTTCCACCGCTGGCTCGGCCGGGAGGACTCGCTCGGCCCGATGTGGGCGGCCTGGGCGGCGGGGGACCGGCGGGGCGCCGCCGCGGCCGTGCCGGACGAGGTGGTCGACGCGCTGGTGCTGCACGGCTCGCCCGAGCGGTGCGCGGCGGCCGCGCGCCGCTACGCCGAGCAGGGCGTCGACGTCCCCGTGCTGGCGGTGCTGCCCACCCCCGAGACCACCGAGGGCGGCGCCGCCGCCTGGCTCGACCTGCTGCCCCGGCTCGCCCACACGGAGGGAACCTGAGATGAACCTGACCGACCGGGTGGTGGTGATCACCGGCGGGGCCGGCGGCATCGGTGCGGCCCTGGGCCGACGGTTCGCCGCCGAGGGCGCCGCCGCCGTCGTGCTGGCCGACCTGGCCGCCGACGCGGCCCGCGCGGCCGCCGAGGCGATCGGGCCGGTGGTCACCGGCGTCGGGCTCGACGTCACCGACGAGGCGGCGGTACGGGCGCTCGTCGACGACACCGAACGCCGCCACGGCCGCATCGACCTGTTCTGCGCCAACGCCGGTGTGGCCGTCGGCGGTGGCATCGAGGCGCCGGACGCCGACTGGGACCGGGCCTGGCGGGTCAACGTGCTCGGCCACCTGCACAGCGCCCGCGCGGCGCTGCCCGGGATGCTGGCCCGGGGCCAGGGCCACCTGCTGCTCACCTGCTCGGCCGCCGGCCTGCTGACTGCGGTTGGCGACGCCCCGTACACCGCCACCAAACACGCGGCGGTCGGCCTCGCCGAGTGGCTGGCCATCACCTACCGGGACGCCGGGATCCGGGTCAGCGCGCTGTGCCCGCAGGGTGTGGACACCCCGATGCTCGCCGACGGCCTCGTCGACGGGCACCTGGGCGCCCGGGTGATCGCCGCGTCCGGGACGATCCTCACCCCCGAGCAGGTCGCCGACGCGGTGGTCGCCGGGCTCGCCGAGGAGCGGTTCCTGATCCTGCCGCACCCGGAGGTGGCCGACTACGCTCGGCGCCGCGCCGAAGACCCGGACGGCTGGCAGGCGGGCCTGCGCAAGCTCGTGCGCAAGCTGCGCGCCGCCAACCCCTGACGGCCGAGGCTGCCGCTCTGCGCCGTGTGGTGCGGTGTCGTGCCGTGCCGTGCCGTGCGGACGCAAGAAAGGTCCTCGGTGAGCGCCTTTAGAGCTGAGTCGTTGGTGATATCGCGCTGGGGATGCCACTGAGTCGCTGGCGATATCAGCTCGACAGCGTCCACACTGCTGCCTTTGACCCCGTCGTGGGACCGGTCGGAGAGCCACGGGCGGGTAGGCAGGTGGTCAGCGGCGCCAGCGCAGCGGCCCGGGACGGACCGTCCACCACAGCCGCGCCCACCGGGCCTGGGCGGCCCGCAGCGCCCGGACATAGTCGGCGGTCACCGCCGCCGCCCGGTCGGCCCCGGCCGGGCCGACGCTGCCCGGGGCGAAGGCCACCCGGTTGACCAGGTCGGCCAACTCGTCCAGCCCGGCCAACTCGGCCATCCTCGGTGCCGGTGCCGGTGCCGGTGCCGGTGCCGATGCCCCCGCCCCGTCGGCCGATGCCCCGAACCCGTCCGCCGGTCCGCCGGCCCGGGACGATCGGGCCGCGCGGGCCTCGACCAGCGCGCCGCGGGCCTGCTCCGCGACCTCCGCCGCCGCCAGATCCGCCCCGACCGGGCGCCCGGCCAGCCGCAACGCGTCGGTCAGCTCCCGCCACGCGCCGGCGACGCGTCCGGCGGGGTCGCCGGCGTCCAGGCGGGACCGGGTCAACCGGCGGCGCATCGCGGCGAGCACCACCAGAGCCGCCCCGACCAGCAACACCAGCCCACCGACACCACCGCCGACCAGCACCGGCGTGCCCACGCCACCACGGTCCCGGCCCGGCGCGGGCGCGGCGACCGGGGAAGTGGCGCTCGGCTCCTCGGTGGGTGCCGGCACCTCCGACGGCGGTGGCGTCTCCGGTTGCGGCCGGAAGTCCTCCTCCACCGGGCGGGGCTCGGTGTCCGGACGGGGCATCGGGTCGAACGGCACCCAACCCACCCCCTCGAACAGCACCTCCGGCCAGGCGTACGCGTCGGCGGCCCGCACCGGGCCGTCCGCCTTGGGCTCGAACCCCACCACCACCCGGGTGGGCAACCCGGCGAGGCGACCGAGCACCGCGAACGCCGCCGCGAACTGCTCCGAGGTGCCCCGCTGCCCGCCGCCGTTACGCGGCCCGAACAGGAAGAACGTCAGGTTCGGATACGCGTGCCCGCTCGGCGAGTCAGCGGTCACCCGGTAGTGCTCGGCGAGGAACGCGGCGATCGCGTCGGCCCGCGCGTACGGGGCGCCGTTGGCCTCGGCGAGCTGGGTGGCCAGCCGGCGCAGCGGCTCCGGCGCCCCGTCGGGCACCCGCAGCACCCGTGCCACCGCGTCGCCGGCCGGCACGTTCGCCGTGGACAGCAGGTTCTCGTCCGGGCGCTCCCGCACCGAGGACACCGCGTACCGCAGTCCCGGCGTGAGCCCTTCCGGCCGGATCAGCGTCCCGCTGGCCGGGTCGTAGGCCACCCGCGCGCCGCTCACCTCCCGGGGCGTGGGTACGGCCGGCAACAGTCGCCCGGTCAGCTCCGCCACGGTGATCTCCTGCTGTACCGCCTCGGTCACCGCGCCCGGGGTCGGCTCGGCGGCGGGCAGGGTCCGCCCCGCGTTGCGGTACGTGCCACCCACCCGCCAGGTCACCCCGTCGTAGTCGCTGAGCACCGCCAGCCGGATCCGCGGCGGCCCACCGCCGGTCGGCGCGTCCACCGTCCGCACGTCGAGCAGCCGCTGGTCCGGGTTCAACGCCCACCCGGAGATCCGGACCAGCGGGTTCTCGTCCAGCGACTCCACCTGCGGCGGCTCCACGTAGCGGCGCGGGTCGACCGGCCGGTCGTCCACCTGCCCGGCCACCACCGGGGCGAGCAGCGTCGCCAACGCCACCACCACGGCCAGCCCGCCGGCGCTCGCGCCGACCAGCCGCAGCCGCACCGCCGCGCGTACCGTCGGGGCCAAGCCGTCGGTCGGGTCGGCGGCGGCCGGACCGGACCCACGCCGCGGCGCGGCCAGCGCCACCGCCGCGACGGCCGCGAACAGCACCGTCGGGCCGACCGCCGGCTCCGCGTTCGGCCCGACCACGTACAGCGCGCCCGCGTACAGCAGCGCCGGCGGCAGGCAGCCCAGCAGCACCCGGCCCGCCCGCAGCGCCACCTCGGCGGCGGTCAACCCGGTCAACCAGGCGGCGACCACCGGCACCAGCACGGTGTCCGGCGCCGGCTCGACCGGGATCATCGCGGTGAGCAGCCGCGGGATCGCGTTGCGGGCCGCGTCGACGGTCACCTCGCCCAACCCGCCCGGCACCGCCGCGTGCGCGGCGGCCAGCCGCAGCGACAACAGCGTCCACCCGGCCAGCGCCACCACCGACAGCGGCGCCACCAGCCACGACGGCAACCGCCGCGCGGCCACCCCGACCAGCACCGAACCGGCCGCCGCGCCCGCCACCAACCGGGTCAGCAGCGGGTCCGCGTACACCCGGCCCAGCACCACCCCGGCCAGCGCGACCAGCACGACGAGCGCGGCCGGGACCAGCGCGGCCCGCAGCACCCCGACCAGACGCCCACCCGGCGCCGGCCCGGCGGCCGGGCGGCGCGGCGGTGCCACCGTCACCACCGGCGCACCCCGTCCCACTCGGCGGCGAACGCCGCGGCGTCGGCCGCGTCCAACACCACCAGACCCGCCGCGCCGTCCGCCGTCGGCCGCGCACCGCCGAACATCCCCACCACCACCGACGGGTACGCCCCGCGCAACGCGCCAACATGCCCCAGGTCGTCCCCGCCACCGGGGCCGGTGAGGAAGACGAGGGTGTCGCCGAGCCGGTCCCGGCGCAGCCGCCCGGTCGCCGCCGGCAACACCTCCGTCCCGCCCTCGACCAGATCCACCGCGGCCAGCCGGTCAAGCGGCCCGGCGACGCCCGCCGGTTCCCCATGCGCGGGTACGACCAGCAGCAGCTGCACCGGCAGGTCCTCCCGCACCGCGGCGGCCACCACCGACGCCGCCGCCTCACACGCCGCCTCGAACGAGTCCGCCACCCCACCCACCCGGTGCGGATGGGCGCGGGCCCGGTTGTCCAGCACCACCACGATGCTTGGCAGGCTGGTGTCCACGTTCTCCCGGACCATCAGCTCACCCACCCGGGCGCTGGTCCGCCAGTGCACCCGACGCAGCTCGTCGCCGACCACGTACTCCCGCAGCGAGTCGAACGTGATCGACCCGTGCGGCACGCTGTCGGCACGCCCGTCGAGGCTGCGCCCCGCGCCGGTGGGCACCGCGGACAGCGGATGGATCCGCGGGTGCACCCACACCGGGACCGTGCCGCCGTAACCCCGGGTCAACGCCACCAGCCCCAACGGATCCCGACGCACCACCCGCAGCGGGCCCACCGGCACCACGCCCCGACGCTGCGTCGGCACCTCGTACCGCACCACCGTGTCCCGCCCGGGACGCAGCCGCAGCAGCGGCACCGGCACCAGCGCCCCCGCGCAGCGGTCCTCGGCCACCAGGTTCGCCGCCCGCAGCCGGCCGGTGTTGCGTACGGTCAGCTCCATCGCCGCCGGCTCACCCCGGGCCACCCGGTCCGGGTCGGCGCGCCGCCCGACGGTCAACCGGGGCCGCCAGGCGGCGGTCACCACGGCGTAGCCGACGGCCACCCCGGCCGCGGCGCCGAGCACCGTCAACTCCGGGTACGAGAACCGGAACCCCACGCCGAGCAGCACCACGGCGGCGACGAGCAGCCCGACCCCACGGGCGGTGATCCCCACGCTCAGCCGTGCACCGCGGCGGCCGGCCCCGACGGCAACGGCACCGGCACCGACGCGACCGCCTGGCGCAGCACCTCGGCCGGCGTGACGCCGCGCACCTGCGCGTCCGGGGTCAGCAGCAGCCGGTGCGCGAACACCGGCTCGACAAGCACCTTCAGGTCCTCCGGCATGATCCAGGCACGGCCGTCGACGAGCGCGTACGCGCACGCCGCCCGGGTCAACGCGATCACCCCGCGCGGGCTCACCCCCACCCGCACCTGCGGGTGGGCGCGGGTGGCCGCGGCCAGCCGCACCGCGTACGTGTACAGCGGCTCGGCGATGTGCACCCGCCGGGCCATCTTCACCATCTCGCCGACCGTGGCGGTGTCGGTGACCGGGCGCAGCGAGTCGGGGGAGCGGACCGTGGCGCCGCGCAGCACCTCCACCTCCACCGCCTCGTCCGGGTAGCCGACGGACAGCTTCACCAGGAACCGGTCGAGCTGCGCCTCCGGCAGCCGGTAGGTGCCGTCCATCTCCACCGGGTTCTGCGTGGCCACCACCAGGAACGGCTGCGGCACGGGGTGGCGTACGCCGTCCACGGTGACCGTCCGCTCCTCCATCACCTCCAGCAACGCCGACTGCGTCTTCGGCGACGCCCGGTTGATCTCGTCGGCGATCACGATGTTGGCGAACACCGGCCCGGGGTGGAACTCGAAACCCCGACTGGCCTGGTTGAAGATGGTCACCCCGGACACATCGGAGGGCAGCAGGTCCGGGGTGAACTGGATCCGCCGCCACTGCCCCTTCACCGTCGCCGCGATCGCCCGCGCCAGGGTGGTCTTGCCGACCCCCGGCACGTCCTCCAACAGCACGTGCCCCTGCGCGAACAACGCGGTCAGGGCCAGCCGCACCACCTGCGGTTTGCCCAGCACGACCGCGTTGACGTTGTCGGCCAGCCGGGCGGCCAGCGCGGCGAAACCCTGCACCTCCGGGTGGCTCAGCGGTTCGTGCGTGTTCACGGGTGTGCCTCTCGGTGGTGCGGTCAGCAGGCGGGCAGGACGCTCAGGTCGTCCCCGCCCTCGAGGTTCAGCCAGGCCCACGGGATGTAGGTCCTGCCCTTGTAGTCCACCTGGATCCACCACGTGCTCTGCTTGTTGTCGTTGTAGATCCAGGCGTCCACGTTCTCGCCCTTGACCCGGCAGTACGTGCGCAGCCGGCGACCGTCCGGCACCCAGCCGGCCTGGCGGTCGTTGTCCTGCTGCGGGACCTTGAAGATCTCGTTGCCGTTGCGGCCGTCGACGTCCTTGTCGCAGTACGTCCGCTGCTCGCCGTCCGGTCCGTTCTTACAGGTCGCGACCCCGTACAGCGGGCTGGTGGTCTGCGCACGGCGGGCCGTGCCCTGACCGGCGGCGTTCGACGCGGTCAGCGCCACGGTGTACGCGGTACCCGGCGTCAGGCCGGTCACCCGCAGGCTGGTACAGCTCCCGCTGGCCGACTTCCCGCCTGTCGACGCGGTGCAGGTGGTCCGCCCGCCACCGGCGTCCACGGTGAACTTCACGGTCACCGAGGTGGCGTCGGCCGATGAGCCGGTCACCGTGATCCGGGGCGCGGCCACCGTACGCGCGGTGGTGCTGGCCTCCGGCCCGGCGCCCGCCTCGTTCACCGCCTTCACCTTCACGGTCACGTTCTGGCCGTTGCCCAACCCACCAACGGTGGCCCGCACATCGGTCACCTCGACGGACTTCCCGGCGGCCTCCACCACGTACCTGGTGACCGGGCGGCCGTTGTCCACCGCCGGGGACCACTGCACCGCCACGGTGCCCGGCTTGTCGGCCACCGTGGACGCCCGCAACTCGGTCGGCGCCTTCGGCACGGTGAACGGCACCACCGTGTTGCTCACCGGCGACGCCTTCGACCCGGCGCCGGTGTCACTGACCGCGGTCACGGTGAACGCGTACTGGGTGCCGTACTCCAGTTGCCCGGCCGGCACCACCAGATCCGTCTTCGGCGACTCGCCGGCCGGAGCGCTCGCGCCCGCCGACGTCGCGGTCACCGCGTACCGCGCCACCTTGTTGCCCTGCCCGTTCGCCTCCGGCCAGCTCACCCGCACCGTGCCGTCCGGCCGCGCCTCGGCGGTCACCGAGGCCGGCGGGTCCGGCACCTCGGCGGTCGGCACCACCGGGTTGCTGCGGCGCGCCGGCCCGTCACCCTTGGCGTTCACCGCGTGCACCGAGAACGTGTACGACTCACCGTTGGTCAGCCCGGTGATCTCCAGCGAACGCTGGTTCGCCCCGACCTGGTGGGTCTGATCGCCGCCCGTCACCACGTACCTGGTGATCTCGGCCCCGTTGGACGCGGCGGCCTGCCAGCTCACCCGCGCCGAGGCGTTGCCGGCGGCGGCGGTGACCGACTTCGGCGCCCCCGGCCTGCTCACCTTCGGCTTCTTCGGCGGCGGGGGCGGAGCGACCGGCGGTGGGTCGCCGCCGAGCACGTCGTTGGCGTACTTGTCGACCTCACGGACCCGGTTGCGGTCGTCGACCACCTGCGCGGTGGACGAGTCCGGCGGGTTGATGAACAGGTGGTTCTCCCGGACCTCCAGCTCCACCGGCCCGGGCCGGCCGGAACCCTTGACGGTCTGCACCAACTTCCCGTCGGCGTCGAACGAGTAGACCGCCCCGGTGCTCTCGTCGGCGCAGTAGAAGCGGCCCGCCCAGGCCACCGCCGGGCTCAGGCGCGCGCCCGCGCCGGGCACCGTGAACCGCCGCACCTCGGCGTCGCCGCGTACCACGTGCACCGACCGCTCGCCCGCGACGGTGACCGGCACCTGCGGCCCGGTGGTCCGCGCCGGCAGGGAGCCCGGCGCGGTCATGGTCAGCTGGGCCCGTTCGGTCCGGCCACCGACAACCGTCACCAGCGACGCGGACGTGCGGTCCAGCACCGCCACCCCCTCGTCGAGAGTGGACACCACCAGCTCGTGTGCCGGCTCCGCCACGTCGTACGTCTCGACCCGCTTCGGACTGAGCCCGGCAGACGGCGCGTCACCCGGCGTGTCCGGCAGGTCGGCGGCGGTGATCGCCGAGACGGTGCCCTCGCTCGGCACCGCGACCCACAGTTTGCCGGCGCCGTCGAACTCGCCACCGGCGATGCCCGGCGGGTAGCGGACCGGCTCACCGACCGGGGTCAACGCCCGCGGGTCGAGCTGCCGGACGATGCCCTGCACCGCGTCCACCACGAACGCCGCGTCCTCGTGCAACGCCACACTGACCCCGAACCCCGGCGCGGTCGGCGTGGTGGCGGTGATCCGCAACGTGGCCAGGTCCAGCGAGCTGACCTGCCCGGTGTTGAGGTCACGCAGGATCAGCAACCGGTCGGTCTGCACCACCTGCATCTGGTGTCGTCGTCCGCCCGGCACCTCCAGCCGGGTGTCCACCCGGGCGGTGACCCCGTTGACCCGGGCCAGCTCGCTGCGGCTGGTGCTCCACAACCAGGAGGAGGCGTCGAAACTGGCGACCGCGTTGTCGGCGGCACCCAGCCCGAGCACGGTCAACCCCATCGCGGCCAGCAGCGCGGCCACGGTGCCGATGGTCACCAGGCCGCCCCGCATCCGCGATCGGGGACGGGCCGCTCCCGGCCCGCTGCTGGCGACGTCCCCCATGGTGGTCACTTCCGGCTGCCTCCCCGCCTCGGTGGGACAGGGGCGCCGCACACGGTCGCCCTCCCCCAGAGCCGGGAGCCATCATAGGCGCAGGCAGAGGCCTGTGGAACCCACACCGTCTCACTGTGGACACCGAGCGTGCGCCCGGGAGCCGGTCAGTTCGCCGTGGGGCCACCCTCCCGGTCCGTGCACACCTGACCCGAGGTGGCGTACGTCTCGGTGGAGTAGACCGCCAGCACCGTGAAGCAGTAGTCCAGCTTGGCGCTCAACCCGTTCACCGTGTACCGCGTCTGGCCGGCGTCCACAGTGGCCATCACGCCGAGCTTCTGCCCGGCCCGGCCACCGGCCACCATGAACGGCACCCCACCGTTCGTGGGGTCGGTCCAGGTCACCGTGACGGTGGTGGTCTCGTCCCGTAACCGCAGGTCACCCGGGGGCGGCCCGGCCACCTTCGACGCGGACGGGCTCGGCGTGGGGCCGGGCGGGGCCGCCGCACTCCGGCCCAGCCACACCGCGCCGCCCACCACGGCCGCCACGAGCAGCACGCCCGCCACGACGAGGACCAGCACCGTGCGGTTGCGGCCGGTACGCTCCGGCTCCTCCGCCTCCGCCTCCGGGTACGCGGTCGGCTGGTGGAACGCCGGCGGCGCGACCGGCCAGGCACCCGGCCCCGGCTCGGGCGATGTCGACTTCGGTTTCGCCAGTTCGGGAAACTCCAGCAGCCCGTCGTAGACCGGCAGCGGCCGCTTCCCGTCCGGTGCCTCCTCCGCGGGCTCCCCGTCCGCGTCGACCGCGTCGGGCTCCGCCGGAGTCGGTTCGGGCTCGCCGGGACGGTCGACCGGCTGCGACGGCGCCATGCTGCTCCACGGCGGCGCCACCATGCCCCACGGCGGCACGGATGCGCCGCTGACCGGGGTGGCGCTGACCGGCGCGGCGGGCGGTGCGCTGACCGGCGGCGGGTAGCCGCCCGCCGGTGCGGCACTTGTCGGGTACGCGGGCGGTGCGCCGGCCGGGTGTCCGGGTGGCGCGCTGACCGGATATCCCGGGGGCCCGCTTGTCGGGTGTCCCGGCGGTGCGCTCGTCGGGTACGCGGGTGGCGCGCTCGTCGGGTACGCGGGTGGTGCGCTCGTCGGGCGTCCGGGTGGCGCGCTGACCGGCGGGGCGCTCACCGGACCGGCGGTGGACGGTGGTGCGCTCGCCGGGGGTGCGTACATCGGAGGGCCGCTGACCGGGGGTCCGCCGGCGGGCGGTGCGCTGACCGAGGGCGCGCCCTCGGGTGACGTGCGGGGCGAGCCGTCGGCACGTCCGGCTTCGCCGGTCGTGCCCGTGGGCCGGGCCTCCTGCTGTGCGGCGGCGGCGCGTTCCATCTCCTCGCGCAGCAGCGGGGCGATCTGCTGTACCTGGATCGTCGGTTTGTCCCACCGCGGCTCACCGGGAACGGGTGCCGCGGTGCCGGCCTCGGGCCCATGCGCGCCCGTTCCGGCCGGCCGGTCCGTTGTCCGCGGCGGTGCTCCCCGCAGACGGTCAGGTGCCACCGCCGGCTGCTCGGTGGCGACCGGCGCGGAGGCGGGCGTTTCCGGCCGGGTGGCGTCCGACCTCGGCGTCGCGGGGTCGGCGGGTGGGGTCCACGCCGGTGCCGCCGCGGAGTTGGCAGTCGACGGCGGGCCGGAGACCGCCGGCGGGGCCGACGTCGGCGGTGCGGCCGGAATCGGCGGAGGAGGCGGAACGACCGGCGGGGGAGGCAGGAGGGGCGCCGCCGACGCGGCGGCGTGCGGCGTTGACGGCCCGCTGCTCGAAGCAGTCGGTGCCGGCCGCGGCTCCAGGTGCGACGGCGGTGACACGGCCGCTGCCGCACGCGTGGCCGCGCTCGGCTGTGGGGCGGGCGGCGGCGGGATCACCGGCGCCGGCGGCAGCGGTACCGCGGCGCGGGGCGCCGTCGGCGGTGCGGAGGTCGGCGGTGCGGAGGCCGGCGGCACTGAGGCCGAGGGCGCGGACACCGGCGCGATGGCGGCCGGGCCGGCAGTGGCCGCCGGTCCGGTCACGGGTGGCGTCGGGTTGGCAGGCGGCGTGGCGTGGGCAGGTGTCGCCGGGTGACCGGGCCGACCGGCGTGGGCAGCGGGTGCCGGACGCGAGGACTGCCCGGTATGGGCCGACGGCGCCGAGTTGCCGGGCGACATGGCCTGCGCCGGCGGTGTCGGCGGCGCTGACTGCGGAGCGTGCGGAGGCGGTGCGGTGTGGGTGGCCGGAGCAGGCTGTCCGGGTGGCGCGGGACGGCCGGGTGCCGCGGTGTGCGGGGGTGGTGCCGGCCGTGCGACCGGTGCCTGTGCCGGCCGCGGGTGAGCGGACGGGACGGCCGGGGGCGGCGACGCGGACGTCATACCCGGAGCGGTCGCTGCCGGCGGGGTGGCGGCATCGGACCGGTGCCGGCCGCGTGGGCCGCCGGGCTCCACGGGGGTGACACCCTGGGCGGACGGTACCGGTCGGACGCCGGGGACGAGTGGAACGACCGTCGCCGGCGACGCCACCCCGGGAGGTCGGGGCTGGCCCGGATCGGCGGCCGGTGCCGCGCGGTGGGCGGTGGGCTCCTCGGGCGTCACCGGGAACCGGCTCGTAGCGGCCTCCGACGGTGCCACGAACTGGGTCGTCGCTTCCGAGGATGGCGTCGACGGGGGTGCCCAGGAACTCGCCGGTACGTTCGCGCCGCCCGTGGGGTCCGGCGGCGTCGAAACAGGAGGCACCGGTCGGGTAGGCGGTGCGGGTGCGGGTGCGGGTGCGGCCCGCGGCGGAGCGGGCGGTGTCGAACGAGGTGGCAGAGTGGGATACGCCGGTGCCGGTGCTGTCGGCGGAGCGGATTGCGGCGGCGGGGCCGCGTGCCGACCCGGCGCGGGATGCCGGGGCGGTGCCGCCTGTGGGGCCGGGCCGGGCGCAGGGTATGCCGGGCCCCGCTGCGGCGCCCACTGAGCCCCGGGCACCGGCCGTGCGGCTGGCGCTCCGGCAGGGCCGGGACGCGGTGGAACCTGCTGAGCAGGGTACGGAGGCGGCACCGGCCGCGCCGGGCCGGCCGGCCCCGGGGGCGTCGGACCGGGGGGCATGCCGGCGGGAGGCGGACCGTAGCCGGGCGGAGCGGCGGCGGAGCCGCCGAGATACTGGCGCGCTGCGCGTACCGCGGGGTGGTCCGGACCCAGCACGGCGGGCCCGGCGTTGGCCACGCGGGTGTAGTTGCGGCGGGCCTCGTGCCGGTTGCCCAACTCCTCCGCCACGCCGGCGAGGTCGAAACTCAGCGCCAGCATCAGCGGGTCGCCGTGGCCGCGGCGGCGCTCACCGGCCGCGAAGGCCTCCTCCAGTACGCGCCGGGCGGCCGCCGGGTCACCCGCCTCCCGGTGCAGCCGGGCCAGCAGGTGAGCGGTGGCGAGAACCTCCTGGTGGTCCTCACCATAGGCAGGTCGGGCCGCGGCTACCGCGTCGGCGAGCAGGCGTCGGGCGTTGATCAGGTCGCCTGCGGCGCGCAGCGTGAGGGCCTGGTTCTGGGCGGCGGTCAGCGGCGAGGGGTGGGACACGGGAGCAATGCTGCCCGGAATGGTCCGCTCGGCGCTACCCGCCTTGCGGTTGGGCTTGCTGAGCTGCGCAAACAGGCTCGCCCGGAGCTGATGTGCATGATCGTTCCGGGCCGTGTACAGTAATGCCCCGTGCGGCCCGCCGGGCCGGCTGATCCGGTGAGAAGATCACCGGGGCCGACCGGGTAGGCTGGAACATGCAGGTCCGGGTGGCGGAATGGCAGACGCGCTAGCTTGAGGTGCTAGTGCCCGTATAGGGCGTGGGGGTTCAAGTCCCCCCTCGGACACGTTAACCCCCACGGGTGGTCTTCACGGTAGATGAAGCGTCTCGGTGGGGGTTTCTGCTGTCCTGCGCTGGTGCGGGATCGCCGGTAGTCGATGCGCGGTGGCCGCCTCGGAGATCTTTGTGATGGTCAGTGTCCCGCCGATCGCGCAGGTGACGTGGAGCTCGTGTTCGAGTAGCGCGTCGGTGACCGTGTGGGGGTCGGCGGCCGGGATGCCGATCCATTCGGCGAGTTGTGTGATCGCTTTGGCTTCGTGGATGTAGACGTTGCGCGGTCGGGGCGCGTCGCCTGTTGAGGCGGTGCGGTGGCCGTGGCGGCAGCGGTAGGCGGCGTGCTTGTTGACCCAGTGCGCGTCGAGGATTCGTCCGCATTCCTGGCAGCGGATCAGCCCGGTGAGCAGGTAGCGCCCGCTCGCGCCGTCGGCCGGTGCGGGCAGGGCGTTGGCCTGTTGGGCGGCGACGAAGTCGTGCTCGCTGACCAGCGGCGGATGCGCGATGTCCCGGGAAATCACCCACTGCTGCATCAGGTTCCAGCGGCGTGCCTCCGACTGGCCGAGGAGATCATCGGCGGCGTCGAGTGGGCCGCGGTCGGTGTGCTGCCGGTTCCAGACCTGCCGGCCGGTATAGCGAGGGTTGGCGAGGATCGCCGCCACCGTGCGTAGCGTCCATCCAGTGCCGCTGCGGTGCGGGTTGCGGCCGGGATCGACGCGGGACGGGCAGGGCACATGCCGATCGTTGAGGTCGCGGGCGATTCCGGCGACGCTGCGGCCGGCGAGGCGCTGGTCGAACATCCACTGCACATGCGGTGCAGTGGACGGGTCAGGTTCCAGCCGGTGGGCCACGCGTCCCCATTTGGCGTGTGCCCGGTTCGGGTGCGGGCCCGCGTCGGCCAGCCGGTAGCCGTAGGGCGGTCGGCCACCGAGATGACGGCCCTGCTCGACCACCTGGGCGCGCATCGCCGCCTTGGCCCGAAACCGGGAGCGTTGGACCTCTCGTTTCGAGTGCACGCCGAGCAGGGCCAGCAGCGACAGGTGGAACTCGTTGCTGGCGTCGACCGGTCCGTTGAGCTCGGGCAGCCACAGCTGCACGCCGTACAGGTTGAACAGCGGCGCGAGGTCGCGGAACTGGTTGCCGTAGAACGCTCGCTCGAACTCGCCCACGACCACCGCGTCGAACCCCCGGCCAGGGTCCGCGAGAGCTGCCAGTAGTCGTGCGGCTTGCGGGCGACGCGTCCAGGGCACCTGACGGGACTCGCCGACGTCGAAGAACTCGGCGACGATTACGCCCCGGCCGTCGATCACGTCCTCGGCGAAGTCGCGTTGCCACCGCGCCGACGACAACCGGTCCTGGAACTCCCGCGTCGACATCCGGCCGTAGAACGCGAACGGGATACCCAGCGGCCTTGATGTTGCCTGGTACCGCGTCCGGGGGCGGCCCCGCCGGGGCGGCTGCCGTATCCACCAGCCGAGCAGGTCAGGGCCGTCGAGTTCCGGCGTGTACTGCATCAGGACCTCCCACACCGAGGCTTACGGTCAGCCCTCGGTATGGATGGACAACGATGTAGTGGTTTGTTGGACTCGGCCACTCACCACACCCGTCGGCGCGGACGAGGGGTCAAGGCTATTACTCGCCTGGCGCGGTGCCAGTGTCGGCCGTGTGTCGGTATCCCCGCCCGAACTTGGTGGAGTCCTCTCTCCACCGAAGTGGGGGTAGCTCACCGCACGGTCTACACCGGGCGACCCTTCACCCGAGGTGTCCCCGCCGAAGTGTGAGACAGTGCGACCGGTCGGCTGTGGCGGTATGGCACGGGGCCCTCGAAGGCCAGTGGCGCCGACGGTGCCAAGAGGACCGCCCCGCCGGTCCTCCAGCCATGCCATAGCAAAGGTTTCCCGTACGGACTGCCGGGACACACCCGATCTTCGTCCGGAAGTGTGGTCGGCTGGGGTGATGTGCTGCGGTCAATGGAAGTTCTAGCGTCTCGGCTCGTGCGTTTTCTTCACACCTCGGACTGGCATCTGGGCCGCCATCTGCACGGCCTCAGCCTGCACGACGCGCATCAGGCGTTCATCGACCACCTCGTCGAGGTCGCTCGGAGCGAGCGGGTCGATGCGGTGCTCATCGCGGGTGATCTCTACGACCGGGCGGTGCCGCCGCCGGACGCGGTCGGTCTGTGGGATCAGGCGCAGACCCGGCTCGTGCTGGAGGCGGGAACCCAGGTGGTCGTCATCGCCGGGAACCATGATTCGCCGGCGCGGTTGGGTGTCAGTTCCCGGTTGCTGGAGCGGGCCGGTGTGCACGTGCGGGTGGGCACGGGTGCGGTGGGTACGCCGGTGCTGCTGGAGGACGAGGACGCGAGGGTCGCTTGCTACCCGGTGCCGTTCCTCGAACCGGCGTCGGCGGTGGCCGCCTGGGGGGTCGAGGATCGGAGTCACGCGGCGGCGCTGCGTGCCGCCATGGGTAGGGTTCGGTCGGATCTGGCGCTTCGTCCCGGCTATCGGTCCGTCGTCATGGCGCACGCCTTCGTGTCCGGCGGTCAGGGTTGTGACACTGAGCGGGACATCAGCGTGGGTGGGGTGCAGCATGTGCCCGGTGCGGTGTTCGAGGGCGTCGACTATGTGGCGTTGGGTCACTTGCACGGGCGTCAGCGTCTGGCCGACGGGTTGCGGTACAGCGGTTCACCGCTGGCGTTCAGCTTTTCCGGGGCCGCGCACGTCAAGTCGTCCTATCTGGTGGATTTTGGTGTCGACGGGCTGCGCGGTGTGGAGGAGGTTCCTGCTCCGGTGCCGAGGCGGATGGCCCGGCTCACCGGCACCGTGGAGGAATTGTTGAACAGCCCTGCCTACAGCGCGTATGAGCAGTGTTGGGTCGAGGCGACGTTGACCGATGCGGTGCGTCCGTTGTCGCCGCACGAGCGGCTCAAGCGTCGGTTCCCACATCTGCTGAAGCTCGTGGTGCCGAGCCTGGCCGTCGAGGTGGGCGGCCGGGATCTCGCCGATCTGGATCGGCTGTCACCGGTGGAGGTGGCGCTGGACTTCGTGACCGAGGTGCGTGGTCGGCCGGCGGACAACGACGAGGTCGCGCTGCTGCAGCGGACCTTCGACGAGCTGCGCCGGGTGGAGGTGACCCGTTGATGCGACTGCACCGGCTGACCATGACCGCCTTCGGGCCGTTTCCTCACACGGTGAGCGTGGACTTCGAGGCGCTCACGGCCGACGGCCTGTTCCTGATCCACGGGGATACCGGCGCGGGGAAGACCACGATCCTGGACGGGATCTGCTTCGCCCTGTACGGGTCCGTGCCCGGTTTCCGGGACGATGCCAAGTCGCTGCACTCGCAGCATGCCACCGTTGGTGTCGGCCCCCGGGTCGAACTGGACGTCACCCTGACCAACCGACGGCTGTTGATCAGCCGCAGCCCGGAGTGGATGCGTCCCCGTAGACGCGGCAGCGGGACCACCCGGCAACAGGCCCTTGTCGAGATCGTCGAACAGCTCTCGGACCGGACCGAGTTCGTCACCAGGGACCACCGGGAAGCCGCCGACCTGATCAGGGCGGAGACCGGCCTTGAGGTCCAGCAGTTCTGCCAGGTGGTCCTGCTGCCCCAGGGCGGGTTCGCCAGGTTCCTGCAGGCGTCTGCCGACGACCGGCAGGGGCTCCTGCGGCGCCTCTTCGACATCGAGATCTTCACCCGCGCCGAGGGATGGCTGGCGGAGCACCGGACGCAACTCGGCCAGCAGGAACGCGCGGCCCTCGGCACGATCCGCGACCTGACGCAGCGCTTCGCCGAGGTGGTCAAGGTCGAGGTGCCCGCCGATCTCGACAAGCCTGACACCTTGAGTGAGCTGGACGCCTGGGCCGCCGTGCACCGAAACCGGGCCGCTGACCTGGTGGAGGCCCTGGCCCAGAACATGGCCGTGGGTACGGCGGAGGAGCAGCGCCTCGACCAGGTTCGGCAGGCCGCCGCGACCCTCGCCGGGCAGCAACGGGAGTACCAGGCGGCGGTGCAGCAGCGCGATGAGCTGACGACACGCAAGCCGGAGCGTGACCGCTGGAAGCGCCAGCTCGACTCCGCCCGCGCGGCAGCGACGCTGAAGCCGTACCTCGACCAGGTCGACCGGCGGCACACCGACCTCGACCTGCTCCGCCGCACGACGATCGAACACCTCGCCTCGCTGCCCGCTGACGTGGCGGTGCTGCCGGACCGTATCGCGCTGACTGTCCGGGACGGCGGGGAGGCCGTCGACGTGGCCGACCTCGACGTCGACGCGCTGACCCGGGCGGAACAGACCCGCACCACGCAGCTGCGTGCCGCCGAGGCCGCGATCGACAGCGAGGCGCGACGGACCACGCTGCGAGGGCAGCGGACGGCGGTCGGCAAGAAGCTCGAAGATCTGGCCAGCCGGAGCGAGAAGGTCAACGCCCGCCTGGTCGAGCTGCCGGTCGAGCATGCCGAAATCACTGGCCGGCGCGAGCAGGCCCTGGCGGTGGCCGCCGACCGGGAGGCCGCCGAGCTGCGGCTGGACGAGGCGCAGAAGCAGGCCAAGGCGTGCAAGCGCCGCGACGACCTCACCGCGCAGCTTGCGACCGCCGAGGAGGAACGGCGTACTGCCGTCGACCGCCACCAAGCCGCCGAGGCCCGGCACCTCGACGTACGGCAGCGTCGGCTGGCCGGCATGGCCGCGGAGCTCGCGGGTGAACTGCGGCCCGGTCAGCCCTGCGGGGTCTGTGGCTCCCCGGAACACCCCGGACCCGCGCAGGCAGCCGCCGACGCCGTCTCCGCCGCCGACGAGGACCACGCCAAGACGGAGGCGGGCGAACTGCTCGACGAACGTCGCAGCGCCGAGATCACCGTCGAGCGCATCAACGCCCAGCTCAACGAAGTCACCGAGACGGTCGGTGACCTGACCGCAGCCCATGCGAAGTCGACGGTCACCGAGGCACGCAAGGCGGTGCGGGCGGCGACTGAGGCGACGAAACTGGCCGACGAACTCGGCGCCCACCTGGAAACCCTCGACGTGATGCTGGCCGATCAGCACCGCGAAGCCGCCGACATCGGCCGCGACGAAGCGGTGGCGAACGCCCAGCAGGCCGCCCTGACCGCGCAGATCACCGAACTCGACGAGACCATCGACGCCGTCCGCGGCCAGGACAAGACCCTGCGGGTGCGGGTGACCCGCCTGACCGGGGAAATCGCCGAGGTCAGGACCGCAGCGACCAACCTGGGGCAGTGGCTACAGGCAGGAAGGGAACTCGCCGACGCCCACCGGGAGGCGCAGCACCACCTGCACCTGTCGGAGTTCGCCGACAACGTGGCAGCGCGGGCCGCAGCCCTGACCGACCCCGAGATCGTCGACCTGCAGGAGCGTATCGACGCTTTCGACGGCGAGTACCACCAGGCCGCAGGACGAGCACAGGACCCCACCCTGCTCGCCGCCGCACACCAACCATCACCGGACGTTGAGGGCAGCGAACAGACCTACCAAGCCGCCCGACTGCGGGCCACGCAGCTGCACGCCCAGCATGGCCTCGCCGTCGAGCAACACGACCGGCTGAAGCAGCTGGGCCCGGATCTGGTCAACGCCCTCGCTCAGTGGAGACCTATCCGCGCCGAGTACGAGATCGCCAACCGCCTCGCCCAACTCGTCGAGGGCAAGAGCAGCGACAGCGGTACCCGGATGACCCTCTCCACCTATGTGCTGACCCACCGGTTCCGGCACGTCGTCACGGCGGCGAACACCCGACTCGGGCAGGTTACCCACAACCGCTACCTGCTGCGCCATGTCACCGAGTCGGACACCGGCCGCCGCGCCGGCCGCAATGGGCTCGGCTTGTCCGTCGTCGACGCCTGGACCGGCCAGGAACGCCGCCCGGCCACCCTCTCCGGCGGGGAAACCTTTCTGGTCTCGCTGTGCCTGGCGCTCGGCCTCAGCGATGTCGTCCTGGCTGAGGCTGGCGGCACCCAACTCGGCAGCCTCTTCGTCGACGAAGGCTTCGGGACTCTCGACCAAGAGGCGCTCGACCAGGTACTCGACGCCCTCGACGGCCTGCGCTCAGGTGGCCGTACCGTCGGACTGGTCAGCCACGTCGCGGAACTACGTCGGCGGATTCCATCCCGCCTCTACGTCCGTAAGACAGCCACTGGCTCCACTGTGGCCGTCGAAACCCAAGCAATCGACTGAGGACACTTTGTCTACGCCTGATCCTCCCGGTCAAGCTCAGCTACCAGGGCTTTAACGACTCCGGTTGGTCAAGCCACTACCACCAAACAACGATCGACCTGTAGGGGTCGGCAGTAGCCCCGCCGCTGGTGCTTGCCGGGCGGCGTTGCTGAGGTTCCCCCCGGGATGTGGACACCGGGTTATGCCGCGATCTGTTGCAGCGTAGTCGGTGCGAGGGTCTGTTCGTAGTTGGTGGGGCTGAGGTAGCCGAGTGCGGAGTGGCGGCGTCGGTGGTTGTAGAAGGCGATCCAGCGGAACACGTCGCGGCGGGCGTCGGTCTCGGTGGCCCACTGTCGGTGGTCGACGTCGAGTTCGCGTTTGAGGGTGGCGAAGAACGCCTCGGCCAGGGCGTTGTCGTACGACGAGCCGATGCGCCCCATCGAGCGGCGCACGCCGTGGCGGCGGCAGGCGTCGGCGAAGTCGCTACTGCCGTATTGACTTCCGCGGTCGCTGTGGAAGATCACCCCGTCGACCCGGCCGCCGCGGGCGGCGACAGCCGCGTCGAGGGCGTCGATGACCAGTTCCGCGCGCATGTGGGTGTTGATCGACCAGCCGATCAGCCGGCGGGTGGCGATGTCGATGACCGTGGCCAGGTAGAGCCAGCCGGTCCCGACGCGTAGGTAGGTGATGTCGCCGCACCACCGCTGGTCCGGTGCGGCGGCGGTGAAGTCCCGGCCGATCAGGTCCGGCACCGGCGCAGCGGTCGGATCCGGGATGGTGGTGCGTTTGCGGCGGCGCAGGTGCCGGCCCACCACGTCGCGTTGCCGCATGATCCGCTCGACCCGCTTGCGGTTGACACGCACACCCCGCTCGTGCAGCTCGTCGGCGAGGGCGTCCTCGGCGGCGGCGCGTGCCTGCCGGGCCGGCTCGCTGGCGCTCCAGCGGTAGAACCCGGAGCGGGAGACCGCCAGGACCCGGCACAGCCGCTTGACGCCGAACACGGCGCGGTGGGTGGAGATGAACCGGAAGCGGCTGGTCACCGATCCATCTCCTTGGCGAAATAGGCGGCTGCCTTGCGCAGGATCTCCTTCTCCTGCCGCAACTCCGCCACCTCACGCCGCAGCCGGGCGATCTCGGCGTCCTTGTCCGCCACCGACAACCCGTCCCCACCCGAGGCGGTCGCAGCGGCCCCGGTCCGGCGTTCGGCGGCGCGGACCCAGTTCCGCAGCGTCTCGTGACTCATCCCGAGCTCACGAGCCACCTGGTTGATCGGCCGCTGCGACGAACGGACCAGGTCGACCGCGTCACGCCGGAACTCTTCCGTGTACTTCGATGGACGCCCCAACGGGGACACCCCTTCCTCTGGACCAACATCCAGTCTCAGGGTGTCCACATCTCAGGGGGAAGCCCATTGCCCTGTCCTGCGGCGGGCGGCACAAGCATCGCGCGGCATTACCTCCGCGCGCGATGATCAGCAACCGGCCGTACCAGCCATTCCTACGGCGTGCTCAGCGAGGAGATCGGCGTAGATGTCGACGTCCACGGTGTCGTAGTGGCAGCGTGCAAGGAGCCGGTTGAGTCGCTGGGCGATCTCGTCCGAGGGCAGGTCGAGGCGTTCGCACAGGTCACGGTGCGCGCCTACGAGCGGCTCGGCGATCACCTGCGGTTCGGTGCGGGTGATGTGGTAGGCGTCGCGGAGATGACCGGACAGGTCGTCCCAGACGAGGATTGCTTCCTCGACCAGGTCGAGCGCGGCAGGGGTCGCGGGGTGGGCGCAGAGGATCTCGACTTCGCCGGCCAGGCGGTGCCCCGTGGTTTCCACGTCGGAGATCTGCCACTTGCTGCTGGCGGTCACGGTCGACGCGTCCCGGACCGCAGTGCGGAAGTCGGCGAGGCCGGAGGTGTCGGCGGCGTCGAGCATGCCGGCCTCGCTCAGCAGCAGGGTGGCGAAGAGGCGGTCCCGGGCCGCGTGCCCCGCCACCAGTTCGGCGAGTTGGCGGGGCGACAGCCGCTGCACGGCTTGAAGGTAGCGGGCGTGTTCGGGCGCGCCGGGAGCGGCGCCGGGCGGGGTGGCGGCGCCGGAGAAGGTGGCGCCCGCGTGGAACGCGGTCAACGCGGTCGCGACCGCGTGTGCGCACAGGTCGTCTCCGCTGATCCCGCAATCGCAGTCCCCGGTGAAGATCCCGTCGACGATGCCCACCCAGGGCTGGAAGGTGGCGTCGTGCTCGCGTACCAGGGCCTGGACACCGCCGCCGGCGGGCTCCAGCTCACCGACGCTGCCGTCGGTCAGTAGCCGCGCCGCTGTCTCGCCCACGGCAGTGGGGATCGAATCATGAAACGCCTCAACGTCGATGCGGACCGCCACAGGCACACCCTATCGGCCGGACTGGAAGCGGGCGGCGTCGAGCTTGGCCAGGAACGTCGGCCGGCGGCGGTGTGCTGCGCGCAACGCCTCCAAGTACGCGTCGAATCGGCTGCTCTCGCCGGTGGCCGCGCACGCTTCGCGCAGGCGGGACAGCAGCGTGATCGCCTTGTCGTAGCGGCGTTTGTCGTAGGAGTCCAGCAGTTGGGCGTCGATGAGTGCCTGGTAGGGCTCGCGTACCTCGGCCGGGTGGGTGCGCCGCCGCAACTCCACCAGTTCGACGCGCTGCCGAGCGGGCATCTCGTTCCAGCGCGCGAGCCCGGTGCGCCAGGCCTCGTTGTCACGACCGGCGAGGATCAGCACGTCGATCAGGTGGAGAAGGTATCCCGCCTGCCCTGCGGCACGCTCGCGTACCACCGTCAACGCCCGTTCGGTGTGCGCGGCGTCCTGATCGGTCTCGGCCACCGTGGCCAGCAGCGACCGGAAGTTGTCGATCGTCGGTTGGACATCGAACGCCGTCCGGCGCTCGGCCACCGCCGCCTCCGGTTCACCGGTCTCGATCAACAGCTGTACGAGTAGGTCACGTAGCGCCACGGCCTGATAACCCGACGGGTGAGCGGCGAGTCCGCGTCGGGCCCAGTCGATCGCCTCGGTGGGGCGCTGCGCCTGCCCCAGTACCGTGACGATCCGTCCGTACTGGTCGGCGCTGACCAGACGCTCCGCCAGGACCTGTACGTGGCGGTCCACGTCGCCGGAGACCTCAGCGATCTGCTCCCGCAGGTACCGCACCGCCCATTGCCGATGCCAGTCATCGGGCTCGGTCTCTGCGGCACGCTCGTCGACCAATCGCGCGACCTCGGCAAGGCCCTTCGGCCCCAGGGCCGGAGCCCACTCGCGCAGCACCACGTCCGGCCAGCCCGGGCCGTCGCACACCAGCTTCACCAGCCACGCCGCCAACCCTGCCGGCCGAGGCGGCGCGGCCCGACACGCCCGGGCGTAGACCTCCATCAGGTACGCCAGGTCGTTGCCGAGCACGCCAGAGGAGCTGTCCATGTACATCAGGGCGCCCGTCATCCGATCGACCGCCTTGCGCAGCAACGGCACCGCGACCGACGCCTCACCCACGTCGATCAACTTTTCGCAGCGGTCGGCGACCTCACGCGCCGTGCGCGAGTAGGAGTCCCGGCCGGAGTACGGGTCACGGCGACGATCCCGCCGCAACCGATCCACCAGCACCGTCAACTCGCTGTCGCCCTGCACCCTCACCGGTACATCACACCAGACACGCAGGCCGCCCCGATGGGCTGACCCGACACGGCCGCGAGGTCAACCGACCTGCCAGCGATCACCGTCGAGAAGACCTTCCTGGATCCGGAGCGGGGGGGGGGGGCGCGGCCCCCCCCCCCCCCCCCCCGCTCCAGTCCAGTAGGGTGAAATCAGATCAGATCAGCTGAGCGGGATGACGCCGATCAGGCCCAATCCAAGTTGGGCATCGGTTCGTGTCGATCCTCGGACACCAACTGAATCCCAACGGTGCGCGGCAAGATCGACACTTGCCCGCACCGTTTGCGTTTCCGGGTCGTACGATAGGTGCAGCCCGAGGCCGCGGCAGACCTCCAGTTTGTGTTCCGGCTGTTGCTCGACAGCCAAGAGGTCACCATCCGCCGCAGCGCCGCCCTGCAAATCCTCGTCTTCCTCGCGGTGCACCCCGATGGCGCCACCACCACGCAACTCGTGCATGCCCTGTGGCCCGGCCTACCCGCCCGTACCGTCACCGGCCGCCTCTACACCACCCTCAGCGACCTACGCTCGACCGTCCGGGCCACCAGCGTCGACCAAGTGGTTGTCCACACTGAGGGCCGCTTCCACCTCGAGCCTCGCACCGACGTGGACCTGTGGTGGCTGCAGGCCGCTGCCCACCACAGCGCCACCACTGACGCACCCGGTGGCTGGCAGCCCGCGATGGACGCCTACACCGGCGAGCTCGCCGCCGGGCACACCTGGCCGTGGATCGACCCAGACAGCGACCGGAACGCATCTACGCCGACCCTGGCTGACGTGACTGCGGCGGACGGGTTCGGCCTGAGCTGGCGCCAGGTGATGACCCGGACGCGGTGGTGGCGGGTTGTCGGCTGAGCGCGATAGCCGCTCACCTCGAGCTCGCGCCCGATATACGGCCGGGCGGCGGCGTGCCGCGCGCAGGGACCTGAGCGAGAATGGGCCAGTTCGAACTCTGCGCAACCCTGGAAGGACCCTCCCTTGGCCGGTGGACTCGTAGCCCTGCTGGACGACGTGGCGGTGCTGGCCCGGGCCGCTGCCGCGTCGATCGATGACATCGGGGCGGCCGCCGCGAAGGCCGGCGCCAAGGCTGCGGGTGTCGTCGTCGACGATGCTGCCGTCACGCCGCAGTACGTGCGGAGCCTGGCGGCCGAGCGCGAGTTGCCGATTATCAAGCGCATTGCCGTGGGGTCGCTGCGCAACAAGTTCTTCATCATCCTGCCGGCGGTGCTGCTGCTCAGTCAGTTCGTGCCCTGGCTGCTCACTCCGATCCTCATGCTCGGCGGCGCCTACCTCTGTTACGAGGGCGCGGAGAAGGTGTGGGCCAAGATCGCCCATCACGGTGCCGACGGCGCGGGCGAGGAAAAGGTGCAGGACGAGAAGACCCTGGTGTCCGGGGCGGTACGAACCGACCTGATCCTCTCGGCGGAGATCATGGTCATCAGCCTTAACGAGGTGATCGATGAGCCGTTCTGGTCCCGCCTGGTGATCCTGGCTGTCGTCGCCGTCGTCATCACCGTACTGGTGTACGGCGTGGTGGCTTTGATCGTGAAGATGGACGACGTCGGGCTGCGCCTGGCGCAACGTTCCGGCGCCGTCGCCACGTTCGGCCGCGGTCTGGTGAGGGCGATGCCGATGGTCCTCAGCGTGCTGACGGTAGTCGGCACCGCGGCGATGCTGTGGGTGGGCGGGCACATCCTGCTGCTGGGCACGAACGAGCTGAACCTGCCCTTCCTGTACGACGCCGTGCACCACGTGGAGGTCGCCGCCCACGACGCCACGGGTGTTCTCGGCGGGCTCGTCGGCTGGCTCGTCAACACGGTGGCCAGCGCGATCCTCGGGCTGATCGTCGGAGCGCTTGTCGTGCTGGTCATGACTCTCACGCTCCACCGCCGCAAATCCAAGCCTGCGGCTGCGGCTGCGACTGCGGCGGCCACGACTCGTACTGACGGCACCATCCCCGCGCCGTCGAGCCGTGCAGCTCAGCGTCGCGACGTTCCTGCGGACCGAGCGCCGCGCGGTTGACCGCACAATCATCGCAACTAGAGCACGGAGTAGCCGCGCTGCCGAGACCCGGCCACCCGCACGCCGTCCTGCCGCTGACCGGGGCCACCCACCACCGCCTCGCGGCGCTTCGACCGTTGGGCGCGGTGGTCGCGGCGCTGGGCGACGAGGAGCTCGATACGCCATCGTGGATCGGGAGCGGTGTCCCCGGTGACGGGGAACATGCCGCCGGGCAACGGCGACGCCCCCCGGCGCGGGCGCCTCGTCCTTCGGCGTCAGCGGCACCCACGCCCTCGTCGTCATGGATGAGGCCTTCGACGAACCGGCGGCCCCCACCTTCACCGGATTCCGCACCCTGCGGCCCGATTCCCGCGATCCGGTCGGCGCGCGGCGTGCCGGCCCTGCGGGCCCAGGCGGTCCGAGCCTGACCACCGCCTCGGATCGCCTGCTGCCATGGTCCACCGGAGCGGGACGCCGTCAGATGGTGATGACGACCTTGCCCTTGACCCGGCCGGTATCGCTGTAGCGGTGAGCCTCCGCCAGCTCCTCCAGGGGATAGATGCGGTCGACGTGCACCCGCAGCAGGCCCTGCTCGACCAGCTTGCTGACCTGTTCAAGCTGCGAGCCGTCGGGTCGGACGCCCACCCAGGCGTAGTGCCAGCCGAGCGCTTCGGCCTGCTCCACGCTGGTGCCGGGGTTCATCGTCGCGGCCAGCAGGGTGCCGCCCGGGCGTAGGCAGCGCAAGGATCGCGGGCCGTACTCGCCGCCGATGAGATCGAAGACCACGTCCACGTCCTGGACCGCCTCGGTGAAGTCGACGGCCTGGTAGTCCACGAGCTCGTCGGCGCCGAGGTCGCGCAGGAAGTCGTGCTTCGTCGCCCGAGCGGTGGTGATGACGTACGCGCCGCGTAGCTTCGCCAGCTGGACGGCGAGGTGACCGACTCCGCCGGCTGCCGCGTGGATGAGAACGCGCCGGCCGGGGGCCGCGCCCGCGGCCTCGACCGCGGTCATGGCGGTCTGCGCGGCGACCGGAAGGGCGGCCGCCGTCACGTGGTCGACGCCGGTGGGCTTGACGGCGAGACTGCTCGCCGGCACCGCGACGTACTCGGCGAACGTGCCGATGAAGAAGATGCCGTACACCTCGTCGCCGGGTTGAAAACGACCCACGTTGACGCCGACCTCGCAGGCCACCCCGGAGAGGTCGGAGCCGAGGGTGAAGGGCGGGCGGGTGCCGGGCGCCCGGCCCTCGCGGACGTGCGCCTCGCCGTAGTTCACCGAGGCCGCCTTCACCTCCACCAGCACCTCGTCCGGGCCCGGTACTGGCCGTTCCGTCTCGATGACGGTGAGGACCTCGGGACCGCCGAACCGGTCCTGACTCGAGGCGCGGGCGGCTGGTCACGCCGAGACAGCCGACAGAGGACGGCGAAGGAGAGCCCCTGCCGGAGCACTATTTGGACTATTTTCACGGCAGGCTCCGCGTGTCACCCGGCGGCCGTCGCATCGCCGATGACGGCTGGGTATGGAGTCCCTTCGGGCTGGTAGCTCAGCCGGAGCCCGTGGTGTTCTCGGCGCTGCTGTTCGGTTTGCTGGCAGCGATCCCGTCACTGGTCTCGATTTGATCGCTGCTCGGGAAACACCGCACGCCAGGACGCCGACCGGCGACGCGAGCAGATCACCGCGCTGACCGGTGAACTCGCCCGCCTCGACGGCGAACCGGCCGACCTGGCGACGGCCCGGACCACCGTGCGCGTGAGATGGAAAGCGGCTCCTGACGCGCGATATAGGGACGGTAGAGGGGGGTGGATAAGGGTCCAATCGACCAGCACTGCCGGGGAGACTGGCGGACATCGCCATTCTTGTTGCTTCCCGCTCTACGGACAAGCCGACAGGCGAGCCAGCCCATTTCCCGAGCGAGGAGCGTTCGCATGCTGCGTACGGACTTGATCCGGCCGATTCATGAGATCCTCGAGGGAAACGCCGGACGCTTCGGCGACAAGATCGCTTTTTCTGACGCGCACCGCACCGTGTCCTATGCGGACCTCTATCGCCGCACCGGCCGGCTCGCCGGACACTTCGCCGCGCTCGGACTGGGACGGGGCGATCGAGCCGCGATCCTGCTTGGCAACCGCGTCGAGACGGTCGAGACCTATCTGGCGATCACCAGGGCGGCAGCGGTCGGCGTACCGATCAACCCGCGCTCCACCGATGCGGAACTGCGCTACCTGCTCACCGACAGCGCTGCCCGGCTTCTCGTTACCGATGCCGGACACGTAGATCAGGTCCGTCGGATCCTCGGTGAGAACGCGGGCGTCACTCTGGTCGTGGTGGACGCCGCTCCCGGCGCTGGCGCCCACTCCTACGCTGACCTGGCCGACACCGACGCGGGTATCCCTGCCCAGGACGACCTGGGCCTCGACGAGGTCGCCTGGATGCTCTACACCTCCGGGACGACGGGTGAACCCAAGGGGGTCCTCTCCAGCCAGCGCAACTGCCTCTGGTCCGTAGCGGCGTGTTACGTACCGGTGTCGGGGCTGTCCCCCGACGACCGTGTGCTCTGGCCGCTGCCGCTCTTCCACAGCCTCGCGCACATCGTCTGCGTCCTCGGGGTGACCACGGTCGGTGCCACCGCCCGGATCATCGACGGATTCGCTGCCGACGACGTGCTCGCGGCGCTCACCCAGGAATCCGCCACGTTCCTGGCTGGCGTGCCGACGATGTACCACCACCTGGTCGCGGCCGTCCGTGCGCGAGGGCTGCGGATCCCCAACCTGCGCATGTGTCTGGTTGGCGGCGCCATCACCACACCCGCGCTGCGCAGCGCCTTCGAGGAGACGTTCGAGGCGCCGCTGCTGGACGCGTACGGCTCCACCGAAACCTGCGGGTCGATCGCCATCGACCGGCCCGGTGTGGCCCGCCCCGAGGGCGCCAGTGGACTGCCGGTGGACGGGCTCGAGGTCAGGCTGGTCGATCCCGACACCGGCCGCGACGTCGCCGACGGCGAGGAGGCGGAGGTCTGGGTACGCGGCCCGAACGTGATGCTCGGTTATCACGGTAAGCCCGCCGAGACCGCCCGGGCGCTGCCCGACGGCTGGTACCGGACCGGGGACCTTGCCCGACGCGCCCCAACGGGGCACCTGACCGTGGTCGGCCGGATCGACGAAGTGATCATCCGGGGCGGTGAGAACATCCATCCGGCTGAGGTGGAGGAGGTGCTGCGTTCGGTGGCCGGCGTCGCCGACGTCGCTGTCGCGGGCCGCCCGGCCGCCGCGCTCGGTGAGGTGCCGGTGGCGTTCCTCGTCTCCGGAGCGGACGGCATCGACGTTCAGGCCGCCCTTGCCGCGTGCCGCGAGCGGCTCTCGTACTTCAAGGTCCCGGCGGAACTGTACGAGATCCAGAGCATCCCCCGTACGCAGTCTGGCAAGACCCGGCGTCGCGCCACGTTGACCGAGCCCGCCCGGCTGATCGGGGCGAGCGGAAGGTACGAATCGCTGCTGCGGCTGACGTGGGTCGCCGATGCGGCCGAGCCGGTGTCATCCGCACCTGCCGTCGTACAACTGGGCGGGCCGCTCGACGAGTCGGCGGACGGGCCGGCCGTGCAGAGCGCGGTGGATGAGGCGGCGCTGTTGCTGGAGCCGTACCTGTCGGGCACGGACAGCAGCCCGGTGGTCGTCCTCACCCGGCAGGCCACGGCCGTCGGCGACGAGCCGATGGTGTCCGCCCAGGCGGCGCTGGCTGCAGCCGTGCAGACGCTCTCCGAACGGCATGCCGCGCCGATCGCCGTGGTGGACACGCCCGAGGACGACGTCCCCGAGGCGGTGCTCCGGGCCGCGGCCGCCTCGGCGCCGGCGCTGCTTGCCTATCGCGACGGCCGGCTCCTGCAGCAACGCCTAGAGTGGGTCCCCGCCGTACGAAGTGGTTCCCCCGGCCTTGAGCTCAACTCCGGCACCCTGGTGGTGGCGGCCGAGGACCACGTCACTACCGCTGACCTGGTTCGGCACCTGGTCGACGTGTACGGGGCCAGGGACGTCCTGTTGATCGGAGGGTCGGTACCCGGCCCCCTGGTCGCGGAGCTCGCCGCCAAGGGCGTCGAGGTACGCGTTGCGAGCTGCGGCCTCACCGATCAGGCCGCCGTCGCGGCGGCTCTGGCCAGCGCGCCGGTCATCGCCGCGGTCGTGCTGGAGGCAGTGCGTCCCGCCACCCTCGCCGCCGCTGTGGACAGCGTTCGCACCGTGGTCGGACTGACTCGGGGGCGTGCCGGGGTCACCACTCTGCTCCTCACCTCCGCGGCCTCCGCGCTCGGCCCCACCGCGCTCGGTCTGGACGTCGCCGATGCAGCCACCGACGCATACCTGCGCGCCCTGGCTCACCCCCGCGGCGACGGCGCCACTCGGCTGGTGAGCCTCGGCTGGGGCCGGTGGGCCGGGCTGGAGGAACTCGCGGAGAACCCGCCGGCGGCACGCACCGGGGTCGGCGTGCTCGACAACCGGACCGGGCTGGCCGCCTTCGACGCGGCGCTGCTCAGCGGTGAGACAGCCCTGGTGCTTGCCACCATCGACACCACCGCGCTGGACCGTACCGCGCTGCCGGCCGCGCTTCGCGGCATCGTGGACAGTGCCGGGTCGGCAGGTGACGCGGACCCGGCGGTCGCCAACGAGCTGCGTACCCGACTGGCCGGCCAGGACGAGGCGGGGCAGTTGGGGATACTGATTCGCCTCGTCCTCGACGCCGTCGTGGAGGTCGGTGGTGACCACGACGCCACACGGATCTCCGCCGACCGGGCGTTCAAGGACCTTGGTTTCGCCTCGTCGCAGGCGGTCTCCCTGCGCAATTCGCTGGTGCGGCGGACCGGGCTGACGCTGGAGGCGACGTTGGCCTTCGACCATCCCTCCGCCCGGAGGGTCGCCGATCACCTGCGGCGTTTGCTCACCGGGTCGGGTCAGCCGAAGAACGCCGGACACGTGCCGACTCCGGCCGACTTCGAGGACCCGATTGCGATTGTGGGTATGGCGTGTCGGTTGCCGGGTGGGGTGGGTTCGCCGGCGGATTTGTGGGATTTGGTGGTGGGGAATGTTGATGCGGTTGGTGATTTTCCGGTGGATCGTGGTTGGGATGTGGATGTTTATGATCCGGTGCCGGGTGTGCCGGGGAAGTCGTATGTGCGTTCGGGTGGGTTTTTGGGTGGTGTGAAGGGTTTTGATGCTGGGTTTTTTGGGGTGTCGCCGCGTGAGGCGTTGGCGATGGATCCGCAGCAGCGTTTGTTGTTGGAGGTGGCGTGGGAGGCGTTGGAGGATGGGGGGATTGATCCGTCGGGTTTGCGTGGTTCGCGGGTGGGTGTTTATGCGGGTTTGATGTATCACGATTATGCGGCGAATTTGTGGCCGGTGCCGGTGGAGTTGGAGGGTTTTCTGGGGACGGGTAACACGGGGAGTGTGGCGTCGGGTCGGGTGTCGTATGTGTTGGGGTTGGAGGGTCCGGCGGT
>NZ_JBNCKZ010000026.1:0-57178 GCF_049841795.1 Micromonospora sp. DT31 | reverse complement strand
GATCCTCAACGAGGCGCCGCTCTCGATTCCCCGGCTCAACGGCCATCGGCTGGTACGGGCGTCCTCGGTTGCCATTACGGCTGGTACAACACCCGCCGCATCCAGAAGGAACTGGGCTACCTCAGCCCAAACGAATACGAGACCGCCTGGCACAGCCAGACGCAACCAGCCGAACCACCTATCGCCACCCCTGCACCAGCCGGCAGCAGGTAACCACCGCTCCATCAAAGCGGGGGGAACTCAGTCGAGACGTACGGCCGGTTCGGCCGCGGATATCTGGCCGCCCGTGGCCGGATGGGCAACCACCAGATCGCGACCCCGAATCAGCGCCGCTACTACGTCGAGCAGGCGGTCAAGGCCACGGCCACCACCTACCGCCCGAGCACGTTCTTCGACCGGGCGACCGACTTCTTCCTTGACGAGCTGGAGTGGATCGACGGTAACGGCTTGGCCACGCTGCCCGACTACCTTGCAGTGCGACGCGTCGGCCGGATGGAGCCACTGCAGCCGTCGCAACGGCAGGCAGTTTGGGCAATCCGCATGCACTATCTCGCCACCCGCGCCGGGGCCGGGCTGCCCTACGACTGGGCCGGCGTGCCGTCCGCGGTGCGCGCGGCGCTCGCTGACGACCCGCAGCCGCGCCGGTACAAGCACATCGTGGTCGACGAGGCGCAGGACCTGTCGCCGGAGGCGATCCGCTCCCTCGCCGCGGCTATCCCAGGCGACGGCAGTCTGACCTTGTTCGCTGATTACGCCCAGCAGATCTACGGGCAGCGGGTGTCCTGGCGGTCCTGCGGTCTGACGGTGGCCAAGACCGAGGAGTTCCTCGACAACTACCGCAACAGCCCGGAGATCGCCCGGCTGGCCATCGGCATGAGCGAGATGCCGCATTTCCAGGACTCCGCCGACCTGGTCGAGCCGCGGGCACCGCAGCGAGCCGCTGGCGCGAAACCGACGTTGGTCCGGTACTCGTCGGCCGAGGTCGAGGCACCGGCGGTCGCGGCGAACGCGGCCAGCTTCGGCAAAGTGTCCCGGGTCGGCATCCTCACCCGCACCCGCGCCGAAGCCCGCAGGGCCTCGCGAGGCATCCCCGGAGTCCGCGCGCTGCACGATGGCCTCGACCAGTGGGAGATCACGGCAGGGGTATACGCCGGCACCTATCACTCGGCGAAGGGACTGGAGTTCGACGTGGTGTTCCTGCCGTTCTGCGGCGCCGACCGGTGCCCCAACCCCGAGACAGTGGCCGCGTTCGGCGATGACGAGGCCGCCGCCCGGGAGAGCAGACTGCTCTACGTCGGAGTCACCCGCGCCCGCGACGAACTCATCATCACCCACACCGGTGAGCTGACCCCGTTACTCCCGTCAGCTAGCTCGGGCCTCTACCAGGTGACGGTAGCCCGATGACCGCGCCGCTCGACCTCGCGGTCGCCGCCGAGCTGACGGAGATGAAACTTGCCCGGCTGGCTCACTTCACCCCTGCCCGGAATCTGCCCCACATCATCGTCGACGGTCTCCTGCGCAGTGTCGCTGACCTGGCCCAGGACGTGCGGGCCTGCTACAGCGCCACCGACCTAGACCGGTTGGACGGCCGACCCGACCGAGTGTGCTGCAGCCTCCAGTACCCGAACGGTTTCTACTTCGACAGAGCCAAGGGCAAGGCGGCCTCGGTGAACTACCCTGACTGGGTCTGCCTGCTTCTGGACAAAATGGTCGCCGCAGCCTCGGGCACGCTGTTTTGCCCGCGCAACGCCGCAGCGTCGGCCGGCATCGCCCGGCCGGGTGTCGACGGCCTTCGCGCCTGCTATGCGGACACGGTGGTCGGGCAGAAGGTGTACACCCGCGGGCCGAACCACGACCCCGGCAGCCCGACCGACGTACAAGCTGAAGTGCTGGTCGTTGCGCCGGTGCCAATGTCGGTGATCCGTGCGATCGTGTTCCCCAGTGAGGCAGCGGCAGAAGAGGAGTACGGACGTTTGGACCGCTTTGGTGTAGCCCTGCCGGACCACGTGAACTACGTGATCTCGTCCGACATGTTCGACAAGTGGTCGATCACCAGAGCTGTTCAGAACAGCCAATACTTTAGCGAGACCCCCTGGTCTCCCAAGGCGGCATGATGACTGCAAACACCCGCCTGAGCGCGCAGGTCGCGACAGGCATGTTCCTGGGCGCCGCGGTCGGCGACGCGCTCGGCTGGCCGCAGGAAGCCCGCGGCGGCCTGATCGGCGGTCAGAAGGAACGCGACCGCGTCAAGCCGCAGATGACCTTCCGCAGTTGGATCCGCCACGCCGGGCATTACTCCAGCCGCTACCGCGACCTTGTGCAGCCAGGCGAATACAGCGACGACACGCAGCTGCTACTCGCGACCGCCCGCGCTTGCCTGGCCGGTGACCGCTGGTGGCAGCGGCTCACTGAGGCCGAACTTCCGACCTGGTTGCTCTACCAGCGCGGCGGCGGCGGGGCAGTACTGCGCGCAGCCGGGGCATGGGCCTCCGGCCGCCCACCCTGGGATCTTGGAAAGTCGGCCCGCTCCCAAGATGCACGGGACAGATACCGCAACGCGGGCGCCAACGGGATCGCCATGCGCATCGCTCCCCACGTACTGTGGGCCGATACCCCCCGCGCCCTCATTCAACGTGTCGTGCGTGACGGCATCACCACTCACGGGCACCCACGAGCCCTGGTCGGCGCACTCGTCTACGCTTTCGCCCTGCGACACGCCGCCCAGACACAAGCCACCCACGGATTCGGCGACAGCATCGGAGCGGCCGCTGGCGGCCTAATCGACGCCGACCAGATCCTCCAGGAACTGCCTGCCAGTTGGGCCACCAGCAGCGAACTAGATCACTTCGCCGACGCCTGGCGCGACACCAACAAAGAAGCACAGCAACTGTTAGAAATCATCGCGGACTCGCTGCAGCAGGGCGCGATGAGCAACCCCGAGAGCACCCTCGAACGAATCGGCTGCACTGATCCCAAGGTCAACGGCTCCGGGACTGTCACCGCAACAGCCGCCATCTACCTAGCAAGTCGATTCGCTGCCCGCCCTCAAGGCGGCCTGCTAACCGCGGCGTTCCTGCGCAAAGCCGACACCGACACGCTGGCATCGATGACCGGCGCGATACTCGGCGCCTTGCACGGCATCGACTGGCTCGGCGATCTCGCACTCACCGTTCAGGACGCCGCCTACCTCGTCAAGATCGCCGAACACAGCCAAGCGCGAATTAAGGACCCTCATCACTGGCCGGAATTCCAGCCACGTCACCTACGCGAAGGGCTGAAACGCACGCTGCTCAACGCGTCCGCCGACAACGCTTCCTCAAAGCTGCACGAATTCCCTGACGGGCGCCGTTTCCGCATCGCCGAGCTCAAGGCCCTCGATGACGGCGTTCTTCGCACACGACTGCAGCTTAGCGACGGTCAGACCGTCCTCATCGACGCGCCGGTACCTGATTCCCCGCCCCCACTCGCCCCCGCCGACCAACAAAGCGGCAGACGCCACGACGAGTCAAGCGCGCCCACGGCCACCGCTTCAGCGGATAAAGATGTATCGCCGGAAGCAGCCGTCATCCTCGCCGCCCGGAGCCTCACTCGGTCAGCCGCGTTCTACGCCCAGCTCATCGGGCGTGACATCCCCGTACGCTCCGGCACAGCTCACATCGGTCCGGGGCTTCTACTCCAGCAACAGGCTGCCGATGCTCCGATCGACACCGCATCAGTCAGCGTGCAGATCACGGTTAGCCTACTTTCCGACGTTGCAAGACGGCTTGGACTGAAGACCCAACACGGTGAGGGAGGTCCTCAGGACGTCCTCGAAGTCAAGGACCCGGACGGACGCATCGTGCGGGTCAGCCAACGCCACACCCGTACTCAACGGGACATGAAGCCAGAACGTTGAGAAGGAAGCCGACAGTCCTCGTTGCGCCCGCTGTTTGTCGGCGTAGCCGAGCTAGTTCATCGACGAACCGAGCTTGACGGTTCGGCGTTTGAAGGGCACGGGACCGCCTTCCAGGTGGTACAGCGTCAGGACGTTGAGGTCGTGGCGTTCGAGGGAGCCGGTAGCTTCGACGACGCCGTTGTTCGCGTCCGAGGTGAGAGTAATGATCATTTCGGCATCGGCGGAGACGACTAGGCCAGGGCTGCGGGTGGCGAAGATGTACTGCCGGCCACCGCGCAAGTCGCGCAGTTTCGCGACAAGGTATTCCTCGATCCACGGGGCGTGGAGCGCGTCCTCGGGCTGGTCGATGATCAGAGGGTCGTTGCCGTCGGCGAGGGCGATAATGAGGATGGCGGTGCACTTCTGGCCGTGCGCGAGCCGCTCGATCGGCACATAGCCATCGTTGGCCTGCTTGCGGAACTCGACGGACAGGCCGTCGTGCAGGTCGAGGGTTTGCAAACGCAGGAAGTCCTCGATGATGCCTTTCTCCCGCACGTGGTCGAACAGGGTCTCGACGTGCTTGCGTTCGGCGCCGGTAGCGGTACACACGCCGTCGACGTCGTCGGCGAGGAACGAGCGAACCAGTTTTACCGGCAGAGTCTTTTCGCAGATCAGCTTGAGCACCGGGGCGCGCAGCCGGGATCCCTTGGCGATGGCGGTCAGGTCGGCCAGATAGGCTGAGTCGTCGTTCTCAGAGAGCATCTTGATCCGGACAATGCCGCCCATCAGCTTGTTGAGCGCCTTGATCCGTTCTTCGCGCCGCCGACGGCGTGCTTTGCGCGCCTCGAGCAGCTCGGCGATCAACTCTTCCCGATAGGTCGTGGCGACGGCCAAGTTCGGCAGAAACTCGTCGTTGAGCTGGGTCCGCTGGGCGTCGAGCTTCGCCTTCTCCGTCTGAAGTTCCACCAGCCGGGTGCGCAGCGCGGCCAGGCCCTTGTTGTCGATGTCGATGCGACTGACCGCCTCGGCGAGTTCCTGGTCGAACTTCCGGTACCGCTCGACCCACTCCTGCCGGACGGCGACAAGCTCCTTGTTCACCACCAACAGGACATGGGCTACCTGCGCGTTGGCCGCCTCGGTCGCCTCCCGCAGCTGCTTGTACGCCGCCTGCACTCGCTGGTAAAGATCTTGATTGTCGGCGACCGCGGCCGAGCCCCGGAACTTGTCCCCGCCTTCGGTACGGGCGGTGATCTTCAGTTCGGGGATGCCGACGACCGGCTCAAAGAGGGCCTTCTCGGCACTCCACCTTGCCTGCATCTTGATGGTCTCGCCGTCGAACAGGCCGGACAGTTCCTCCAGCCGCTTCTCGACGTCTGGGAGGGTCTCCAACCTGGCGCGAACCTGTCCGATCTTGGACTCGAGCGAGCCGATAAGTCGGCCGTTGTCGATGAGCCGGCCGACCGCGTCCGATTCGCGGATCTCGAACTCGGTCAGGTCGAGCGCGGCGTCGATGAGCGCCATCCGGCCGACCGGCGTTCGAGCGTACTCGATCACCTCGCTCTGCGAGAAACCGGTGATCGCGATCCGGCCGGCCAGGCCCGTCAGCTGCTCGGTGTCGCCAATGAACTCCGGCTGGGTGGAGCCGTCCTCGAAGTACGCCCGGCGCACGAGGCACCGCGCGTGGCCACGGGTGAGGACGACCTCGACAGTCGAGCCGGAGGTGAGGGCGTACTTGAGCCGGGAGTCGACCTCCGTGCGGACCTGAGGGAAGTCGCCAGCGTCGGTCTGCTGGTCGAGGGCGAACCGGACCAGCTCAATCAGCAGCGACTTGCCGGCGCCGGTCCCGCCAAGCAGGCAGTTGAGGTCACACGAGAACCGGAACTGCTGCCCGTCGAGGAACCCACCGGTCACGGTCACCGACTCGATCACCGTGTGCTCCGGCGCTCCGGGCTCGTCCAGGCGGACACGCAACTCCGGATCCGCCAGTGCGTGCCGGAGGCCGCGCAGGTCGGGCCGCGACGCCTTGATCCAGGTTCGACGATGACCGATGCCGCGCAGGACATGCCAGCTCACGCCGGGTGCGGTGGTGTCCGAGCTGCGGACAAGCGCAAGCTCGCGCCGGCCGTCGAGCCGCGTCTTGATCCGCTCGGCCTCGGTGACGTCGACGATCTCCACCGCGCTGATGGCGTCGTCGAGCAGCGTCTGGTTGATCCGGTCAGCGACGGCGAGGCGGAGCAGGCCCTTCTCCCGGTCGGCGTGCGCCGGGATCGCCAGGCCGCCTCGGGCGGCAATGATCTTTGCGGTATCGCCGAAGCCCTTGTCCAGGGCCTTCTGGAGGTCACCGTGGTCGGCGCGGACAACGCCGAGTTCGACGAGCACGTCCTCGAGATGCTGGGCCGGGGTGCCCACCTCCCAGATGGCGAGGAGGTGCCCTTCGGCCGTGCTGAGTTCCAGACCGGGCAGCACCACGAGCGTCGTGTCGCGAGCGGCCTCGGCCATCCGGTCGCACCAGCCCGCTGTGTTGTGGTCGGTGACGGCGATCGCGTGGAGTCCGGCGGCGATCGCCGCGTCGACGATCTGCCGGGCCTCGGTGGCGCCGTAGGTGTGCACGTCGACGTCGCGCGAGGCTGGGGTGTGGACGTGGAGGTCGACGGCCCAGAACCGTGCGGGTCCGTGCTTCGCGCTCACTGGCGATGCTGCCTGGCTGCTTTCCGTTGGTGCCGTTGCTGACGTCAAAGCACTCGCTCCGTGATCATTCGCCGCCGTCTGAGCGTCCGGCTCGATACCCTAACGCTCGGTGAGCTGAAGAAGAGGGGCGACACTCGCCCACACGTACGGACAGGCGCCAACCGGATGAAGGTTCACCGGACCATTGGCTCGACCAGCCGTCCGATCCGCCGAGGCGTTCGGGCTTGGCGGGGTGGTCGGCCGCACCGTTCAAGGACGAAGCCAACCATCCGCACGTTCCGTTACCGAGGCGTGCTGAAGCCTGCAGGCCTTCTGGCCCTGATGGTCGGCAGCCGCATCGTGTCCAACGGCTGCAGCACCGCGCCGACGCGTCCTTCGACCCGACGCACGAGAGTCACCTCGGTGTCCGGGATCAGCGGCACCACCATCAGGCGGGTCCAGCGTGTGGCCCGACCGGCTGGTACATGCTCCTGGATACGGTCGTTCACGCTGGCCAGTCCCGACCGGACCGCGCTCAAGACGTAGCGAACGGCGTTGTTCGAGTCGGCCGCGATGTAGACGGCCGCCACGAACTCCGACCACAGCTTCTCCTCCACGATCTGTAGCAGCGTCGCAGCCGCCGGGATTCGTCGCAGAAGGCTCGCGCCGGCAAGGTCGCAGGCGGTGTCATACGCCTCCGGGCTCAGCGCCCGCCCTCGCGGGTCACTCTTCGTCCCCGCTGTCGTCCAGATCCGCACGTATCCGGTCGGCTCGGCGACGTACGGCCCGCCATTCGGAGACGAGATCGGAGACCGCGGCGAACATGCGCTTCATCTCGGGATCGTCGTAGCCCTTGGTGTCGACCAGCGCGACGCCCTCGCCGTCAACGACCTCGCTCAGATTGGACCTCGCTCAGATTGACCGCCGCGGCGTACAGCTCATCGAGGCGGTCGGGAACTGATCGCGGCGGCGAACAGGTCCTCGGGACTCTCGTGCGTGACGCTCCGCTCGTCGGAGATCTGCGCGAGCTCCCACAGCCGGCTAGAACGTGATCCCGAGCCCTTGGTAAGCAGCGACGGTGCGGCCGAACCCGTCCGTGGACTCCAAGACGGTCACCGACCCGAGGTCGGTGGTCAGCCGCAAGAAGCTCAGCCACCCCGGCGTCTCGGTGCCCCGGTCCTGGATGGAGTCGGCGTGCGGGTTGTGCGAGACCATGTCGGCGGTCCTCGGCGCCATCTGGTCGATCACGTCCTCGGCCGAGTCCATCTCGAAGGCACGATCTACAACAAGGACGGAACCGTCCGGCTGATCGACTTCGATCACAGTCGCTGCGGCCTCGCCGCCCTTCACCTCATACGACTCTCCACCCAGATTTGGCCGCTGCGCCCGGATCTACGTACGAGCTTTCTCGAAGGCTACGGCGAGGTCACAGCCAGGGCGCAACGCGCAGCTGTGTCCACACTTACTTTCTAGTAAAGCTGCCGCCCCAGCACGCCTGCGCACCGGACTGGTCCCGGGGCCCTCGGCATGTTGGTCCTGAGCATCTGAGTTGTTGCCGCGTGGCATCAGCCGTGCTCGGTACTCGACTTTCAACGGGTTACATGAGCCGGGCGGTGCCATTCCGGCTTGGCGCCGGTACGCAGGGAGCTGCCTGCTCCCAATCTGCTCCCAATTTAAGGGGCAACAGTACGGAAGCCCGTTACCGGTGAATCCGGCTACGGGCTTCCTACCTGCACATACTTACGGTGGGCGATACTGGGATCGAACCAGTGACCTCTTCGGTGTGAACGAAGCGCTCTCCCGCTGAGCTAATCGCCCTCAGCGCGCATGACTCTACCCGATCGCCGGCCCGGACCAAAAACCGGGTCTCAGTGGGTTGCGAGGTAGTGCAGGGCCCGCGCCACGACGTCGATGCCGAGGCTGTACTTGAGCGACAGCCACACCACCACGGACACGAACACCAGCCCGATCGCGCCGAGCACGAAGCGCACCGGCAGCGACTGTCGGGTGATCCAGCGGGTCCACGCGTTGACGTGTCGGCGGGTGAACGCGAGCAGCCGTCGGGCCCAGTGGAACTCGACGGCCCAGACGCCGAGGCCGGCGATGACCAGCAGCCACCCCGGGCCGGGCAGAGGGATCAGCGCGACGCCGACGGTGACCACGAGGGCGCCGAGGACACCGATGAAGATCTTGAGGGCGACGCGGCCGGTGGGGTTGGCACGGATGAGGTCGAGCGTGGTGTGCAGCCGTCCGCGCCAGCCACGCGGCCCACGGCGTAGCGTGGGAGCGCTTTTCGAACGCTCGTGCACCGGCACCTCGTACCCCCGCCTTTCGGCTGCTCGGGCCGCACCTTTCGGCGATTCGGCCCTGGTCCTCGACGTCGCCGAGGAGCTCCCCGTGACCATTTCCACCCCCAGTGTCGCCCGGGACCGTCACCCCCGCTGACGACTGGACGTTACCGGAGTAAGTCGACGACTGAACCACCCGTTGCCGGGCGGGACGACGGAGTGGGCGAACCGGAAATCCTACGCGGGGCTGAGCGGTCCCGAGGGTTTTCCGACCCCCTTCCCACCACTGGGTGAAGTCAGCGTATGGCGGAGCGTAGCCAGGAGCAGCACCTGAGTATGGGAAAAGCGGGACACGCGCGTTCCGCAGCGGTGCCGGGGGGAGAACGTCCATGAGTGTCATCCGACCGACGACCGTAGAGGTCGAGACGTCGCTAAGGCTCGTCGCGCCTGACGCCACCGCCTTGCCGGTGCGTGCCAGCCTGCGTTACGACCCTGCTGACCCGTATGCGGTCCATGTCCTGTTCCATGCCGAGTCCGCCGGCGGCGAGGCGGTGAGCTGGTCGTTCGCCCGCGAGCTGCTGGTCACCGGTCTCGACGAGCCGGCCGGTATCGGCGATGTCCGGGTCTGGCCGTGGGCCACTCCGCGGGGTGACTTCGTCGCGTTGGCGTTGTCGTCCCCGGACGGTAACGCCCTGTTCGAGGTCCCGCGCAGTGTGCTGGTGCGGTTCCTGCGTCGGACCTACGTCGTCGTTCCGCGCGGCCGGGAGGCCGAGCACCTGGACGTCGACACCGCGGTGACCCGGCTGCTCGCCGGGCGCTGACACGGCACACCCGGGGCCGCGCGGATCTGCCGAGTCCGCGCGGCCCCGGGCCGTGTCCGCACCGGGTACGCGCTCAGCCGCGCGTGGTGATCCCGCCGTCGACCGGGATGACCGCTCCGGTGAGGTACGCGCCGGCACGCGAGGCCAGGTAGATCGCGGTGCCGGCCATGTCCTCGGGGCGGCCGATCCGGCCCAGCGGCACCTGCTGCTCGATGGCGGCGCGCGATTCCGGGTCGTCCAGGGCGAACGCCATCATCTTGCTCTCGAACGGTCCCGGTGCGATCGCGTTCACGGTGATCTGCTCGCCGGCGAGCTGGTGGGCCAGGCCGCGGGTGAGCATGTGCACGGCGGCCTTGGTGGCGGAGTAGGCGTACACCTCCATCCACGGCACCCGGATGCCGTCGATCGACCCGATGTTGATCACGCGGGCGGGGTCGTCGGCGTCGGCCGCGGCGCGCAGTTGCGGCAGCAGCGCGGTGGTGAGCCGGAACACCGCCTTGACGTTGACCGCCCAGAGCTTGTCGAAGGCGCTGCCCGGGTACTCCTCCAGCGGCGCGCCCCAGGTCGCCCCGGCGTTGTTGACGAGCACGTGCAGCCGGTCGTGGCGCTGCCGTACCGCCTCGGCGAGCGCCAGGGCACCCTCGTCGTCGCCCAGGTCGGCCGGGATGGCCTCGCAGTGTCCCTCGGCGGAGAGTTCCGTGG
This sequence comes from Micromonospora sp. DT31, assembly GCF_049841795.1. Lineage (NCBI taxonomy): Bacteria > Bacillati > Actinomycetota > Actinomycetes > Micromonosporales > Micromonosporaceae > Micromonospora > Micromonospora sp. DT31. The sequence goes on along the minus strand of NZ_JBNCKZ010000026.1, from coordinate 46,826 downwards.
CCACCGACTCGCACACGTCGGCCTTGCGTGAGGAGATGATCACCCGGGCGCCGGCCCGCACGAAGCCCCGGGCGATCATCAGCCCGATCCCCCGGGAACCGCCGGTGACCAAGACCGTCTTGCCGTCGACCGAGAACAGATCCGTCATGCCCATCCCATCGCCGTCGCCTTCGGGGCCGGGGCCGGTCGCCGGCCCGGTCCTTACCGATCGGTAACGTAACCGTCCGCGGCACACGGCGACAAGAGCGGTGAAACCGTCGGGATGCAACGTGCGCCCGGGCCGGTTACCGTCGGGGTGATGGTCACTACCGGTCAGCCCTCCCCGGCCACCCGCACCGGGCTGTCGGCGCCCCACCTCGGGCCCGGCGCGATCGTCACCGGCGCGCTCGACGACCTCGCGCCCGCACCGGGTTGGCCCCGGCCGGCCATGCTGGATCGCGACCTGCTGATCCTCGTCACCCACGGTCACGGCAGCGCGGAACTGGACTTCCGGGCGCTGCCCTGCCGTCCGGGCACCCTGGTGCGCGCCCGCCCCGGTCAGGTGCTGCGCTGCCTCGGCTCGCAGCTCGACGCGACGGTGGTGGGTTGGGGGCCGGACGCGCTGCGCGGCCTGGACGTGGATCCGGACGCGTTGCCCGCGCACCGCCAGCTCGCCGGCGAGGACGCGGACGCGGTGATCAACGAGGTGAGCCAGTTGGCCGTGGACGCCGACCGGCACGCGCGGCTGCCGGCCGCCGAGGCGCTGCTGCGACACCAGCTCGCCGTGCTGCTGCTGCGGCTGGCCCTGCTGCCGCACCCCGGCGGCACGCCGACCCCGCGGGCCGAGACGGAGACGTTCCGGCGGTTGTGCCGGGAGGTGGAGCGCGGTTACCGGCACACCCGCCGGGTCGAGGACTACGCCGCCGAGCTGGGCTGCTCGGTGCGGACCCTCACCCGGGCCTGCCTGGCGGTGACCGGCCGCAGCGCCAAGCAGGTCATCGACGAGCGGGTGGCGTTGCAGGCGTGCCGGTTGCTGGCCGCCACCGACGAGTCGATCGCCCGGATCGGCCGGGCGCTCGGTTTCCCCGAGCCGACCAACTTCGGCCGGTTCTTCACCCGCGAGGTCGGGGTGAGCCCGGGGACGTTCCGGGCCGACCGGGAGCGTCCCCTGCCCGTCCGTCTGGTGCGACCGCGCCCGCCCGCCGACTCCCCCGCCCCGGCCGGCCAGGCATGATGGCAGGGTGCAGATATCCGCGCGCGGCGACTACGCGGTCCGGGCGGCCCTGAGCCTGGCCACCGCGTACCCCGCCCTGCTGTCCACCCAGGCCATCGCGGCGGAGCAGGACATGCCCCGCAAGTTCCTCGAGGCGGTGCTGGCCGATCTGCGCCGGTCCGGGGTCGTCCGGGCCCAGCGCGGGGCCGAGGGCGGCTACACCCTGGCCCGGCCGCCGCGGGACATCACCATCGGGCATGTGTTGCGCGCCGTCGACGGCCCCCTGGCGGGGGTACGCGGACTGCGCCCGGAGGAGACCCGGTACGAGGGCGCGGCGGAGAACCTGCCCCGCCTCTGGGTGGCGGTACGCGCCTCGGTGCGGCGGGTGGTCGACGAGGTGAGCCTGGACGAGCTGGTCAGCGGTCGGCTGCCGGCGCACGTGCGGCGGCTGACCGCTCAGCCGGACGCGTGGGAGCCGCGGTGAGGTGCCGCGGTCACCACGACGGGCCGGGCCGCTCGTCGAGCGTGGTGGTATAGCGGCCGCGGTGGTGCAGCAGCGGGTCGCCGTCCTCGCCCGCGCCGAGTGCGAGCGGCTCGCCGAGCAGGATGGTGTGGTCGCCGGCGGCGATCCGGCGGACCACCCGGCACAGCAGCACGGCCAGCGCGTCGCCGATCAACGGCACCCCGAACGGCCCGGTGGCCCAGCCCGGGTGGGCGGTGAAGCGGTCGATGCCGCTGGTGGCGAAGATCTCGGCGATCTCCTGCTGCCCGGCGGCGAGCAGGTGCACGGCGACGTGTTCGGCCTGTTCGACAGTCGGCCAGCTCGACGAGGCGCGGCCGAGGCACACCGAGACCAGCGGCGGGTCGAGCGACACCGAGGTGAACGAGGTGGCGGTGAAGCCGGCCGGGGGCAGGTCCGGTCGGATCCGGTTCCCGCGCAGGCCGGGGGTGGTCACCACGGTGACGGTGGAGGCCTGGCGGCGCAGCAGGCCGCGGAACGAGTCGACGTCGACCGGGCGCAGTTCGACGGCCCCGGCGTCGGGCCGGTCCACGGTGGTCACGAGGTGACCCGCCCGCTGGGGCCCGGCGGTGCGGGGGAACTCGTTCCGCTGCGACATGTCCTCATGCTGCCGACCGCCCTCCCGGTCGGTCAAAGCTCTTCCAACAGGTGAGACTGCCGCCGCCGACTTCGCCACGAGCCCATCCCACCAGCATTTAGCACTCCTTAACACCTACCCGTTGAATAGAGATTCTGCCGGGTGCAGCGCCCACCGTCCAGGCCGGACCGCGACCGGGTTTCGCGAATCGACGGACCGGGCATGTTCGATCCCGCAGAGGCAGTGGAGACGAAGGAGGCACCCCCGATGGGCGTCCAGTTCCGCAAGCGCAAGAAGTACGGCCCGCTGATTCTCCACTTCACCCAGAACGGCTTCTCGTCGTGGAGCATCAAGATCGGCCGCTGGTCCTGGAACTCGAACACCCGCGCCCACCGCGTGGACCTTCCGGGGCCGCTGTCCTGGAAGCAGGACAAGACCTGATACCGGTACGTGGATCGGGGCGTCGGCGATTCGCCGGCGCCCCGACCGGTGTCTGTGCCGCCGTGCTCAGGCCGCAGGTTCCGCGCCGGGGACGGCGGCGATGACGACATCCCCGCCGAGCCGGCCGTGCTCCGGGTCACGGGTCACCGCGCCGGCGGCGAGCAGCGAGGTCACCGCGCGGCTGGCGTCGGCCGCCCGGTAGACGGTCGAGGTCATGGCGAAACGCCGCAGCTCGGTGACCGTACGCGACCCGCCGCGATCCAGTTCGGCGAGCAGTTCGCGGCGCAGCGGGCCGGGCTCCGGGTCGAGCGAGATGTCCAGCAGCCGCCCCGCCGGGTCGGCCGGGTCGCGGTACCGCACCCCGGCGTACCCGTCGACCGCCCAGAGCGCCTCCTTGACCGCCTCCAGGCCCCGGTCCGAGCCGGTGGCGTAGCCGAGCAGCCGCGCCGGCCCGCCCTCGGGCACCAGCTCGACCTCGGTGACAAGCGGGAAACCGGCGGCGGTCAGCGCCGGGCGCAACGACCGGTGCGGCGCGGTGACCAGCAACAGCTCGGCCGGACGACCGGATGCGACAGCGGCCAGCAGGCCCGGGTCCGGGTCGGCGCCGTCCACGACCGTGAACAGCGGCGCGCCGGCCGCACCAGCCGCCTTGAGCGCCACCGGGAGCCGGTCCGGCGGGCCGGTCACCACGTGCACGGCAACGTCGGCGGGCAGGGCCACCTCGACGGCGCCGAGACGCGCCGGCAGCTCCGGGTCGCCGTCGGCGAGCACCAGCACGGTCAGCCGCCGTCCGCGCAGCCGGTCGGCGAACTCGGCCACCACCCGCAGCGCCGCCTCCGCGCCGGCGGCGTCCCCACCGGCGTACGCGAGGGTGGCCCGTCGCGCCCGGTGCAGCGCGGTGGGGAGCCAGTGGTCGAGCTGTCGGACGAGCAGCTCGCGCAGGACGGCGTCGGTCGGCATGGTGCCGTTTCTACCCCACCGGCGGGTGGCGCCGGTCGGGAACCCGGTCAGGCCGGGACGGAGACACCCACGCCGCCGCGGGTCTGGCCGCCGTAGCGCTGCCGCTCGCGGTCGAGGTCGAGCCGGCCGATTCGCTTGCGCGCGGCGAGCGCGGCGTCGTCGAGCCGGTCGGCCGGGACGATCCAGACGATTTCGAACTCCAACCCGTCCGGGTCGCGGCCGTAGAGGCTCTTGGTGGTGCCGTGGTCGGACGTGCCGACGAGCGCGCCGGCGGCGGCCAGCCGCTCGGCGGTGACGGCCAGTTCGTCGAGCGTGTCGAGTTCCCAGGCGAGGTGGTAGAGGCCGACGGTGCGCCGGCCGGCCTCGGACGCCGCGGCGCCGCCGATCTCGAACAGGCCGAGGTCGTGGTCGTTGGTGGAGTCGGGCGCCTGGAGGAAGGCCGCGCCCCGGAAGCCGTCCGGCGTCATCGGGATGCGGCGGAAGCCCAGCACGTCGCGGTAGAAGGCGACGCTGCGTTCCAGGTCACTGACGTAGAGGACGGCGTGGTTGAGGCGATGGATTCCCATGTGCCGACCGTACCCGCATTTAGTTGAGCATTCAACAAAGGGGGGTATGATGACCGTCATGACCCGGTGGCTGGACCCTGACGAGCAACGGACCTGGCGGGCCTTCCTGACCGCCTCCCGGGCGCTGATGGACACGCTCGACCGCGAGTTGCAACACGACGCCGGCATGCCACACGCCTACTACGAGATCCTGGTGCGGCTCTCCGAGGCACCCGGACGGCGGCTGCGGATGAACGAGCTGGCCGAGCTCACCGGCTCCTCACGCAGCCGGCTCTCGCACGCCGCCGCCCGGCTGGAGGCCGCCGGCTGGATCCGCCGGGAGGAGTGCCCCACCGACCGGCGCGGGCAGATCGCCGTGCTCACCGACGACGGCTTCGCCACCCTGGCCGCCGCCGCGCCCGGCCACGTCGCCGGGGTGCGCCGACACCTGTTCGACGCGCTCAGCCCCGCCCAGGTCGACCAGCTCCGCCGGATCAGCGAGACCCTCGCCGAGCACCTGACCGGATCGCCACCAAACTGATCCACTCCAGGGGTTGTACATACCGTCGCCGGGTGAGCACGATGGGGCGTGTCCTCCGGCTTCGCTGACCTGACCGTCCAGGCGCACCACCTGGTGTCCGAAGGCGACCTTCCCGGCGCGCGACAGCTGCTCGCCGACGCGCTCAGCGACGCCGACCCGCGACCCGAACAAGCCTCACCCGAGCTGGCCGAGGCCGCCGGCCTACAGGCCCGGGTGCTCGTCGCGCTCGGCGAACCGCACTCCGCCCGGGGCTGGGCCGCGTTCGCGTACGCGGCCACCAGCCGGCTCTACGGGCGCTCCGACGAACGGACCGTCACCGCGGCCGCGGCCCTGGCCGCGGTGCTGCACCGGGTCGGCAGCGACGCCCGGGCCGCCCGGCTGTACTCCGACGTCATCATCGGGCTGACCGCCCTCGACGGGCCGGAGTCCCAACGGGTGCTTGCCGCGCACGCCGACCTGGCCACCGTGGAATACGCGCGCGGCCAGTGCGAGGTGGCCCGCGACCGGTTGCAGGAAGCGTGGGAGCTGCACCGCGAGGTCTACGGCGACGGCCACCCCAGCGGCATCAAGATGCTCGCCAAGCTCGGCGCGATGGAACGCGACTGCGGCCGGTACGTTGACGCCCACGACCACCTGGCGCTGGCCGAGGAACTGGCCCGCCAACACCTGAACGCCGACGACCCGCTCACCGGCCAGGTGGCCGGACTGGCCCGGGCGGAGGCCGACCCCGACCACGCCTGCGCCACCGCCGGACCGCCGCCCCCGGCGGCGCCCGCCGCACCCGTGGCGCCCGCCGCACCCGTGGTGCCCGCCGCCCGGGTCCCGTCGGCCGACGAGGGCCCGCACGACCTGCCGCCCTACACGCCGCCTGCGCTCGACGACCCGGTCGACGCGCCGCTCTACCACCCGCCGGGCCGGGCCGCCGACCCCGGGCGCGTGCCGACGCCACGCACCCCGCCCGAGGCCGACGGGTTCGACGACTACCCGTGGCCGCCCGACGGGGCAAACGAGCAGCCGTGGCGACCCGGCGTGGACCCGCTGCCGCCGACGGTGGTCGGGCTCACCGACGACGAGGCGCCCGGCGTGCGGCACGTGCCGCAGGAGCCCTCGGCACACCTGCCCGTGCACGTGCCCCGGCAGGCGGCCGCACCCCGACGGGCCCTGCCCTGGCTGCCGCTGGTGGTGCTCGGCGTGGTGGTGGCGCTCCTGCTCGGCACCATCGCGGTGATCGCCGGCGTGTCCCGGGTGGACGGCGGCGACCCCGACACCCCGACGACGGCGAGCTCCCCGCCGCCCGCCGCCAGCGGCCCGCCGGCCACCGGCACGCCCCCGCCGGGCACCCCGCAGGCCGCCGCGCCGGGCACCCCGCCGGGGCGGTTCACGCTCACCGACCGGCGCGACAACATCCTGCTGAGCTGGACCTACCCGCCCGGGGCGGAAGGGCCGGTGGTGGTCGCCGGGAGCCGCGCCGGACAGCCGCAGGGCACCTTCGCCACGCTGCCCGCCGGCTCCGCCACCTACGTCGTGTACGGGCTCGACCGCACCACCGACTACTGCTTCACCGTGGCGCTGGCCTGGTCCACCGACACGGTGGCCCGCACCGACCCGGTCTGCACACGCCGCCGCTGACCGTCACTGTCCGTCCGGTTCGGCCAGCGCCGGCAGCCGTAGCGTCACGCGCAGCCCCGGCGCGGCGGCGCCCGGCGTCGCGTCGGCCAACTCCACCGTGCCACCGGCACGGCGCACCAGCTCACGCGCGATGGCCAGGCCCAGGCCGGCGCCGCCGGCGTCGCGGGCCCGCGCGTCGTCGAGCCGGGTGAACCGGGCGAACACCCGCTCGCGCTCCGCCGCCGGGACGCCCGGCCCGTCGTCGGTCACCGTCACCAGGTGGTACGCCCCGTCCGGGCCGCCGACGGCCAACCGCACCTCGGCGTGCGCGTGGCGCAGCGCGTTGTCCACCAGGTTCACCAGCACCCGGCGCAGCTCCCCCGCGTCCCCCTCCACCCACCGCGGCCCGTCCGGGGGCGTCAACCGCACCGGCGGGGACGGATAGCGGGCGGCCACCCCACGCAGCAGCTCCCCCAGCTCCACCGGCCCGACCGGCGCCGGCCGACCCGCCTGCTCGTCGAGACGGGCCAACAGCAGCAGGTCGTCGACCAGGCGGCCGAGTCGCTCGGTGTCGGCGAGCAGGTCGTCGGCCACCGTCGGCCAGTCGGTGTCGCCGCCGAGGCGGCGGGCCACCTCCAACTCGGTGCGCATGTTGGTCAGCGGGCTGCGCAGCTCGTGCGCCGCGTCGGCGACGAACGCGCGCTGCCGGTCCCGGGACGCCGCCAGCCGGTCCAGCATGTCGTTGAGCGTGACCGCGAGGCGGTGGATCTCGTCCCGCCCGGCCGGCACCGGCAGCCGCTCGGCACCCGCCCGCCCGGTGATCTCCGCGGCACCGCTGCGCAGTTGCTCCACCGGGCGCAACGTCGCGCCCACCACCCGCCACGCCACCACCGCCAGCCCGGCCACCAGCAGCGGGAAACCGACGAGCAGCAGGTTGCGCACCACCTGAAGGCTGTGCCGCACGTCGGTGAGCGACTTGGCGACCAGCACCGTGCGGGGTTCCTGCGGGGTGCCGGCCGGCACGGTGACCACCCGCACCGGGCCGGGCATGCCGACCCGCCGCCCGTCCACCACGAGCCGCTGCGGCTGCCCCGGGCGCAACCGGTCCGGGGCCAGCATCGGCACCAGCCGGTCGGCGTCGATCGAGGCCGCCCGGATCCGGCCCTGCGCGTCGACCACCTGCACCCGCAACTGCCCGCCGGCCACCGGCAGCGGGTCCGGCAACGCGTCCTCGGCGGTGAGCAGGGCCACCGCGTCGGCGGTGCGCAGCGCCTCCTCGTCGACCGAGCGCTGCAAGGTCCAGCCGAGCGCGCCGAGCAGCAGCGCCCCGCCCAGCCCGAACCCCACGACGAGCCCGAGCACACCCACCACGAGCAGCCGGGCCCGCAGGCCCAGCCGCGGCAGCGGGCGGCGTACCCGCCGGCTCATGCGGCCAGCCGGTAGCCGGCGCCGCGGACCGTCTCCAACCGCTCCCGGCCGATCTTGCGGCGCAGGTAGCCGACGTAGACCTCCACCGCGTTCGGCGCGGTGTCCACCGAGGCGTCCCAGACGTGGTCCAGCAGCTCGGTCTTGGACACCACCTCGCCGGGGCGGCGCATCAGGTAGTCCAGCAGCGCGTACTCGCGGCTGGTCAGCACCACCTCCACCTCGGCCCGGGTGACCCGCCGCCGGGCCGGATCCAGCCGCAGGTCACCGACCGTGAGCACCGCCGGTCGTCGAGGGGCGCCCCGACGCAGCAGCGCCCGCAGCCGGGCTAGCAGCACCACGTACGAGAAGGGCTTGGTGAGGTAGTCGTCGGCGCCGCAGTCCAGGCCGTCGGCCTGGTCGTACTCGCCGTCCTTGGCCGAGAGCATGAGCACCGGCAGCCAACGCCGCTCGGCACGCAGCCGGCGCACCACCTCGTAGCCGGACAGGCCCGGCAGCATCACGTCCAGGATCATCGCGTCGTACTCGCCGTGCCGGGCGGCGTCCAGCCCGGCCGGGCCGGTGGCCGCCACGTCCACCACGAAACCCTCCGCGGACAGGCCCCGGCGCAACGCGGCGGCGAGCCGCGTCTCGTCCTCCACCACCAGCAACCGCACCGGTCCAGGGTGCCACCACGGGGGCACCCGTAGGGGATCTCCTCAGCGTCGTCACAGCGATGATCGCGCAGCATGGGGCGCAGGAGGTGCACACTATGACCGTGATGAAGAACCGCTCCGTACTGCGCTGGCTGGTCCCGGTGACCGCGGGGGTCGCCGTGATCGGCGGTGGCGCCGCCGTCGGCACGTTCGCCGCCGGCGCCGACCCGGCGCTGCCCCCGCGCAGCGCCGCCCAACTCCTGGAAGACCTGCGCACGTCCCGGCTGGACGGGCTCTCCGGCACCGTGGTGCAGCGTGCCGACCTGGGCCTGCCGCCGATCGCCGCGCTCGCCGGCCGGGCCGCCGGCAACGGGCTGGCCGGTCTGGTCAGCGGCACGCACACGCTGCGTGTCTGGTACGCCGGCGAGGAGCGGCAGCGGGTGGCCCTGGTCGACACACTCGGCGAGCAGGACGTGCTGCGCAACGGCCGGGACGTGTGGACCTGGAACAGCCGGGAGAACACCGCCACGCACCGCACGCTGCCGGCCGGCGCCACCGACCGGGAGAGCATGCCGGCCACCCCGGCCGACGCCGCCGACCGGGCGCTGGAGGCGATCGACCCCACCACCGCGGTCACCGTCGGCCGGACCGCCACCGTGGCCGGTCGGGACGCGTACGAGTTGGTGCTCACCCCACGCGACAAGACCTCGCTGGTGCACCAGGTGCGGATCGCGCTGGACGCGAAGGAGCACGTGCCGCTGCGCTTCCAGGTGCTGGCCGACGGGCAGGACGAGCCGGCGTTGCAGGTGGCGTTCACCCAGGTCGACTTCCGCACCCCGGCCGACGACCAGTTCCGGTTCAACCCGCCGCCCGGCGTCAAGGTCACCGAGGCCTCGGCCGACGAGCGGCCCGGACCGGCGGCCGGGCGGTCCGACAAGCCGGACGCGGACCGGCCGGACGTGCGTACCGTCGGCACCGGCTGGACCACGGTGGTGGTCGCCAAGCTCGACCAGCCCGCCGCGGCGGCGGGCGGCGCGAAGCCCGGTGCCCCGGGTGGCGCGAAGCCCGGCGCGGACGCCCTCGCCGGGGTGCTGGGTGATCTGCCGAAGGTCAACGGCGACTGGGGCAGCGGCAAGCTGCTCAGCGGCAAGCTGTTCAGTGTGCTGCTGACCGACGACGGCCGGGTGCTGGCCGGGCTGGTCACGCCGGAGCGGCTCTACCAGGTGGCAAAGGGCTGACCGTGCGGTGCCCGGGGCCCGGTCGGCATCACGCCGACCGGGCCCCGGACCGTGTCCGGGCTTGGTCGGACGACCGACGGCGCGCTATCTTTCTCAGTTCAGGCACAAAAAAGGAATGGCTGTGAATGCCATTCCTTTCGGGAATTGTAGTCAATGAGGAGCCGGATTGTCAACGCACTCCGACGTGTCGGCTGACCTGCGCCAGGACCACGAGATCGATCGTGAGCAGGAATACGTCTCGATGCTCTACGAGCGGCTGGACGGCCTGCGGGAACAGGCCGCGCACCGCCTCGACGAGGAGTTGCGCCACACCGGCGGCACCCAGCAGGCCCGCTCGCAGCGCGACGTCACCGTGGCGATGTACGCCGACCAGGTCGAGCAGTTCTCCGCCGTCGAATCCGGCCTCTGCTTCGGCCGCCTCGACGGCGACGACGGCGCCAGCCGCTACATCGGCCGGATCGGCATCTTCGACACCGCCGGCGACTACGACCCGCTGCTGATGGACTGGCGCGCCCCCGCCGCCCGCCCGTTCTACCTGGCCACCGCCGCCAACCCGCAGGGCGTACGCCGGCGCCGGCACCTGCGCACCCACGACCGCAAGGTCACCGGGCTCAACGACGAGGTGCTGGACATCACCACGGCCTCCCCCACCGCCCACGAGGAGCTGACCGGTGAGGCGTCGCTGCTCGCCGCGCTCAACGCCGGCCGGACCGGGCGGATGCGCGACATCGTCGAGACCATCCAGGTCGAGCAGGACCGCATCATCCGCGCCGACCTGCCGGGGGTCATGGTGGTGCAGGGCGGGCCCGGCACCGGCAAGACCGCGGTGGCGCTGCACCGGGCCGCGTACCTGCTCTACACCCACCGCCAGCAGCTCTCCACCCGGGGCGTGCTGCTGATGGGGCCGAACGCCACGTTCCTGCGCTACATCTCCCAGGTGCTGCCCGCACTCGCCGAGACCGGGGTCCTGCTGCGCACCCAGGCCGACCTGTTCCCCGGCGTGCACGCCCGGCGCACCGAGCCGGCCACCACCGCGGCGCTCAAGGGCCGCGCCGTGCTGACCGAGGTGCTGGCCCGGGCGGTTCGGGACCGGCAGTGGGTACCGGACGAGCCGCTCCGCATCGAACTGCCCCAGCGGGAGGTGCTGACGCTCGACCCGGAAACCGTGCGCCAGGCCCGGGACCGGGTACGCCGCACCGGCCGACCGCACAACCTGGCCCGTGCGCTGTTCGACGTGGAGATCGTGCACGCCCTCGCCGGTCAGGTGGCCGAGCGGATCGGCGCCGACCCGCTCGGCGGGGAGAACCTGCTCTCCGAGGCCGACCGGGCCGAGCTGCGCCGGGAACTGCGCGAGGAACCGGAGATCCGCGCCACGCTCGACGAACTGTGGCCGGTGCTCACCCCGCAGCGTCTGCTGGCCGACCTGTACGCATCGCCGGACCGGATCGCCGCCGCCGCGCCGATGCTCACCGACGCCGAGCGGGCCGCCCTGCACCGCGAGCCGGGCGGCTGGACCCCGGCCGACGTGCCGTTGCTGGACGAGATCGCCGAGCTGCTCGGCGAGGACGAACGCGCCGCCGTGGCCCGCCGGGAACGGGTCCGGGCGCTGGAACGCGAGTACGCCGAGGGTGTGCTGGAGATCTGGCGCGGATCCCGCTCCATCGACGTGGAGGACGAGGCGGAGGGCGGCGAGATCCTCGGCGTCACCGACCTGATCGACGCCGACCGGCTGTCCGAACGGCAGGAGGAGTCCGACCGGCTCACCACCGCCCAGCGCGCCGCCGCCGACCGGACGTGGGCGTTCGGGCACGTCATCGTGGACGAGGCGCAGGAACTGTCGCCGATGGCCTGGCGGCTGCTGATGCGCCGCTGCCCCAGCCGGTCGATGACGATCGTCGGGGATGTGGCCCAGACCGGCGCGCTGGCCGGCACCCCGTCCTGGGCGGAGGCGCTGGCCCCGTACGTGGCGGACCGGTGGCGGCTGGAGGAGTTGACCGTCAGCTACCGGACGCCGGCGGAGATCATGGCGGTCGCCGCCGACGTGCTCACCGAGATCGACCCGGGCCTGCGCCCACCCCGCTCGGTACGCGCCACCGGCGTACCGCCGTGGGACCGGTCCGTCCCGGCGGACCGGCTCGTCGCGGAACTGGTCGCGGCGGCCACCCGGGAGGCAGCGTCGCTCGGCGACGGGCGGCTCGGCGTGCTCGTGCCGACCGGGCGGGTGGACGAACTGGGCGCCGCGATCGTCGCCGCGCTGCCCGAGGCGGCCGTGGGCGAGCAACCCGAGCTGGTCAACCGGGTGGTGGTGCTAACCACCGAGCAGGCCAAGGGGTTGGAGTTCGACTCGGTGCTGGTGGTCGAGCCGGACCGGATCGTGGCGGAGTCCCCGCGCGGCCACAGCGACCTCTACGTGGCCCTGACCCGCGCCACCCAGCGACTGGGCATCCTTCGCGCGTGCGGCACGGCCCCCGCCTGACGTCTGCGGTGCAGGCGAGGGCCGCACGTGCCACGTCGGCACCCGTCAGCCCGGATCGGCGCCCTCGTCGGTGAAGTTGCCGACCTGGGCGCCGCTCGACGAGTTGTCGCTCGTGGAGCCGCCGGCCGGGGTGCTCAACCCGCCCGTGCCGGCGTCCCCGGTGGTGGTCGGCGCCACCGTGTCCCGGTGCTGTTCCGGCTGGCGGGCCACCCGGCGGACGCTCGCCGGGCCGGCCGTGCCGCCGGTCGTGGTCACCGCGCCCTGGCCGCGGGTGGGCCCGCCGTCACGCAGCACGGCCGGGTCCACCGGCACGTGCGCCGGGTCGTCCGGGTCGAGTTCCTGGCGCATCCGTTCCACGTCGGTCTGCGGCACGGTGACCTCGTCGAGCGCGCCCTCGCCGTACACCCCGCCGGCGATGCGCTGTTCGGCCCGCCGGGCGGCGTCCTGCCGCATGTCGTCCTCACGCACGTCAACCACCTCGCAGTTCGGTCGGGATAACGGTGTGGCGTGCCCGAGGGTGGGTGGCTGAAACCGGAACCGGAACCGGCGCCGAGTTGCCCGGTTCGTGGCCGGATGTCGGGTTCCTCGGGCCGGCCGGCACGGGACGGCCCGGTGTCGGGGAATCCGGCGTTACCTTGTCCGCGACGCCGGGTAGACCCAGGGTGCCCCCGCCACCGAGCGCGAACCGCGCCGTGGCCGACCGCGGTAGCGGGGCGAGGGGTGGGCAGGGAAAGACTCATCAAATCCGAGGAGGACCAGATGAGCACGCAGGCTGCATCCACCAGGCCGATGAACCGGCCCGCGAACGACGTCCAGAACCGGGCGAGCATGCACGACACGTCGACCCGTCCGATGCCGTCCATGCACGACGGTCACCGGGAGCAGATGCCGTCCCCGGGTACGGAGACGAAGCAGGCGTTCCTGACCACCGAGTTCTGGGTGTACGCCGCCGCTGTCGCGCTCGTCGCGATCGCCGCGTTCTGGAAGGGCACCACCGCCAACGGCCTGAACATCAACAACCCGAACCAGGCCTGGTGGTACCTGACCGCGCTGACCGGCGCGTACCTGGTCAGCCGAGGCCTGTCCAAGGCGGGCAGCGCACGCCGCTCCGGCAAGGAGCGTCGCGGCGGAAAGTGACCGCACCCCGCGAACGAACGACGCCCCCGGGATCCGTCCCGGGGGCGTCGTCGCGTGCGGTCACTCCTCGCCGAAGTCCCCCGAGTCGTCGCCGCCCTCGAAGGCGCCCTCGATCATCTCACCGGCGACCATGCCGCCGGCGACGCCCAGCGCGGCGCCCGCGACCATGCCACCCATGCCCGGCCCCCGCCGCCCGTGGTGCCCCGGGTAGCCGTGGCCACCGCCGTGCGGCATGCCGAAGCCCTGCGTGCGCAGGTTGCCGTAGCGGCCGGTGGTCTCCCGCAACCAGCCGTCCACGACCGGCACCCAGTCGGTGCGCGCGGCCTCGCCGTGCGGGATCGAGTAGCGGCCGACGACGTCGTGCCCGGCGCTGAGGAAGCCGCCGCGCTTGTCGCACTCCAGGATCACCTCGACACCCTGCGGGCTGGTCACGAACGTCAGCTCGACCTCGCTGACCGTCCGCGCGTACTGCGGCGCGGCGAAGAACTCGATCTCCTGGTAGAACGGCAGCGTCTGCGGCACGCCGTAGATGTGCCCCCGCTCCAGGTCGGCGTGCTTGAACCGGAAGCCGAGCGCCTGGAACGCCTCGAGGATCCGCTCGTGGACCGGCAGCGGGTGCACCGACACCTGGTCCAGGTCGGACTTGTCGACGGCCCGGGCCACCGCCAGTTCGGTACGCAGGCCCATGGTCATGCCGCGCAGCCGCTGCCCGTACACGTCGGTGATCGGGGTCTCCCACGGCACCGCCATCTGGAACGGCAGTGACAGCTGCTGCTTGGGCGCCAACTCGAACGCGCCGCTGACCTGCATCCGGTGGAACTCCATGACGCCGGCGTACTCGCTGTCGCCGCTCTCGATCTCGACCCGGGTGACCAGGCCGATGGTGACCTGCTCGATGCGCGCCGGCCCGTCGCCGCCGACCAGGTTGACGTGCCCGTCCAGGGTCAGGCCGGGACGGGTGTTCGGGTTGGTGAGCACCGTGTCGACGCTCGGCCCACCCACGCCGAACGCGCTCAACATCTTCTTGAAGACCATCGGTCACTCCCGCAGGACGGCGCTCCGACATGGACCGTCGGAGGCGTGGTCAGGGCACCCTAAATGCCGCAACTGAAAGGTGGCTGTGAGGCAGGGCGGGTCACTGGAGTCCCTCGTCCTGGTGCTCGGTCTCCAGGTGCGCGGGCGCGTCGTCCTGCGGCGTGATCCGGATCGTGCTGGTCTTGATCCGGCCTTCGATCTTGCCGTAGCAGACCTGCGGGAGGGGCTTGTCCGCCGGCACCAGTGCGACCTCCGGGAACTCGTCGCACCGCCTGTCGCTCCAGTCGCCCTGGTAGCGGCGGTGGAAGTGGGCCAGCAAGCCCTCCCGGGTGACCACCGTCTGCTTGGCGCTCGCCGTCCACTCAAAGGTGTAGGAGCCCGACGGCTTGGCGACGACCGTGAAGACCACGTCGAGCCCGGCGTAGGTGACCGTGCAGTCGAAGGTGGCCCCGTGCTCGCCGGTGAACCCCTTGTTGTCGCACCGGCTGGTCATCGGCTTCAGCACGCCGGCCGAGTTGAGGACGTTCTGTTCGAGCGTGTAGCGGATGCTCGGGTCGGGCCGGCCGTAGAGCAGGTTGGGTTTCGGCCACGTCGGCTTCGGCGACTCGGGCACCGTCGGCGAGGGCACCGGGGAACCCCGGCCCTCCAGGTCGTCCTGGTTGATCACATTGGTGATGAGCTGACCGACGCCGCAGAGTCCGCCACAGGCGAGCAGTGCCCCGATCACCGCCAGCAGGACCTTGCGGCCGCTGCGCTTCGCCGGTTGTGGTCGCTGGCCCTCCGGCTGTGCCGGGACCTGCGGGAACTGTGGTCCACCATCCATCATGTCTCCCCCGTTGATCTTGACGGGGGAGAGAGTAGCCCAGAACGGCCCACCCGTCAGTCCGCCCGGACCACCACCAGCTCGCCGACCTGTTCGCCGAGCTGCCGGCGGGCCTCCGGCGACAGGGCGGCGTCGGTGATCAGCACGTCGGCCTCCTCCAGCGGGGCGATGGTGGCGATGCCGATGGTCTCCCACTTGGTGTGGTCGGCGAGCACCACAAGCCGCCGGGCCGAGCCGATCAGCCGCCGGTTCACCGCCGCCTCCAACAGGTTGGGGGTGGTGAAGCCGGTCCGCGGGCTCATCCCGTGCACGCCGAGGAAGAGCAGGTCGACGTTGAGCGCGGCGATCGCCGCCTCCGCGACCGGGCCGGTCAGCGCGTCCGACGGGGTGCGGATGCCGCCGGTGAGCACGACGGTCTGGTCGGCGCGCGGGTTCTGGTAGAGCGCGTCGGCGACCGGGATCGAGTTGGTGACCACGGTCAGCCCGCGGACCTCGGCCAGCCGGGCGGCCAGCGCGGCGGTGGTGGTGCCGGCGGACAGCGCCACCGCCATCCCCGGTTCGACGAGCCCGGCGGCCCACTCCACGATGGCGCGTTTCTCGGCCTGCTGCCGGGCCGACTTGGCGGCGAAACCGGGCTCCTCGGTGGAACCGGGGCCGGCCAGCGTCGCCCCGCCGTGCACCTTGTCGACAAGTCCGCGTTCGGCCAGCACCTCCAGGTCGCGGCGGATGGTCATGTCGGACACACCGAAGCGGCTGACCAGGTGGCTTACCCGGACGCCTCCGCGCTGGCGGATCAGCTCCAGGATGGCGCTCTGCCGTTGCTGGGCGAGCATCAGACCTCCACCTCCCGGACCACCGCCACCTCCACCTCGCGGACCACCGCCACCTCCCCCGCCGGCACCACCAGTTCGCCGTCGCAGCGGTCACCGGCGAGCAGTTCGACGCCGGTGACCGGCAGCCGGGCTGGCCCGTCGGTGTGGTTGACCACGAACAGCCAGCTCCGTCGGCTCGATCGACGCCGGACCACCTCCACCCCGGCCGGCGCGGGCACCGGCGGCCGGACACCGGTCTCGGTGAGCAGCCGCGCCACCAGGCGGTCGGTGGCCGCCTCGTCGAGACGGGTGCCGACGTACCAGGCGGCGCCGGCGCCGACGGCACGCCGGGTCAGCGCCGGCACGCCCGGCAACGGCCCGTCGGCGTACGCGGCGAGCACCTCGGCGTCCGGCGCGTGCAGCCACTCGGTCCACACGTCGGCGCCCGCGCCGTCGTCGAGGCGTACCGTCTCGCCCGCGCGCAGCGGGAAGAACTCCTCGACGTGCACGCCGAGCAGGTCCCGCAACGCGCCGGGGTAGCCGCCGAGCCGGACGTGGTCGTGCTCGTCGACGATGCCGCTGAAGTAGGTGACCAGGGCGGTGCCGCCGGACTCGACGAACCGGCGCAGCGCGTCGGTGTCGCCGTCGCGGGTGAGGTAGAGCGTGGGCACCAGGACGAGCCGGTAGCGGGACAGGTCGGCCGACGGGTGCACCACGTCGGCGGTGATCCCGGCCCGCCACAGCGCCCCGTGCCAGGTGGACAGCTGGTCGGTGTAGGTGACGTCGACGCTGGGGTGGGAGTCGAGTTCCACCCCCCACCACGCCTCGTAGTCGAACAGCAGGGCGACGTCGGCGTCGACCCGGCTGCCGCGTACCTCGGCCAGCGCGCGCAGGTCCGCGCCGAGCCGGCACACCTCGCGGAACACCTTGGTGTCCGGCCCGGCGTGCGGAACCAGCGCGGAGTGGAACTTCTCCGCGCCGGCCCGGGAGGCCCGCCACTGGAAGAACAGCACCCCGTCGGCGCCGCGCGCCACGTGGGCGAGGCTGTTGCGGCGCAACTGGCCGGGCGTCTTGGCCACGTTGCGGGGCTGCCAGTTGACCGCGCTCGTGGAGTGCTCCATGAGCAGCCACGGCGCGCCTCCGGCGACGCCGCGGGTCTGGTCGGCGGCGAGCGCGAGGTTGACGTGGGCGCGCGGGTCGGCGGCGGCGAGGTAGTGGTCGTTGGCCACCACGTCCACGTCGGCGGCCCAGGAGTGGTAGTCCAGGTACTTGATCCCGGTGCCGATCATGAAGTTCGTGGTGACCGGCTGCGGGACGAGCCGCTCCAGCAGGTCCCGCTCGGCGCGCAGTTGGCCGCGTTGCTCGTCGGAGGAGAACCGCAGGAAGTCCAGCTGCTGGGTCGGGTTGGCGAACGTGGGCGCGGTGCGCGGCGGGTTGATCTCGGCCCAGTCGTGGTAGCGCTGGCTCCAGAAGGCGGTGCCCCAGGCGGTGTTGAGCGCGTCCAGGTCGCCGTACCGCGCGCGCAGCCAGCCGCGGAACGCCTCGGCGCTCACGTCGCAGTAGCAGTGCACGTTGTGGCAGCCGAGTTCGTTGGACACGTGCCAGAGCACGACGGCCGGGTGGTCGGCGTACCGGCGGGCGACCGCCTCGACCAGGGCCAGCGAGCGCTCGCGGAAGATCGGTGAGCTGGGGCAGTACGCCTGCCGGCCGCCGGGCCAGAGCACGGCGCCGTCTGCGCGCCGGGGCAGCGTCTGCGGGTGCCGGTGCGCCAGCCACGGTGGTGGGCTGGCGGTGGCGGTGGCCAGGTCGACGCGGATGCCACCGGCGTGCAGCAGGTCGATCGCGCGGTCGAGCCAGCCGAACTCGAAGCGGTCGGGGGCGGGTTCCAGCAGCGCCCAGGAGAAGATGCCGACCGACACCAGGTTGACCCCGGCGCGGTGCATCAGCTCGACGTCCTCGGCCCACACCGGTTCGGGCCACTGCTCGGGGTTGTAGTCGGCGCCGTACCAGATGCCCGCACCGTGCCAGTTCCGCATGACAGCAGAGGGTGCCCCCGAACGACAACCAAGTCAACACTTTCCAACATCGACGGTCGTTCCAACGTTTACCGCAGCTTTTCCGTATCACACCACCGATAGGGCGGCCCGCCTTGCCCCTTGACAGCGCCGGGACAAGGGGTAGCTTCAAGCGCCACCGGCTGTTTTTGTTTGGACGTGTGGATTCTCGGTGGATCCCTCACGGCCGACACGAACGCCGATCCCCCACCACCACCGTCACGGCCCCGAGCGCAGCGCACCTCTTCCACGCAGGAGGCACCCATGTCCCGTCCCCGCTCACAAGCCGAATACCTCGCCCGACTCGTACCCCCGTCCGTCGCCGGCCTGAACCGGCGCTCGCTGCTCGCCGGCGCGGCCGGCGCGGGGGCGCTGCTCGGCACCGGCCTGCTCGCCGGCTGCGGCGGCTCCGACTCCGGATCGGGCGGGGACGTCAAGAACATCTCGCTCGGCTCGAACCAGTCGGACCCGAAGCCCAAGGACGTCGTCGCCAAGGTGATGGACGGCTTCAAGACGTCCTCCGGGGTCACCGTCGCCGTCAACACGGTCGACCACAACACGTTCCAGGAGAACATCAACAACTACCTGCAGGGCAAGCCGGACGACGTCTACACCTGGTTCGCCGGCTACCGGATGCGGTTCTTCGCGGCCAAAGGGCTGGCCGGCGACCTCAGCGACGTGTGGGGCAAGCTCGACGGCTACTCCGACGCGTTCAAGAAGGCGTCCACAGGCGACGACGACAAGCAGTACTTCGTGCCGGCGTCGTACTACCCGTGGGCGATGTTCTACCGCAAGTCGGTCTGGCAGCAGCGCGGCTACCAGGTGCCCAGGACACTTGACGACCTCACCGCGCTCGGCGCGCAGATGAAGAAGGACGGGCTGAACCCGATCGCCTTCGCCGACAAGGACGGCTGGCCGGCGATGGGCACGTTCGACATCCTCAACCTGCGGATCAACGGCTACCAGTTCCACATCGACCTGATGGCCGGCAAGGAGGCGTGGACCTCCGACCGGGTGAGGAAGGTCTTCGACACCTGGGCCGGCCTGCTCCCCATGCACCAACCGGACTCGCTCGGCCGCACCTGGCAGGAGGCCGCCCAGTCGTTGCAGCAGAAGAAGAGCGGCATGTACCTGCTCGGCCTCTTCGTCGGCCAGCAGTTCAGCGGCGCCGACCTGGACGACCTGGATTTCTTCACGTTCCCGGAGGTCGACTCCACGATCGGCGCGAAGGCCCTGGACGCCCCGATCGACGGTTACATGATGGCCCGCAAGCCGAAGGCGAAGGACACGGCGGAGAAGCTGCTGACGTACCTGGGTTCGAAGGACGCCGCGAACATCGTCGTCAAGAACGACCCGAGCACGCTCGTCGCCAACACCGGCGCGGACACCGGCGCCTACACCGCGCTCCAGAAGAAGGCCGCCGAACTGGTCGGCTCCGCCACCGAGATCGCCCAGTTCCTCGACCGGGACACCCGGCCGGACTTCGCCTCCACCGTGATGATCCCGGGGTTGCAGCAGTTCATCAAGGACCCGAAGGACATCAGCGGACTGCTCACCAGCATCGAGAACCAGAAGAAGTCGATCTTCACCAGCTGACGGCGGAAGGGGGAAGGACATCATGTCCGACCTGCCCCTGATCCAAGCGGATCGCGCCGTGCCGCCGCCGGCCGCGACCACCACCACGCGTGGTCGCGGTCGCCGGCGACGGCTCCTGTCCCGCACCGACCGCGTGGTGATCACGCTGATGGTGCTGGTGCCCCTGCTGCTCGTCACCGGCCTGGTCTGGCTGCCGGCCGTGGCGACCGTGCTGCTCTCCGGCACGAACTGGGACGGCATCGGCCCGATCGGCGAGATCGACTGGGTCGGTGCGAAGAACTACGACGACGTGGTGAACATCTACCCGCCGTTCGTGCCCGCCGTGCAGAACAACCTGCTCTGGCTGGCCGCACTGTTCGTGGTGGCCACCCCGTTCGGCATGTTCCTCGCCGTGCTGCTGGACAAGGAGCTGCGCGGCAGCCGCTTCTACCAGACCGCGCTGTACCTGCCGGTGGTGCTGTCGCTGGCGCTCATCGGCTTCGTCTGGCAGCTCATCTACAGCCGGGACCAGGGCCTGCTCAACGGCGTCTTCGGCGGCGACACCGACTGGTACGGCGACCCGCACGTCAACATCTGGGCGGTGCTGGTGGCCGCCGGCTGGCGGCACGTCGGCTACATCATGCTGCTCTACCTGGCCGGGCTCAAGGGCGTCGACCCGTCCTTGCGGGAGGCCGCCGCCGTGGACGGCTCCTCGGACACCAGCACGTTCTTCCGGGTCGTCTTCCCGGTGATGCGCCCGATCAACATCATCGTGCTGGTGGTGACCGTGATCGAGTCGCTGCGCGCCTTCGACCTGGTCTGGGTCATCAACAAGGGCCGCAACGGGTTGGAGCTGATCTCCGCCCTGGTCACCCAGAACGTGGTGGGCGAGGCCAGCCGGATCGGTTTCGGCTCGGCGCTGGCGACGATCATGCTGGCGGTCTCGCTGATCTTCATCTCCATCTACCTGTGGACCGTGATGCGGGAGGACAAGCGATGACCGCCGCCGTCTCCACCGCCCGCCGTCGGCCCCTTCGGCCGGCCCGGGTCGTCCTGCACGTCTTCCTGGGTACGGTCGCCGTGGGCTGGCTGTTCCCGATCCTCTGGGCGGTGCTCACCTCGTTCCGCTCCTACGAGTACACGGCCACCAACGGCTACGTCTCCCTCGGCGGCTGGACCGTCGACAACTACGTCACCGCGTGGCGGACCGCCGAGTTCGGCAAGCACTTCCTCAACTCGGCGTACATCACCGTCCCGGCGGTGCTGCTCACGCTCTTCCTCGCCTCGTGCGTGGCGTTCGTGATCGCCCGGTTCAGCTGGAAACTCAACATCGCGCTGCTCGGCCTGTTCACCGCGGCGAACCTGCTGCCGCCGCAGGCGTTGCTCATCCCGCTGTTCCGGATGTTCACCGAGATCCCGTTGCCGGTCTGGATGAGCGACTCGGAGCTGCTCTACGACAGCTACTGGGGTCTGATCCTGGTCAACGTCGCGTTCCAGTGCGGCTTCTGCGTGTTCGTGCTCAGCAACTACATGAAGGCGCTGCCGCACGAGCTGTACGAGGCCGCGATGGTCGACGGGGCCAGCGTGTGGCGGCAGTACTGGCAGGTGACCATGCCGCTGTGCCGACCGGCGCTGGCCGCGCTGGCCACCCTGGAGGTCACCTGGATCTACAACGAGTTCTTCTGGGCCACCGTGCTCATGCGCAGCGGCGACAAGTTCCCGGTGACCAGCTCGCTGAACAACCTGCGCGGCGAGTTCTTCACCGACAACAACCTGGTCTCGGCCGGCTCGGTGCTTGTCGCGATCCCCACCCTGGTCATCTTCTTCCTGCTCCAGAAGCAGTTCGTCCGGGGCCTGACGCTGGGAGCCTCCAAGGGATGACGATCGTCCACCTGCGCCGCGCGCGGACCAGCCTGGTGCTCGACGCGCGCGGCCCGGGACTGCCCCGGGTCGTGCACTGGGGCGCCGACCTCGGTCCGCTGCCCGACGGGGACCTGCCCGCGCTGGTCGACGCCACGGTGCCACCGGTGGTGCCGAGCAGCTTCGACACGCCCACGGTGCTGTCGCTGCTGCCCGAGGCGAGCGCCGGCTGGGGCGGTCGCCCCGGCCTGGCCGGGCACCGCGACGGCCGGGACTGGTCCACCGCGTTCCGCCTCACCGGCCTCGACGTGCACGACGAGCCCGCAGCGCCGCTCGACGGCGCCGCCGCGAGCGGGCACGAGCTGTCAGGAGGGGACCCTTCACCTGCACCAGGCGTTAAGAAGGGGCCCTTCCTTACCCCCGGACAGGTGGTGGTGCGGGCGGCGGACCCGGGCGCGGGGTTGAGCCTGACCGTCGAGATCACGCTGGACCCGGCGGGGGTGCTGACGCTGCGGCACCGGCTGCGCAACGACGGCGACGGCCGCTACGAGCTGCGGGAGCTGACGCCGGTGCTGCCGGTGCCGGCGGTCGCCACCGAACTGCTCGACCTGACCGGCAGGTGGTGCCGGGAGCGCGCGCCGCAGCGGCATCCGTGGCCGATGGGCGCGTGGGTGCGGGAGGGGCGGCACGGCCGCACCGGGCACGACGCCACGCTGTTGCTGGTCGCCGGCACCGCCGCGTTCGGGTTCCGGCACGGCGAGGTGTGGGCGGTGCACACCGCGTGGAGCGGCGACCACGTCACGGCCGCCGAGCGCCGCCCGACCGGCGAGGCCACGCTCGGCGGCGGTGAGCTGCTCGCGCCGGGTGAGATCGTGCTCGCCCCGGGCGAGGAGTACGCCACTCCCCTGCTCTACGCGGCGCACTCCGCCGACGGGCTGGACGGGCTCAGCGACGCGCTGCACACGCACCTGCGGGCCCGCCCGTCGCACCCGCGCACGCCGCGCCCGGTCACGCTGAACGTGTGGGAGGCGGTCTACTTCGACCACGACCTGGACCGGCTGCGGGCGCTCGCCGACCGGGCCGCCGAGGTCGGTGTGGAACGCTTCGTCCTCGACGACGGCTGGTTCCGCGGCCGGCGGCACGACCAGGCCGGGCTCGGCGACTGGTGGGTCGACGGCGAGGTGTGGCCGGACGGGTTGCAGCCGCTGATCGACCACGTACGCGGCCACGGCATGCAGTTCGGGCTCTGGGTCGAGCCGGAGATGGTCAACACCGACTCCGACCTGTTCCGCGCCCACCCGGACTGGGTGCTCCAGGCGCCGGGCCGGCTGCCGCCGGCCTGGCGGCACCAGCAGGTGCTCGACCTGGCCCATCCGGACGCGTACGCCTACCTGCTCGAACGGCTCGACGCGGTGCTGGGCGAGCACGACGGGCTCGCGTACCTGAAGTGGGACCACAACCGTGACCTCACCGAGGCCGGGCACGCCGGCCGGCCCGGCGTGCACGCGCAGACGGTGGCCGTCTACCGGCTGCTTGACGAGTTGCGTGCCCGGCACCCCGGCGTGGAGATCGAGAGCTGCTCCTCCGGCGGCGCCCGGGTCGACCTGGAGATCCTGCGCCGCACCGACCGCGTCTGGGCCAGCGACTGCAACGACGCGCTGGAACGGCTGTCCATCCAGCGCTGGACCGGCCTGCTCCTGCCGCCGGAGCTGATCGGCACACACATCGGGCCGGAACGCTCGCACACCACCCAACGCGTACACGACCTGGGGTTCCGGGCGGTCACCGCGCTGTTCGGCCACCACGGCATCGAGTGGGACATCAGCGCGATCGACGCCGGCGGACGGGCCGAACTCGCCGCCTGGGTCGCGTTGCACAAGCGGCTGCGCCCGCTGCTGCACAACGGCCGGGTGGTCCGGGTCGACCACCCGGACCCGGCCGTGCAGGCCCACGGCGTGATCGCCCACGACCGCTCGCATGCGGTGTACGCGGTCAGCCGGCTGACCACCTCGGCGGCACAGGTGCCGGGCGCGGTGCGGCTGCCAGGGCTGGACCCGGGCCGGCGTTACCGGGTGCGCCCACCGGCCGGGGTGCCGGAGCCGGCGCTGCTGGAGATGTCCCCACCGGGCTGGCTGGCCTGGCCCGGCGACGGCATCACGGTGAGCGGTTCGGTGTTGGAGTCGGTCGGCCTGCAACTACCAGCCCTGCACCCCGAGCAGGCGCTCCTGCTGGAGCTGACCGCCGTGGGCTGAGAAGGGCCGGCAGCGGCACGCGACACGAGACCGGACGCTCAGTCGGCCTGCAACGACGCCCGGACGTGCTTGCGGGCATGGTGGACCCGGGACTTGACGGTGCCGACCGGAACACCGAGCTGCGCGGCCATCTCCCGATAGGCCAGCTGGCACAGATCGCGCAGCACGAGCGCGGCGGCCAACTCCGGCCGGTGCGCCTCCAACCTGTCCAGGGCCTCCAACAGATCCAGGCGGGAGCCCGCGATGACGCTCGTGGTGCGGGGGTCAGCCACCTCGACGGACAGCAACGAGCTGGGCCGCTCCGTCGAACCGGCCGATGTTGGTGGCCACCCGCATGAGCGCGTCCTGTGCCGCCTCCTCGGCGTCCTGCCGGCACGGCAGGAACCGTCCGCACTGGTCGAACACCTGCGGACCGATCGCCAGCAACAGCCGATCGAGTGCGACGCAATCCCCCGCCGCCGGACGGCGGGCTACCGACCTGGGACGGCGCCGGCGAGGCGGCGCTATGGGCGGGTGAGCCCGCGGGCGCCGCGTCGGCCCCGGAACGATCGATCGACGGTGTGCAGCCGGTGAGGAGCATCTGAACGAACATCACTGCGATGAGCGGTCGGCCGCGCATGGACGGTCCTTTCCCCGTGATGGATCAGTCACATCTTCTGATGCACCGATCCACGCCATGGTTCACGGGATCCGGCTGGACCTGCCTGCTCCTGCCGCCCGAGCGGCTGCGCCCGCTGCGGCACGGCGGTCGGGTGGTGCGGGTCGACCACCCGGACCCGACCGTGCAGGCCCGCGCAGGGCCAGGGCCACGGTGGCGAACAGGGCCGCGCCGCACCCGACGCCGGAGACCAGACCGACCGCCCCCGCGTCGCCGCCGAGCGCGTAGGTGAGGAAACCGGCCAGGCCCAGCACGGTCATCACCGCGCCCAGCCAGTGGTAGCGCGGCATCCGCCAGACGGCGGCCAGGCCGAAGAAGTGCACTCCCACCACCACCGCGACCCAGGCGACCGCCAGCGCGGGGCGGTCCAGGACTCCGTTGATCACGGCCAGGCCGCCGAAGAGCGCGACCCCCTCCAGTGCCACCACGATCCAGTAGCGGCGGTCCATGAAGCCGGTCGCCACCGGCCCCTGGGCGGCCTGCGGGGCCCGCCGGGCCGTCCGGAACAACCAGACCAGGAGCAGCGCGGCCACCAGCAGGCCGGCGAGCCGCAGCACGAGCGGCCACGGCGTGGGCAGGCCGCCGGTGTTGACCAGGACGAACACGGTCCCGAAGGAGATGGCCACGAGCGAGCCGACCACCATCCCCGACGGTCGTCCCCTGGTCACCGGCATGTTCATCGTGTCCCCTCCCGACGGTCGTCGTACGCCGACCGCGCGGGACAGATCGTACGGGCCGGTGGCCGGGCCCACACGGGGCCCGGCCACCGGGTGGTCAGCTCGCGGTGCAGGTCACCGCGGGTGTGGAGTTGGTGCCGGTCGAGTTGCCGATGAAGCCGAACGTGGCGCTCGCGCCGGCGCCGAGGCGCCCGTTGTAGTCGACGTTGCGGGCGGTGTACGCCGACCCGCTGTTGCTGACCGTGGCGTTCCACGCCTGGGTGACGGACTGGCCGTTGGCGTACGTCCAGCGGACCGTCCATCCGGTGATCGCGGCGGCGCCGGCGGTCACCCTGACCTCGCCCTGGAAGCCGCCCTGCCACGAGTTGGTCACGGTGTAGGCGGCGGTGCAGCCGCCGGAGGGCGGGGGCGTGGTGGCCGGCGGCGGGGTGGGGCTGGGGCTGCTCGTCGGCGTCGGGCTGGCCGTCGGGCTGGCGGTGGGGCTGGCCGTCGGAGTGCTGCTGGCGTAGACCGACGCCTCGCGGGAGGTCGCGGCGATGCCGTTGGCGCCGTTGAAGATCCGTTGGCCCCAGGTGGTGAGCTGGTCGCGGTTGAAGGCGGTGGTCATGTCCAGGTATTCCACCCCGCCGCCGTTGCCGCTCCACGACCAGCCGAGGTAGCCGATGCCGTTGGCCTGGGCGTAGGCCATGATGGCGTCCTCGTCGGGGTTGCCGTCGGAGTGGTTGAAGCCGAACTCGCCGACCACGATGGGCAGCCCGGCGGTGCGGAACCTGCCCAGGTAGTCGCTGATCTCGGCGGCGGTGTCGAACACGCCGTACATGTGGATGGAGAAGACGGTGTTGCGCAGCGGATCGGCGGCGAACACGGTGCCGGCGTTGTCGCGCATGGTGAACGACCAGTCCTGGCCCCAGTTCGGCGCGTCCACCATGATCGTGTGGGTCAGGCCTGCGGTACGCAGCCGCTTGATCGCGTTGGCCGTGTCGGTGGCCCAGGCGCTGTAGCCCTGGTTGCCGAACGGCTCGTTGCCGATGTTGACGATGACGTATCTTTCCTGGCCCCTGAGCACGTCGGCGATGCTCAGCCAGTAGTCGGTGGCCTCGGCGAGCGTGGCGGCGGCGCCCTCCTCGCCGTACCCGGTGGTGTCGTGCACCTCCAGTACGCAGATGAGCCGGTTGCCCTTGCACAGCGAGATCACGTTGGCCACGTCGGCGGCGCTGTTCTTGGTCCAGCGGTCGCCGCTGGCCAGCACCACCCGGACGGTGTTCGCGCCGAGCGCCTTGATGTCGGCGAACGAGTTGGTCTGCTGCGGATACCAGGTGTGCGCGTGGTTGACCCCGCGCATGACGAACTCGGTGCCGTTGGCGTCGTAGAGCCGCCCGTTGGAGACGGAGAAGCCGGTGGCGGCCTGGGCCGGCTGCCCGAGGGCGAACACGGCGGCCAGGGCGGTCAGCAGGGCGACGCCCGCGACGGAGAGCAGTTTTCTCATGGCTGTCCTCAGGGGGATGGTCCCCGTGCCCGAGCGGGGTGCGATGGCGGTGACGGGGGCGGTGCGGCTGGGCCCGGCAGCCGCCGCCCGGTTGCCCGGCGGACGCGGCATCAGCGTATGGCGATGGACCGAGGAAGGCAACCGGTTAAGCGAATCCGGCACGAAGGGTGGCGTCTTCACACGGGCTGTTTCCTTAACCGGTTAAGTGCCGCTCGCCGGGTGCCCCGGGAAGCGGACAGCAGGGTTGACCCGCGGGCCGCGGGGTATCCGAGGACGATCCGCCCGTGAGGAGAGGTGCCATGGTCAACGTCGGCTACACCCTGATGTGCGAGCAGGCCGGCCCCAAGAAGCTTGTCGACCACGCCATTCGCGCCGAGGCCGCCGGCTTCGACCATCTGGTCATGTCCGACCACTACTCCCCCTGGCTGGAATCCCAGGGCCACTCCCCGTACGCCTGGTCGGTGCTCGGCGCGGTCGCGCACGCCACCAGCCGCGCCGAGCTGCTGTCGTTCGTCACCTGCCCGATCCGGCGCTACCACCCGGCCGTGGTCGCGCAGAAGGCGAGCACCGTCGGGGTGCTCTCGGACGGCCGGTTCACCCTCGGCCTCGGCGCCGGGGAGAACCTCAACGAGCACGTGGTCGGCGGCTGGCCCCACGTGCAGCAGCGGCACGAGATGTTCGAGGAGGCGCTGCAGATCATCCGGCCCCTGCTCAACGGCGAGACGCTGACGTTCTCCGGCAACCACTTCGACGTGCCCGACGCCTACGTCTGGGACCGGCCGAAGCGCCCGGTGCCGATGGCGGTCGCCGCCTCCGGGCGGCAGTCGGCCACGCTCGCCGCCGAGTACGCCGACGCCATGATCGCCACCGATCCGCTGCCGCACCTGATCGACATGTACGAGGAGGCCGGCGGCGCGGGTCGCCCCCGCTACGGGCAGGTCGCCATCTGCTACGGCCCGGACGAGGCCGAGTGCCGCAAGATCGTGCACGACCAGTTCCGCTGGTTCGGCCTGGGCTGGAAGGTCAACGCCGACCTGCCCGGCCCGGATTCGTTCGACGCGGCCACCCAGTTCGTCCGCGAGGAGGACGTGGCCGAGGGGATCTCCTGCGGCCCGGACACCGAGCGGCACGTCGAGGCGTTCAAGAAGTTCGTCGACGCCGGCTTCACCCACGTCGCGCTGGTCCAGGTGGGCGGCGACACCCAGCCGATGTTCCTCGACTGGGCGCAGGAGGAACTGCTGCCCCGGCTGCGTGAACTGTGACCGTCCGACCGTCGCCGCCGGGGCGCTTCGGACCGGGCGAACTACGCCTGGCGCTCACCGCGCCCCGGCCGGCCGCCGGCCTGACCAGCGACTTCCGGCAGATCGCCGGGCTGCGCACACACACCCGCCTGGCGAGCCCGGACGGCGACGGGCCACCCGTGGTCCTGGTGCACGGGCTGGCCGTCTCGCACCGCTATTTCACCCCGCTGGCGTCCGCCCTGGCACCACGGCACCCGGTGTACGTGCCGGACCTCCCCGGCTTCGGCCTGACCGAACGCCCCGCCACCGCGTACGACGTGTCGCGGCACGCCGCGTTCCTGGCCGACTGGCTGGCCGCGTACCGGCCGGGGCCGGTCTGCCTGCTCGGCCACTCGTTCGGCGCGGAGGTGGCCGCCGCGCTCGCCGCCGACCGCCCGGACCTGGTCGCCGCGCTGGTGCTGGCCGGCCCGACGAGCGACCCCGCGGCCCGGTCCCGGCGCGGACAGATCGGCCGGTGGCTGCGCGCCGCGCTGTGGGAGGCCAAGTGGCAGGCACCGATCCTGCTGCGGGACGCGGTGGACGCCCGCCCGTGGCGGGTCCTGGCGACGGTGTCCCACTCGGTGCGCAACGCCATCGAGGAGGACCTGGTGCACGTCACCGCACCCACGCTGGTGCTGGCCGGCACCCGGGACCACGTCGCACCGGCCGCGTGGCTCGCCCAGGTGGCCGCCCTGTTGCCCGACGCCCGCCTCGTGACGGTGCCCGGCGCGTCGCACAACGTGGTGACCACCGCGCCCGGACCCGTCGCCGAAGCCCTGCACACCCTTCTCACCCCCCAAGGAGCTGACCCATGCGTATCGGGAACACCGAGATCCGGCCCGCCGGCGGCGGCCTCGGCTGCCTACTGATGATCCTCTTCTCCGTGGTCGCCTCGGTGGTGCTGACCGTGCTGCTCAACCTGGTGCTGTAGAACCCGCCGCGGGCACACCACCGTGCACGGCATCGGCGACGGCGGCAGCCGCCGGCTCATCGACTGGATCGTGCTGGCGCTGCTGACCGTGCTCATGGTCCTCACGGTGCGTCGGCGTCGGCGTCGGCGCAGCCGCCCGCCGCGCTTGCTGCGCCGACGCTGAGGTCCAGCTCGGCCAGCACCGGGTAGTGGTCGGAGGCGGTGTCCGCATCCCCGCCCCGGACCACCCGCACCGCGCGCACCCGCCCGGCCAACGCCGGGGTGGCGAACAGATAGTCCAGTCGCATCCCGGCGAACTCCGCACCACCGTGGCGGGTCGGCACGGTCAGCCCGGCAGCCTCGCCGCCGCCGCCGCGCCGCCACAGGTCCACCAGGCCGGCGTCGAGCAGCCGGGCCACCGCACGGGTGTCCACGGTGCGGCCGTCGCGGCGCAGGTGCCGCCGCCGGGCACCCAACCCGGCCAGCCGAGCGGTGTGGTCGACGGCCGGTTCCAGCGTGTTCAGGTCCCCGGCGAGCAAGGCCAGCTCACCCCCGGCGCGGCGCACCGCCGCCGCCAGCCAGCCCGCCTCCAGCCGCCGCCGGCCACCCGAGTACGGGTACAGGTGAGTGCTGAACACGGTCAGCGGACCCGCACCGGTCGCCACCCGGACCAGGGCGGCGGCGTGGTGCAGCGGGCGGCACACCCGCCCGGCGGACAGCACCCGCAGCGGCGGGCGCACCAGCACCGCCACCGGCTGGCCGACGCAGGAGCGGGCCAGGTGCGCCACCATCCCCACCCGCTCGGCGACGCCGTCGAGGGTGCCGTCCATGCCGCCCAGTTCCTGCACGGCCAGCACGTCCGGGCGCTGCGCGGTGACGACCGAGACGATCCGGTCCCGGCGGTCCGCGCCGCCGCGGTCCCGCCCGCCGGTACGGATGTTCCAGGTCATCACCCGCAGCATCGGTTCAGCCCGGCCGGGCGGCCTTGGCCAGCTCGTCGTCCAACTCGTCCACCTGTTCGGACTCGATCGCCGGCTCGTTGCCCTCGGACACGTCGGCGTTGGGCCGGATCACCCACCACAGCAGCGACAGCCACAACGCGCCGAGCAGGATCGCGCCCATGAAGTCGGTCGGGTGGTGCATGCCCCGGTACATCCGGGAGGTGGCCACCCCGACCGGCATGAGCACGGCCGTGACGACGAACAGCCACCGCCACCACCTGTCAGTACGCGGCAACACGATGATCGCCATGGCCACCCACAGGCAGATGGTCGCCGCGATGTGCCCGGACGGGAACGACGAGGTCGGCATCGGTCCGTCCAGGTTCTCCACCGGCGGCCGGGGCCGGTCCACCACGCGGGCGCTGGCCAGGAACAGGCTCAGCTCGCCGAACATGGCCAGCACCACGAACAGCACCGGCCGCCAGCGGCGCCACACCGCCAGCACGAGCGGGCAGAACACCAGCGACACCAGCAGGATCGCGTGGGTGTCGCCGAACTTGCTCCACCACCAGCTCACGTCGGTGAGCACATCGGTGTGTCGGTCGGCGAACCAGCGCGGCACCTCGGTGTCGAGCGTGTCGAAGAAGGTGCCCTTGGCGTGGTAGCTGACGTAGGTGCCGAACGCGTAGAGCGCGCCGAACACGATCACCCAGCCGACAAGCAGCTCGGCCACCGCCGAACGGGGGTGCGCCAGCACCTTCTCCTCGTCCGGCGCCGGGGTGATCTCCTCGGCCGCCTCCGGCTCCAGGCCCTCGCTCAGCGGTGGCACCGGCCGGCCGCGCTCACGCCGCCACAGCCGGAACGCGTACGCGGTGACGCCCAGCCAGGCCGCGCCGAGCAGCCAGGCACCGAGCACGTCCGAGACGAAGTGCACGCCCAACGCGATCCGGGTCAGCCCGACCAGGAAGACAAGCAGCGCCGCGACGGCGATGGCGAACTTGCGCCAACGCGGCGCCATCGCCGGCAGGAACACCAGCAGCAGCGCGCCGTAGGCGACGAACGAGCCGAGCGCGTGCCCGCTGGGGAAGCTGTTGCCCGGGGCGCTGGCCACCGGCACGTCCACCACCGGACGCAGCCGCCCCACGAGCGCCTTCAACGACGGGTCGAGGATCAGCCCGCCCACGCCGGTGACGATCAGATAGACCGCCAGCCGGGACTGGCGGCGGATCAGCAGACCCACCACGGCGATCGTGACCAGCCAGATCAGCACCGGCCGGCCACCCAGGTCGGTGATCGCCTGGAGCACGGTGACAAGCGGGCCGTGCGGGGCCACCAGGTCGTTGAACCACTCGGCCGCCGAGCGGTCCGCGTCGTACAACGGGCTCCACCGGAACCGGACGAGCATCAGCAACAGTCCGAATCCCACGCCCGCGCCACCCACGGCGAGCAGCCCGACCAGGCTCCGCTCGGCGAAGTGGCCGAGCGGCCGGCGTCCGGCTTCCTTGACCGTGGTCACACCGCACCTCCCTCGTTCCTCTGCGAGGCGCGCTGTACCCGATCAGGCCGTTCCGTACACGCCGCGTCGGCGCGGCGTCAGAGCGAGGTCATCTCGCCGGTGTCCAGCAACGACTCGCGCTGCGCCTCCGGCTTCCAGAGATCCGGCTGGGCCGGCTCCTCCACACCGATCCGCTTCGCCTCCAACTGGGCGGCGAAGGAGAGCCCGCCGAACAGGGCGATGCCGGTGAGGTTCGCCCACAGCAGCAGCGCCATCATCCCGGTCAACGCGCCGTAGGTCTGACCGAAACCGCCGCTGTACTTGACGTACGCGGCCAACAGCAGGCTGGCCAGCCACCACAGTGCGATGGCGATGCCGGCGCCGAAGAACAGCCAGGACAGGCCGGGCTGCCGGCGTCGGGGCGCGTGCCGGAACAGCACCGCCACGGCGAGCACGGTCAGGCCGAGGCTCAACGGCCAGCGCACCACGTCCCAGGCGGCCATGGCGAGGTCGCCCCACTCGTAGTGCCGTCGTACCGAGTCGCCGATCGCGCCGCCGCCGACCAGGATCAGGAACCCGGCCAGCGCGGGCAGGCCGGCGGTCACCGCCAGCACCGTGGCCCGCAGGTACTTGGCCAGCGCCGGCCGGTCCCGCTCCACCCCGTAGATCCGGTTGGCGCCCCGCTCGATCTGCGCCATCGTGCTGGTCAGCGCGACCAGCCCGGTGAGCAGACCGAGGGTCAGGGCCAGCTCGCCGGCGTCCTCGGTGCGCTCGCTGTCGGTCAGCAGCTCCTGCACCATCGACTCGCTCTGGCCGGGCGTGATCGCCAGCACCGTGTCGGCGACGACCTTGCCGCCCTCGGTGACACCCAGGTCGGTGATCAGACCGGTGAGCGCGATCAGGAACGGCACCACGGCCAGGCAGAGCTGGAACGCCAGGGCGCGGGCGTGGCTGAACCCGTCGCCGTAGCGGAACCGGACGAACGCGTCGCGCATCAGGCACCAGCCGCCCTGCCGGCGCAGCGTGTGCCAGGCGTCGTCGGCGGACAGCTCGTCCTCGGTCATCAACCGGGTCTCGGGGACCAGCTTGGTGCTACTCACCGCGGGCCTCCTCGATCAGATGCTCCCCGCGCTCACCCACCGCGTCGGCGTCCACCGCCAGGTCGGGGTCCTCCTCGGGCCGCGGCACGCACAACCAGAGCGACTCGGGGCGGATGGTCGCCTTCAGCGACCGGCTCGCGGAGATCAGGTCCCCGTCGAGCTGGCGGGGCTGCGCCCGGTTACTGGTGATCTCCACGGTGCGGGCCCGGAACACCTCCATCCCGGGCACGCGGTCCCGGCGGCGCAGCACCGCCCAGCCCAGGGCCAGCCAGTGCCCGAGCGAACGCGGGGTCAGCACGGCCACGTCGAGCCAGCCGTCGTCCGGCTCGGCGTCGGTGAGCAGCCGTACCCCGCCCTGGAGCCGCCCGACGTTGGCCACCAGGACCGAACGGGCGCGGCGCCGCAGCGGCGGCTTGCCGTCGATGCGTACCGATACGCGCATCGGCCGGTCCCGCAGGTGCCGGGCGGCGCCCACCACGTACGCCGGCCAGCCGATCCGTTTCTTGGTGGTCTCCGAGGTGGAGTCGAGCATCTGCGCGTCGAACCCCATCCCGGCCATCACCGCGAAGCACTGGTCGCCTACCTCGCCCACGTCGAGGCGGCGCATGCCGCGTTCGACGGCGACCTCCAGCCCGGCGGCGAGGTCGTTGGACAGACCCAGGTTGGCG
This sequence comes from Micromonospora sp. DT31, assembly GCF_049841795.1. Classification (NCBI taxonomy): domain Bacteria; kingdom Bacillati; phylum Actinomycetota; class Actinomycetes; order Micromonosporales; family Micromonosporaceae; genus Micromonospora; species Micromonospora sp. DT31. The sequence goes on along the minus strand of NZ_JBNCKZ010000026.1, from coordinate 13,905 downwards.
GCGAGCAGGTTGCCGGTGCCCTGCGGCAGCACGGCCAGCGCCACGTCGGTGCCGGCCAGTGCCGTGACACAGGCCATCACCGTGCCGTCCCCGCCGCAGGCGAAGACGACCTCCGCGCCGGCCTTGACCGCCTCTTCCGCCTGCCCCCGGCCGGGGTCCTCGACCGTCGTCTCGTACCAGGTCGGTTCCGGCCACCCGGCGGCGGCGAGCGCGCCGTCCACGGTCCGGCGGAACTCGTCCAGGTCGGCCACCTTGACCGGGTTGACCACCACGGCCGAGCGCGGGGCGCGGTTCTCCGCGTTCCCCGGGCGCTTGTCGTCTGCACCGTCCACGGCGTCAGTGTGCAGGACACGGGGCGTGACGGCGACCCGGCGGAGCGGGACGTCGCGAGAACCGCAAACAGGTTTGGAATCCGTCCACCTCGGTTGACACACAACCCGGCCTGCCCCTCCCCGGGCCGGTCCCGGTGCTACGGTCCGCTGATGTTTCGCCACCACCCTCCGGACCGGCCGGTCGAGGCCGCCCGCCGGCTCACCGCCGGCCGGCTCACCCTGGAGATCGCCGGCGGCAGCGTGGTGGGGAACCGCTACCCCGCCAACTACGACGTGCTGCACGTCGACCCGACCCTGCCGCTGGCCGTGGTCTGCGACGGCATGGGCGACGGCGAGGGCAGCCGGGTGGCCGGGGCGACCGCGGCCGAGACGTTCGTGACGCAGGTCCGCGCCGGCTGGCCCACCGTGGACGGGCTCCGGCTACGCGCCGCCGTCGCCGAGACCCAGCGCCGGGTACGACAGGCCGGCGCGGCGCAGACCGGGCTGACCGGATGCACGCTCACCGCGCTGGTGGCCGAGCCGGACGGCGACCAGGGCTGGCTGGTGCAGATCGGCGACTCGCGGGCCTACCGGCTGCGCGACGGGTTGCTGGAACTGGTCACCGTCGACCACACCATGGCCTGGCTCGGCCTGCTGCACGGCTGGTGGCCGGCCGACTCGCCGGAGGCGGCCCAGGCCCGCTACCACCTGCTGCGCTACGTCGGCCATCCGGACCGCCCGGAGCCGGACCTGCTGGCGGTGCCGCTGCGGCGCGGCGACACCTGGTTGCTGTGCACCGACGGGATCAGCGACCAGATCGGCTACCCGCGGCTGCGGGACCTGCTCGCCGCGCGCCGCGACCCGGCCCGCACGGTCGAGGCACTGCTCGCCGCCAGCCTCGACGCCGGCGGCGAGGACAACGCCACCGCCGTGGTGCTGCGGGTGCACCCGGCTCTGCCGCAGCCGCGCTGACCCCCACCGGTTCCGCCGACCCGGTCCGGCACCCCCACCCTCGCGACTACGCTGGGTGAAAAGCGGGGTGGGAGGTGAGCCGGGTGGCCGCACCCAGCCACGGCGCGGTGGTGGTCGGCGTCGGGGGGTCGGCGCAGGACCTCACGGTGGTCCGCACGGCCGCCGCGGAGGCCGCCGCCCACGACCGGCCGCTACACCTGCTGCACGCGTTCAACTGGACCGCGGCGCCCGGCGGGGCCCCGGCCGGCGGCACCCGCCAGGACGCCGAGCACCTGCTGGCCGCCGCCGGTCAGGTGGCCGCCGAGTGCGCGCCCGAGGTGCCGGTCAGCGGTGAGATCGTGGAGGGCTCGCCGGTCGAGGCGCTGCTGCGGGTCGCCGAAACCGCATTCCTGGTCGCTCTCGGTGACGGCGGCATGGCGGCCTACCCGACCTACGTACCGACCGAGACGCCAGCCGTGACGGTGGCCGCCCGCGCCACCTGCCCGGTCCTGGTCGGGCGCACCGAGGCGGCCCCGCCGGGGCCGCTGATGGTCGGCTTCGACGGATCGCAGGCCTCCCGCGCGGCACTCGAGTACGCGTTCGACTGCGCCGAACGCCGGGGCGCCCGGCTGCTCGCCGTGCGGGTGGTCGAGCCGGAGGACCGGGCCGGCGACGACGGGTTGCTGGAGGAGGCGGTCGGCCGGCACGTCCGGCGGCACCCCAGGGTGACCGCCGACTGCCAGACCCTGCACGGGGAACCGGAGACCGTCCTGCTCGACCGGTCCCGCACGGCGCAGCTCGCGGTGGTCGCCGCGCGCGGCGACGGGCCGGTGCGGTCCACGCTGGGGGCGGTCAGCCAGTCCCTGCTCTACCACTCGCCGGCCCCGCTGATCGTCGTACGGGGACTCGCCGCCGGGAGCGGGTCGTGACGACCGCACGAGGCGGGACCTCCGGCCCGGACCGACACCCACCCGACCCCGAGCCGCGAGAGGTTGACGCCGCATGGACACCGCGCCGGACCTGCACAGCACGCTGACCGACGACGAGCTGCGTCGGCTCGACGCCTACTGGCGGGCGGCGAACTACCTGACCGTCGGGCAGATCTACCTGCTCGACAACCCGCTGCTCCGCGAGCCGCTCAAACCCGAGCACATCAAACCCCGGCTGCTCGGGCACTGGGGCACGAGTCCGGGCCTCAACCTGCTCTACACGCACCTCAACCGGGTCATCGTCGACCGGGACCTGTCCACCATCTTCGTCACCGGCCCCGGCCACGGCGGCCCGGCGCTGGTCGCCAACACCTGGCTGGAGGGCACCTACAGCGAGCTCTACCACCACATCCCGCGGAACGAGACCGGCATGCGGCGGCTGTTCCGCCAGTTCTCCTTCCCCGGCGGCATCCCGAGCCACGTGGCGCCGGAGGTGCCGGGTTCGATCCACGAGGGCGGCGAGCTGGGATACGCGCTGAGCCACGCCTACGGCGCCGCGTTCGACAACCCGGGCCTGCTGGTGGCCTGCGTGATCGGTGACGGCGAGGCGGAGACCGGCCCGCTGGCCGGCAGTTGGCTGTCGAACGTGTTCCTCAACCCGGTCCGCGACGGGGCGGTGCTGCCGATCCTGCACCTCAACGGCTACAAGATCGCCAACCCGACCGTGCTGGACCGGATCCCCGCCGACGACCTGCGGGACATGATGCGCGGCTTCGGCTACCAGCCGTACCTGGTCGAGGGCGACGATCCGGCCACGGTGCACCGGCTGCTCGCCGCGACCCTGGACCGGGCACTCGACGAGATCGCCGCGATCCAGCGCCGGGCCCGTTGCGGCGGGCACGTCGAGCGCCCCCGCTGGCCGATGATCATCCTGCGTACGCCGAAGGGCTGGACCGGTCCGAGCGATGTGGACGGCAAGCAGGTCGAGGGCACCTTCCGCGCCCACCAGGTGCCGATCTCCGGGGTACGCGACAACCCGGAGCACCTGGCCGAGCTGGTGCGCTGGCTGCGCAGCTACCGGCCGGAGGAGTTGTTCGACGCCGCCGGCGCCCCGGTCGCCGAGCTGGCCGAGCTGCCGCCCACCGGTGACCGGCGGATGAGCGCCAACCCGGTGGCCAACGGCGGCCGGCTGCTGCGCAACCTGGAGCTGCCGGACTTCCGCGACTACGCGGTGGACGTGCCGACCCCGGGCGAGCCGATGGCCGGCGCGACCGGCGCGCTCGGCCCCTGGGTCCGCGACGTGATCGTCCGCAACCCGGAGACGTTCCGCCTGTTCGGCCCGGACGAGGTCGCCTCGAACCGGCTCGGCGCGGCGTTCGAGGTGACCGACCGGGCGTTCGTCGGCGCCGGGGTTCCCGGCGACGACCACCTCTCCCCCGACGGCCGGGTGATGGAGGTGCTCTCCGAGCACCTGTGCCAGGGTTGGCTGGAGGGCTACCTGCTGACCGGCCGACACGGCATCTTCACCAGCTACGAGGCGTTCATCCACATCGTCGACTCGATGGTCAACCAGCACGCCAAGTGGCTCAAGGTGACCCGTGGCATCCCCTGGCGGGAGCCGGTGGCCTCGCTGAACTACCTGCTGTCCAGCCACGTCTGGCGTCAGGACCACAACGGCTTCTCGCACCAGGACCCGGGCTTCATCGACCACGTGGTCAACAAGAAGGCCGAGGTGGTCCGGGTCTACCTGCCGCCGGACGGCAACACGCTGCTGTCCACGATGGACCACTGCCTGCGCAGCCGGCAGTACGTCAACGTGGTGGTGGCCGGCAAGCAGCCGTCACCGAACTGGCTGAGCATGGACGAGGCGATCCAGCACTGCCGTCGCGGCCTGGGCATCTGGGACTGGGCCAGCAGCGACGACGGCACCGAGCCGGACGTGGTGCTCGCCTGCGCCGGTGACGTGCCGACGCTGGAGACGCTCGCCGCGGCGGAGCTGCTGCGCACGCACCTGCCGAGCCTGAAGGTCCGGGTGGTGAACGTGGTCGACCTGATGCGCCTGCAACCGCCGTCGGAACACCCGCACGGCCTGCCGGACGACGAGTTCGACACCATCTTCACCCGCGACAAGCCGACCATCTTCGCCTACCACGGCTACCCGTGGCTGATCCACCGGCTCACCTACCGCCGCACCAACCACGACAACCTGCACGTCCGCGGCTACAAGGAAGAGGGCACCACCACGACGCCGTTCGACATGGTGATGCTCAACGACCTGGACCGCTTCCACCTGGTCATCGACGTGATCGACCGGGTGCCGGAGCTGCGCTCGCGCGCCGCGCACCTGCGGCAGGACATGGTGGACGCACGCCAGTCGTGCCGCGACCACACCCGCCGGTACGGTGAGGACGATCCGCGGGTCGTCGAGTGGCGGTGGATCCGTGAGAACGACCCGGACGTGAGGAGCGGCGCATGAGTGGGGAAGAGATCCTGGTCGGCTACGACGGCTCGGCCGACGCGGCGATCGCCGTGCAGTGGGCGCTGGACGAGGCGGGCCGCTCGGATCGGCCGGTGCGGCTGGCGTACGTCTTCGAGTGGTTGACCGTGACCGGCTGGATCGGCCCCGGGGTGGCCCCCGGCGTGTGGCCGGACGAGGCCGCCCGTCAGCAGGTCGAGGAGCTGGTCCGCCAGGCGGCAACGGACGCCGCCGCCGATCGGCCCGGCCTCACCGTGCACGGTGAGGTGTTCGACGGTCCGCCCGCGCTGGTGTTGCAGGAACGCTCCGCCGAGGCGGGCATGCTGGTGCTCGGCAGCCGGGGCCACGGCGGTTTCGGTGGGCTGCTCGCCGGTTCCACAGCCGTCTCCGTCGTCGCGCACGCCCACTGTCCGGTGGTGGTGGTCCGCGACGGGCAGCGCGCCACGTCCGGGCCGGTGGTGGTGGGCTCGGACGGCTCGGAGACGGCGCTGCTGGCACTCGGCTTCGCGGTCGAGCGGGCCGCCCAGCGGGACGTGCCGCTGCGGGTGTTGCGGGTCTGGGAGCCGCCCGGCGGCCGCCGGGTGCCCTCGGACTTCGACCCGGAGGAGACCGCCGCGGCGGAGCGGGCCGCCGCCGAGGCGGAGCTGGCACCGTGGCGGGAGTCCTTCCCCGACGTACCGGTCGAGATCGAGGCCGTCCCCGGCAGCGCGGCGGCGCTGCTGGTGGAGGCGAGCCGGTCGGCGCAGCTCGTGGTGGTCGGCACCCGGGGCCGGGGCGGGCTGCGCGGCATGCTGCTCGGCTCGGTCAGCCAGCAGCTCATCCAGCACTCGCACTGCCCGGTCGCGGTGGTACGCGAGCGCTGAGACCCTCCCGCGCGATGGTCGCGGTCGCCGCGCGACCCACCGCCCGCCGGCCGCGACCCACCGCCCGCCGGCCGCGACTCACCGGTCGGCGGCGGTGGACCCGTCGGACGGGTTGAGCGAGAAGTAGTCCTCCTCCTCCTGGGCCAGGTGCAGCCGCAGCACCGCGTCCAGGCCATAGAGCGCGGCCAGCAGGTCCGGCACCTCGTCGTGGCGCAACCGGCCGTCCGGCTGCGCCGCCAGGTGTCCACCGATCCGCTCCACCAGCCGCACGATCTCCACGTGCGCCCGGCTCATCGTGGAGGTCGCCTCGGCGCTGCCCAGCGGGCCGGCCAGAGCCGGGTAGAGCTGCCGTTCCTCGGCCGCCTCGTGCGGCAGCACCTCGTCGACCAGCCGGCGGTGCACGTCCCGCACCGCGGGCACACACGCCGGGTCGTCCGGGCGGATCGCCACCAGGTCGGCGGTGTCCCGCAGCCGCGCCAGCACGTCCCGCACACCGCCGTGCTCACCGGCGTACCGGTCGAGCAGCGCGACGGTGTCCGGGGGCAGGTCACGCCGGCGCAGACCGCCACCGAGCGCGCGCAACGCGTTGAGGATCACCAGGACGTCGATGCCCTCCTGGAGGAACGCCCCGGCGACCGGGGGCAGCCGGCCGGCGGCGGCGACCAGCATGGCGAGCACCGCCAGACCCATCCCCACGGTGGCGCTCTGCACCGCGATCCGGCGGGCGTACCGGGCGATCTCGACGGCGTCGGCGAGCCGGTCCAACCGGTCCACGGTGAGCACCGCGTCGGCCACGTCCGCCGAGGCGGTCGCCCCGGTCGCGCCCATCGCCACCCCGACGTGCGCCTCGGCCAGCGCCGGGGCGTCGTTCACCCCGTCGCCGACCATCACCGTCACCGCGTGCGCCGACTCCTGGCGTACCCGCTCGGCCTTCTCCTGCGGCGAGCACCTGGCGATCACGTCGTCCACGCCCACGAGCTGGGCGACCTGCCGGGCCGGCTCCGGCCGGTCACCGGTCACCATCACCAGCCGGGTCAGGCCCGCCTGGCGCAGCCGCCGCACGGTCCGCCGGGCGTCCGGGCGGACCGGGTCCTCCAGCAGGATCGCGCCGAGCGGCCCGTTCTCGTCGCTGACCCACACCGCCGAACGTCCGGCCCGTTCGGCGCGCTCACCGAGCCGGCCCGCCCACCGCGGCGGCTCCCCGGTGAACTGACCCACCCGGATCAGCCGCCCGTCCACACGCCCGGTCACCCCGTGCCCCGGTTCCTCGGTCACCCCGATCGGCTCGGTCAGCGGCAAGCCGTGCTCGCGGGCCTGCCGGACCAGTGCGGCGGCAAGCACGTGCGGGGAGAGCTGCTCGACCGAGGCGGCCAGCCGCAGCACCTCGTCCCGGTCGCCGCCCGGCGCGACCACCACCTCGGCCGCCCGGGGCCGACCGGCGGTGAGCGTGCCGGTCTTGTCCAGCAGCAGGGTACGGGCGCGGCCGAGCTGTTCCAACGACCCGCCGTCGCGCACCAGCACGCCGCGTCGGGCCACCCGGGACAGCCCGGACACCACGGCGATCGGGGTGGCCAGCAGCAGCGGGCACGGCGTGGCCACCACCAGCACCGCGACCGCCCGGGTGAACTCGCCGGACAGCAGCCACGCCAGGCCGGCCAGCAGCAGGGTGAACGGCACGAACGCGGCGGCGTACCGGTCGGCGAGCCGCACCATCGGCGCCTTGCGGGCGGTGGCCTCGCCGGCCAGCCGGACGATGCCGGCGTAGGTGCTCTCCGCCGCGTTCGCGCGGGCCCGCAGCCCGAACGCCGCGCCCGCGTTGACCACGCCGCTGGCGACCTGCTCCCCCGCCGCCCGGGCCACCAGTTGCGACTCACCGGTGACCACCGACTCGTCGAGCGTGGCCGGTTCCTCGGCCACCCCGTCGACCGGCACCACGTCACCCGGGCCGACCAGCAGCCGGTCACCGGCGGCCACCCGGTCCAGGGGCACCACCTCGATCCGGCCGTCGGCGGCGCGGCGGCGGGCCTGCCGGGGCGCGCGTTCCAGCAGCGCCCGCAGGTCGCGGGTGGCACGACGCTGGGCGTACTCCTCCAACGCCCGGCCGGTGGCGACCATCACCGCGATCAGGGCGCCGGCCAGGTACTCCCCCACCAGCAGCGCGCCGAGCAGCGCCAACACGGCGATGACGTCCACGCCGAACTGGCGCAGCCACAACTGCCGCAGCGTCGTCCAGGCCGCCGGCGCCAGGGCGACCACGGTGACCGCCGCCCACACCAGCCGGCCGGCGTCGCGTGCGCCGGCGAACCACAGGCCCGCCCCGACCAGCACGGCGAGGGTGACCAGGGCCAGCGGCGCCCACTGCGCCCCGGCCCGCCGGACGCGGGCCGGATGCTCGGGTACGCACTCCTGCGGTTCGGTCCCCACGTGCGGATCATCTCAGCCCGCAGGTGGGACAGGCAGGGCGAATCCGGGTAATCGGCGGTCGACGGAACCCTGCGCGCCCCGCCGGTATGACCGAGGATGGGGCGGCATCCCCACCCGGTACGCCGGGCGTGGGGCACGATGGGGAAAACAGGAAAGGTCGTGACGATGAGCCACGAGAAGCCGGCTACCGATCGCCCGTTGACCACCGCCCTCGCGGAGGCCGCCGGAATGGCCGGCCACGCCCCCTCGGTGCACAACACCCAGCCGTGGCACTGGACGGTGCTGCCCGACGCGCTGGAGCTGCGGGTGGTGCGCGAACGACACCTCAGCGCCATGGACCCGGAGGGTCGACTGCTGGTGGTCAGCTGCGGTGCGGCCCTGCACCACGCCCGGGTGGCCCTGGCCGCCGAGGGCTGGACGCCCGTGGTGGAGCGGCTGCCCGACGCCCGCCAGCCGGACCTGATGGCCCGGATCACCGGCCTGTCGCACACCGGCACCGACCCGGACGCCATGCACCTGGTGCAGTGCATGCGGGTGCGGCACACCGACCGGCGCCCGGTCAGCGACGAGCAGATCCCGGCCGCCGCGCTCGGCGACATCGACCGGGCCGCCACCCTCGAAGGCGTGAACCTGCAACTGCTCGACGACACCCAGAAGATCCAGCTGGCCAGCGCGGCCCAGCAGGCCGCCGCCGTCGAGGCGGACAGCCCTGAGCTGCGCGAGGAGTTGGCCTACTGGACCAGCCGCTCCGGCACCGGCACCGGGCTGCCGCCGGAGGTGCTGCCCGACCAGGCACCGCAGACCACCGTGCCGGGCCGTGACTTCGGCCGCGCCGGCTCGCTGCCCATCGGCCCCGGGCACGACAAGACCGCCGTCTACGGCATCCTGTGGGGCGCCGACGACGAACCGCTGAGCTGGCTGCGCGCCGGGGAAGGACTCTCCGCCGCCTGGCTCGCCGCCACCCGCCACGGGGTGTCCCTGGTGCCGTTGTCCGGGGTGGTGGAGGTCGACGGCACCCGTGAGGTGCTGCGGCAGATGCTCGCCGGGCTCGGCTTCCCGTACCTGAGCATGCGGCTCGGCGTGGCCGACCCGACCCACGCCGGCCCGCCGCACACCCCCCGGCTGGAGGCCGCGCAGACCGTGGACACCTCCGCCGTCCGCGACCACCTGGCCTGACCGGTCCCGATCACGGCGGCCGTCGGGCGATACCATCGCCCGATGGCCGCCGAACCCCAGTCCCGGCACGAGCACGTCACGCCGTCGCTCGGGTTGTCCCCGCTGTCGCGCGTCCGCCTCGACGAACTGCTCCAGGAGATGCTCGACCGCGTCGGCGAGGTGGTCACCAGCCGTGAGCGACTGCGCGCGCTGCTCGACGCGGTCGTCGGCATCGGCTCCGACCTCGACCTGCGCAGCACCCTCCAACGGATCGTGCAGTCGGCGTGCGAGCTGGCCGGCGCCCGGTACGGCGCGCTCGGGGTGATCGGCCCCGACCGGATGCTGCACGACTTCATCGTCCACGGCATCAGCCCCGAGCAGCACGCCAAGATAGGCGAGCTGCCGCACGGGCGGGGCGTGCTCGGCCTGCTCATCGACCAGCCGAAGCCGCTGCGCATGCCGGACATCACCCAGCACCCCAACTCGTACGGCTTCCCGCCGCACCACCCGCCGATGCACAGCTTCCTCGGCGTGCCGGTGCGCATCCGCGACCACGTGTGGGGCAACCTCTACCTGGCCGAGAAGCAGGGCGCCGCCGAGTTCACCGAGGACGACGAGGAGATCGTCGTCGCGCTGGCCGCCGCGGCCGGCGTGGCGATCGAGAACGCCCGCCTGTACGCGCTGGCCCACCGCCGGGAACGCTGGCTCGCCGCCACCGCCGAGATCACCTCGGTGCTGCTCGGTGAGGTGCGCCGCACCGACGCGCTGACGCTCGTGGCCCGCCGGGCCCGTGAGGTCGCCGAGGCGGAACTGGCTCTGGTGCTGCTCTACGACGAGGACGAGGCGCAGTTCACCGTCGAGGTGGTCGACGGCGCCGACCCGGGCGCCCGGGAACTGGTCGGCGCGGTGCTGCCGGCCAACGAGACCAGCTTCGCCGCCGCCGTCACCGAGGGCCGGCACGAGCAGGTCGACAACCTCGCCGCCGCCGCGCCCTGGCCCCGGCCGGTGGTCACCGGCCCGGCGGTCATCTCCCCGCTGGCCGCCGCCGACGCGCTGCACGGCGTCCTGGTGACCGCACACCGGCCCGACCACGGGCCCGCCGCCGACGGCGACCTCACCCTGCTCGCCAGCTTCGCCGGTCAGGCCGCGCTGGCCATGGAGCGGGCCCGCGGGCAGGAGGAACGGGAACTGCTCGTGGTCCTGGAGGACCGCGAACGCATTGCCCGCGACCTGCACGACGTGGTCATCCAGCGACTGTTCGCCACCGGCCTGCAACTGCAGAGCGGGGCGATGAACGCCCGCCCCGACGCGGCCAGGCGGATCAACCAGGCCGTCGACGACCTCGACGCCACCATCCGCGACATCCGCCGCACCATCTTCGAACTGCGCACCCCGATGAGCGCGGCGCTGCGCACGGAGATCCGCGAGGCGATCGAGGTGGCCGCCGAGTTGCTCGGCTACCGCCCCGATCTGGAACTGGTCGGGCCGATCGACAGCGCCGTCCCCGACGAGCTGCGCCCCGAACTGACCGCCGTGCTGCGCGAGGCGCTGTCCAACGCGGTACGCCACGCACAGGCCAGCCGGGTGCGGGTGCGGGTGCGCGTCGACGCCGGCCGGGTCGAGGTCACCGTCACCGACGACGGCGTCGGCTGCGACCCGGAGGCCGCCCGCAGTGGCCTGGTCAACCTGCGGGAGCGGGCCGAACGGCTCGGCGGCGAGTTCACGCTGGGCCGGGCCGAGCCGCGCGGCACCGAGGTGCGGTGGAGCGTCCCGCTGGACTGACCCGCCCGGGTCAGGTGTTCTTGCCGAGCAGGCGGGTGGCCAGCACCGCCGCCTGGGTACGCCGTTCCAGGCCGAGCTTCGCCAGCACGCTGGAGACGTAGTTCTTCACCGTCTTCTCGGCCAGGAACATCTTGCCGGCGATCTCCCGGTTGGTCAGCCCCTCCGCCACGTACTCCAGGATCCGCCGCTCCTGCTCGGTGAGCGACTTCAACTCCCGGGGCTGCTCCACACCGCTGCGGATGCGCTCCAACACCCGGGTGGTGATCGCCGGGTCGAGCAGGGACTGCCCGGCGGCGACCCGGCGGACCGCGTCCACCAGGTCGGTGCCGCGGATCTGCTTGAGCACGTAACCGGCGGCACCCGCCATGATCGCCGCGAACAGCGCCTCGTCGTCCTCGTACGAGGTGAGGATCAACCCCTTGATCGAGGAGTCCACGGCGCGGACGTCCCGGCACACGTCGATGCCGTTGCCGTCGGGCAGCCGGGCGTCGAGGATCGCCACGTCGGGGCGCAGCGCCGGAATCCGGCGCGCCGCCTCCTGGGCCAGGCCGGACTCGCCGACCACCTCGATGTCGCCGCTGCTCTGCAGCAGTTCGGCAAGGCCACGACGGACGACCTCGTGGTCGTCGAGCAGGAACACCCGGATCATCCGTCTTTTCTACCCGCTCGCCCACCGCCCACGCACGGGCCGAAGGTCCCGTCCTCCCCCCGGCCGCCCGGGACCGACCGACAGGTGCAGGTGGGGACCTCCGGCCCTGCTCAGGGCCGGGCCGGCTGACGGAACGTAGGTGGTATCCCGGCCGGGGGAGCCGGCGCGGCACGGAGGGAGCACCACCATGACGACCGAGTACACCGTCGCCCAGCTACGGGACGCAGCCGTCGACGCGGTCCGGGCGCCGTCGCTGCACAACACCCAGCCGTGGCGGTTCCGACTCGTCGACGGGGGCATCGAGGTTTCCGTCGACCGGCTGCGCGGCCTGCCCGCCACCGACCCGACCGGCTGGGGCGCACGCGTCGCCGCCGGCGCGGCCCTGTTCAACCTGCGCCTGGCGCTGGCCGTGGCGGGCACCCCGGCCACCGTCCGGCTGCGCCCGTACCCGACCGACCCGGACGTGGTCGCCCGCCTCGTGCCCGACCGGCCGCGCCGGCCCACCCCGGCCGAGCAGAGCCTGCACGCGGCGATCGACCGCCGGTACAGCAACCGGGCGCCGTTCTGGCCCGACCCGGTGCCGGCCGAGGCCCGCTGGCGGCTCGGTGAGGCGGCCCGCGCCGAACAGTGCTGGCTGGAACTGGTCATCGGCGCCAGCGCGGTGAACGCGGTCGCCGAGGTGGCCCGCAGCGCCCACCGGGTGCTGGAGCGCGACCCCGCGTACGTGGCCGAGCGGGCCGAGTGGATCCGCACCGAACCGGCGCCCGACGGGGTGCCCGCCGCGGCCGGCGGACCGCAGAGCGAACCGCAGGACCTGCTGCCGCAGCGCGGGTTCGGTGGTCGCAACCGCGCCCCCGGTCGGGACTTCGAACCGGAGCCGCTGGTCGCGGTGCTCGGCTCGCCCGGCAACACCCCCGCCGACCAGGTGGTCGCCGGGCAGGCGCTGCAACGGGTGCTGCTCACCGCCACCGACGCCGGCCTGAGCGCGTCGATGCTGTCCCAACCGATCGAGGTGCCGGCGGCGCGGGAGGCGCTGCGGATGTCGCTGGGCCGGTTCGGTACCCCGCAGATGGTGATGCGGGTCGGGTTCGGCCAGCCGGGCCGCGCCACCCCCCGCCGTCCGGTCGACGAGGTGCTCGACCTGCCGGTCGTGTCGGCCTGACCCGCCGGCGGGTCAGGCCGGCAGGCCGGCCAGCAGCGCCGCCTCCCGTTCCGGGGCCAGACCCACCGGGGCGCGCGCCGGCCGGCCCGCACGGGCCGGAACCTGCCCCACCTCACGCAGCCACCGCCAGGTGTCGGCGACGGTCTCGGTCACCGGCCGGCAGACCAGCCCCGCCGCGTACGCCCGCGCCACGTCCCACTCCAGCAGCCAGCGGTACTCGTGGCCCCGGGGAACCCAGATCGGCAGGTCGTTCCACGGCTCCACCCCGGCCGCCAGGATGGGCTCCGGCGCGGTCCACCGCAGCGTCGCGTCCGACCCGGTCGCCGCCACCGCCGCGTCGAGCAGCTCACCCATCGTCGTGTGTCCGGCACGGCTCACCACGTTGTACGCCCCACCCACGTGCTCGGCACCCCGGTCCAGGAGCCAGATCGCCAGGTCACGCACGTCCACGTACTGCAGCGGAAGGTCGCGGGGGCCGGGCGCCAGCACGTCCCCGCCCCGGGCGACCCGGTGCAGCCACCACGGCAGCCGCCCGATGTCCTCGCCTGGGCCGAGGATCAGCCCGGCCCGGGCCAGCAACGCCCGGTCGCCGAACACCCGCACCGCGGCCCGCTCCGCGCCGGCCTTGTTGTGCGGGTAGTCGCCGTCCTCCGCGTCCGGCTCGGCCGCCACCGTCGGCGCCTCCTCCCCGGTCCCGTCGGCGACCGGAGGCGCGTACACCGAGCCGCTGGAGACGTAGGCGTAGTGCGGCACCGCGTCGGCCAGGGTCCGCGCCGCGTCGAGGACCGCGCGGGGCGCGCCGTCCCAGGTGTCCACCACCAGATCCCACTCGCCGCCGGCGAGCGCGGCCAGCCCGTCCGGGGCGGTGCGGTCACCCCGCAACCGGTGTACGCCGGCCGGCAGCCGCCCGTGCACGCCCCGGTTGAACACAGTCACCGACCAGTCGCGGCGTACCGCCTCGGCCACGATGGCACCACCGACGAATCCCGTCCCGCCAAGCATCAGAAGTCGCATGCGCCCCAGCCTCCCGGCCCGGGCCACCGCCCGGCACCCCCGTTCACCGTCAGCGGATCTGCCACGGGCAGAACCGCCCCGGAGCCGCGCGGCGCCCGCAAGCCCTGTCGGCGTCGGTGTGGGTGGGGTGTCCGGTTCGGCGGTGGTGGGCGGCACTCTGGCGGCGGAATCGCGGTCGGGTCGGTGGCG
>NZ_JBNCKZ010000025.1:0-58159 GCF_049841795.1 Micromonospora sp. DT31 | reverse complement strand
GGACTGACCCCCGACGACGATCGGAGCCAACGTCGGATTGCTGATGGTGTAGCCGGGCAACGGCTGGTCCCCGGGGGTGTCCGCGGCGGACGGCGTCGTGGCCGCCGGCGATGCCAGAGCGGCGGCCAGGGCCCTGGTTGCCAGGGCTCCTGGCGCGTCGGCCACCGCCGCCCGCGCCGGCCCGGCGCCGAGCCCCACCATCATCAGCAGGGCCGCGCCGACGGCCATCGAACGCGCGGTGCGACGAGTGAAGTGCAAGGTCATTACCTGGAAACTCCTTCTGTAGTGGTGTCTGCCTCCGAGGCGGGTCCGGTCACGGGAAGGGCGTGTCGAGGAAGTAGACCGGCGCCGTGCCCTCGGCCCGGATCAGGTGCGGGTACCTCGGCCACTTGGGCCCTTCGGGGTATGCAGCCAGTTGCGCGGCGGTGACGAGCTTGCGATCGCCAGCGGCGAATCGCCACGCCCGTAGCGAGCGGGGGTTGGCGATGTGCCGTTTGTAGCCGCGGTCCAGGACGTAGAGCGCAGCTGTGTCCGCGACGTCCAGCACTGTCGGTTTGGCGGTGATCGTCGCCCCGTTCGGGAACTTGTCCGCCTCCGCGACGGGCAGGAACCAGTGGTCGTTGCTCGTCAGGTGCCACGCGGCTCGGACGTCGGGGTTGAGGATGTGCCGCCTGACCTGGGGCGCCCGCAGGGGGAACGGGATGCCGGTCAGGGTGAACTGGTTCTGCGCGTCGGTCAGGAAGGTGTTGTACCGGGGCGAGTAGGTCTTGACCACGATGGTGCCGGCGGCCGGCTGGAACTGCATGATGCGCAGGTAGCTGTTCGGGACCGGGTCGTCGGCATTCTGGAAGTCGGCCAGGATCTCGTCCACCCGGTTGCCGTTGACCCCGATGGAGGACTTCCGCTTGGGCCCGCCGGTGAAGCTGTGTCCACACAGCACCAGGAAGATGTTCGGGTAGAGCTTGACGAGGTTGTTCCACATGTTTTCGCCGGTGGCGTTACGTTGCCCGGTTCCGGCGGTCATGTAGTTGTGGGTGCTGACGATGAACTGCTTGTCCGGGTGGGCGGCGACCACGCCGCGGGCCCAGGCGAGTTCGGCGGCGGTCGGATCGAACGTCAGGGTGATGATGCCCCAGTCGGTGCCGCCTGCGGTGAACTGGTGCCAGGTGTTGTTCGTCTTGGAACTCGGGTAGCTGCCCATGTCGGCGGCCCCGCCAGCCGTCTGCAGAGCGTTGAACTTGCTGTACGGCACGTAGGTGTTGTAGCTGGTCAGGCTTCGGGTGTCGACGTTGTTGAAGTCGTGGTTGCCCGGGGCGATGGCCAGCGGCACCCGGTTGTCCAGGCGGGCGAGCCCGTCACGCGCCCGGGTCCACTGCGCGGCGTCGGTGGCGTTGTGCACCAGGTCGCCGACGTGAATGGCGTAGCGGACCCGCCAGTACGTATCCCGCTGGCCCAGCATCCAGCTGATCTGGGCGGTGAACGACGCGTAGAACGACTTCATCGAGTGCTGGGTGTCGGGCAGCACCGCGATGGTGAAGCTCTCCCGGGAGTTGCCACCGGTTGCCGCGCTCTCCGCGGCCAGGGCGGACGACGGCAGGAACGTCGAGAGCGCCGGCGCGGCGGCCACACCGGCAGCGCCCACCAGGAGG
The DNA here is from genome assembly GCF_049841795.1 of Micromonospora sp. DT31. NCBI lineage: Bacteria > Bacillati > Actinomycetota > Actinomycetes > Micromonosporales > Micromonosporaceae > Micromonospora > Micromonospora sp. DT31. Next base: position 56,510 of record NZ_JBNCKZ010000025.1, on the reverse strand, counting down.
GAACGACGGTTGAGATGCAGAGTCACGTGTGGTCCTTTCAACGGGGGTTCGGGACTGCGCAGGGGCGAGCGTCGAGGGCGTCCGAGAGGAAACGGACAGCCGGCGAAAAGCGATACGGACGTGGCGGACCGCATTGATTTGCGGTCGAACGTGCTCGACGAATGGCTTCGTCGATGCGGTAGATGGGTAGCGTGGCAGAAAATTTCAGCCAGCGAAAGATCTCATCGTCTTGAATATCTGGGCGTTAGTGCGACGGTCAACAACGCGTCCGCGGAGCGGCGGGAACGGCCACCCGCCCCCCGTCCGCGACCGGCGCCGACGGCCGGGAGGGAGCGCGGAAGCCAGCGCGCATGCCGCCTGACCTGCGCTCCCTTGAGACAAGAGCCAGGACTGGCGAGCGGGCGGCGCCGCACATTGCGAGTACATTATGCGCTCATCTTTAGCATTCACATTGACATCCTTGACTAGTCCGCCGATAGTTCGAACGAATCACACCCGAAGCCATCCCACTTTGTTCAGTGGAAGGGCTCACATGAAGGAACGCTTTATGCGTTTGCTCGCGCTGACGCTCGACGGGCCCGTCGTACCCAGCACCCCGGCGCTAGCGGCGCCCGCGTTCAAGTGCCGTTCCACTGCGGGCAGGCCTGGTCCGGGCAGACCCCGCGTGCCGGAGGAGTTGCCGGTGGTGCCGACGTAGCCGATGACCTGTCCGTGCTGCACGCTCTGACCGACGGACGCGTTGAATCCGCTGAGGTGTGCGTAGTAGGTGGTGTAGCCGCCGCCGTGGTTGATCCGTGCGTACCGGCCGTAGCTGGTGTCGCCCAGCTTCTTCACCACGTCGACGGTGCCGGGCGCGCTCGCGACGACCGGGTCACCGGCGTCGTCGGTGCGGTTGAAGTCGACCGTGTTGGTGGATCTGTGGTTCGTGCCCTGCACCACGAACAGCGCCTCGACGGCAGCGACATCAAGGTCCGCTTCAACGGCACCCTCGCCCTCTACTGGGGCACCCGCACCTACACCAGCGACAACGGCTGCTCCGCCCCGGCGCCCGGCACCGCCACCGGCACCGTCAACACCGCCGGCGGACCCCTGACCGTCCGCTCCGGACCCGGCACCAGCGTCACCGGCGCCTACGGCACCAGCACCATCTGGGACCGCATCGGCACCGGCCGGCAGCTGTCCCGCCACATCTTTCCGACCACGGCCCGCATCCTGACCCCACCCCGGGGCGCTAGGATCTATCATCTGCACGTCCGTGAATGGGTAGTGCTCGAATCTCCGAGGATGACGGGAGGTTCGCGGACCATGGCACTCGCGTTCAGTCTGCTGGGGCCGGTGACCCTGCACGTCAACGGCGTCCGCGTCGCCCTCCCGACCGGCAGGCCCCAACTTCTCCTGGCCGCGCTGCTCGTGGGGCGCGGAAAGAGAGTCTCCACCGATCGCCTGCTGACCGGCCTGTGGGACAGTCCACCGCCCTCGGCACCTGTCAACCTACGCACCTACGCGACCCGCCTGCGGACCGCGTTGGGCCCGCACCGGGACCGGCTGACCTGGGTGAACAACGGTTACGCGTTGAGCCTGCAGCCGGGCGAGCTGGACCTCGAGAAGTTCGACGACGATGTCCGCCACGCGCTCGACGCGCGGCGCGGGGGAAACCCCGTGCAGTCCGCCGACCTGCTCTCCGTCGCGTTGCGCCGGTGGCAGGGTGAGGCGGCCGAGGGACTTCCCCGGTACGGCATGCTCGGCGGCAGCCTCGCCGCGCTCGACGAAAGCCGGTGGGTGACGGTCGAGCGGTACGCCGCGGCCTGCGTCGAGGTCGGCCGGCACGCCGCCGCGGTCACCGCCCTACGCACGCTGGTGAGCGACCAGCCGGCCCGCGAGTCCGCCTGGGAGGCACTTGTTCGCGCTCTGGTCCAGTCCGGCGACCGGGCCGACGCGTTGGCGGCGTTGTCCGCGGCGGACACCGCCCTGCGCTCGAAGGCCAACCGTGGACTCGGGCGGGTGCTGCGGGAGTTCGAGCGGGAACTGCTCGAAGGGCCCCCGGCCCCGCAGCGTCGCAGGTCGCCCGCCCACCGCGTCAACCCCCCGGGGCACACCCCGTCGAAGCTCCCCCCGTCGACGCTCCCCCCGCCGGTCGTCCTGGTCGGACGGGAGCATCTGCTGGCGCGGGTCGGGGCCACCCTCGGGTCGACCGGCACGATCGTGCTGCACGGGCCGGCCGGTGTCGGCAAATCGGCGCTCGCCCGCACCGTCGCCAGCCGACTGGCCCACGCGTTCCCCGGCGGTCAGCTGTACCTCGACTTCTACGGCAGCAGTCCGGGTCTCACCCCGATGACTGTGGAGGAGGCGGTGTCGGGTCTGCTGCGGATGCTCGGCGGCGCCAGTTCGGGCTCCACCGCGGGCAGGGAGGCGACCGAACTGCGGGCCCTGCTCAGCACCCGCCGGGTGCTGGTCGTGCTGGACAACGTGGTCGAGGCCGCCCAGGTGCGACGACTGCTGTCCGTCCTCGGCAACGCCGCCACGATCGTGACGAGCCGGGCGGCACTGCCGACCCTGGACGTCACGCACTTCGCGGTCGGCGAACTCGACGCCTACGACTCGGTCCGGCTGCTCGCCCGGCACGTGGGCGCCGACCGCATCGACAGGTCGTCCCAGGATGCCGAAACGCTGGCGGCGATGTGCGGTCACCTCCCGCTCGCGCTGCGGATCGTCGGCGCCCGGCTCTCCAGCCATCCGGAGTGGACGCTTGCGGACATGGTGACCCGGCTCTCCGACGAACAGCACCGTCTCGACGAGCTGAGCTGCGACGACCTGGCCGTACGCGCGAGCCTCGCGGTGACCTGCGACATCCTCGCCGAACGCACCGGAGGCCACGAGGCCCTGGAGCTGTTCAGCCGCTGGGGCAGCGTGCACCTCCCCACCCTCGGGGTCGAGCTGGCGCGCGTGCTGACGGGCGCGTCCACGCGCCAGGCGCGCACCCTGCTGGACCGGCTCGCGGAGGCCGGACTCATCGAGGCGTGCGGCGTGGACCGTTACCGCATGCACGATCTCGTGCGGATCTACGCCATGGAGCGCGGCCGCCGCGACCCCGAGGGCCGCACGGCCGCCATCCACGCGAGCCGGTGCTACTTCCTCGCCACCGCACGTCGGGCGAGGGACCAGATCCGGCCGGTCACCGACCGAGCGCCCGACGGCTTCGTCGAGGCGTACCCCACGGTGACGTTCACGGCTCAGGGCGACGCGCTGCGGTGGTTGGAGGCCGAGCGCGAGAACCTCGTCGCCGCGGCGCGGACCGCGGCTCGCGACGAGACGCCCGAGGGAAGCGAGTTCGCGGTACGGCTGTGCACGGAGCTCTACCCCTTCCTTCCCATGCGGGGGTATTACCACGACTTCCGGGAGGTGGCGGAGTGCGCGTTGCGGTGCGCCCGGCGCCTGGGCAGCCGGCCCGACGAGTCGCTCTCCCTGACCTACTTCGCCATGGCCCAGTCCCGGCTGGGTGACATCGACCAGGCGGTGGACAATCTCCGCGTCGCGCTCGACCTGAGCAAGGCCGACGGTGACACCCAGACAACGGCGGTGGCCTTCGACCGTCTCGGGCTCATGCTGATCGTCGCCAGTCGGTTCGAAGAAGCGGAAACGGCCTACCTGCAGGCGTTGGACATACACCGTGAGCGCGACGACCGACAGCGGATGGGCATCACGTTGAACAATCTGGCCGACGTGCTGCTGCATCTCGGTCAGCCCGAAGCCGCTCTCGTGCACCTGCGGGAGAGCCTGCGGCTACGCGAGGAGTCAGGTGACACGTTCGGCCTCGCCATCACCATCCTGACCATCGGCCAGGCCTACGCCCGCGGCGGGCGGTACCGGCAGGCGTACACCTGGCTCGAGAAGGCTCTGACCGCCATCCGGGCCACCGGCAACCGTGAGGCGGAGTGGCGGGTGCTCATCGTGCGGGCGGAGGTCCACCGCACCACGGGACGACTGGACGCCGCGCGCGACGGCCTGCACCTGGCGCTTGCCCTCTCGCAGGAGATCGGCGACGTCAGCGGCGCCCAGGAGGTGCGTCGAACGCTCGCCGAACTCGACGACGGACGGCGGAGCGTCAGTTCCCGGTAACGGGCGTTGGCGAGCGGACATCGACGACACAACGGCGATGTCGCCAGTTCACGACGTGCCGGCGACATCGGGGCCGGACACGACGCGCACCGGACGCCCCGCGACAGCCCGCCGGCGGACCTGCGCGACCGGGCCCTCGCCGACCCGGGCAGGTGGCTGCGCGAGGGGCGGCCGAACCTCGCCGCGGTGCTGGCCCTCGCCCGGCACGCGACTGGCCGGAGCTGGCCGGCCGGAGCCGCCGCCGCCCTGGCGGGCGGGGGCGGCTCCGGCCGCGCCGATCCGCCGCTGCCGACCACCAACTGAGCCCCACGCAGCCCTCGGTCCGCCCTGAGGCGCTGGCCTTCGCCGCCTAGTATCCCCGGCATGGCGTCGACGACCGATCGCGCGGTGGTCCTGGCGACCCTGGCGCAAGCCGCGGACATCGTGTTCCTGGAACCCAGTGAGCAGCGGGTCACTCAGGACGAGGTGCACCACGACGCGCGGGAGCTGATCCGCCGGCGCGGTCTGCCGGCCGGCACCCCGTACGCCGGCTGGCACACCCAGGCCTCGGCGTTCGGCCCCGACGGGTCGCTGCAACGCCCGCAGCGGGTGTGCTTCGGCGGCGACCGGGAGGTGGTCGGGCGGGCCCTGCGGCGGTTGGCGCCCCTGGGTTACGCGGTGTTCGGCGGGCGCACCGACACCGAGGTCTTCACCATCGTCAAGGACGCCCGGCCGACGGCGGCGGAACCCGCGCAGCTGGCCGGCCTGCGGGTACGGCTGCGTCTGCTCGCCGACCCGCACCTCACGGTCGGGGAGCCCGGCGATCGGCGACCGGCTCCCCTGCGCGACGGTGAGGAGGCGTTGCTGCACGTGGTCCTCGCCTCGGCCGGGCTCGCACCCGTGCACCGGCAGGCATTCCAGGCGCTGCTGATGCGCGGGCTGCTGACCGGTGACGACGTCGACCAGCTGCTGCCGACCTGGCGCGTCGTCTTCCCCAGCGACGCGTCCACGTTCGCCGACGCGGCACTGCGGCTCGGGCATCCCGCCGCCGGGCGACTGGTGAGCGAACTCCTGGCCGACGGCGCGGCCTCCGCGGAACTGCTGCTGGCCTGGGGCCGACCGGCCGCACTGGTGGAAGCCCGGCAGCGTGCCCTGGGCGGCGAGGACGTGCCCGTCCATCTGGAACTCGCCGCCCGTCAGGGCACTCCGCCCGCCGTCTCGGCGCTGGACCTGGCCGCCGAGATGCAGGCGCGTCCCGCCACCGACCCGGCCGTGCAGCGCCGGCGCGCAGAGGCGCTCGGCGCGGTGCTGCCGACCGCGCTCGGCGACCCCGCTTCGTCCCGGGCACGCAACCTGGTGCGCGTTCTACGTGACGACCGGGTACCGGCACGGCTGCGCGCCGACATCGCCCAGGCCCGCGCGGATCTGCCCGTTCACCTGCGCTCCGCGCTGAACCTGTGGACCCACGGCTCCGCCGGCGTGCGACCACCCGGCGAACCACCCTTCGACCCCGGTGACGCCCGCGCGGTCCTGGCCGACTGGAGCGACGCGGTGGACCACGCCCGCCGGGCGGCCGGGCTGCCACCCTGGCCGGGTTTCGACCCGGAGGACAACCGCAGCCGTACGGCCGCGGCGGAGCTGGGCGACGACCTCGTTGCCGGACACGTCGCCGGGCTGCGGGCGTACCTCGGCGAGCCGGCGGCCTCCGAACCCGGGCTCGCCGCGTGCCTGGATCTGCTCTCCGCCGCGGGCGAACTACGGGTGGCGGACCTGGCACCGCTGCGCGCACGGTGGCGCGAGCTGTTCGTCGCCCCGGCGGCGTACCCCACGGCGCCACCGGCGCTGCTGACGTTCGTCCGCGCGCTGCGCGACGCCGGTGACCCGCTGGCGGGCACGGTCGCCGAAGCGGTGCTCGCCGACTCTCGCGCGTGGAGCGAACCGTTGCGGCACGTCCTGACCGGCGAGTTCGCCGGCGACGGAGCGGACGCGGGGCGCCTGTGGGCGGCGGCCACGTCGACCTCGGTGGCGGCGGAGCACCACCATGCGGCCGCGCAGGGGTTCGTGCTGCTCGACTGCCGCCGTACCGGCGACAGTCCCCGCCGGGCGGCGGCGCGCGCGTGGGCGGCCGCCGACCCGCGGCCACCGTACGTCCGGCGCGGCTTCGTCGTCTGCGCGGCTGCCCTCAGCGAGCCGAGGCGGCCCCTGTGGGGATCGTTCGGCAGCCGCTCGTTGCGCTGGTTGACCGCCGCGTTGCGGGTCGCCGAGGATGACGGGCTGCCGGACGGTTTCCGAGCGGCGGCCCTGCTCCTCGCGCGGGAGTCGCGGGTGCTGAGCCACCCGGCCGAGGTGCGGCCGGTGGCCGTCGACCTGCCGACCGCTGATCACCTTCGGGCGCGGGTCGACCGGGCGGCGACCCGGATCGCCGGCACCCGGCGGGTGCGTCGCGGCCCGTTCCGGTGACGCGCGGGCGCGCTCCATCGTCCTCTGACGAGCATGCGTGCGCAGGAGATTCCGTACGCAGGCCCGCCGCCCGGTCAGTGGTGCATGCTCGCGCCCTTGAGCACCTTGTCCACCGCGTTGCGCGGACCGTGGGTGGCCATCCCGACCAGGTCCAACTGCCCGGTGGCGACGGCTCGTACGGCGGCCCGGTTGTCCCGGTCGTTGTTCGTGGCGAACAGGTCCGAGGTGAAGACCGCCAGCGGCAGGTTACGGCCGACAGCTCGCGCGTGTGCCGCCCGCAGCAGTTCCTTTCCCGCCTCGAACACCAGCACGGGCTGGCGGAACATCGACAGGTACCGCACGCCGCCCGCGTCCTCGTACGGCTGGCCGATCACCTCGGGCACCGCCGTGCCGATCCCGCTGACCAGGAACGCCGTGATGTTGAGGCGCTGCCAGGTGAGCAGGTCGTCGCGCAGGACAACGGCGATCTTGGTGTCGAAGCGTACGGGTGCGTGGTCGGTTCGCATGACCCGATGATCGGCCCCTGCCGGGCCGCCGGTCTTGTACGATTTTGACGTGTCGGTGACCGGCGTCGCCGCAGCGGGCATGGCGATGTCCGCCTGGCGCCCGAGCCTGGACGGCGTGGTGGAGGTGTTGCACGCCCACCTCACCGGCCACGCCTATCCGATGCACGCCCACGACACGTGGACCCTGCTCATCGTGGACAACGGCGCGGTGCGCTACGAACTCGACAAACACCAGCGCGGCGCGTCCGGCGACCTGGTCACCCTGCTCCCGCCGCACATACCGCACAACGGCACCGCCGCCCACCCGCACGGACTGCGCAAGCGGGTGTTCTACCTGGCGCCCGACCGGCTGTCCACCGACCTGATCGGCGCCACGGTGGACAACTCCGCGTTCGCCGATCCCCCGCTACGCCGCCGGATAGCCGCCCTGCACGAGGTGATCGGGCAACCCGGCGAGGACCTCGAAGCCGAGGGCCATCTCGCTGACATCACCGAGCGGCTGCGCGCCCGGCTCGGCTTCCCCTGCGTGCCCGAGCGGCTCGGCCGGACCCCGGCGCGCCGGCTCCGCGACGTGCTGGAGGACAACCTCGTCGCGGGCATCTCCCTCGACGAGGCGTCCCGCCTGCTGCACTTCCACCCGGCCCATCTGGTGCGGTCGTTCGGTCGCGAGTTCGGCATGTCGCCGCACCAGTACCTCATCTCCCGCCGGGTCGACCTGGCCCGCCGGTTGATCCTGGCCGGGGAACCGTTGTGGTCGGTCGCGTCCGGCAGCGGCTTCTACGACCAGCCGCACCTGACCCGCCACTTCAAACGGATCCTCGGTGTGACTCCGAAGGCGTTCCGCGGATGAAGGGTTCACCGGGCGACACGATCCGGCCGGCCGTGGCGGTTACCGCGTACCGGCGTCGAGCTGCCATATCCGCAGGTTCCTGATCCGTGAGGCTCTGCCCGCGATGCTCGTCGCTTCCGTCATGGGAAGGCGCACCGTGAAGCGGGCTCCCCACCCCGTTCGGCCCTCGGCCTCGATCGTGCCGTGGTGGCTCGTGACGACCTCCTGGAGCAGGGCCAGCCCCAGGCCGAAGCGGCGGTCTCCGGAGCCCGCGCCGCGGTGGAACCGGTCGAAGATCCGCCGGGCGTCGGCCTGGTCGAAACCCTTACCGGTATCGGCGATCACGATCTCCGCGACGTCGTCGGCGGACCGGAGTGTCACGTCGATCCGGCCGCCTGCGGGGGTGTGTGCCAGCGCGTTCGTGAGCAGTTCGCCGACGACCCGGCGCAGGGCCGACTCGACACCCGGCACCGGCAGCGGGGCGGCGGGGGTGTCCAGGGTGAGGGTGACCTGACGCTCGGCGGCGCGTTCGGCCTCGGCGGCGACAGTCGTCCGGATCAGCGACGTGAGGTCGACCGGCGGATCCGGTCTCCGGTCGGCGGGAGCGGCGGCGAGCCGGGCCGAGAGCAGCAGGTCGTCGACGATCTCGCCGAGCCGGCGGGTGGTGCCGATCAGTCGTTCCAGGTCGTCCAGGTTCGTGGCGGTGCCGTCGCTGCGCGCCCGCCGCGCTATCAACTGGGCCCGGGTGTGCACCTGGGCGATCGGGGTGCGCAGTTCGTGGCTGGCGTCCGCGACGAAGCGGCGCTGTCGGGTCAGTGCCTCCGCGAGCGGTGCGACGGCTCGACGGCCGACGAGCACACCTGTCAGCATGGCGGCGAGCAGCCCGGCTGCCGCCGCGAGGCTGAACGCGAGCAGGAGGTGCCGGCGGTCGGACAGCTGGAAGCGGGCGTCGAACACCGCCTGGACCACACCGTCGTCGCGGGCCTCGGTGCGTACGTGGTAGGTCGTGCCGTTACGCGCGACGGTGGTGGTCTCGGTGGTCCGGGTGACGGCCACGGTGTGCAGCGCGTCACCCAACGGGAAGCCCGGTGGCGGCGGGTTCGTGCCGGTGCGCACTGTGGTGCCGTCGTATCGGAAGATCCAACTGCAGGCGGGCGGGCCGGCGATCGTGCCGTGTTCCGTGCCCCACCTCAGCTCACGCTGGATCTGCGTCTCCTGGCTGTGGACCAGGAGCCCGTAGGAGATGCCGCCGGCCAGCAGCAGCAGGGCGCCGATGGCCAGGCCGACGAACATGCCGATCCGTAGTCGGGTCCGCCTGACGATCGCCTGCTCGGCCGCCTCCATCAGAGTGTTCCGAGGCGGTAGCCGAGACCGTGCACGGTGCGCACCACAGTGCGGCCGAGTTTGCGTCTGAGGTAGTAGACGTAGGTGTCCACTATCGACGCGCCGGCGGCCTCTTCGAAGACCTTACGGCGCAGCACGGCCCGGGGATGTACGGCGTTCGGCCGGGCCGCCAGCACCCGCAGCAGCTCGAACTCCCGGGCGGACAGGGCCACCCGCGTGCCGTCGGCCAGCACCGCTTCGCGTGGCCCCAGGTCGAGCAGCCCGGCGCCGACGTGCAGCACGTCGGTCGGCTCGGGCGTACGCCGGCACAGCGCCCGGACCCGAGCGCTCAGTTCGTCGAGGTCGAAGGGTTTGACCAGGTAGTCGTCGGCGCCCGCGTCCAGCCCGGCGATCCGGTCGTCGACCGTGCCGAGCGCGGTGAGCATCAGGGTCCGGGCCGGGATCGCGCGGGCGCGCAGCCGGGTGACCAGGCCGATGCCGTCGAGTGCCGGCAGCATGCGGTCGATGACCATGACGTCGTAGGAGCGGGTCAGCCCGAGGTGCAGCCCGCGCTGGCCGTCGAAGGCCCGGTCGACGAGGTAGCCTTCGTGCCCCAGCGTCTCGATGAGCATCTCGGTCAGGTCCGCGTCGTCCTCGACCAGCAGCAGCCGGTTCGATCTTCCGCCCCACATATGTTAACGATCTCATAGATGGAGGACGATGGAAGCATCGTTAGTTGCCTCTTCAATTATCTGAAACCGCCAGCGCGGGCGTGCGTACGGGATCCGGCCGTCGCGCCTCGCGGCGCTCGATCCAGCTCAACGCCGGCGTCGTCATCAGCGTGGTGACCAGCGCGACAAGCACCAGCACGGTAAACAGGGACGGGTTCACGATGCCCGCCTCCAACCCCACGTTCAGCGCGATGAGCTGCATCAGGCCACGAGCGTTCATCAGCGCGCCGACCCGAAGCGCGACACCCGACGGCTCCCCGCGGAGCCTGGCCGCCGTCCAGCAGGCACCGAACTTGCCGACGATCGCCGCCGCCACGCAGGCCAGCGCGAAGAGCAGCACCGGCAGGGAACCGAGCAGCCCGAACTCCGTGCGCAGGCCCGAATACGTGAAGAACAACGGCAGGAAGAGCGTCGCAGCGACAGGTGTGAGCGTGTCCACCACCTTGTCGGTGTTCGCGGTACGGGGCATCACCACGCCGACCGCGAACGCGCCGAAGACCGCGTACAGCCCGATCCCGTCGGTGTACCAGGCGACCAGGAAGAGCAGGGCGACAGTGCCGAGCAGCCGGGCGCGGTCGTTGAGGGCGCGGTGGGTCATCAGCGTGGCGGTGACCGCACGCCCGCCGAACCAGAGCAGCAGTCCGAACAGGACCGCTCCGCCCACGGTGACGAGCGCCGGATCGGCCCGACCGGAGGCGAAGGCCAGTACGGCGGCCAGCCTGATCCAGGCGGCCATGTCGTCGATCGCGCCGCTGGCCAGGGAGAGTGTGCCGTGGCGGGTGCCGGCGTGCCCGTGTTCGGTGATGATCCGGGCCAGCATCGGGAACGCGGTGATGGCCAGCGCGACGCCGACGAACGCGGCCGAGACCCCGAGCGACGTCCCGTCGGCCTGGATCGGCACGGCGCCCGCCGTCACCAGGACCAGCAGCACCCCCAGCAGCAGCGGCGCGGTGACCCCGGCCAGGGAGACCACTCCGGCGGTGCCGGCGAGCCCGGTGACCCGGTGGGCGCTGAACGCGTACCCGGCCTGGAACATGAACAGCACCAGGCCGACCTGGCCCACGACATAGAGGACCGGAAGCAGCGGGGCCGGGAACAGGGCGTTCTGCACGTCCGGCAGGAGGAGCCCGAGCAGCGACGGCCCGAGCAGGACGCCGGCGAGCATCTCGCTGACCACGGCGGGCTGCCCCGCCTTGCCGAGCAGCCAGGCGACGCCTTTGCAGAAGATCAGGATCACGGTGACCGCGATGAAGAACCGCGGCGCCAGCTCCGTTGGTGTCATCGGACAGCCCTCTCGAAGTAGTCGGTGCACAACCGCTGCCGGCGGGCGTCAACGACCATCCAGGTGCCGAACACCAGTTGCCGGATGCTGCGGCCCACGTCGGCCCACCGGTCCCGCGACCGCATCGCGGCCAGCCGTAGCCGCCCCGGACCGGGGGACCCGACCGGTGTCAGGTACGCCGGGCCCCGGCTGGGCAGCGACCGGGTGTGTGAGGCGGACGAGGTCAGGACGTACCGGCGCAGCACCTCGCGGGTCGCGGCGCGCATCATCACCGGCGCGACACCACGGGCCGGACAGGCCCGGTTCGCGGTGACCCCGTACGGGATGAAGTGCGCCTCGCCGCGCTTGAGCGTCAGCCACCGGTCCGGGTCGAACCGGTCGTCACCGGCGGCTCCGCCGCGGTGAAACGCCAGGTAGTTGAAGAGCAGAACCGTGCCGGCCGGGAGGGACACCCCGGTGGGCAGCGTGATCGGCGCCGACGTGATCCGGTGCGCGACGCCGAAGAGCGGATGCACCCGCAGCGTCTCGTCGATCACCCGGTCCAGCGCGTCGTCGTCGAGTCCCCGCTGGAGGCCGGGATGCGTGGCGAGGGCGAGCAGCACGTGCGCCATCGCCTCGGACATCTGCACGACAGCCGTGTTGAAGAAGGCACCCTGCAGGTACCAGGCCGTCTCCTGGGCGGTGAACGGCGGCGGCAGCGTCACCGGACAGGTCCCCGTCCGGATCCGCTCGTACAGATACCTGGTCAGCCGGTCGCGCCGCCGCATGTGCCGCAGGCCGGTGCACTTCAGCCCGCTGACCACGTCGTCGGCGTTGGCGACGATAAGCGCCCGCGCCTCCGGTGGGCACGTCTCGCCGAAGACGAGCTCGTAGTAGACCTCGGCCCAGACCGGCATCATCAGATCACGCAGCCGTACGTGGCTGGTCCGGTCGGCCGGTAACCGGTCGAGCACCCGCCGGGTGGCGGCCGTCGCGAGGTCGTCGCAGCGCTGACGGCGCACCGCGAGCACCCGCCGGGTCGTGGCGGCCACGGTCCGGTAGCGCTCCCCCGGCTCCAGATGCTCCTGGTGCATGTGCGGCCCGGGCGCCAGCCAGTACCAGAACAGGTCCGACAACCCGGCCCCCCGGCTGCGCCCGTCCGCCGCCGGATCCGAGTACACCCGCTCGAAATGCTCCATGCCGACTGTGGGACCGGGCACCGGAACGCCTTCGACGCCGTTGACCCTGACGAACACCCACTGCCGCAGCCGGACCACCGTCCGGGGCAGCCAGTACGGGACGGTCCACGCCACGCCGACCCCCGCCAGGACGATCAGGGCACTCATCCGCATGCCACCGTGACGACCAGGTCACCGCGCAGGTCGGTCGGTCCGGTGGCACCGGCCAGCGCCAGCGCCCGGTCGAGGTCGGTGTGCAGCAGGTCGAGCACCTGGCGTACCCCGGCGGCGCCGCCCACCGCGAGCCCCCAGAGCACCGGGCGGCCGACCAGCACCGCGCGCGCCCACGACGCCAGCTACCTGCACCCGGTCGTACGGGTCCATCGCGGCGGCCGGGTCGTCGCGGTGCACCACCTCGCGGAGAACCTGGAGAACCACTGGAACCTGCCGGACGTGCACCACCAGCCGCTCGTGCTCTTCGTCAAGGGCGTGCTCTCCGATGCCGGATGAGGTCTGGCCGCAGCCCGTGCTGGACCTGCTCGCCACAGGTGACGACCGGCCGGTCTTCGAGGACGGCGACCGGACCGTCACCACGGCCCAGATGTACCGGCTGGTCCGTCGCATCGCCGCCGGGCTCCGTGCCGCCGGGGCCGGCCCCGACGTCGGGGTGGCCCTGCGGATCGGCGTCACCGCGGAGGCCTTCGCGGCGATCATCGCGGCGTTCGCGGTCGGCGCCCGGGTCTCCGGGATCCGCGCCGACCTGACGCCGGCGCACCGCACCTGGGAACTCGGCGAGAACACGCTGCTGCTCGACGACGCACGGGTCGCCGAACTGGCGCGCACCCCCGACGACGGACGTGCGCTGATCGCCGCCGGGCGTCCGGACGACGTCGCCCGGATCGTCTGGACCAGCGGCAGCACCGGCAGCCCGAAGGGCTGTGCCCAGACGTACGCGGCGATGAGCGCGGCCTGGGCACCGTACCCGGATCGCTGGCCTCCGGCGGTCGCCGACCTCGCCACCCGGCTCCAGCGCTATCTCGTCTTCGGTTCGCTGAGCAGCCAGGTGATGCTGGAGTACGGCATCCTCACCCTGGCCGCGGGAGGCACCCTCGTCGCGGCCCGGCCCCCGGGTTTGCCCGGCATGATCGCCCGGCACCGGGCGACCGCGAGCGTGATCACCGTGGGCAAGCTCAACCAGCTCGTGCAGGACCAGCGCACCGACCCGGTCGACCTGAGCAGCCTGCGGGCCCTGCTGGTCTCCGGCTCCCCGCTCGCACCGGGCCGGCTCGCCGAGGCGATCGACGTGCTCGGCCCCGTGATCTTCCACGGCTACGGCCAGACCGAGACCGGCATGATCACGATGGTGACGCCGGCCGAGATGCTGGCGTACCCGGCCGCGCTCGCCTCGGTCGGCCGTCCTCCGCCGGTGACCGATCTGTCCATCCGGGACGCCGACGGCCGTCCCGCCGCCGAGGGGGAACTGTTCGTGCGGACACCGGCGCAGGCCGCCGCCTACTGGAAGGATCCGGTCGAGACCGCCGAGGTCTTCGTCGACGGCTGGGTCCGCACCCGTGACCTGGCCCGGCTGGACGGCGACGGCAACCTGCACCTGCTCGGCCGGGTCCGGGACGTCATCATCGTGCACGCCAACCTGGTGTACGCGGGCCCGATCGAGCGGGTTCTCGCCGCCGACCCCACTGTCGCCGAGGCCTACGTCGTGGGTCGTCCCGACGACGTCACCGGGGAGGCGGTGCACGCCTACGTGGTGCCGGCCGCCGGTCGCGCACCGGATGCGGGACGGCTGCGTACGCTCGTGGTTCAGGCGCTGGGGGAAGCCTCGGCCCCGCAGACGATCCAGTGGATCGACCGGGTGCCGGTGGGGGCGAGCGGCAAGCCGGACAAGCGCGCCCTGGGGCTCCATATGCCTGCGGGAACGACTACGTGACGCGGTAGGCGGTGTAGCGCACCCGGTCGGCCTCACGGATCGCCGACGCCACGAAGACGCACTGCTCCAGGACGGCCAGCGCGGGCACCGACGTCTCCAGTCGTACGCACAGGCGGAAGTAGTACTCGGCAGGGTCGACCGCTTCGCCGCGCAGCAACGCGTCGAGGATCTCCGGACGGCCGCTGCGGACGCCGAACGTCCGGAGGTAGACGTGGCCGCCGTCGGCGGTGCGCGCCGAATAGCGCGTGTCGATCTCGATCGCACCGTCGGGGCGGACCAGCTGCCAGTCGGCGCCGCCAGGGAGGATGTCAGCTTCGAAGCCGCCGGTGACCCGGCCGCCGACGACGGGCACCACGCGGCGGTGGCCCGCGCGGGTCATCCCGTGGTCCTCCAGCGCCCCGAGCCGGGCCTCCACCTCGAACGCGGCCTCCAGTCCGGGAACCGGCGGGGCGCTCACCGGGCCCCCGCCGTTGGGTCGGGGCGTACTCATGGGGTGCCCTTGGCCTGCGCGAGGGCGTCACGGAGGCGTTCCAACGCGGGCACCGCGGCGGCGATGGCCGCCCGGTCCGCCGGCGGCAGGGTGGCCGCGGCGCGGGCGACCAGGTCTCCGCTCGCGAGGTCGAAGCGGTCGAACAGGTCGAGGGCCTTCGGGGTGGCGAGGACCTCGACGTGGCGGTGGTTGCCGGGACGGGGGCGGCGCTCGACCAGACCGTTGCCCTCCATCGTGGTGAGCAGGTTGCTGACCGTCGAGCGGCTCAGGCGGAGTCGTTCGGCCAGCTCACCGGGACCGGACACGGTGCCCCGTGGGAGCGCCCGCACGATCTCGATCTGCGCGTCCGGGACCTCCGGCAGGTGCTCGGCGGCCCGGGCGGCGGCGAGCAACGTGCGGCGCAGCGGTGAGATCACCGACGCCAGGCGTGCCGCGTCCAGCTCGGTCGCCTCCGGGCCGGTCACGGCAGGACGCCCGAGAAGACGGTCGGCGTCAGGGAGGCCCGTTCGTTGAGGTCGGCGGGCAGGAAGCCGGCCGCCTTCTTGTACCCGGTGGCGATCTCGGTCAGCTCCTCCGGCGGGATGACGTCGTGGATGTGCGCGAACCCGTCCGGCGCGCGCTCGCGGGCGAGCACCATCACCTGTTCCGGGCCCTGCCGCCGGTTGCTCAGCACGAGCGCGGTGGTCGCCGGCCGCCGGTCCGCCTCGTAGGCGTCGAGCGCCTGCCGCACCGTCCGCGCGGTGGCGAGGTGGAACGCGAGGGTACGTGCGTCCAGGATCGCCTGCGACGCCCCGTTGGAACCGTTCGGATACATCGGGTGTGCGGCGTCTCCGAGCAGCGTCGTGTTGCCGTGGGTCCACGTGTCGATCGGGTCACGGTCCACCATGGGGTATTCGAGGATCTCGTCGGCGGCGGCCAGCAGCTCCGGCACGTCGAGCCACGGGAAACGCCAGTCCGCGAAGAGCGAGACGACAGGCGCGGGGGCGACCGCCCGGTTCCAGTCCGCGTTCGGCCCGGCGAAACCGGGACCCCGCCGCTCGGCGACGACGTTGATCAGGCCGGAACCGATCGGGTACGCGACGAACTTCTGTTCCGCGTCCCCTGCCATGATCATGGTTCGTCCGTCCAGGAATCCGGGTGCCCGGGCCGTCCCCCGCCACAGCGTCAGCCCGTTCCAGAGCGGCTCGCCCTGGTCGGGCTGATGCTGCCGGCGCAGCGCGGAATGGATGCCGTCCGCTCCGACGACCAGGTCGCCCGCGACGCTCACCTCCCCCGCTGCCGTCTCGAAGCGTGCGACGCCGTTGTGGACGCCGACGAGCCGGTGCCCGGTGCGCACCGTGTCGGCCCCCAGGCGTTCCCGCACCACGGTGAGCAGTTCCATCTGGAGCCGGCCGCGGTGCACGGAAAGCTGCGGCCAGCGATATCCGGCGTCCAGCCCGCGCGGCTCGGTCCAGATCTGCTGACCGTAACGGTTGTAGTAAGCCAGTGTGCCGGGCGCGGCGCCAAGCCTCTCCACGCGTTCGCGGAGGCCCAATTCGGTCAGCTCTCGAACGGCGTGCGGAAGCAGATTGATCCCGACGCCGAGCGGGTGCAGCGCGGCGGCCCGCTCATAGACGGCGATGTCACGGAAGCCGGCCCGGTGCAGGCTGAGCGCGGTGGTGAGGCCACCGATACCAGCGCCCACGATCACGATCGCCAAGTCGTCGCTCCCTCCGCCGCCACGCCACCAACCGCACAGTTTGGTCACAAAATCGTCATGCGTCAAGACGAATTCTCATCGAGGTCGGACCACTCGAACCGCAATGCGATCCGCCTTATCGGAATTCTTGACAATCAATCGCTTCTGCATGACGCTGATCGGCGCGGTCGGATGCTTCACCTCTCCTTGCCGGCCCCCACTCCTCCGGATGCACCAGCGCTTCGCACGGAAGGGCTCGTCCATGAAGAAGGCCACCGCCCTCGCTGTTCTCGCCGGCGTCGTGATCGCCCTGACCGGCTGCACGGACTCCGATGCCACCGATCCGTCCCCCGGGTCGAGCGGTGAACTGCGCAAGGTCCGCGTGGCGGCGCTGCCGATCAGCGAGACCGCAGCGTTGTGGGGCGGCATCAAGGCCGGCATCTTCCGGGAGCAGGGGCTCGACGTGGAGGTGGTGCCCGCCCAGGGCGGCGCACAGGCCATCCCGGCCCTGATCAACGGCGACATCGACTTCGCCATCGGTCAGCCTTTCGGCCCGTTCCGTGCCGATCTGCAGAACCTCGGTGTGGTGATCATCGGAAACTACGCGTCGTCCTACGCCGACGGTGACGACATCAACGCCGTGGTCGCGTCGGCGAAGTCCGGCATCACCCGGCCGGCCCAGCTCGCGGGGCGCAAGGTGTCGGTCAACAGCCTCGGCGCCGCCGGCGATGTCACGATCATGGCGGCGGTCGAGAAGGACGGCGGCGACCCCGCCAAGGTCAAGTTCGTCGAGGTGGCTTTCCCGGACGCGCCGGCCCAGCTCGCCGCCGGCAACATCGACGCCGCCTGGGTGACGGAGCCGTTCATCACCCAGATGCGCAAACGCGGTGACGTCCTCGTGGTCGCCCCGTACCAGGCCACGGTCCCCGGACTCACCACCCTGACGACGATCACGTCGAGCAGGCTGAAGGACTCCGACGCGACGCTTGTCGCGGACTTCTCGTCGGCGATGAGGAAGACGCTCACCTGGGCCAAGGATCCGGCCAACGAGAAGGACCTTCGCCAAGCCATCAAGGACAACCTCGAGCTACCGGAAGCGGTGGCGGACTCCGTACGGCTCCCGGCGTTCGGGTGGGAGCTCGACCGGGCCGGCCTGGAGCAACTGGCGACGCTCGCCCAGAAATACCGCGTCCTCGACCGACGACCCGACTTCGACCGCCTCATCCAGCAGCAGTAGCCGGCCGATGCGCAAGGTTCTGCTGGGCGCCGTCGGCCTGCTGGGATTCCTCGTCGTCTGGCAACTGATCCCGACACTGGGACTGGCCGACCCGCACTACCTGCCGTACGCCACGGACGTCTTCGGACGATTGGCCCAGGAGGTCCGCGATCTGGCGTTCTGGCGGCGGGTCCGGCTCACCATGACGTCGTGGGCGATCGGTCTGACGGTGGCGACGCTCGCGGCGGTCGCACTGGGGACGGTGGTCGGGTTGGTGCCGTTCCTGCGTCGCGCGACGCACACGACGGTCGAGTTCCTGCGACCGGTGCCGTCGGTCGCGCTGATCCCGCTCGCCGTCCTGATGTTCGGCCTGCAGATGCGCGCCGCGCTCGTCATCATCGTCTACGCGGCGTTCTGGCAGGTGTTCGTGCAGGTGATCTACGGCGTCGCCGACGTCGACACCGTCGCCCGGGACACCGCGCGGAGTTTCGGCCTCACCCGCGCCGAGCGGCTGCGCTACCTCGTCCTCCCGACCGCTCTGCCGTACCTGATGACCGGCCTGCGCCTCGGCGCGGCGGTCGCGCTCATCCTGGCCGTCACCGCCGAGATGGTGATCGGCAACCCCGGCCTCGGGCGCATGATCGAGCTGTCCCGCTCCGCCGGGGACGCGGTCGGCCTGTACGGCCTGGTCGTGGTCACCGGGGTCCTCGGCCTGCTGGTCAACGTCGTGTTCCGCTTCGTCGAACGCCGCTCGTTGGCCTGGCACCAGTCGGTGCTCGCGGACGAGGCAGCCCGATGACCGCCCTCGGCTCGGGCCGGACCGGGCCGCGCGGCCTCGGTGTCCGGGTCGCCGAGAACGTCCTGTTCGCGGTCGGGCTTCCCGTCCTGACCGTGGGGCTGTGGGCCGTCTGGTCCACCCGGTCGACGAACCGCTTCCTCGTCGGCCCCCGCGCGCTCCTCGACGCGTTCCGGCGGACCTGGATCGGCCCGGCGTTCGTCGACGACGTGCTGCCGAGCGTGTACCGGCTGCTGGCCGGCCTGTTCGCCTCGATCCTGCTCGGCGTCGCCGCCGGCGTCGTCATCGGCCGGTTCCGCCCGCTGCGCGAGATCCTCGAACCGCTGCTGGAGTTCTTCCGCGCGATTCCGCCGCCCGTGCTGATTCCGGTCGCGATGCTCCTGCTCGGCATCACCGACACCATGAAGGTCGTGGTCATCGTGTCCGGCGCGTTCTGGCCGATCCTGCTGAACACGATCGAAGGCGTCCGGGCGACCGACAGCGTCATGCTGGAGACCGCCTCCTCGTTCCGGGTCTCCCGGTGGGACCGGCTGTGGCTGCTGATCCTCCCGGCGGCGAGTCCGCGCATCATGACCGGCGTCCGGCAGGCACTCTCGGTGGCCCTCATCCTCATGGTCATCTCAGAGATGTTCGCGTCCTCAGCCGGCCTCGGATACCGGATCGCCTACTTCCAACGGAACTACCTCATCGCCGAGATGTGGAGCGGCATCCTCCTGCTCGGCCTCATCGGCGTCTTCCTCGCCGTGGCCTTCGGTGCCGTCGAACGTCGCGTCCTGCGCTGGTACCACGGAATGAAGGAGGCCACCCGTGCCTGACGGGATCCCCCTGCTGAGGGTCGAACACCTGCGGAAGGTCTACACCTCCGGCCGGGGCGAGGTCGAGGCAATCGGGGATCTCAGCTTCACGATGGATCCCGGCGAACTGCTGTGCGTCGTCGGTCCCTCGGGCTGCGGGAAGACCACGCTCCTGAAATGCCTCGCCGGGCTGCTCCGGCCCACAAGCGGCCTCGTCGAGATGGAGGGCTCGCCGGTGACGGGGCCGAGCCCGGCGATGGCAGTGGTCTTCCAGGAGTACGGCCGCAGCCTCTACCCGTGGCTGACCGTCCGCGGCAATGTGGAGCTCCCGCTTCGCCACAAGAAGCTCTCCCGCGCCGAACGCGCCCGGACGGTCGCCGACGCCCTCGACGCGGTCGGGCTGCCGCAGTCGGCGCGCAGCCATCCCTGGCAGCTCTCCGGCGGGATGCAGCAACGGGTGGCGATCGCGCGGGCCATCGCCTACCAGCCCGACGTGCTGATCATGGACGAGCCGTTCGCCGCTGTGGACGCGCAGACCCGCGCAGATCTGGAGGACCTCGTACGCGAACTGCACCTGACCCGCGGGATCTCCACTGTCTTCGTGACGCACGACATCGACGAATCGGTGTATCTGGGCCAACGCGTGCTCGTCCTGTCCAACTCACCGACCCGGGTCCAGCAGGACCTGGTGATCGACCTCCCGCAGGAACGCGATCAGCTCACCACCCGGGCCCTGCCCCGGTTCACCGAACTGCGGACCCACGTCTACGAGCAGATCCAGCGGGCCAAGCGCGGGTCGGCCGCGGCGCCACAGCCGGCACCGTGACCGCACGCCCGCGCCGCCGGTGGTGCCCCTCGGTTGCGTTCGCCGCGCAACGGGATGTTGTGATCGGACGCCCAGGGACAGCTGCCACGGCTGAGCCGTTCCACTGCACCATCGGATCCGATCGGCACACAGCAGAGAGCAGCCGCAGCGTCGCGCCGATCCGGCAACTCCCCCTTGACAGGTAGCGTCAAGTACTTGACAGTGATCGTCAAGTAATGGAGGAGGCGGCATGCCACCGAGCCATGGGGACCTCGTCGAACAACTCGCCGGATTGATCGACATCCGCCTGCTCGACCCCCTCGAGATCCTGCTCGACGGCCACGAGCGTGTCGCCTCACTGCGCGCCATCGTCCACGAGCGGGCAGCATCCTGGGCCACCACGTTGCTCGGCAACGACGACCGAGCGGCGATGGGAGCCATCATCCGGGTGGTCTCCACCCTGTACCCGGGGGATGGCCCGTTCGAGCCTCCCCTCGACTGGTGGCGAAGCCCGCTCGGCCAGGTGGTTGCGCGGCGAGTGGGTCACCCGACCGCCGAGTCGGTGTCATACGCGGTGGCCGGCGCCATGCTGGGCATCACCCGGCAGGGAGTGCACGACCTGGTCTCCCGCGGCAAGCTGGCCCGTCACCCCGAGCGGGGCGTGCTCTGCGCCTCCGTCCGTGACCGACTGCGACAGGAGAGGACCAGACATGCGTGAGACCGTCATCAGCTCCGGGAAGACGCCAATCGCCGTCCGCGACTTCGGCGGATCCGGGCGCCCGCTGCTGCTTCTGCACGGCGCCGGCGGCAATCTCGCCCAGATGACGGCGCTGGCCGAACACCTGCGGCCGGCCCACCGGGTGGTCACCGTCGACCTACGAGGGCATGGGCGATCCGGAGACGGTGAGTGGCGCTGGGACGAGGTGCTGGCCGACCTGGCCGCGGTCGCCGACGACCTGGCCCTGGCCTCTCCCGCCGTGGTCGGGGTGTCCCTCGGCGGGATGGTGGCCACGCTCTGGGCGCAGCGCCACCCTGAGTGCCCCGGCGCCGTCAGCCTCGACGGGAACCCGACACTGGGCCGCCCGGAGCAGCTCGCCGGGATGGATCCGAAGCAGGCAGCGACGGAACTCGCCAAGCTGCGGGCCGTCTTCGATGGCATGGCGGCGATGATCGCCGAACCGCTCGGCGCCGATCAGGTGGCAGCAGCGCTGGCTGGACAGCGTGCGCTGGCCCAACGGTACGGAGCCGCGCCGGAAGACTGGGTGGCGGCCTTCGAGCGCAATCTGGTGCCCTGCGACGACGGCCGTAGCCGGCTGCGCCCCGGTCCGGAGCTGACCGGGCAGCTGCGCGAAGCCATGGAATCCCTTGATCTCATCCCCGCCTACCGGGACATCCGGTGCCCCTTGCTGCTCGTACTGGCGACCGAGGATCTGCCCGAACAGCAGGCGTTCCACGAGCTGTACGCCGCCTACCGCCGCGCCAACGCCGAGCGTCTCGCCTGCCTGCACAACCCGGCACTGCAGGTCTTGCACCTCGCCGGCGCCAGTCACGCGATGGTCGCCGAACGCCCCCAGGAAATCGCCACCCTCATCACCGGTTTCCTCAGCTGACATTAGGGCACGACTCGGTGTCCTTGTCGCCATGGTCGACAGCATCGACCGTCATGTGTCGGCTGCGGCATGGTGAGGCGCCGACGATCCGCTCCGGCAGAACGTCCACCGCCCAGGCCGCACCCGTGACCGCAGGACCCGGCCGGGTACGTCGTCAGAAGAGGCGCGTACGGCGTGCCCCGGACCGAAGGCCCTCGATCGGGCCGACAGCGCCGTCTCGTCCAGGTTGCCGTGGCTCGCCCATGAGGTCGACGTCCATGACGGCGGGGCCGCCGTCAGCCTCCTCGAACTCCGCGTCGGCGCACCGGACCCGTTCCAGGTCCCGGCCGGTGACCACACCGATGCGGGACTCGTCGAACGCTTCGGGGAGTTCGGTGACGAGCCAGACCCCGTCGCCGTCGTCGACGACTGTCGCCCTCGCGGCGCCCAGTACCCGTGGCTCACGTTCACCCTCGAACGGCCGGGCGCCCGCGGCGTAGGCGTTCACGCGGGCGTACACCGGTTGTTTCACGTCGAGGTACTTCTGCTGGTCGCTGGGCGGCTGGTCGGCGAGGCGGGCCAGGTACTCCTCGAACGACGCGGGATGGCCGTCGTATCCGGCGGTGCCGGCCAGCGCCGGCCCCTCGCCCTCCGCGCCCGCGCCGTAGGCCGTGCCCGGGTCGCCGCCCACGAACAGATTCCCCACGTACCTGTCGTCGCCACCGTAGATCACCGCGTACCCGGCGACCTGCGTGCTGTGCGGCCGGTGGTACGGCGTAGCGCGGTCCAGCACCGGCTCCAGCCGCAGGGTGCCGCAGATCAGGTTGCAGACGAAGGCGCCTCCCTGGCTGAACAACTCCAGCGAGGCGGGCGAGCCGAAGATGTTGTGCTCGACCAGGTAGGGGCCATGGCTGACCTCGACGAAGAGGTCCCGGCAGTTGTGGTGGTAGACGTTTCGGGAGAGCCGGGTGCCCTGCGCCTGCCAGTCCAGCCAGGTGCCGAGCGAGCAACCGTGGATCCGGTTGTGCCTGATCACCACGTCGATGGCGGCGTGCAGCTTGATGCCGGCGATCTCGTAGCCGTAGAACTCACGCTTCACCCCGATGCCGTAGATGTGGTTGTCCTCGATCGTGGAGAACGCACATCCGAGGTGGCCCACTATCGCGTTCTGGCCGCAGTCGTGGATCGTGTTGCGGCGGATCACGTGCGAGCCGATGTGCTCCCGGTCCCACCCGATCTGGCGGGCCGCGAAGACCGCCTCCAGCTGGTACTGGTAGCCCGGCTTGTCGCCGCGGAGAGCCGAGTGGTTCTGCCCGGTCGACCCCTCCTTCCCGATCGAGATCGCCGCGCACTTGGCGTCGTGGATCAGGTTGTCCTCGATGACCCACCCCTTCGCCCAGCCGGGTCCGATCAGGCCCGGCTGATCGGCGGTCGGCGGTGCCCACGGGCTGGCCGCGTGCGCCAGCTCGAAGCCACGGACCGTGATGTAGTCCAGGTGTGGCTGTTCGGGGTAGAAGACGCTGCGGCGTACGTTGATCTCGACCAGTTCCGTGTTCGGGTCGGCGCCCTGGAAGTTGGCCCAGATCGTCGTCTGCTCACCGACCTCGGCGTACCAGACGAGCCGGGTCTGATCGGGATCGCCGACCGGATGGGTCACCCTGGTCCAGTCGTCGACGACCTCGGTGCGCCGGGGCGGATCGTCGACCTCCGCCCGGCTCGCCACCTCGAAGAAGCTCAAGCCGTTCAGGTAGACGTCGCCGAGATGCCTGCGTGGCGCGCCCGTGCGGTAGACGATCCAGTCGCCTGCCACCTCCTCGGAGAACGGGTTGAACGAGCCGAACAGCGAGTTGTCGACGACCGCCCGCCAAACCGTCCCGCCGAGCGGCTCCCAGCCCGTGACGCGTTCCGATCCCTTGATCACCACGTGCTCGCCGGGCGCCGCCTCGTAGGTGATGCGGCGGGAGTCGCTGAGACCGCCATGGCGTGGCCTCACCCACTCGCGGTACTCCCCCGCGTGCACCACCACCGTGTCACCGGGCTGCGCGACGCCGGCCGCCCGGTTGATCGTCCGGAAGGGCCGCTCGGCGCGGCCGTCGGCGCGATCCGAACCGCTGGTCGCCACATGGAATACGGATGCCATCCGGGAAACCCTCCTGGACGAGTGGTTCCGTTGTCACGCTTGACCGCACTGTACGCGGAGATCGAAGCACCCGGATCTCCCGCTCGCGGCTTGCCCGAGGCGGTTCGCGACATCGACACTCATGCCGGCGTCGTACCCGGACGAGAAGGAGCGGAAATGGAACCGGAGCCTGCGTACGGTGAGTCCTCCAGCTACCGCAACCCGATTCTCCCGGGCTTCTGGCCCGATCCGAGCATCTGCCGCGCGGGTGACGCCTACTACCTCGTGTGCTCCAGTTTCGAGTACTCGCCCGGTGTCCCGATCTTTCACAGTCGTGACCTGTTCGGCTGGCGCCAGATCGGCAACGTGCTCGACCGCGCCGGTCAGCTCCGGTTGCCCGCCGACACGCCGGCTTCGCGGGGCATCTACGCGCCCACGATCCGCTACCACGACAACCGGTTCTGGGTCGTCACGACGAACGTCACGCTCGGCGGGCACCTGATCGTGACGGCGACCGATCCCGCCGGTCCGTGGTCGGATCCGGTCCATCTGGACCTGCCCCACGTGGACCCGTCGCTGGCGTGGGACGACGACGGCACCTGCTGGATGACGGTGTCCGGGGTCGAGTCGTACCGGATCGACCCACGTACGGGAGAGGTCTTCGAAGGACCGGTGCCGATGTGGTCGGGAACGGGCGGCCAGTACCCCGAGGCGCCGCATCTGTACCGGGTCGGCGACTGGTGGTACCTGCTCGTCTCGGAGGGTGGTACCCACACCGGCCACGCGGTGAGCGTCGCCCGCGCGCGCTCGCCGCGCGGGCCGTTCCAGCCCGGGCCGGCCAATCCGATCCTGACGCATCGCGGCACCGACCGGCCGGTGCAGGCGACCGGGCATGCCGACATGGTCGAGGCCGCTGACGGCAGCTGGTGGATGGTTCTGCTGGGCATCCGGCCCAGGGGCCAGTGGCCGCCCTACCACGTGCTGGGGCGGGAGACGTTCCTGGTGCCGGTGCGCTGGGTCGACGGATGGCCGGTGGTCGATCCTGTGTCGTGCGGGACCGGCTCGGCGGGAATGAGCCGGTGGGCCGACCGGGACGACTTCGACGACGAGCGGCTGGGCGCACAGTGGATCTCTCCCCGTAGCCGGCCTGCCTCGGCCTGGTCGTTGACCGACCGGCCGGGCTGGCTGACCCTGCACGCGACCGGCGACAGCCTCGACCGCAGTGGTGCCACCATCGTCGGCCGCCGCCAGCAGCACCACGACTGCCGGGTCAGCGCCCGCATCGATCCCGGCTCCGGCCGGTCCGGCCTGACGATCAGGATCGACGAGGCCCATCACTACGACCTGGAACTCGCGCGGGGACAGGCCCGGGTCATCGGCCGGGTCGGGCCGTTTCGGCAGGTGTTCGGGGAGTGTCCCGTGCCGGCGGGGGCGGTGACCGTGGCACTGAGCATCCGGACCACCGACGTGTTGCCCCCGACTGTCACCTCGTCCGACGATCTCGCACAGGCGAGCCTCGTGGGTGTCACGGCTGCCGGCAGCGACACGATCAGGTTCGAGGTCGAGACCGCGGACGGCTGGTCGTACCTGGCGGAGCTCGACGGGCGCTACCTGTCCACCGAGGTCGCCTCCGGGTTCACCGGGCGCGTCATCGGCATGTATGTCACCGAGGGAACGGCCGGGTTCGACTGGTTCGACTACCGGCCGGCCGGATGACGGACCGGCACGGAACCTCACCCCTTGAACGCGCCTTCCATGATCCCCTGCACCAGACGGCGCCCGACGAAGACGAACAACACCAGCAGCGGAATCGTGGCCAGGAAGGAGCCGGACATGGCCAGGCCCAGATCGATGTCCCGGTTCTGCTGCAGTGCCTTGATGGCGATCTGGACGGTGTAGTTCTCCGGCGACTTCAACACGATGAACGGCCACAGGAAGTCGTTCCACGCGTAGACGAACGTGAACAGCCCCAGTACGTACGCCGCCGGACGGACCAGCGGGAAGGCTATTCGCCAGAAGATCTGCCAGGTGGTCGCGCCGTCCACGCGCGCCGCCTGCATCAGCTCGTCATCGATGGTGCTGCCGATGTGCTGTCGCATCCAGAAGATGCCGAACGCGCTGACCAGGCCGGGAACGATCACCGCCTGAAGGCTGTCCACCCAGTTCAACCGGGAGATGATCAGGTACTGCGGTACCACGGCCAACTGCGCCGGCACCGTCATGGTCAGCACGACGATGAGGAACAGCGTGTTGCGGCCGGGGAAGGACAGCTTGGCGAAGGCGAAGCCGGCCAACGCGCAGAGCACCGCCTGGCCTACGGCGATCGTGGTGGCGACGATGAGGCTGTTGAGCAGGGACTGCACGAACGGCACGATGGTGAAGACCAGCTCCGCCAGGTGCAGGAAGTTGCCGCCGGGTGTGAGCGTCGGGGGGAGAGTCGTGGCGGTGGCGGAATCCGTCGTCGCCACCACGAACATCCAGTAGAGCGGAAAGACACTGACGAGCGACATGAGGGTGAGCAGCGCGTACACCGGGATCGGGACGCGGTTGGCCTGACGCCGCCTGGCCCGCCTGGGCGCGGTGGTCGGGGGTACGGGCTTCATGGGCGCTCCGAACGGATGCGGCTGGCCAGCAGATAGTTCAGTCCGGAGAAGGCCACCACGATGACGAAGAGCGCGACGCCGACCGCCGCGCCGTAGCCGAAGTGGAACTGCCCGAAGGACTGCTCGTAGAGGTAGAGGGTGACGGTCTGGCACTGCCGTGCCGCCCCGCACGTGAGTCCGCCCACCGGGTTGGCCAGCAGCGGCTCGGTGAAGACCTGCAGCCCGCCGATGGTCGACGTCACGACGGTGAACGTGATGATCGGCCGTAGCGAGGGGATGCTGATGTGCAGGAACTGTTTCCAGCCGCCCGCACCGTCGGCAGCGGCGGCCTCGTACAGTTCCCGGGGAATCGCCTGCAGCGCGGCGAGGTACAGCAGTGTGTTGTATCCGGTCCAGCGCCAGGCGATCATCGTGGCGATCATGATGTGGCTGCCCCACAGCGACGCCGTGAAGTCGATGTGGTCGAAGCCCAGCAGCCCGAGGAACCAGTTGATCATGCCGTAGTCCCGGTCGAACATCTGGGCGAAGACGATGGTCGTGGCCGCCACCGAGGTGACGTAGGGAACGAGCACCGACATCCGGAACAACCCGGCCAACCGCAGCCGCGCGTGGTTGAGCAGGTGCGCCAGGCCGAGGGCCAGGAGCAACTGCGGCACCGTCGACATCACCCAGATGCTGAACGTGTTCCGCAGCGCCCCCCAGAAGCGCGGGTCGTGCAGGAGTTCGGAGAAGTTGTCCAGCCCCACGAAGCGGTGCTCGCCGATGGGGTCCCAGTCGAACAGGGAGATGTAGAAGGTGAACAGCAACGGGAAGAGACCGAAGATCAGGAAGAGCACGAAGAACGGCGAGATGTACGCGTACGGCGCCAGGAACTCCCGTACGCCCTGCCGGATCCGCCGCCTGCGATCGGGCTTCCGCGCGTCAGGTGCGACCGTGGCCGGGGTGAGCATGGTGGTCAAAGCGTCACCTTCCCGATGTGCGACAGCCGGGCGGTACCCGGCTGCCGCACATCAGCCCTCCGTCATTCGCGTACGGCGTTCTTGACGTTTGTCAGCGCGGTGTTCCAGGCGTTGGCCGGGTCCACCTTTCCCTGCTCGACGCTGGTGAGCGTGTTGAGGAACTCGGTGCCGACGGGGCCGTCCTGCGGACCGAAGTAGAAGGGCTTGATCCCCACCACCGACTGGGTGTAGATCTTGCCGATCGGCGCGTTGCTGAAGAACGGGTCGGTCTTACCGACCAGCTGCGGGTCCGTGTAGACCGACGGCGTGGTGGGCAGTGATCCCTGCATCAGGAAGTGGTCCAGCTGCCCCTTCGGCGATTGCATCTCGGAGATGTAGTTCCACGCCGCCTTCGCGTTCTTGGCGCGCTTGGGGATGGCGAGGAAGCTGCCGCCCCAGTTCCCCGAGCCACCGGGAATGGTGGCGATGTCCCACTTACCGCTTGTTTCGGGAGCGTTCGTCTTCATCTGGCTGAGCATCCAGGACGGTGAGCACACCACCGCGTAGTCGCCCTTCTTCATGGCCGCGCTCCAGCCCGACGAGAACGACCCCTGTTTCGCGGAAATGCCCGCGGTGAAGGCCTTCAGCGTCACGTCGAACGCCGCCTTCACCTGTTCGTTGTCGTAGTCCAGCTCGCGGTCGGCGCTGTAGTAGCGCTGGCTGCCCTGGTTCACCGCCTGGAAGAAAACGCTTGTCGGCGTGTTGTCCACGAACGGTCTGCCGGTCTTCTGGGTGTACTTCTGGCCGACGTTGATGAACTCGTCCCACGTCGGCCAGAGCTTGGAGACCTCGTCCCGGTCGGTGGGCAGGCCGGCTGCCTTGAACAGATCGGTACGGTAGGCGACCGCCAGGCCGCCGACGTCGGTCGGCACACCGATGATCTTGCCGTCCTTGGTCGTCGACTGCGCCATCACCCAGTCGAGGTAGTTGCCCTTGATGTCGCCCGCTCCCAGCGTGGTGAGGTCGACGAAGTTGTCCGGAGACTGCATGAACTTCGGCAGGTCGTCGGCCTGGATCAACACCAGGTCGGGCACCTTGCCACCGGCCAGCGCGGCGGTGAGCGCCTGCGCGGTCTCGGTCGTGCTGCCCACCTCGGTGAGCTTGACGCGCACATCGGGGTGCGCCTTGGTGTAGACGTCGACGTCGGCCTTCTGGTTGATGTTGGCGAACGACCAGAACTCGAAGGTCTTCGAGTCGGACTTGCCATCTGATCCGCCACAGCCGGCAAGGAGGAGCGCGGCGGCTGCGATGACGGCTGCGGTGGTCCGGACGCGTTTCAACGGCCCTCCATCGGTGATCGTGAGCGGCGGTGGTCGGGTGACCGCGGCGAATCAGGGCGACGGGCTCTCATTAGCGGGGACGCGCAGACGAAAGCCGACGGGTGGCCTCATCGACGAGTCACCCGCCGTCCCGTCGTCGGCGAGTTCGTCGCCTCCGAAACTTATCGAGACATTTGCATATCATGATGTTGTGCGCTGAGGCTACTAAGTGCTACGTCATCCGTCAACAACCTCGCTGCCAGCGAGATCACCGAACGGGAGGGGAGCTTCCCGATTCACACAGCGCCGAAAGTTTCGGAGTAGGTAGCGCAACTCTGCGCGAATCGCCATCAATGAATGCCGCGCAGCCATCGTCACCGGTTCTCGCCGTCGCCACTGCCTCCGGCTCCGCCGCCGGTCCGGGTCGGGTGGGTAGGAGCACGGCGGCGAGCACCGCGCTGGTCGCCAGCACGCCGATCACGAGCCAGACGGTGGTGGTGAGGGGCAGTCGTTGTCCGGCGATGCTGCCCGCCGAGGCGCCGACGACGGTCGCGGCCATCTCGGCGGCCGAGAAGGCGGATCCGACCCGACCGAGTTGGCGGTCCGGAGTCTGGCGTTGGACCTGAACCTGGACCAGCATCAGCAGCGCGCCCCCGGGCAGACCGGCCAGGGCGATGAAGACCAGCGCGGCGACGAAGTGATGGATGAGGAAGAGCCCGGCGAAGCAGAGGGTGATCCCCGTCAGGCATCCGGTGAACGACATCCGCAGGAGCCCACTGCGGGACAGCACGTTGCCGACGTACGCGCTGGCCAGGAACCCGCCGCCGAGTGCCGCCATCAGGACGCCCACGTCGCTGGCGTCGCCACCGAGGACATCGATGACATACGGCACCAGGAGCACGTTGAGAGCGGCGTTGGCCAGCAGGAAGAGGCTGGAGACGATGAGCGTCGCGCGGAGTACGAAGTGCCCGAAGAGGAAGGCCAGGCCCTCCCGGACCTGCCCCCAGAAGGTGGCCAGCCAGGACGACGTGTCCGGCTGGCGTCCGTTGTCGGCCACCCGCACCCGCCCCATTGCGAAGATCAGTACGGCCGAGAGCAGGTAGGTCGCGGAATCGATCAGCACCAGACCGTCGAAACCCAAGAGGGCGTAGAGCGCGCCGCCCAGGGGCCCGCCGGCGAGGCGGACGATACCGCCCGCAACCGTGTTCCAGGCGTTCGCCGCCTCCAGGTCATCGCCCCGACCGACGATGGCGGGCACCACCGCCCGGGCCGCGGGCTGGAAGAAGTGCCCGATCGCGCTCTCGAAGAACATCGCCGTGTAGAGCAGCCACAGCGTGCCCGGGTCGTCGACCACGATCAGCGCCAGCACGATGATCATGCGCAGCAGGTCCGCCCCGACCATGACCGCCCGCCGGTCCCATCGGTCAGCCAGGACCCCGGCCAGGGGTGCGAAGACGATCGCGGGCAGGGTCTGCGCGACGAAGGCGAAACCACTGCTGAGCGTCGACCCGGTCATCGTGTAGACGTAGACCGGCACCGCGACGATCATCAGCCAGTTGCCCAGGCTGGACAGTAGCGTGCTGCTCCAGAGCAGGCCGAAACGCCGGTTCCTGACGAGAATCACCGCTCACCTTACTTCTCCGTGCCCTGGCCGCGGCGCCCCACGACGTGGGCGAGGTCGGACGACACGCCATCTGGCATGCCGGGCCGAAAGCACGGTGGCGGTCAGGCTGTGACGGTGGCAGATCCGGTACGCCGTGCGGCACCCGCTACCCGCGCAGCCTGACCAACACCGTCTGAGTTCGTGGTCAGGGCACTAGCCTCTGCACGTGATCTCCTACCGCGCTACCGCCCCCGCAGACCTCGACCGCGTGACCTCGTGGATCGTGACCGAGCCCGTTGGGTGGATCCCCGCCGACCGCTACCTGGCCGAACTGGCCGAGGGCATGTACCGGCCGGAATGGACGTGGATCGCCGAGCACGACGGCCGGGTCGTGGGACGGGCGTTGTGGTGGGGGCCGAAGGGCAGCCCGCTTCCGGTCGCGCTCGACTGCCTCGACGTGGATCCTGCCGTTGGCGACCGTGCCGCCGTCGCCGCCGAGCTGATCGGGGCCGCGTTGGCCGGGTTCCCGGAGCCGGTGCAGTACGAGATCAAGGTCCCCGGTGGCTGGCGCGACGATCCGGCCACCTCGGCGGCGGTGGAGTGGCGGCGGGCGGCGGCGCACGCGGCGGGCCTCACCCGGGAGGTGGAGCGGCTGCAGTTCGAATGGGCACCCGCCGACGGGGTACCCCACGCGGCCGGCAGGCTGCGGTTCGCCGAGGCCTCCGACGAGGAGTTCCTCGCGGTGTTCAGGAGAATCGCCGAGGGCAGCCTGGATGCCCAGACCCGTGCGAACCTGGCCGCCAAGGGCGTGGACGCGACCGCGCGCGAAGAGATGGACTTTTATCTCAGGGCGCCGGGCAAGCGGGAATGGTGGCGGATCGCCTACACGCGCGAGGGCGAGGTGGCGGGCATGGCGATTCCCTCCGCCACGCCCTACAACGTGAACGTCGGCTATCTCGGGGTGGTGCCGGAGTTCCGCGGGCGCGGTTACGTGGACGAGGTGCTCGCCGAGATCACCCGCCTTCACGCAGTCAATGGGGAGTCGCGCATCACCGCCACCACCGACCTGGGCAACGCGCCTATGGCGGCCGCTTTCGGTCGCGCCGGGTACCGCATCACGGGGATCCGGATCAACCTTTCCAACGACGTCCAGCCTTAGACGAGGAAAGGCCGGTGCCGACGTTGCGACGACACCGCACGCCCGTCACGTTGAGCCTGGGATTGCCCGTCAGCGGTCGCTACCTGGTCAGCGGGTTCTGCGTGATCTCGGCGGCCGGCGGGACATCAACCTTCACCTTCGTCCCATACTCGGAGATGGTCAGTTCCGACCGGTCCCCCTGACTCTCACCGGCCGGCTCGCGGAGGTACGTAAGGCGGGTAAGGCGGCCCTGGCTGTCGACGGTCGCCTCGAACGCCACGGCTCGGTCCTGCGGCCCGTCCTTCAGCCCATGGGCTGCTGCGAAGTCGAAGTCGCCCCGGAAGCTGCCGCCGCCGGCCCGCTCCGCCCGGACGATGTGGTCCAAGGGCTTCACCAGGGCACGGACATCCATCTCGATGAGCCCGTTGCCCTTGGGGTGCCGCGTGACATCGGTGTACACCCAGGTCTTGCTCTCTTGGGCTTTGACCAGCGCGCCGTCTTTCGAGAAACGGGTGTAGACGTCCTGCCGGATCTGACGGGTCTCCGTGGTGACCTTCACCCCGTCCTCCAACACGGACACCGTGAAGACTCACCAGTTCCTTGACTGGTCCGTCACTTCAACCACGTCACTGAGTTCCTGCCCATCCCCTCGCGTCACCTTTGCGGTCACTCGAAAGCTCTCTCGGTCGAGCCGGTTGACCGCCTCCTGGAGCACGGCTACGGCATCGTCGTGCCGCTGCGGTGTGCACCCGCTCACCGCGTACGCGGCCGCTATGACGAGGCCGAGGACAAGTCCTCGATACGGACGATTACCTGTCACTGCCGAATCCTTCCCCCGTGAGGTGCCAACCCGGGCACTCATCGGATGACCAGAGTTTCGGTCAACCTGGCCCAGGCAGGCGTCAGTGTAGGTGACGGCTCGGCGGGGGGTATCCGATTTCATGCGAGGTGATCTATGCCTCGCCACTCCTCAAGAGGCCGGACCACGCTCGTAATTCGTCGGTCAACGGACCTGGGATGGTGTCGGCCAGAGAACCCGGTCAAGGAACTCCTCTATCGCCGTAGCCATCTCACCGAGCACCGCCGCAGACCCGGCGAGGGGCCCCGGGACGCGGAGCCCGTGATCGCCACCCTCCACTTCGAACACATGCGGTGACAACTCGCGTGCGAGCTTCGGACGCCATGTGCTGTCCGCCGTGCCGCCGATGAGAAGGCAGGGCGCGCCGGCCCGGCGCAGACCCTCAACCACCTCTGACCGGTGCAGCAACGGCGTGATCCAGATTGCCGGCAGGTCATAGTCGGCAGCAAGGTCTGCGGCGAGCGTGCCGAGGGAGTAGGCGATGATCAACGGCTTGGGCAAATCACGAAGCGCCGCCGTCATCTGCTTCACTGCCCACGGTCCCCGCGCCTCCGGCTCGGGTGGCGCCTCGCCGCTCCATGACACGTAGTGCATCTGCGCGCCGCGCATCTGCGCTGCATCGGCAGCGAACAACTGGTGGGGAAAGTGCCAGCAGCCGCTGCTGCCCGGAATTACCAACACGGTGCGCTGCGTCGCCATGCCATCCTCCCCGCGGCCAGAACCCTGTCCACAAGCCTCGGCGGCCTTTGTGGGGTCTTCGCAACTGCAACCTACCCGGCACCCCAGCTGACGACCGGCACACCCGTCGGGCCGACAATTGGCTGGCCAGCCGGGAGCCCGTTGACCCGTCCGCCTACGGGCCGCAGTTCGCGCTGGTCCGCCGGACCGTGTACTCACGGTCGTCGGACGTGATGCCCGACGGTACGCCGTCGAAGTGGGCCTCCACCTTGCTCCAGCCACGCCGCTGCTCGTAGTGCAGGTGGGGGGCACCGGAGTTCCCGGTGCTGCCGACCCGCCCGATCTGGTCGCCGCGGGCCACCCGCTGACCTGCCGTGACCGACGGCGCTTCGAGCAGGTGCAGGTACTGCGTCTCCCACTTCCCACCATGATCGATCTTGACCCAGTAGCCGCCGCCCCGGCCCCGCGGCCCGTCCGGGTCCTGCGGGGTACGACCGCCAAGCGAGCCGTTGATCCCCGCCACCGTCACCGTTCCGTCCGCGGAGGCCAACACCGGCCGCCCCCACGCTTCGCCCGTCGTCGGGAACAGGTCGACGTCGTAGTCGTCGTGTCCCGGATAGGTGGAGAGCCGCCACGTCTCCCCACAGGCGACCGGGAGTTGGAAAGCCGGCCGTGGGCCCGGCGGCCGCAGCAACGGCACCACGGCGATTCCCAAGAAGGGCAGCCGGCTCATTTCCGTCGACGGTGTGACCTTCAGGTGGAAGGTCCGTCACAAGCCCTCGTACGAGCAGGGCCGGGGCCTGAGCCCGCTGTCCTTCGCGGTGGAGCACGCGCAGGAGCCGGGGGCTGTCCTTGTCGCGCTGATGCCGTCGCCCCGGCTGGACAACTGGATGGGAGCACAACCGGGTCAGCCCGTGGTGCCGGCGCTCGTCGAGCGGGTCATCCGCACAGCGCTTACCGACGGATGGCGTCCCGACCGTCCCGGGCACCCGTTCACCGTCGCCGTCCCCTGAGCGGTCCGGGCCGCGAGCCCTCCCGCCGGTGAGTCAGTAGTCCAGGAGGAAGGGCTGGCGGTGCGTGAGTGCCGTTTCGGCCAGGTCGAGCATCACCGCGAGGCCGAACCGGGCCATATCCCCCACCGTGGGGTGGTCCGTCGTCGGCCCGCGCCGCAACTCGGCCGGGTCGTACCCGGCGAGAAGGCCGGTGCGTTCGTTCAGCAGGCGCAGTTCCGCCTCGAGCCGGCCGACCGACGCCATCCGGGTGGGTTGGCCGCCCGGTCGGGGCGCCTCGATCACGAGCGGGTCCGTCGCGAGCGGTAGCCACCATTCCACCCCGGCCAGCAGACTGAGATAGCGCTCGGGCTGCGCCGAGGCCGCCTGGAACGCGGGGGCGTCGGCGAACGCACGCGGGCTGTCCGGCTTGTCCCACGGACCCGGCTGCAGATCGGGGCGCTCGTCGTACGCGGCGAACAGCAGGACCGCCCCGAACCCGTCCCAGTCCGGCTTGTCGGTCCAGTACGGCCGGTTAGTGCCCTCCGGCCAGTCCGCCGGGGCGCCGAGCGCCTCGCCGAGCCACTGCTGCCACCCCCGTACGGCGTCGTACACCACGTCGGGGTCGGTCTCGCGATCGTCATCCTCCTGCGCCCGGACGATCCGCACGTCGAGTCCGTCCCGTGCGCCGATCTGTTGCATGATCGTCAGCCAGTCGTTCAGGTGGTAGCGGGTCAACGGTCCGACATAAAGATCAAGTCCCATGGCGCGCATTCTTTCGCACCACGTGTGAATCGGTGACCCCGCTCGACGGGGCCCTCCGACTGCGTCTACGAGTTGGGTGAGAAGTGCAGGCGCCGGCATCGCGGATCCCACGGGGCGGACGGTGGACGGTCGCGCCACCGGCCTACGCCAGGGCGTGGAGCCTTTCGGTGGTGGCCGGATCGGCGGGGAAGAATGCCTCGACGGCCAGCCCGGCGACGGTGACGTCCAGTGGCATGCCGAAGAGGGTGGTGGTGCTGAAGAAGGAGAGCACCTGACCGTCGTGGCGGTACCGCAGCGGGATCACCACACGCGAAGCGACGTCACTGACCGGTGCCGCATGGCCCTCACCCCCGGGATAGCCACGAAGCTCCTCGTGCAGTTCGTGCAGGGCCGGGTCGTTGGTTGTCGCGGCCTGCTGGCGGAGCCGGTGGAGCAGGTGCGCGCGCCACTCGGGCAGGTTGAGGATTCGCGGCGCCATG
The DNA here is from genome assembly GCF_049841795.1 of Micromonospora sp. DT31. Taxonomy (NCBI): domain Bacteria; kingdom Bacillati; phylum Actinomycetota; class Actinomycetes; order Micromonosporales; family Micromonosporaceae; genus Micromonospora; species Micromonospora sp. DT31. Next base: position 21,324 of record NZ_JBNCKZ010000025.1, on the reverse strand, counting down.
CCGTCGGGGTGCAGGCTGAGCCGCAGCACGTTGATCGGCGGGGCGAGGAGGTGGGGCGCGACCGCAGCGGTGAGCAGCGCGATGGCGGGGTTGGCGTCGACGAGATGCCAGTGCTGGTCGACGAGCAGTGCGGGGTACGGGTGGTGACCGTCGAGGATCTGGCGGATGGCGACACGTACCGGAGCCAGCTCCGGGTCGCCCAACTCGCGGCCGGGATAGGCGGGCGCGTAGCCGGCGGCCAGCAGCATCGTGTTGCGTTCCGCCAGCGGCACGTCGAGATGTTCCGCCAGCCGCAGGATCAGCTCCGGGCTCGGCCGGGAGCGGCCCGTCTCGACGAAGCTCAGATGCCGGGCCGACACTCCCGCCTCGATCGACAGATCGAGCTGACTCATTGCGCGCCGTCGGCGCCAGTCACGCAGCAGCTCGCCTACCGGGCCAACGGTGCTGATCGTAGTCGTCACGCCGCCGACCCTAACGACCGTGCCGGTGCGCGCAGCTCATTACCTGCGAGGTAATCGACAGCACGCCGGGGCGCCGGAAATCATCTGGTCCGGGTGCGGCGACAATCCCGCCCCCGTCCCGGCAAGCGAGGAGAGAGCCCATGGCTACCACGTTCGATCGGCTGGCCGAGCGTTATATCGCCACCTGGAACGAGACCGATCCGGCGAAGCGCCGCCGGGACATCGACGACCTGTGGGCACCCGGGGGTCGTTACGTCGACCCGATGGCCGTCGCCGAGGGCCTGGAGGCGATCGACGCGACGATCGCCGCCGTGCAGGGCCAGTTCCCCGGCATGCGGTTCCGGCTGGTCGGACCGGTCGACGGTCACCACAACCAGGCCCGCTTCACCTGGGCGTTGGGGCCCGAAGGCGTCGAGGCTCCGATCGTGGGCTTCGACGTGGCGGTGACCGACGACAACGGACGGCTGACCCAGGTTCTGGGTTTCCTTGACCGGGTCCCCCCGGCGTGACGCCCCCCGTGACCGCGTACGCGCTTGCCCACCTGCGCAGGGCGCCCGTCCAGCCGACGAGTCCAGCAACCTGACGTTCTCCCTCAACGGCGGCTCGGTCTACGTCGAGAACCGGGACAACGGCGTCTACGGGAGCCGGCTGACCTCGTCCGGCGGTCCCTACAACAACGGGGTCTGGCACACCGCCGTCGTGACCGTCGACACCGGCGGCACGGAAGGTCATGGAGGTCGCGGCGGCCGCACCGGGTGACGGCGGCGACGTCGTGCAGTGGACCGACAACGGCGCGCCCAGCCAGCACTGGTCCCTGTCGTAACCCGGCTCGGCCCCGTCCGACGCAGGTCGGGCGGGGCCGGGCGCGGTCGACGCGCACGGTCGGACCCGCACGACCGTCACACCGCCTGCACGCTCGGGCTCGCCCGCTGCGGGTCGGCTGCACCATGACCGCGTGCGCCCACGATCGGCGCCCATGCTCTCAGCCGACCCGGTAGTAGTCGTCGAGGAAGGCTGCGTAGCGTTCGGCGTCGTAAGACTCCTCCATCCACGCGATCTGGTCGAGGATCTCTCGGGCCTCGTCGGTGCACAACGCCGTGAGGTACTCCTTCGTCCTGGCCACGCCTGCCCCGAGCATCAGCTCCGCGTCGACGGCGCCGCTCGCGTCCATACTGGTGCCGCGGGCGCGGTGGACCAACAGGGCGTCCTCGGCGGCGCCGGCGTGCCAGAGCTCGACAGCGCAGATGCGCATTCGCTGCGTGTTCCCGGGGACGGCGCCCGAACCGGCGTAGAAGTCCGCCTCGCGCCGAGCCTCACGCACCAGGGCAGCCCGAACGACAGGAACCTGGCCGACCTCGACGCGCAAACCGAAGACGGCAAGGTGCTGGGCGGCCTCACGCTCGTGCTGGTCATACACGCCCATCCCCACCTCCCCTGTCCAGCAGGCACCGAGCGCACCGGCCAGGCAGCGCTCTCGGCCCGCCAGACCTCGCCACCATGGTCGAGGGTGTCCGCCCACCGGCAGGATCGGACGTTGCGGGAGCGGTCCTGCATCTTTGCGTCAGGCCCGGCAGACAATCTCGCCATGGAGAACGGCGAACCAGGCATCCTCTGCCGCGGCCCACTCCCGCCAGCCCTCGGAGATGCCGCGCAGGTCCTCCGCCGTCGCGGCGCCCGAGGTCAGCACCTGTCGGGCCAGGTCCGAACTCAGGATCCGCTCGGCCCACATCCCGCCCCACCACCGCCTGTCCTCCGGCGTGGCGAAACACCAGGTGCTCGCCGTCGCCCTGACGTCGGTGAACCCGGCGGAGCGGGCCCAGGACAGCAGGCGTCGACCGGCGTCCGGCTCGCCTGCGTTGGCGCGGGCGGCCTGCTGGTACAGGGCGAGCCAGTCGTCCAGCGCGGGCACGCGCGGAAACCAGGCGAACCCCGCGTAGTCGCTGTCCCGCGCGGCGACAACTCCGCCGCAACGGGCAACCCGGCGCATCTCGCGCAGCGCCCCGACCGGATCGGCGACATGCTGAAGCACCTGATGGGCGTGCACGACGTCGAACTCGCTGTCGGGGAAGTCGAGCGCGTGGACATCGGCGACCACGAAATCGATGTTTCCTTGGCCCCGTGCGTCGGCCTCCGTACGGGCGAGTTGCAGTGCGTCGCTGGTGATCTCCACGGCGGTGACCCGTCCGGGTGCGACGCGGGTGGCGAGGTCGACGGTGATGGTGCCCGGCCCGCACCCGACGTCGAGCACCGACATGCCCGGCACGAGGTGCGGCAGGAGGTACGCCGCGGAGTTCTCGGCGGTACGCCACCGGTGCGAACGCAGCACCGACTCGTGGTGCCCGTGGGTATAGACGTTCGGTGCGGACGGCATGCGCGGATCTCCCCGATCGGTTGCGACGACGGTAACCGGATCGTCCCGCCATACGGAAGGGCGGGACCAACTTGCTCCGACACGAGATAGTTCTGATCGCGGACTAGTTGCTAGGCTGGGTGGCATGAGCGACGTGCCCGACCTGATGTTTCTCATGTCCTGGGCCACCCACGCGCTGGCCCAGGAGCACGCCACGGCCCTGTCCGGCCTGGGCATCTCGACCCGGGCATACTGCGTACTGGAGCGTGGCCTGACCGGCGAGCTGACCCAGACCCAGCTGGGTGAGCTGTGCGGCATCGACAAGACCACCATGGTCGTGACCCTCGACGAACTCGAGCGGGCCGGGCTCGCCGAGCGCCGAATGTCGGAGACCGATCGGCGAGCCCGGATCGTCAAGGTCACCCCTCAGGGCGAGCGGATGGTCGCCGAGGCCGGCGAGATCGTCACTCGGCTCCAGGCCGAGATCCTCTCCACGGTCCCGTCCCACGACCGCAAGGTCTTCCTGGACGTACTCGGCCACCTGATCAACGGTCGGCTCTCGACGATCGTGCAGGCCGAACGCCCGGTGCGGCGGCGCGCCGCGAAGGCGGCGTGACCGGTCAGAAGCCGATGCTGCACGGGTGACGGAAGGAGCTGCAGCAGGCGTAGGCCACCTTCACTTTGACCAGCCCCGCATGTGGTTCGGACCGGGCACGGCGGGCTGGTTGGCCCGGTCCAGCCGGTTGGCGAAAGTTGGATCGGTCATCCGCCGACGATCGCTGCCACGATCGCACTCGCGGACAGTGCCAGGCCGAGGCCCAGGACCAAGGAGCGCCACGGCGCGAGCGGCGCAACTCGCCGCGGCCCTTCCCGGTAGGGAATGCCAACCAGCACCACAGCGATCGCCACCGGAACCAGGGCCATCCACGAATCCTCGATGCTGACCAAGCGAAAATATGCGATCGCCAGGCCAGCACCGAGCGCGAGTCCGCAGAGCAAGGATGACCCGCCGCGCCGATCGGGCCACACTATCCGCACCATGCGGGCAGCCCTACCCGTCCACATGCGACTCGAACCTACCCTCGCTCGGCGTCGCGCTGGTCAAGCTCCCTTCCCGCTGACGAGTCGTGATGGTCGACGGGTGTGGGCACTGCCCTGGGCCGAACAGCCGGCAGCGCTCCGGCGAGCAGTAGATCGCTCAACGCGGGACAACTGAAGCGCGACGTAGTGGGCGGCGTCTCGTCGGGCAGACCCTGAGTACGCCGACTCATGCGCGGCCGGGTTGAGCCGTCCACGCTGGGCGGTATGACGTCTGAGGCGGTCGGCGCGGGGCGGCGGCGTGGCCCGATCGTGGGATTCCTGGTCCTGGTCTGGGTCTGCGGGCTGATCGCGGCGGCCGTGTGGTGGGTGGGCATCGGCTTGGAGCAGTGGAGCGTCAGCTACGGCGACCAGCCCGGCGAGTCCGCGGACCTTCAACGTCGGGCGAGCGTGGCCCTGCTGGTCGCCGCGTTGGTGGCGACCGCCGGGCCGGCCGTCATCGCGCTCGTCGCGTACCACCTGCGACTGGTACGCACCGCGATTGTCCTCCTGGTGCTGACCGTCGTGATCGCCGTGCCCGCCGTGCCGTTCGCCCTGCTCGCCGGCCGGGACCTCGAACCGGCGCCGGCACCGACGACGCCCGGCCCGCCGGGGCACTGCGTGGAGCACAGCGGCGGGGATACCCGCTGCCCAGGCGGCTGACCGAGCGGCATCGTCGGACCGTCGTGCCATCGTGCCGCTCACCTCACGGCAAGGAGCGCAGCGGCATGGCCACGGTGACGGTTCGCGACGAGACAGCGACGGGCAGGGCGATCGATCAGTGGCCGTCGACCGGCCTGCCGGCAGGCATCTCCGCGCGGGGAGCTGGTCCGGTTGCGCGTACGCGAGGAAGGTGGCGCGGTTTAACGCCGACCAGGCCCGGCCGACCGACGCGGAGGCCACGTCGAACGGCTGTCGGGTCGGTCGGCTCTGGGTCGGAGCCGCGGCGCTTCGCGACTACTGCCAGCTGTATCCGTCGTGTGCACGGATCCACGCCGTGCTGCCTGAGATCACGCCGCTTCCGCCGCCGTCCGGTGTCCGCGACGCCCTGCCGATCGCTCGGACGCTTCCCCTGCGACGGGTCAGGATCACCGTGTGGACCCTGGACGGCTACGCCACCCTGCGGCCATTGGTGTCGACGACGGTCACCGCATACGCACAACGCGCTGCCGAGGAAGCCGGCCGCCAAGGCGACCGACAGACCGCCATGGTTGAAGCCGTGGTCATCGGTGCGGCTCTGGCATCCCGCCTCGACGGCGCGACTCCCGCCGACGGGTCGGACGACACTCCTGCCCAATTGCTTGGCCCTCCGGAGATTCGGCCACCCGGCAACCTCGGCGCCGCCGACCAGGTGACATGACTTACTCCGGTCACTCGGACGATCTCCTTCCCTGCCGCTGCGCGGCCGTCACGCGAGTCGCGTCGGATGCCGTACCCACGTCGCAGACGTCCGGACGGTAGAACTGTCACATGCCCGCAGTCGTCGATCGGCCGGCCCGTACCCCGTCTCGAGTGGCACGGGTCGTCACCGAGATTCTCGCGCCGGCCGTCTTCGCGGCGGTGATGCCACTGATCATCGCCCTGCACAGCACCGCGCCCGCCGTGCTGACCGGCCTCGGCTGGGCGCTGCTCGCCATCCTGTTCTGCTCCGTCGTCCCGTACGCCGTCATCTGGGTCGGAGTACGGCGGGGACGACTGACCGACCACCACATCGGGGTACGCGAGCAGCGCCGCATGCCTCTGGTCTACGGAATGGTGTCCGTTCTCCTCGGTCTCTCCGTGCTCGTCCTCGCTGGCGCTCCGCGGCCGCTCATCGCCCTGGTTGTGGTGATGTTCGCCGTACTGCTCATCGTCACCGCGATCAACCAGGCGTGGAAGCTCAGCGCCCATGCTGCGGTCGCGGCCGGCTCGATGTCCGTACTGGTCATCGTGTTCGGGCCGGCGCTGGTTCCTTCGCTGGCGCTCGTCGCCCTGGTGGGTTGGTCCCGCGTGCGGCTGGGCGATCACACGATTGGACAGGTTGTCGCAGGCGCCCTCGCCGGCTCACTCATTGCGGTGCCGACGTTCCTACTCCTCGCCTGAACCGGGAGTCACCGGGCAGGGTCTACGGTGTGGCCCACGGCCATCACGCGATCCTCGGTTGTCCTCACAAGCCATCGGTGATCAACTCGGCGGCCGTCCTCGTACCCGCGCCACGCCCAACGCCGAAGCAAAAGTGACGTTGAAGCACCAGGCTGCCGCCATGATCAATGACGCCTTCGGCGTACACGAACGGTCGCGGTGGGCCGGACGGGCGGGGCGTACGAGCGCAGCATCGCCAAGCTCCGCGCGTACCCGGCGGAGGCGCTGCTGGACGCGGCGGGGGTGTGGGCCGGACGGCGGGTGATCGACGTCGGCACCCGACCGGGCACCGTCGCGGCGCTGGCGCTCACCACTCCGCTGTCGAACAGGCGCAGGACGGTCAGCGCGACAGTATCCGGCGGACCCGGCCGCCCACCGCCTGCTTGACCCGCTCGCGCAGTGGCTGCGCGCGGACTGCCTTGAGCTTCTGCTGCAGCGCCCGGTTCTCGTCGCGCTGCCACTGGATGCGCGCCAGCAGTTCCTCGGCGGTGTAGGCGGAGGCGGGCCGGACCGCCTGCGGGTAGACGGTTTGGCGGACCTGGTCGTCGAAGCGGATGGCGCTGTCCCCGTCGGCGAACGAAAGGCCGAGGTCGTGCTTGGCGAGGAACGCCGTGATCCGCGCGAAGCGCTCCTTGTGGCCCTCATTCAGGGCCGTGTAGTCGGCTTCCTCGTAGAGTTGGGCGGCGTCGACGTCGGCCGGTACGTCGCGCATCAACCGGTGCGGGATGTCGAAGTAGCGGGCCAGTTCCAGGGTGCGCGAGTCGTGTGCGAGGAGATACCCAGGAGTGCCGGAGATCAGCGCCGTGATGGTGCCGTGGATCCGGGTGCCGAAGGCGAAGTCAAATCCGGAGAGGTACTCCATCCAGGGCCACGGGTCCACGAACATCCGCACCTTGTCCTCGACGAAGAGCGGGTGTGAGGTGTGGATCGGCATGTCGTCGGTCTTGCCGCGCAAATTCGGTGCGTCGCCATAGAGCAGGGTGCCGAGGGTGTACAGGCCCTGCGCCACGTAGCGCAGGTTCGGGTAGCGCTGGTAGTGGTGGTGGACGATCGGGGCCAACGCGCGGACGTATGGCGAGATGACGAACGCGAGCCGATCCTCGGTGCCCAGGGTCGCCTTCGCCTTCTCGACCCGGAAGCTGTCGCCGTGCAGAAACATCGACGGACAGCCGATCTGCTCGACGGCGGAGAAACCCAGCGTACGCAGGTAGCTTTCGCTGATCTCGCCGCGTACGCCGATGCTGTGCGATCGGTCCAGCACCGCCCGGCAGAACGCCTTCACCGGCTCGTCGATCGGGCGCAGGTATTCGCGGTCGCCGTCCACGTCGGTCTGCACCCCGACCCCGAGCACCACCACCGGGATCTTGAGCCGCTCGATCAGCCGGGTCATCGACATCAGCCGGTTCGCGTAATCGTGGCGAAACGCGTTCGCCAGCGGGATCACAAAGACGTCGTACTTCTCGTTGATCTCGTCGGCATCGCGCGGGTCCGCCCGGAACCGCGACGGGGTGATCTCCGCCGCCGAGGTGGACAGGAGCTTGTGCGCGGCGTGGCTGAAGACCAGGTTGCCGCTGTTCTTCCCGATCCAGTCCCGCTCGTAGGTCTCCTCGGCGGTGACGACGTCGAACGGGCCCTTGCGGGCTCGCAGCAGGATCCGCTGGTGCATCCGGGGTGTCCACCCTTCGTCCCGGACGCCACGGCGCCCGGCGAGGCCGAAGCGGCGCGACCGGCCGAGCACGACCCCGTTCCGTGCAGGAGCAGAAATCCTATCCGGTCTCCACGCCGGTCCGGATTCCACAGGACGGCCGTCACGTCGGTGGAGCGTCTGGGCGAACGAGCCGTGGAGCCTGGCACCGCCGCGGCAAGGGCCTCGCGCCATCCGCGTCGACAACACGTTGCGCTACCGGCGCAGCGAGGTCGAGCGCTGGCCCGAAGACCACACCGACGCGGAGCGGTGAACCATGGCCGGCCTGAACTGGCCATCGGCGCCTCCAGAAGAATCCGGATCGGGAAACTGCCCGAAAAGATTCCGGGCCCGCGCCCGGTTCCGCCGCTCAGCGCCCTCGCCGAACTGTGGGTCGAAGAGATCAACGCCGAGGAACGCATCGCGCCACAGACCATCCACCGATACGCGGCCTGCGTCCAAACCACGATCCTGCCCGCCCTCGGCAACCTCCGAATCCGGGAAGCCAGCGTCGGACGCCTCTACCGGTTCCTGCGCGACATCGCCAAGGACCGCCCCTCAGCCGCCAAAGGCGTGAAGGTCGTACTCAGTCAGATGTTCGCTCTGGCCGTACGCCACGGCGCCACCCCCACCAACCCGGTCCGCGACACCGGCCGACTCCGCCAGTCGCTGTCGTTGGCTCTCGTGCACGACGTGGGGTCGTTGTCCGGTCCCCGCCGAGGCCGCCCTTCCCACCTGAGGTACAACACCCCGGTGACCCCGAGCCAAGAACTGACCCCGCAGACCTTGACGGAGCTGTGGGAGCAACGTTGGCCCGAATGCCCGCCGTTCGCCCACCGGCTTCGCGTTCAGTACCCAGACCGGTGGGCGAGGTTCCACAGCCTGCCAGGATCGAAGCGGTACCCAGCCGACGAGAGCGAGTACGCGGCTTTGCTCGACCGGCACTACACGACGCTGTCAGAGCTTAAGATCAGGCCGTGTAGTCGACGGAATGCTGGCCACCGTCGCGCATGCCGTGTGGTCCCCACCTGGTCCCCAGGCGCTGACGCGCTCGACGACCGCAGCACACGGTTCAGGGCAGGCAGTGTGCAGAAGACCGGAGGGTTCCGACCAGCTAAGACAGGTGGGCTCGCTGGGCTGAACGGACAAGCCATTGCACGTACGCTGGGCACCGGGATCTTCCGATCACCTTGGTGCAGAATGCAGCAGTGACATCGATTTACCGGACTCCTGCGGGCAGGGAAAGTATTCGCCAATGGTGCGAGAAGCAGCTGAATTCCTGGCCGATTCACCACGATCGGCACGTGATTCGTGCGCAGGGTGAAGACACGCACGTCGTCACCGCTGGCACAGGTTCGGTCACAGTCGTCTTCGTCGCTGGTGACCGCTTCAGCACAGCTGCCTACTTGCCGCTCCTCACGGCCTTGGCTCAGCGGTACCGGGTGGTCGGTGCCGACATCCCGGGTCAACCTGGGCTGAGTTCTGGTGAAGCGGGTACGGCCGGTGGCCGGCTCACCTGGTACGGCTCATGGCTGGGAGAGGTCGTCGAGAAGGCCACCTCCGGGCCGGTCGTGGTGTTTGGGCATTCGTTCGGCGGGGCTGTCGCGCTCGTCGCAGATCATTCGCGAATTCGGGGCAAGGTCGCCGTGGCGCCAGGAGGACTGTGCCGGCTCAGGATCACTCCCCGTGTCTTGCTGGCGTTCCTGAGCTGGTTAGTGCGGCCACGAACTGCTTCGAGCCTTCGGTTACTGCGCATCCTGTCTGCTTCCGGCCGAGCGCCCCGCGCCGACCTGGTGGAGTGGATGACGCTGGTCGCCCGACACGCCCGGCCGGTGAGTTCCGAAGATCTCGTACCGGCGGTAGCTCGCACGATGCCGATCGTGATCGCAAGTGGAGACCAAGACGTGTTCTTGCCCCCGGACCGATTGCGCTTAGGAGCACGACAACGGATCCGTGTCGACGCTGACATCGTTTACGCTGCCGGCCACCTGGTCACCGACGAATACCCCGACCAACTAGCCACACTGGTTGATCGGCTAGTCAAATGACCCGCGATGCCCGAGCGCTTAACGCCCCAGGCCCCAAGGTTCAGAATCTTGTGTCTCCGGCCGTGGCCAGCGCTTCCCGCCTTGCGGGGCCGCATCGACAATTCGAGCGAAAATCCGGCAGGCAAGAGACCAGCCGTTGGACGGCCAAGGAGCGCTACAGACGGCGCACTTGACCGCCGTGGTCCCGAAGAAGGCCGACCCGATTACTCGAATCAGCCTTCTGAACTGCGGTTACATCCTGTCGGGACGGCCGGATTCGAACCAACGACCCCTTGTTGCCGAAAGTAACACCACAACCTCGTTATCGGCTGTCGCATGTGGTCGATGAGCTGCACAGATGCAATCATGCGGTGATCGCCACTTGTCACTGATCGCCAACCATGAGTGAGGGTTTTCGGGGGTAAGCGAGGGGTGACGACAGGGCATCACCAGGTCCACGGCGCCCGGTCCCCCATCAACAGCGCACCCGTCCAAGTCCGGGGCGTCCACTCGTCGCCGCAGTCGCGACCGTCGAGAACGGCCCACCCCCGTTCATCGGGACACGCTGCTCGCAGGCATGGGGGTTCGTGTCGGTGGGGCGACGGCATCTGGACATCCATGGTCGTCATCAGAGATGATCTGCAACTGGCACCCAGGTAGCGAGCGGCAAACGGGCTGACGATGTCGTTGGATCCGGTTCGTGTGTCAGGGGCGACGGCGCAGTGAGCGCAGCGTGGAAAGCACGTCGGTGGCGGCAAGCGCCCAGAGCACGAGCAGCGGCTGGAAGAGCAGGCGGACCGCCCGTGCCGCGTCGGTATCCAGGCCGAATCCGTCACGCCCTTCGGTGAACTGAGCGATGTTGCCCGGGAAGACCGCGACGAAGAAGGCCGCTACGACCGCTCCGGTGAGGCCGCGTACAGGCTGTCTCCAAGCCGCGAGCAGGGCCAGCCCGAGGCAGATCTCGACCACTCCGGAGGCGACGACGACGAGATCGGCGTCGAGCGGGAGCCAGGAGGGCACCTGCGCCAAGAACTCCTGGCGCGCGACTGTCAGGTGGGCGATGCCGGCAACGAGCAGCATCGCGCCCAACGCGACCTGGCCGACCGCGCCCGTCAACCGTCGGGCAAACGTGGAGGTCATGGTGTCTCTCCCGTGGCGTGAACGAGGGACGGACGGCCGGCCCGCTGCGGGGACGGCTCCCACCACCCTAAGGACAGAAGGGGCAGTCCGGCTCTAGCTAGGCGGTAACGAGACCTCTGACGAAGCGAGTCTTGGACGCGCATCGGTTGGCCGTGCTGTGGATCAGGGCTGGGACGCCACGGTGAGCTTTGCGATGTCTGGGGCATAGACGGCCATCCAGTGCGGATGCAGCCGGTAGTAGACCACGTCGTTGTCCCAGTCGAAGGGGTCGTCGCCGTAGAAGTCCTTCAAGTACGCGAGCACGTCCGGCCAGTCCGTGGCCTGGTCGCCGTTTCGGGGGTTGAGGATCTCCACCTTGCCGTGCGTGAAAACGCCGAGGTCCTCACCGCGCATATGTGCGGCGCTGACGGCGGGCCGCGCCGCAAGGTGGCGCGCCTTGGCGGCGTCGGGCGCCGTGCCGAAGTACCACTTGCCTCGCAGGAAGTGCCCGTCGACACCGCTGATCCGCGGCTCACCCTTTGCCGTCACGCTGGACAGAGCGAGGGTGCACATGCCGGTCAGGACCTGGGTGAGCTGCTCCGCGTTCAGTGTGCGCGCGGTGTTGATGATCGAGCGGAGGTGGGAGGTGGAGCCGGCGAGGGAGGCGTCAAGGAGGGCTTGGAGCTTTTCGAGATCTTGTGGGGTTTCGCGCATGGTTGTCCTTGTCTCTCCGCATCTATCTGCGCCGTGGTCCGCGCCTCTCACCGGCGCCGACCGATGAACCCATGCTCCACCCAAACCCTGACACCTTGCGTCATATTTCTTCAACTGGCTGCGGACGCCAGCGGGCCGCACGGCAGCCGGCGCCATGTGAATGGATCCCGGCTGGCGACGCGCACGCTCTGCGGCAGATCAGTACGTCCGGGATGGCTGCACGGCCACGTGCCCTGGCACACTCAGCCGCGTGTTGACCACCATCACCCTCCGGAACGTCGGTACCGCCGCAATCGTGGTCGGACTGCTCATCGCCCTATTGACTCTCGGCACAACCACCGACCGTCCATTCACGCTGGCGTGGTTGCTCGTCCTCGTCGGGACCGGCCTGCGGTTGGAGGCCGCCATCCGTGCCCCGAAACGCACGGCACGATAGCCCCGACCGCTGACCTTCCAGGCAGTACAGCAGCCCAGCTGTCGGTGCGGCAGGGGTGCAACCTGGCGCAGTCCCATCGGTACGAGCGTGCACCGACAGGTTGCACGACAACGTACGGTGAGTCACGGACTGCCGTCGCCGTCGCGCACCCGGTCCGCGGCGCATCCGGCACGCGCGTACGAGAGACTGACCCTGTGCGAAAGAGCGGACGAGTGGGAGACGGTAGGCAAGCCGCTGTCGAAAGTGTGGCTGCCTGTCTTGCAGACGACGATGCAGAGGTCTACAACCTCATTCAGGCCGCCGTGCAGGAGAATGCACTGGCGGCGGCGCTGAACCTGACAGCCCTTGCAGCGGACGCTGTCATCGAGCTGGCTGCCTCGAGAGCAGGCGAGCCCGAGCAGATTCTGCGGTCGCTCGGGCAGGAGAAGACGGGATTGGCGTACTCGTCCGATCCGGCAAACGACAACCCTCACCCTACCCAGCCTGGAGCCGTGCAGGTCGTCTACCCGGCTTCGCTGGACGACCATAATTGGGCATTGGTCGAGTCCCAGGGCTGGATCGAGGTAGTCGTCCGCTGGTCCGGGCATGAAAAGGCGGTCACCTTCTACGATCCGACCCGGTTGGCTCAGGAAGTGCAGAGCGCCATCACAATGCCTGGCTACTTCGCCGAGCGGGCTGTCACCGTCGTACCGACGGTAACCAGGGAAGCGATCGAAGATGCCGTCGCTCTGATGGCGCAGCGTGATTTCGCCGACGTCGTTTGAGACGCTGCCTCGGGCGGCGAGCAGCGGCTACCCGCGCGGCAAACGTCCGCTCATCGGCTACTTGTTCCGGAAGTCGGCTCGCGGTGGACCGCAGCTACAGAAAGTGACGGATCCGCCTAAGGTGCCGCGCACGGGTGGCGGCATGAGAGCGCCTGCGTGGCATGATCACGTCATCGGGTAAGTCCGTGCGGCAGACCGCTGAAAAATTCGCTCGAAATCCGCCGTGATGGGCTTCCTGGTGTAGCGGAGCGGTCGGTGACCACCACCGCCAACCGGTCGCAACGGGGTTCACAGGGGAGGCACTGATGACGGAGTGGCCGGATCCGACGGTGCATCTGCCGTACATCGTGGAGATCGAGCAGGAAGATGGCGAGGTTCGGTCGTACCCGGCCCATTTCGTGACGATGACACCGGACTTCGTCTTCGTCCGTGATCCGGCTGGCGGGTCGGCGAGTCTTCCGACGCGCTCGGTGCGTTCGATCAGGGTCGCGGTGCAGGATCTGCCGGCAGACCATGACTCGTTGCGGGCCGAATATCCCAACGCCTATCAGCCCTGGCACCCGCTCGACGAATTGAGCCTCGAAGACATGCACAAGTCGAGGGGGACGGTCGCGTACGCGCAGCTGCGCCGCCGCCCTCCGGCGCATCTCGTCATCAAGGCGCGCGAGCGCGGCTACGACTCCACCGCCATGCTGAACGCCATCGAGAACGAGTCAAAACCGGAGCCGCACTCGTTGGAGGCGCGGTATGCGAGGCGCTCCGCTGAGAACGACTACCTCGTCATCGTCAAGCCGGGAACCGATCCCTATCAAGTACTCAGTCGGCACCAGATTTCGCCCGACGACTTGTACCGCGTCGTCGCCTCTTGGGGATTCGGCGCCAGGCTGACCGGCCTGCAGTTGGAACAGTCGCCGAGGGCCGGGGTCCCGGCACTTTCCGAAGACTCCGACATCGATCGCATCGAGCCCGACCCTGATCGGCTTGCACCGCATTTCCGTGCCTCACAGGAACGGCGCGTCGATGGTGAGTACATAGTCGTCGTTCGTTGCAGCGGTGATCCGCTTACCGTCGCCGCGCGAGCCGGGGTCTCCCCGAACAGAGTGTTCGACTTCATCAACAGCTTCTCCGCTGACATGACTGACGCTCAGGTTCAAGCTCTGCGCCGGGACCCCGACGTGGTGCAGATCGAGGACAATGCGACTGCCGAGCTGGACTGCTGATCGTGCGGCTGGCTGACGTCTGACTCCGCCACGATGATGGGCGGAATGCGCTTGCAGCCGACGATGCACTGTTCTCGGCAGATCCGGACGCCACCTGAGTTCCATGAACCGGCGAGGAGTAGGTGGGCTTCAGTGCCCCAGCGGCGCACCGTCTCGCGGTGGGGCTGCAGCCACTCGTAGTCCTGCCCCTCGGCCAGCGGCGCCTCGTAGAGCTCGCAGGCGATGGTCAACAGTTCGTGGCGTCGCGGTCCGGTGGCGATGATGTCAAACCCCGGGTTTGGTGGAGAGTTGGTTAGCTGGTTTTCTGGGGTGACCGGGTGGGTCATCGTGTGTAGGGCCTCGTGTTCGGCGGGTGGGATGTGCCCGAGTTCGCCGTGTAGTCGGCGGTTGTTGTACCTCGACACCGGACCGACCCCTGAACACGCCGAGGCGCTGGCCGGGTTGGTCGCTCGGCGGACCGCGACTCGAAACCGCCCTGATGGATGGTGGGTGGCGGCGTCCGACCCGACCGCAGCTCAGTATGCACAAACCGCGGCCTATCCGGCTGATGTTGTGCGGCGGGCTGCCGCGTTCTCAGATGGAGCTACCCGACCAGTAGACCAGATGGGAATTTGCGGCTGGCCGGAGTACCTTGACCTGCTCGATAAGGCCGGGCCGGCGGGTCTGATCGGGCATGTACGGTCTATCGAGTCAGACGACCCGCACGGGGACCGGTACCCACGGACGAAGCGCCACGACGATGCCTCGCTGGCCCAATTCCTGCCAGGGTGATGGACGGGCTGTCACCCCTGTCACCCCTGTCACCACTGTCGCTCAAGGACGTCTCACGGACTTTGCTGCTTGCTGGTGATCAGGCGGTCAGGCACGCGGCGGGGTGGCGGCCGATCGGCGGCCCCCATGGGAGGCGACCAGGGCATCAGCCACGATCGCGGCGTCCGCCTCGGCGACGTCGGCGGGATACTCCGGCAGGAGGTCGTCCCAGACTGGCAGCCAGGATCCGTAGAGCTGCGCCTGGCCCTCCGGCCGGGCGAAGAACCAGACGTGCAGGTGAGCGCCGCCGTCGCCGACGCGGTAGACGTGGGCTCGCGAGATGTGCGGCAGAGCCTGGACATGGCGGACGATTCGTGTGGCCAGCAGTCCCAGTTCCGCGGCGAGATCGTCGGGGAGGTCCGCCATGTCATAGTGAGCGCGCGGGTACAGCATCAGCACCAGCGGCACGCCCACTCCCGGGACACGGGCCAGCCGCCAGTGATCGTTGAACCAGATTCCCTCGTCGCGCTCCTGGCAGTTCCGGCACTCCGCCGGATCCTCGCCGTGCCGGGCGGGCTCGGGCAGTACCGGCGGACGCAGCGGCGCAACGCGCAATCCATCCTGTTCGAACGGGCTGATGTCCCATCCCGTCATGCGCGCCAGCGGAAGCCGCCGCTCGCTGTCCGTGACGGCCAAGGCGTGGTCATAGAACTGATCCGGACGCAAGGCCATGACGCGAAGACTAGTACAGCCAAGATCCCATCGCTGCCCCCTCACGAGTAGCCCGGATCGTCACCGAGATCTTTGCGCCGGCCATCTTCGCGGCGGTGATGCCGCTGATCATCGCCCTGCACAGCACCGCCCCGCTGCGCTGACCGGCCTTGGCTGGTCGCTGCTCGCCATCCTGTTCTGCTCGGCCATCCCGTACGTCGTCATCTGGGTCGGCGTACGACGGGGGCGCCTGACCGACCACCACATCGGCGTACGCGAGCAACGGCGCATGCCTCTGGTCTACGGACTGCTGTCCGTCCTCGTCGGACTCGCCGTGCTCGTCCTCGCCGGTACGCCGCGGCCGCTGATCCCCATGGTCGTGGTGATGTTCGCCGTGCTGCTCATCGTCACCGCGATCAACCGGGTGTGGAAACCGAGTGCCCATGCTGCGGTTGCCGCCGGCTCGATCTCCGTACTGGTCATCGCGTTCGGGCCGGCGCTGGTTCCTTCGCTGGCGCTCGTCGCCCTGGTGGGTTGGTCCCGCCTGCGGCTGGGTGATCACACGACGCGGCAGGTTGTCGCAGGTGCGCTGGCGGGCATCCTCCTCGCCGTACCGACGATCGTTCTCCTCTCCTGAACCGTGATGGACACACCGATCAGCGGCAGTCGGCGTCACGGCCACGTTTTGCTCCCGATGCGCGGCAGTCAGCGCAGAAGCTGGCTCAGGCGTGGGAGCCGCAACGTCAGGGTAGGGACCGGTTCGTGCGGTTCTTCGGTAGCGATCTGGTGGTGGTGGCCGGCGATCAGGTGACCGACCGGATGACCGACTTCTGCGCGCCCTGCCGTGCGGAAGTGTCCGGCACGTCGTCCTCCGTCGTGGCTGCTGACGGGATGCTGTTCGAGTCGCCGCCGGATGTCGTGGACGCGGAGACGGTGGCGACCGGACCCGCGACGGCGAGGAGTTTCTCCGCGCGTACAAGCCGGAGCACTTCCGGCGGGCGCGGATCAGCCCGTTCAGCGAGCGGCGGGCCGCGTACGCCCGTCGTCGCTGAAGCGCCGTCCCGGTGCTGGGCCAGGGTTTGCTCGGGCCTGGATCGGGCCGGGAGCGGCGTGAGGCTGAGGTGGCGTCGGTAGGTGGCGTGGATCCAGGCGGTGACCGTGGCCGGCGGGACGTCAGGCGAGGGGGACCTCGCCCGCGCCGTCGGGGCCTTGGCAGGTGGCGACGATGCCGCGCGCCTCATTCATATACGCGGGTCGATCTTTGGTATACCGTCCTTCGAATATGTGTCAGCCTCTCGGCCCCCCTCTGGAGCGGACATGATGAGTACTCGACGCTGGATCGGTACCGCCACCGCGGTCCTGCTCGCTGCCACCATGACGAGCACCGTGCCGAGCGGCGCCCACGCCGCGCCGGCCAACGACGTCACCACCGCCGTACGGCAGAAGCTGCTCGCGGAGGCCGCAGTCGCGGCCGACCAGGCGTTCCGGACCGCCGATGTGGCGGACACCCGGGTGAACGTCACCCGCAAGGACGGCCGGGCCTGGGCCTTCGGCACCGCCGTGCTCGTCGCCCCGCAGGGAGAGGATCTCCACCCGTCCGGTTGGCTCTTCGTCGCCCGTCAGCAGCGCGGCGGCTGGCAGGTCGCCTTCGAGGGCGAAGCCACCTTCGCCGAACTGACTGCGGCCGCGCCCGCCTCCGTCGTCGCTGAGCAGGAGAGGGGCACCTTCACCGCCCCCAAGACGATGGTCGCCAACGGGGACTTCCGCACCGGCATGCGCCTGCCGTTCACCGTTGGCCAGTCCTGGATCCTCCGGGGCGGTCCACACGGCTGGTCCGGCTCCCCGCGACCGTTCAGTTCCATCGACCTCTACGGCGGTGACGAGCGGGTGCTGGCCGTGCGTGCCGGCACCGCGTACACGATGTGCAAGGGCTGGATCCGGGTGGTCCACGACCGGGGGTACGCCACGGACTACTACCACCTCTGGAACAACATCAACGTCGACGGTGCCTCCGTCTCGGCGGGCGCCTTCCTCGGCAACACCGGCACCGACATCACCTGCGGCGGTTCCGCCAGCAGCCGGCACGTGCACCTGGGGCTGCGGCAGAACAGCGCGTACGTTGCGGTCGCCACCCACAACCTCGGCAAGTGGGTGCCGCGAGAGGGCAGCGCGGCCTACGAGGGCTACGCGCTGCACGGATCGAAGCGCGTGAACGTCAAGGGCACGCTCTACAACTACGGCGCGCTCGGCTTCACCGAGGGCATCGTCGACAGCAACGGCGGCACGTCGGTCAGCCGGCGGTCCGGGCCAGGCTCTGGGTACGGGGTCGTCGGTTCGATCGCGGACGGTGCCACGGCGGCAGTGGCCTGCTCGTCGAACGGCACCTCCCACAGCGGCCGCTGGGGCACCACCGCCCTGTGGAACCGGCTCACCGACGGCACCTGGATCCCCGACGCCTACCACTACACCGGAGCGGCCAACCCGGTCAACGGCTGGTGCTGACGCGCCCCGCCCACCCTGCGACGCGGCGAGGTTGGACCCGCCGCGTCGCAGGGACATGCCCAACGACCTGGTAGGGCAGGCTTCGCTCACGGGAGCTGACGTTGGCGCGGATGGTGGCGGCGTCCGGGTGGTTCGCCGGCCGTGAAGATGTCCAGCGCCCGATGCCAGTCGGGCCGTCGACCACAATCGGGGAGCGCCGCCCGGTGATCTCGCCCGTCGCATCCCGACCACCGCAGAGCCCCGCTCAGAAGGCCTGCTGGTGGGATAGAGGACGAAGTCTTCGAGCGCATCTGGCGACAACTCAAGTCGATCGGTGACGCCCTTGATAGGCTTGTGTGACTTGCCGGAGGTGGTCAGAATGCCGAGCAGTCGCCGCCGTTGGACCTGGCTCTGCTGGGTGGTGTGCCTGCTGCTGGTCGGCGGCGTCCTGGCGTACCTCGTCTCGGTCGGGCTGGAGCGGGCCGACAAGATCTCGAGTTCGATCGCGGCGCTCGCGGCGCTCGCCGCGTTCTTCGCGCCCTACCTGCTGCCGAGGGCGGAGCCGGCCATGCCGGCGGGCGTGCACGCCCTCGGCGCCGCGGCCGCGGCGATCGGCGGGGACAACACTGGCGAGATCACCACCAATGCGTCCGATGAGCCGACGGCCGGGCCACCGCCGCCTGGCGAAGTGAGCGCGACCGGTCCGGCGTCGGTGGCCATCGGCGGGAAGAACGACGGGGACATCCGAACGAACTACCGAGGTCGGGGACGCCAGGCGTGAGCCCTTCAGCCCTCCGGTTCGAGGAACGGTGGCGGCGTTAGCGTGATGAGGTCCTGTCCGGACTGCAGCACCAGGACCGCGTCCGAGCCGAAAAGGATGCCGTTCACCGGCGACGGCGTGGTCAGCGCTCCGAGGCGTGCACCGGTCAGCATCGACCAGATACCTACCTCGGTGCTGTAGAAACCGCCGGTGAGCAGCGCTGGCGTACCACGGAACCGCGCCGGGACGATTGAGTGCACGCCCATCCGGTTGGTCGTGACCGGTCCCCACACGCGGGCGCCCGACAGCGGATTCCAGGTGCTGATTTGGCCGTCGAGACCGCCGCCGCTGACCAGCATCGGTTGTCCATCGACGGTCACGGCTGCGAGGGCGCCCACCGTCAGCCACTGCGCTTTGACGGCCCGGTCAAGTCGCATGCCGTCCCGTCTCGGGCGCCAGAGGCGGACGGTGCTGTCGCCGGCTCCGCCGGTGGCCAGGACGGTCGCGCCGGCCAGCTCGAATGTGATCAGCGCGTTGACCCCGCCGGACCCGTGCTGGTGCGTCATTGACGGCCCGGCTTCCTCCCCGGTGGCCGGGTCCCAGAAGTGCAGTTCCGCGCAGTCCTGGCCGGTCACGACCGTAGTCCGGCCGTCGTCGACGAATGTCGTCATCGCGAGGATCCGGCCAGGATGAGCGGTGAACGGTGCGCCGACCGTCCGGGCGTTCTCGACGTTCCACCGCTGCAGCGGCCCGTCGAGCACTGCGGCGATCGCCGTATCACCGGTGGCGAGAACCGGGTACACGCGACCATGGGAAGCGCCGGCCGGGAGCGGCCTTCGGGCTCCCGTCCCGGGTTCAAACAGGTGAAGCGAGCCGTCCGTCGATCCGGCGAGGATGCGCTCGCCGGCCGCCGTCGTAACTCGGGCGGCGGAGAAGATGGCGGGCGATGGGGGCTCGGTGGCGGCCGCGACGATTTCGGCAGCGTCGAACAGCTTGATCTGAGTGGTGAATTCCCGGTGGCCGGCGATTCTGGTCTGGCCGGCGACGACGAGCAGCGGGCGTCCGCCGACGGTGGTGCAGTCGAGGCTTCTGACGTGGAACTCCAGCGGAAGGTGGTTCGGGAGCGAGCCGTGCTCGGTAAGGTTCCGTACCGCTAGGCCGCCCACGTCGTCCACGGTGAACAAATAGGGGACGTCGTTCACCTCGGCAGCGGCAAAGTTCCCCGACAAATCCCCGGGCACGATCAAATCGCTTGGAGCACCGGTGTTCACGTCGAAAGCCATTACCCTCGATTGCGCGGAGACCAAGACCATGCTTTCGCCCCCGACGTCGAGCACCGTGGCCGGCGTACCTTCGATCGACAGACCGCCCACGGGGTAGGCGAATCCGTCGTGCAGCTTCGTCCCGGCCCGCAGATCCCAGACGCTGCCGCGGCCGGCGCCGACGGCGACCGCCACGGGACGGCCGTCGGCCCGCGCCCCGTGCAAGCTGGTCACCTCGTCGGGCCAGCGCGTGGCACCTGGATGGCGGCCCAGCAACTGGCCGGGTCCGCGCGGGTCGGTCAGATCCCAGATGTACAGGTCGCCTTGGTCCAGCGCCGCGATCGCCAGGGGGGCGCCGTCGACCATCATGGTGGTGGCGGCGGTTGGCGGAGCCTCCGAGCGCTCTGCCACGAGCAGCGAAACCTCGTTCGTGGCGACATTCCACCTTCGAAGCGTCCGCATGGTGGCGACGGCGGTCACGGCATTACCGTCGACCTCGACGCAGCTCGCGATCTTGGCGAGCGTTCCGGCCCTGAAGCTTCCGAGTTGCTCGCCGGTGGTCAGATTCCAGACTTGGACCACATCCAGGCCGAGGTGGCCGGCGATGCACACAGCCGCAGGAGAGCCTCCCACCTGGGTACACTTCAGCGCTCTGATCCCGGAATCGGCAGTGAGCCTTTTCCAAGCTGATCTTGCAGCTCAGGACGGGTGCGGCAGGCCCGGTGATCGATGGGTGCGAGGCTCCAGGTAGGACAGCTGTCGACCAAGACTCGAAGCCCCGACCGGGAGCCTCGCCATGCTGTCCTACCCCGCCACGATTCCGTTGTCCAGCCGCACCCTGAACCACCTCGCCGAACGCATCCGCGGCCACCGTAAACAGCGCCGATCCCGGTGGCGGCGCCTCGAGCCCGGCCGGCAGGCGCTGCTCGCTCTCGCCCACCTGCGCAACGGCGACACCTATACCCGACTCGCGGCCGGCTTTCAGATCGGCGTCGCCACCGCCTGGCGCTACGTGCAGGAAGCGATAGCCCTGCTCGCGACGGCCGCCAATGATCTGGCCACCGCCATGGGGCGGATCCGCCGACTGGCGTACGCGATCCTGGACGGCACCCTGATCCCGATCGACCGGGTCGCCGACCAGAAGCCGTACTACTCCGGGAAACACAAGCACCACGGCGTGAACGTGCAGGTCATCGCCGATGCCGCTGGCCGTCTCGTCTGGGCTTCGCCAGCGCTGCCCGGCTCGGTCCACGACCTGACCGCAGCCCGAACACACGGCATCATCGAGGCGCTGACCAGGGCAGACGTGATGACCTTCGCCGATAAGACATCCGATGGGCATAGCTGTCAAGCAGCGACAGCGACTTCGACCGAAATGGGGAAGGCC
>NZ_JBNCKZ010000024.1:3217-62132 GCF_049841795.1 Micromonospora sp. DT31 | reverse complement strand
GCCCTCTCCACCGGCACCACCTTCGCCCCCAGCACCAAATGGCACGACTACTTCGGCCTCAACGGCGAAACCACCCTGTGACAGCGGTCAGGCGAGGTCGGCCCCGGGCCGACCTCGCCTGACGCGCGGGTTCGCGTACGGGCACGCCCGGTCGTCGCCACCCATGGCCTTGTCCAGCAGCTTCCGGCCGGTCGCCACCTCGTACACCCGGAGGCGGTAGTTGGCCGGCAGCAGGGTCAGCGTGTCCGGCTTCGGGTCGTCGTAGCGGCACTTGCGGATCGTCGCGCCGGCGCGCCGGCGGCGGGCCCGGCGGGTACGCCCCGAACGGGGCGGTGTGCCCCGGTGGCCCGTCCGGCCGGTCGGTTGACGGCGACCCGGCCTGCTGGTCCGCTGCGGTCGACCACGGCGGTGGCGGGGCGGGTGTCGGCCCGTGGGCCGGACCGCCCGACGGCGGCATCCACGCCGAATCCGGTCCCTGTGCCCCGCCGGTCGGTGCGTCCGGGTGCTGTTCGGCCCCCGTGTCGGCCATGTCGCATCCCCTTGTCGAACAAGTGGAAGCGCGGAATTACCAGCGTTCCGCGCGGCGGGCTGTCCCGTGCCGGTGCCCCAGTAGATCGTTGCGCTATCTAGATGGCGGCGCTACTGTCCACGGGGTGATGACGGGATGAACCAGGAACGGCGGGCGCAGTGGCTGCGCGGGGTGCTCGAACTCTGCGTGCTGGCGCTCCTGAGCCGGGGTGAGTCCTACGGCTACGAACTGTCCCAGGCGCTGCGGGCCCACGGGCTGGGCGCCGTGCAGGGCGGCACCCTCTACCCGGTCCTGCTGCGACTGCAGCGCGCCGGCCTGCTCACCGCCCACTGGCGGGAGGGCGGGAGCGGGCCGGCGCGCAAGTACTACCGGATCAGCCCGGCCGGCAGCGCGGCGCTGCTCGCCGCCGCGACCGACTGGAGCGCCTTCGCGTCGAGCGTGGGCGCACTACTGAACGAGGAGCCGAAGCGGTGAACCACAACCTCTGGCTCGCCGCCCTGACCGGCGAGCTGCGCCGGCACGGGGTGGGGCCCGACCTGACCGGTCACGTCGTCGCCGAGGCGGCCACCCATCTGCTCGACAGCGGAGAACCGCCGTTGCGGGTCTTCGGCGCGCCGGAGGCGTACGCGCGGGCGGTCGTCGACAGCCTCGGCGGCCCCGACGTACGCCCACCGCGCCGCCAACCGGGACCGGTGCGGCTCACCGCCCGGAACATCACGAAGCGCTACCGCGGGCAGACCGTGCTGGACCGGGTCGACCTCACCGTCCGGGCCGGGGAGATCGCGGCGGTGGTGGGCGCCAACGGCGCCGGCAAGAGCACGTTCCTGCGGATCTGCGCCGGCCTGCTGAGCCCGGACACGGGCACCGTGGAGGTCCACGGCACGCTCGGCTACTGCCCGCAGGACGGCGGCACGGCCGAGTTCCTCAGCGCCGACGAGCATTTCGTGCTGATCGGCGCCGGCCGAGGGCTGGGTCGGACGGCGGCCCGGCGGACCGGGCGCGCGGAGGCGGCCGGGCTGGAGTGGACGCCGCCGCGACGCACCCAGGCGCGGCACCTCTCCGGCGGCACCCGGCAGAAGCTCAACCTGGTGCTGGCCCGGATCGGCGAGCCGGACGTGCTGCTTCTCGACGAGCCCTACCAGGGTTTCGACCGGGGCACCTATCTCGACTTCTGGCACGAGGTGTGGCGCTGGCGCGACGCTGGCAAGGCCATCGTGGTCGTCACCCACCTGCTCAACCAGCTCGACCGGGTCGACGTCGTGCTCGACCTGGCGACCCTCGGGGAGCGTGAGGCATGAGCCGGGTCCTCGTGGTGGCCGAGACCGCCCTGCGCGAGCTGCTGCGCCGCCGTACCGTGCTAGTCATCCTGCTGCTGTTGCCGCTGGCCTTCTACCTGAGCCGGCGCGGCGACTACCTCGGGCAGTCGATCCGCTTCGTCTGCCTCGGCCTGGGCTGGGCGTTGAGCACCGCCGCGCTGTTCGCGGGCAGCGCGGCGCGCGGCATCGAACCCCGCCTGCGGCTCTCCGGCTACGGCAGCCGGCACCTGGTGCTCGGCCGGCTGCTCGCCCTCTGGACGGTCGGGCTGCTGCTCTCCACCCCGTACTTCCTGCTCATCCTGGTCGACCAGCGCGACGTGCGGTACGCGGCGATCGCGCTGATCATGATGCTGACCGTGTTCGTGGCCGTGCCCTTCGGCCTGCTGCTCAGCGCCGTGCTGCCGCGTGAGCTGGAGGGCACGCTGGTGCTGCTGACCGTGGTCGGTCTCCAGATGGTGATGGACCCGGCGGGCAGCGCGACCCGGGCGCTGCCGTTCTGGTTCAGCCGCGAGATCGCCACCTACGCCGTCGACCACACCGACGGCGGCTATCTCACCCGGGGCCTGACCCACGGGCTCGTCTTCGCGGTCGCGCTCACGGTGGCGGTCGTGGTGGCCGCCGCGGTGCGGCTGCGCCAGCGGCGGCACCTGCGGCTCGCGACCTGACCTCGGCGGCGGCGGACGAAACCCGGTCGCCGGGCGTGACAGGATCGGCGGGTGCAGATCGGGTTGCTCGGGCCGTTCCGGGTCACGACGCACGCCGGCGTCCCGGCCGACGTGCCGGGCGCGCGGCTGCGCGGTCTGCTGGCCGCCCTTGCGCTCCAGCCCGGCCGCGTGGTCCCGAAGGCAACACTCGTCGACTGGATCTGGGGTGAGCAGTCACCCGCCGACGCCGCGAACGCCCTGCAACGGCTGGTGTCCCGGCTGCGTAAGGCACTGCCGGCGAGCGCGGTCGACGGGCTGCCGGACGGCTACCGGCTCGCCGTCGAGCCCGACGCCGTCGACGCCGTACGGTTCGAACGTCTCGTCCGCCGGGCCCGCGACAGCGACGGACCGCAGCGGGTCCGGCTGCTGCGCGAGGCGCTGGGCCTGTGGCGCGGCGATGCGCTGCGGGACGTCGGCCTGCCCGACAGCCCGGCGCTCGACGCGGCGGCCACCCGGCTGGAGCGGCTGCGCCTGACCGCCACGGAGGACCGGTACGACGCCGAGATCGGGCTCGGTGGGGAAGCCGACCTGATCGCGGAGCTGACCGACCTGGTGGCCGCCCACCCGGTGCGCGAGCGGCTCGCCGCGGCGTTGATGCGCGCGCTCGTCGCGGCCGGCCGGGACACCGAGGCGCTCCTGGTCTACCAGCGCACCGCCGATGCGCTCGCCGACGCCCTGGGCGTCGATCCGTCCCCGGAGCTGTCGGCACTGCACGTCGCCCTGCTGCGTGGCGGGACGGTACGCCGGGAGGACAGCCGCCGGACAAACCTGCGCGCCGAGCTGACCAGTTTCGTGGGTCGGGACGCCGATGTCGGCGCGCTCGGCGCGCTGGTGGCCGAGCACCGGCTCATCACGCTCACCGGTCCGGGTGGCTCCGGGAAGACCAGGCTGGCCACGGAGGCGGGGCGCCGGATGACAGGTGACCTGCCCGACGGCGTGTGGCTGGTGGAGTTCGCCGCCGTCAGTGCCGACGGGGACGTGGTGCAGGCGACGCTTTCCGGGCTCGGCATGCGGGACGCGCTGCTCGGCGACGCGGCGAGCGCGGAGCCGGTCGACCGGCTGGTCGCGGCGATCCGGGACCGCGACATGCTGCTGATCCTGGACAACTGCGAACACGTGGTCGAGCAGGCGGCGGCGCTGGCCGACCGGCTGCTCGGCGAGTGCGGGCGGCTGCGCATCCTGGCCACGAGCCGGGAACCCCTGGGAATCACCGGCGAGGTGTTGTGGCCGGTGGCGCCGCTGGGCCTGCCGGACGGCGACGCCGTGGTCGCCGAGATCGAGTCCTCGCCCGCCGTACGCCTGCTGCGGGACCGGGCCGCCGCGGTCCGTCGGGACCTCGCGTTCGACGCCCGCACGGCCGCGACGATGGCACGTGTCTGCCGCGCGCTCGACGGTATGCCGCTGGCGATCGAGCTGGCCGCGGCGCGGCTGCGCACCATGTCCGTCGACCAGCTCGCCGGCCGGCTCGACGACCGGTTCCGGCTGCTCACCGGCGGCAGCCGGACCGCCCTGCCCCGGCACCGGACGCTACGCGCGATCGTCGACTGGAGCTGGGAACTGCTCACCGACGCCGAACGCGTGGTCCTGCGCCGGCTGTCCGTGTTCTCCGGCGGAGCGAGCCTGGAGGCGGCCGAGCGGATCTGCGCCGGGGGTGCCGTCGTGGCCGACGACGTGCTCGACCTGCTGACCGCGCTGACCGAGAAGTCGCTGCTGGTCGCCGCGGGCGGGGCCGGGCCGCGTTACCGCATGCTCGGCACGATCAGGGAGTACGCCGCGCAGCGGCTCGCCGAGGCGGGGGAGGCGCACCTCGCCCGCCACGCGCACCTGGCGTACTTCACCGAACTGGCCGAGGCCGCCGCGCCGCGTCTGCGCCGCGCCGACCAGCTCACCTGGCTCGCGCGGCTCGACGCCGAACACGACAACATCACCGCCGCGATGCGGGGCGCGCTCGCGGCCGGCGAGGCGCGTGCGGCGATGCGGTTGGCGGCCGGTGCCGGCTGGTACTGGTGGCTGGGCGGCCACCGGACCGAGGGCATGGAGCTGATCATCGCGGCCACCGAGACGCCCGGCGAGGTGCCCGAGGACATCCGTGCCGTGGTGTACGGGCTGGTGGTGCTGTTCCTCACCTCCGGGCCGGGTGACGCGCAGCACGCGGCGCAGTGGATCCACAAGGCGTACCGGTTGAGCCGGGCCGGCGGGGGCGCGCACCCGGAGCTGGCCCTCGTCGTGCCGATGGAGCGCATGCTGCGGGAACCGGACGCGCTGCTGCCCGCCTGGGAGACGCTGCTCGACCACGAGGACCCGTGGGTACGCGCGCTGGCCCGGCTGCACCTGGGCAAGCTGCGGGTCATCCTCGGCCGGGAGCCGGCGGAGGCGGAGGCGTCCCTGCGGCGGGCGCTCGCCGAGTTCCGGGCGGTCGGCGAACGGTTCGGTATCTCGTTCGCGCTCAGCGAGCTGGCCGAGCTGATCGCGGCACGCGG
The DNA here is from genome assembly GCF_049841795.1 of Micromonospora sp. DT31. Classification (NCBI taxonomy): domain Bacteria; kingdom Bacillati; phylum Actinomycetota; class Actinomycetes; order Micromonosporales; family Micromonosporaceae; genus Micromonospora; species Micromonospora sp. DT31. The sequence continues at coordinate 57,103 of NZ_JBNCKZ010000024.1, read as the reverse complement.
TGACGTCGCCGCCGCGTGCGCGTACTACGAGGAGGCCGTCGTGGCGGTCACCGAGGTCGGCGCCGTGGAGGACGTGATCCGGATGCGGGCGCGGTTGGCGTGGCTGCACCGGTTGCGCGGCGACCACGTGGCGAGCACGGCCGCCCTGACGGAGGCGCAACGGCTCGCCGCCCGGGTCGCCTGGCCGGGTGCCCTGGCCGAACTGGCGCTGGCCGAGGCGTACCTGGCCCACTACGACGGCGACGCGGACGAGGCGTACGCGCAACTGCGGGCCGTGTCGGCGTTGCTCGGCGACGAGGCGGACCTGGCCGGCATCCGGGCGGGCACCGAGGATCTGCTGGGCTACCTGGCCAGGGACGTCGAGCAGGCGCGTACCCATCGGGCGGCGGCGTGCCGGGCGGCGCGCGACGGCGGCTACGCGCCGCTGACCGCGCAGGTGCTCGTCGGTGTCGCGGACCTGGCGTTGCGGCTGGACCGGCCGGATCAGGCGGCGCGGCTGCTCGGCGCCAGTGCGGCGGTACGCGGGCTGCCCGACCGTTCCCACCCCGAGGTGCCCCGGATCGAGGCGGCCGCGCGCGACCGCCTCGGCGACGCGGGGTTCGCCGAGGCGGTCGCACAGGGCCGGGGGACCGACTGGGAGCGGCTGGCCGGGATCACGCTCGCTTCGTGAACGTGGACCGCGCCCACAGGTAGCCGACCATTGCGATGCCGGCGCACCAGGCGAGCGCGGGGATCACGTCGCCGGCCGACGGCGTGCCGGCGAGCAGGCCGCGCAGGGTCTCGATGACCGGCGTGAACGGCTGGTACTCGGCGAACTGCCGCAGTCCCGCCCCCATCTTGTCCGCCGGCACGATCGCGCTGCTGAAGAACGGCAGCAGGATCAGCGGCACGGCGGCCATGCCCGCCGACTCCGGCGACTTGGCGAACAGGCCCAGCGCGACGGTGAACCAGCTGACGGCGACGCTGAGCAGCACCACCGTGCCGGCCACGCCGAGCCAGTCGAGGGGTCCGGCGGCCGGGCGGAAACCGAGCAGGAACGCCACCCCGACCAGGGCCGCGACCGCGACGACGTTCGTGAGCACGGTGGCGACGACGTGGCCGGTCAACACCGCGCCCCGGGAGACGTGCATGACCTTGAACCGGTTGATGATGCCCTTGGTCATGTCGGAGCTGACCGACACGGCGGTGCCCCCGAGGCCGTAGCAGACCGCCAGCAGCATCAGGCCCGGCGTCGCGTAGTCGACGTAGTCGACACCCACGGAGAAGGCGTCGCCGAGCATGTACACGAACATCAGCATGACGATGATCGGCATCAGCACCGCGTTGAACACCGAGTTCGGGTTGCGGCGCAGGTGCGTCAGGTTGCGGCGCAGCATGACGACCGAGTGGTTCCTGCTCATGCGGCCACCTCCGGGGTACGGCCGGTCAGGGCCAGGAACACGTCATCCAGGTCGGGGGTCTGCACGGACAGCTCGTCCGCGCTGATCGCGTGCGCGTCGAGCCGGTCGAGCAGGGCCCGCAGCGAGGCGGTCCCACCGTCGGCGGGCACCCGCAGGGCCAGCGACTCCTCGTCGCGTACCGCGTCGGGCAGGGCGAGCGCCGCCGCGTCGAGTTCGGCGACGGTGCCGAACCGCAACCGCACGTGCGTGCCGGGGATCCGGCGCTTCAGCTCCTCCGGCGTGCCCTGGGCGACCAGCCGGCCCTGGTCCAGCATCGCGATCCGGTCGGCGAGCCGGTCGGCCTCGTCGAGGTACTGGGTGCTGAGGAAGACGGTCACCCCGTCGGCCACCAGCTCCCGGATGATCGACCACATGATGCGGCGGCTGCGCGGGTCCAGCCCGGTCGTCGGCTCGTCCAGGAAGATGATCCGCGGCTCGCCGACCAGCGTCATCGCCAGGTCCAGCTTGCGCCGCATCCCCCCGGAGTACGTCGACACCGCCTCGTCGGCGGCCCCGACCAGGTCGAACCGTTCCAGCAGCTCGGCGACGACCCGCCTGCCGGTCACCCGGCCGCGCGGGCCGAGGTCGACCATGAGTTGCAGGTTCTCCCGCCCGGTCAGCAGTTCGTCCACCGCCGCGAACTGCCCGGTCACACCGATCGCCGCGCGGACCGCCTTGGCCTCGGTGACCACGTCGTGCCCCGCGACCCGCACCGTCCCGGCGTCCGCGCGGATCAGGGTGGTCAGGATGTTGATGGCTGTCGTCTTGCCGGCCCCGTTGGGGCCGAGCAGGGAGAAGATCGTGCCGGCGGGGACATCCAGGTCGATGCCGTCGAGCACCACCTTGTCCTGGTACGCCTTGCGCAGCCCGGAGACCGCGATCGCTGAACTCGTCATGCGACCACCATGGGCGGCCGTGCCGCCACCGCCCTGACACGGCGCTGACACGGCCGCTGACAGCTTGTCGGTGGGCTGTCGTACGGCCGCTCGGTGGATCGGGAGGCGTTCTCGGTGATCGTGGAGCGGGCCCGGCACCTGGTCGCGGAGCTGTCGGCGCTGAGCCCGGCGGGCGCGATCCGGGTTAACCGCTGGTCCGTCGCGGGCCGGGTGGGCGAGCATGGTCGGCATGGCCGGGTCGACGGGTACGAGGCTGCCGCTCCAGGGCGGTCTGCCACCCGACGAGGCGCTTACCGGCGCGGTGCTGGAGATCGCCTGCGACGAGTCCGGTTTCTCCGGCACCAACCTGCTTGATCCGGCCACCCCGGTGATCGTCCACGCGAGTGTCGACCTGAGCCGCGACGAGGCCGCCGAACTGATCCGTACGCTGCGGTCCGGGTTCCGGTTCTCGCCCGACGAGGTCAAGTCCCGGCAGTTCCTGCGCAGCCACGAAGCCGCCGAGGTGGTGGAGTGGTTCCTGTCGGCGCTGCGCGGCCGGGCGCACGTGCACCTGGTCGACAAGGAGTTCTTCCTCGCCACCCGGGTCGTCGACCTGCTGCTGGCCGAGCCGTCGTACGCGGCGGGCACCCGCCTCACCGGTGACCGGCGTCCGGCCGCGGCGGCGCTGCACCGGGCCGGGCGGGCGGCCGGACCCGACTGGGCCGGCTTCCTCGCCGCCGTCGTCGACATGCTGCGCACCAAGCGGCGGGACCGAGCGGACGACCGGAGCGTGCAACGGTTCTTCGCCGCGCGGGACGCGCTGCGGCGTCACGTCGGGGACGGGCCGGCCGGCGCGGTCCTCGACGCGCTCGACCGGGCCCGGGTCGCAGCCGTGCAGGCCCGGTTGTACGCGGGCGACCGGACGATCCCGCCGCCGCTGGAGCCGCTGCTGCCGGCGCTGGCCGAGACCGTCCTTCACTGGAGCGGCGGACGGCGGCGGGTGCTGGTGATCCACGACGAGCAGAGCGCGCTCACCGAAGGCCGGCTGCGCCGCCTCCAGGCGGCGCTGGCCGCGGGCGACCAGCCCGGCCCGTCACCGCTGGCCGGGCTGGTGATGACCGACTCGCGCGACGACCCGCGCGTCCAGGTCGCCGACCTGCTCGCCGGGGTGGCCCGCCGGATGCCCGGCCTCCCCGGCGACGGGCCGCTGCGCCCGCTGCTGTCCCGGGCCTCCGGCCACGACCGAGCGCCGGCGCCGCGGCGCACGCCCCGAACACCGTAGCCGTGGCACACGCCCCGAACGCCGTCGCGGCAACGGCGGACCAGGAGCCGACGTGATCAGCTCATGTCGAGCGTGTACGCGGCCTCCCGCACGTCGGCGTCCGGATGACGGCGCAACCCGATCAGCAGTTCCCGCCATGGTGTCTTCCAGCCGAACGCCGAGCCGTGCGCGACCAGCGTCACCGCGAACAGCCCGCCGGCGAGGTCCCCGCGACCGGTGAGGTGGGCCACCGTGTCGGCGAGAACAGCCGGATCGGGCCGCTGCCGCATGTCGCGCAGGCGACCGCTGACCCGTTCGGCGGTGCGGACCGCGACCACGGGTCGGCCCGCGCAGAGCGCGGCGACCTCGTCCAGGTTGTCCAGCCGGCCGAGTGTGACGAGCAGCCCGGTGGCCGTAGCCAGGAAGCCGTCGTGACCGGCGAGCCACCGCGCCGCCTCGACCCGCCCGGTTCGGTCGGCGGCCGAGAGGCTGTCGGACCAGATGGCCGCGCCGTCCGCGAGCAGCCCGACGCGCCGCCGGGCAGGCCGGTCGGCGGCCGGGCCGCCCGGGTCGTCGTCGGCCGCGTCCCGGTCCACCAGCCGGGCGAGCGCGGCGCGGAACGCCCGGTCGCCACCGGCCCGCAGCAGGTTCGCCACCCCGATGTTCGGTGTCGTCTCGTCCAGGTCGGTGAGCCGGTCGACGACCAGGTCGGCGACGTCGTCCAGCCACGGCCACCACTGGCCGAGAGCGGTGAACGCGGCCCGCCGGACCTCCCGGTCGTCGGCCCGGCACGCCTCGACGACGAGCGCGGCGTAGCGAGGCCGATGCCGTTGGGGGATTCCGGACGGGTATGCCCCGAGCACCGCGCGCCGCTCCTCGCGGCTGCCGTGCACCGCCGCCCGCAACACCGCCCACCCCGCCTCGGGCCCCAGCCGCTGCCGGGCGGCGGAGACGATCGCCGTGCGCACGTCGCGGTGTGCCCGCGGATCGGCGTACGCGTCGGCCAGCGCCGCCAGCACGTCCACCGGCCCGTGGCGGGCCAGGAGCCGGGCGGCCTCCTTACGGCTGGTGACCTTCGCGGCGCCGGTCAGCACCCCACGCAGCGGTTCGACCAGCCGGGCGGGGGCGACGTACGGCGCGGCCCGGCCGGCCGCGTACAGCGCGACACGTGCCCGGTCGCCGTCGGCGTAGCGGAGCAGCACCGGCAACGCCTCGTCCGGCCGGTCGGTCCAGGCCAGCGCGCCGAGCGCCGCCTCGGCGATCGGCACCTCGGGCGCGTCGAGGTGGCGCAGCACCAGCTCGCGTCCCGCCGCTCCGGCCCCGGCGGCGGTCCGGATCGCCGCCGCCCGCTGCCACACCGGCTGGCCGGAGTCGGTGACGACGACATCCTGGAGCGCCACGAAGCGGGCCTGGTGGCGGGGCAGCCACCGGTCGGCGTGCGGTGCCCAGCCGGGCACCCACCGCTTCCCGCGCTCGACGAACCGGCCGCGCGGGGCACGGCGCAGCACCCGGTCGAGCAGGTCGGTGCGGGAGGTGCAGACCGTCGCCCACACCTCGTGGATCGCCACCGCCGACGCGTCCACGTCGAGCACCTCGGCGACGCGGCGCGCACGGGTACGTGGATCGGCGAGCCAGAGCCCGGCCGCCGTGCGCGCCACCGAGGGCAGCGTGCGCGGCCCGATCGCCCGGCGCAGCAGGTCCTGGAGGCCGGGCAGCTGCCAGGCCCGCTTGCCGAGCGCGTGGGTGAGCGCGAACAGCAGCCCGTACCGGCCACGGGCCATGCCGGCCTCCACCCAGCCGCGCAGCCGGTCGAAGACCACCGCCTCCTGTCCCCGCCGCAGCACCGTGTCGAAGCGGCGCAGCACCGGCACGTTCGCGCCGGAACTGGTCAGGTCGATCGTGAGCAGCGCCCACTCGACCAACTCCGGCACGTCGACGTGGTGCGCGAGGACGTCGGCCGCCAGCCGGCTCAACGCGGTCGTGGTGACCGCCGAGGTGTCCCGCGCGTCGACCGCGTCGGTGGTCAGTTGGGTGAGCCCGCCCGCGGTGCCGGCGGTGAGCAGGGGCGCCACGGTCGCCAGCGCGGTGAGCGCGGCGGCGCGTACCGGCTCCTGCTCGTTGCGCAGCCGGCCGAGCCGGACCACCACCTCGGCCACCACCCGCGGGTCGCGGGAGCGGCGGGCGGCCGCCACCAGCAGCGTCCACCCCTGCGCCCGCTCCTCGGCGTCGCCCGAACGTAGTGCCGGACCCACCGCCGTCGACGCCTGAGGCCACGGCAGGTACGCGCTCCAGAACCACACCGCCGGCTCCCGCTCGCGGACGCCCGGCAGGGTCAGCACCCGGGCCGCCTCGCGGACCCGCACCGCCGCCGGCAGCACCTCCATCACCTGTGTTTCCGGCAGCAGCGCCGTGGGGTCGGTGTCGGCGAGCGCCGCGTCGTACAACTCGGCACGTCGGCTCGGCGCGACGGCGCGCAGCAGCTCGGCCAGTGCGTGGTCGCGCTCGCGCAGCCGGGCGGCCAGGGGCGCCAGTTCGCCGGTGGGCAGCGCCGCGAGCCGGCGTAGCAGCGCCCGGGGCAGCGTGGTCCGCGCCAGCCAGGCCGCGCGGGCCGGGGTCGTGAGCAGCCGTACGACCCGGCCCGCGTCGTGCGCGGCGAGACGACCGTACGCGATGAGCGGACCGGGCAGTGACTCCTCCGGGGCGTACCGGTCGAGCAGGTCGAGCGCCGGCGCCGGATCGGCGCGCAGCACCGCGCCGGCCACCTCGCCCCAGATCCCCGCACGCAGCTCCGGCAGGGCTGTGGCCAGCCGTTCGCCGATGCGGGCCAGCACGACGTCGGAGTGCCGTCGTAGCAGCCGTTCCGGGTTCAGCGCGTGTTCCAGGTCGGGCAGCAGCGCCCGTACCGTCTCCGGGCCGCAGGCCGGCAGCAGGGCGGCGGCCTCGTGGTCGCCGAAGCGGTCGCGTACCTCGGTGATCAGCGGGTCGGCGACGATCGGCGCCGGCCGGCGGCGCAGCGCCCGGTAGACCCGGCGTCGCGCGATCGCCGGCCGGTCGGCCAGGCCGACGGGCGTCATACCGGCCCGCACCGCTGCGGTCAGCGCGGTGGCGCTGATCGAGGGTTGTGGGTCGTCGATCGCGGCGGCGATGGCCTCGGTGTCCCGGGTGGCGAGGTCGGCGAGCAACGCGAGCCGCCGCTCGTAGGCGCCGAGTGCGCGCAGGTCGGCGCAGACCCGCTGGCGGTCGGGCGCGGTCAGTGCCCACGCCACCAGGCGTCGTGTCCGTTCGCGGTGGGACAGCGGGTCGAGGGACGTCAGCAGAGCGCGGGTGGCGGTGAGCACGGCGCCATTGTGCCGGTGGGTCGGCACGGGCGGTGTCCCGCGCATTCAACCTGCAATTCCTATCTAAATTGTAGGTTACCTGCGTGCCGTCAGCTGTCCGGGATTGACATCAAAAGGACCGTAGGGGATATTCCTAGCGGCGCGGGCGAGCAGGCGGAGTCTGCGGATTACGCCTGCGTGACGTGCGCAAAGCTGTCGTGCAGCCCCCGCCGCGCAGGGGTCCGGATAAGGTTGGAAAATGATCAATCGGGCCGTCGAATTCGCCAAGCACAATTCGCCGAATTCCCTACGCGTCAAGGCCCGGCGGGCCCAGATGGAAGCACGTAACGCCCGCATGCGGCTCACCGTGCCGGTCGTGCAGCGCAGCGAGTTCGACAACATCTTCCACTGCACCGTCCGCAAGACCGGCAGCCAGTGGATCAAGGCGTTGTTCAGCGACGCGTCCGTCTACCGCCACTGCGGGCTGCTGCCCTACGACCCGCGCTTCTACTCCGGCGGCGCGACGGCACCGGTGCCGGCCGGGCGCGTGGGCCTGGCGATCTTCCTCTCCCACAAGCGCTTCGAGGCCGTGCCCAAGGCCGGCACCTACCGCGCGTTCTTCGTCATCCGCGACCCGCGCGACGTCGTCGTGTCCAGCTACTTCTCGCTGCGCAACTCACACGCCCCGATGGGCGACATCCCACAGGCGCGCAAGGCCCTCCAGGAACTGCCGAAGAAGGAGGGGATGCTCTACGTCATCAAGCGCCTCGACGACAAGAAGCAGTTCGGGCAGATGCGGTCCTGGGCCGTCGCGCCGCCGGCGGAGACGTTCCGGCTGTTCCGCTACGAGGACCTGACCGGCGAGCGACAGGCCGACGAGGTCGACCAGCTCATGCGGCACTGCGGGATCACCCTGCCGCCGGCCGAGCTGGAGGCCCTCCTGGCCCGCTACAGCTTCACCAAGATGAAGAAGAGCAAGGAGACCCCGGGGCGGATCTCGCACTACCGCAAGGGCGCGTCCGGCGACTGGCGCAACCACTTCGACGACGACATCTACGCCGCGTACGCCGCCGCCGCCGGCGACCTCGCCGAGGCGCTCGGCTACCCCGCGCGTGACGACGTGACCGACGAGCAGAGTGGGCAGGGGTCCGCTACCCGGTAGGTCGGGTGACGGCTGCGGGGCATCCCATCGACCGCCGGCCGCCCTGGTTGCGTGGGTTCCTCGGTAGCGATCTCAGCAGCTGCGGGGGACAGCCAGGCGGCCCGGGGCTCAGGTGCGGTTCGCACTGGCACCCAAGGCATGCAGTAGCGCTGGAACAAGCCGAAGAGGCCGATCCGGTACCCGGCGGTGGAGACCTCCGGGCACCGGGTCCTTGTTCCGCCCGGTTCAGCCGATCGTCTTGACCACTGTGGTGCTCCACCCGCTGGCAATTGACAATGGGTGTTCAGTTCGATCTTTGGCAGTGTCCAGCATGCGGGTCTTGATAGATGATCTTAGGCGGAGGTTGGCTCGAGAGCTGGGCAACCTTGGCTGGGTGAATGGGCCGGATGACGAGGAAGGCTACCTGATCTTCGAGCAGCCCGCAGGTGACGGTCTGGTTTTCTCTATTGGGCTTGATGTGACACCCCGTGACTGGGGTATCTCGTTGGACCCGTCCGTCGGTGTTATTCACAGTCGAGTCTCTGGTTTGGCTGCAAGCTTCTTGGGCCTGACCGAAGGCGCCTGCGTGGTTGGGGCGTCCCTTACAGATCTGTTCCCTGCTCAAGGTCGCGAAGGGGGCCTGGTTCCGCGATGGGCCGTCCTGTCGAGAGGTGATATCGAAGCGGTTGTTCAGCTGTTGCTTTCGGATTTGAGAGATGTGGGGCTTCCCTTCCTGAGAGCCTTTACTTCCTTGACGGAAATGGCCCGTCATCTAGAGGGAGTGGCGAAATCACAATTCGACTGGGGGAACCTGGCGATCTTGTACGCTGAATTGGGAAGATTTGACCAGTGCGTCAGTGTGCTAAATCGGATGATGGTCGGCGCAGATAGCGAGCCCTCCTTCGTTGCCGAGCAGACAAGGCAGTTCGTCGTCAGGTTGCGTGAGCATTACCGACTCCCTGCTTAGCGCTCAGTGGAGAGAGAAGCTGCCAGCGTGACGGTCATTCCGAAGCCGGGGGTCTGCGGGGGGCGTTGCCAACACTGAGTGTGGCTGAAGGTTGATGTGCCTCGGTGTTGTGAGGCCTCGATCACCGCTTTGGTTGCCGGCGGGAGTTGCCAGGATGGCGGGCTGGTACGAACAGCCGTCGTCCGTCCGGCTGGGAGTGCGACCGCTGGGACGCTGAGGACGACTCGTACCCCGTGGTCGCCGTATGCTCCTGCCGTGGAGCTGCGGTTCACCACCCGGGCGTCCGACTCGGCCTGGATCGACACCGTGTGGACCTGCACCAGCGAGCGGGTCGACGAGATGACCTCGGTGGCGACGCCGTGCTGGGGACTGGTGTTCTGGCAGCGCGACGGGCGCTCCCACGCGGCCGTCTCCGGCCCCGAAACCGCTACCGGCACGGCGCCGGTGCCCGAGGGCGCCACGTTCGTCGGCATCGAGTTCGCGGTCGGCACCTCGCTGCGGGCCGTACCCGCACCGGCTCTTGTCGACGGCGGGGCCGAGCTGCCCGACGTGGGCCGCCGGACGTTCCGCCTCGACGGCGGCCGGTGGGCGACGCCCGGCCCGGACGACGCCGAGGCCCTGGTGGACCGGCTGGTCCGCGCCGGTGTGGTGGTCCGCGACCCGCTCGTCACCGAGACGCTGCGCGGTGGCCGTCCGCCGGCCTCACCGCGCACCCTGGAACGGCGGTTCCGGGCGGCGACCGGGCTGACCCGGGGCGCGGTGCGGCAGATCGACCGCGCGCGCCGGGCCGCCGTGCTGCTGGCCGCGGGCGGCCCGTCCGCCGACGCGGTCACCACCTTCGGGTACGTGGACGAGCCGCACCTGGCCCGCGCGCTGCGCCGGTACGTCGGGCGGACGGCCGGTGAGCTGCGCGCGGGCGCCGGTGGTGCGATCGCGCTGGACCCGGCTCAGCGGGTCACGTCGTAGATCAGCTTGACCACACCGTTGGGGTAGGCGGCGCAGTCGCGCAGACGCAGCGTCTGCCGGTCCCGGTCCGCCCGGCTGAACAGACCCTTGCCGGCGCCGAGCAGCACCGGGAAGACGAGCAGGTGGTACCTGTCGATCAGGTCCGCCTCGGCGAGACGGCGGGCGAGTTCGGCGCTGCCGTGGATGAAGATGTCGCCGCCGTCGCCCTGCTTGAGCGCGGCGACGTCGGCGGTGCTGCGCAGGATCGTCAGCGGTCCCCAGCCGTCGATCAGCGCGTCCTCGGGCAGGGTTGACGACACCACGTACTTCGGCAGGTCCCGGTAGGCGGCGTGGTCCTCGGAGTCGCGCCAGGTCGGCGCGAACGCCTCGTAGCTGCGCCGCCCGAACATCAGCGCCGTGGTCTGTGCCAGCTCCTCGCCCTTGAGCGAGAACGCCTCGGGTAGGAACTCGATGCCCTTGACGACCCAGCCGCCGCTGCGGTGGTCCTCGCCCGGGCCGCCGCCGGGGGAGTCGACCACGCCGTCGAGCGACATGAATCCGGTGTAGACAAGATCACGCATGCGGCCATGCTAGGAACGGCCGCCACCTGCCGTCTTGTACGGAACCGACACGCCTCAGCAGCCGCACGACGCGCCGGCCGGGGCGGTGAGGTCGTCGGCGGGACGGCGGGTCAGCCCGGTCTCGGTACGCACCGGGAAGCCCTCCCGCACCCAGTACTCGTACCCGCCGATCATCTCCTTGACCGGCCGGCCGAGCCGGGCGAACTCCAGCGCCGCGCGGGTGGCGCCGTTACAGCCCGGCCCCCAGCAGTACGTGACCACAGTGGCGTCCGGCGGGACCAGATCGCCGGCCCGGCCGGCGATCTCCGCGGTCGGCAGGTGCACCGCGCCAGGGATGTGCCCCTGCCGCCACGCGTGGAGGGAGCGCGAGTCGACCACGACCAGGTCCGGCACGCCCGCCTCCAGGTCGGCGTGCACGTCGCTCACGTCGGCCTCGAAGGCGAGCCGGGCCGCGAAGTGGGCGAGGGCGTCGGCAGGGCGGGCCGGGGGAGTACGCAGTACGTTCGACATGGCCCCATCGTGCTGACCGCCGCGCCGCCACTCCAGTGGCGCGAGCGACGCCCTCCGCTAAGATCCCGCCATGAGTCGTCCCACCGTCGCGGTGTTGGCGTACGAGGGCATGTCGGTATTCGAGATCGGGATCGTCACCGAGGTCTTCGGCCTGCCCCGCCCGGAGTTGGACCTTCCCTGGTACGAGCTGACGATCTGCGCGGAGTCCCCCGGCGCGGTGCGGGTCGTCGGTGGGGCCGCCCTGCACACCGACCACGGTCTCGACGCGTTCGCGGCCGCCGACACGCTTGTCGTGCCGGGCGTGCCCGACGTGCACGCCGACCCGTCGCCCGCGCTCACCGACGCACTTCGCGCGGCCCACCGGCGCGGTGCCCGGATCGTGTCGATCTGCTCGGGCGCGTTCGCCCTGGCCGGCGCGGGACTGCTCGACGGCCGCCGGGCCACCACCCACTGGCGGTACGCCGACCTGCTCGCCCGGCGCCACCCGGCGGTACGCGTGGACGCGGACGTGCTCTACGTGGACGACGGGGACGTCCTCACCGGCGCCGGCAGCGCGGCCGGTCTCGACCTCTGCGTCCACCTGGTACGCCGCGACCACGGCCCGACGGTCGCGAACGCGGTCGCCCGCCGGCTGGTCGTGCCGCCGCACCGTGACGGCGGCCAGGCGCAGTTCATCGAGGCCCCGGTGCCGGGCGACCCCGGGGACGACCGGCTCACCGCGAGCATGTCGTGGGCGCTGGCGAACCTCAACGTGCCGATCACCGTCGACCGGCTGGCGCGCCGGGCGCACATGTCGACCCGCACCTACCTGCGGCATTTCGCCCGGGCGACCGGCACCACCCCGATCCGGTGGCTCATCGAGCGGCGCGTCCAGGCGAGCCTTCCATTGCTGGAGACGACCACCGTGCCGATCGAGGAGATCGCCGCCATGGTCGGGTTCGAGACGGCGGTGACGTTCCGGCACCACTTCACGGCTGGGATGCGGACCTCGCCGTCGGCGTACCGGCGGACCTTCACCCGAGCGTCAGGCGGTGCTCACGCCGCGGGCAGCGGGACGACGTAGGAGTCGACGCGGGCGATGAGCCCGTCCCGGAAGGTGAACAGGTCGTTGAAGGCGAACCGGAACGGCCCGTGGTCGACGCTGACGCCCCGGCCCTCGCCGGTAACCACGACGACCGGCCCGTCCTCGTGCACGCGCTCGACGTGGAGCTGCGGGCTGCCGGTGAACGCCGGGTTCTCGATCTCGCCGTCGAACTCCTCCCGGCCCCGCGTGGTCCGGTGGCCGTGGATGACCCACTCGACGTCGTCGGTGAGCGTGGCGAGGATCCGCTCGTGGTCACTGGCCCGGAAGCCGTCGAAGTATTCGGCGACCAGGTCACGCTGGGTTGCTCGGGGCACTGGGATCTCCATCGTCGTGGTGTCGTAGGTGGACGGCCAGGGCGTCGAGGATGGACGCGAGCCCGTCGGCCGCCTGCTCGCTGCGCAGCTCCGGCGGGAGCTTGCGCTGGTGCACGGTCAGCTCGGTGCCGTGGCTCGCGGGCCGCAGCGTGACGGTCGTGCGCAGGCCGGTGACCGGCTCGTCGAAGACCAGTTCGCGCGGCGGGTCGATGCTCACGTAGACGAACCGGAGCCGCCCGGTGCGGCCGTCCGGCGCGCGTGTGTCGAGAGCGAACTCCCCGCCCGGCCGCAGGTCTACGGTCACCGAGTCCGGCGGCACGCTGGCGTGCGAACCGCCCCAGAACGCCGCGATGCTCGCCGGTGAGGTGAAGGCGGCCCAGACCCGTCCGGACGCGGCGGGCAGGTGCCGCCGGGCGATCAGCTCGTCGCCGTGCCGCTCGGTGCGCGCCCTCACCGGGTCGCCTCCGGTCCGCCGAGGTGCTCCTCCAGCGCGTCGAGACGGTCGTCCCAGGTGCGGCGCTGCTCGTCGATCCACGAGCCGAGCCGGGTGAGGTGGTCGACGCGCAGACGGCAGGGTCGCCGGGTGCCCTCCCGTCGCTGCTCGACCAGGCCGCACCGGCGCAGGACGCCGACGTGGTGGGAGATGGCCTGCGGCGTCAGGTCGAACGGCTCACCCAACTCGCCGACGGTTGCCTCACCACGGGCGAGCCGGGTCACCAGGGCGCGGCGGACCGGGTCGCCGAGGGCGGCGAAGGCGAGGTCGAGGTCAGGACCGGACTGCATGCCCTCACGCTACCGCAAACATCCGTTTGCGCAAACGATGCTTTGCGGATGGGTGGGACGTCATGGGTGTCGTCCGGCGGTTCTGACACCCATGACGTTCCACTGGCGAGCCGCAGCGCGGGCGGCGTCAGAGCGCGCCGTTGTGGACGGCCTCGTAGATGGTGCTGATCGTCGGTGTGAAGCCGAGGCTGCGGGCGAGGCTGGTGTCCATCTGCCCCTTCCACGGCTGACCGAGCGGTTCGGCGGAGGAGCCGTAGGAGTAGCCGACGAGCTGGGACATCTCGTAGACACTCAGCGCCGACTCATCGGCGATGTTGACAGTGCGGTTGTCGAACGCGCCCGTGAGGGCCAGTGCGAACGCCGTGGCGATGTCGGCGTGGTGGCAGACGCTCAGCCTCTGTGCCGGGTGCCACCCCATGCCGGCCGCGAGTTCGGGCAGCGATTCGAGGTGTCCGTCCCGGTCTCCGTAGATGAATGGAAGCCGCAGGATGCCCCAGGTGAGCCCGCTGGCGCGAAGCAGCTGCTCGGCTTCGATCTTGCTGGCGGGGTAGGCGAGCGTCGGCGCGACGGGGTCGTCCTCACGCCCGGGGTGCGTGCTGTCGGCGCCGTAGACGTTGGAGGTGCTGGCCAGCAGGAACCGGGCCTTCGGCGCGTGCTTCTCAACGGCGGCGATCAGGTTGCGGGTGCCGTCACGGTTGACGGCCCAGATCTGGTCTTCGTCGCGGGTGCGGAAGACGGCGGCCAGGTGGATGATCGCGGTGACGGCTTCCACGGCTGCCGGCAGGGATCCAGGGCTGAGGACGTCACCCTCGACGCGCCGTACGCCTTGGGGAACTGCTTTTCCGGGACGGACGAGGGCGCGGCATTCGACACCCGCCGCGGTGAGGCGCCCGAGCAGGCGGGGCCGACGAGGCCCGTTCCGCCGGTCACGAGAACGGTCATGATCCGTGCTCCTTCCGGTAGTCGATGAGTCGTCTGGTCGCGCCGCGCAGGACGCGATTCATGGTTTCGATGTCCGCGGGGTCGACTCCGCCGAAGGCGACTTCCGCGATCAACGCCATCGGATCGGGGAGCGAGTTCCACAGGTTCACGCCGGCCGGCGTGATGTGCAGCTGTTTCTGGCGCTGGTCGTCCGGGTCGGGCACCTGTTCGATCAGCCCTTTGCGTACGAGCGCTGCGATGACCGCGCTGAGGGTCGCCCGTTCGACCTCGAGTTCGCGGGTGAGGGTGCGCTGGCCGACCGGCCGGCCCTCACTCAGCCGGTACAACACGTACCACTGGGTGTTCCCGAGATCGTAGGGGCGTAGCACGGACTCCATGAGGGCCCGGCTGGCGAGGAAGTACTTCTTCGCCCAGGCGCCCGGAGCGGACAGCTCGTAGGCGTTCGTTTCATTAGGCACCTGACCAAATTGTCAGGTGCCTAATGAAATGTCAAGAGGCGGCTGCGCGCCGGAACGCGGCGGGGTGCCCAGCAGTTGGGGGAGCAGGGGGACGGGCGCGCCGTTTCGGGCGGCGTGGCATCGGGCACGTCGTCGGGACGGGCGCGGGACGGAGGTCGACATGAGGACACCGAGCCGCCGTAGGCGGATGCTTGGCGTACCCCTGCTCGTCGCCACGCTGCTGGCCGGCGCCTGCGGCGATGGCGGCGGGAACGACGGCGGCACCGCGGACCCGAGCGCGACCTCGGCGACCACCCCCGCGACGCCGGAGGCGTCGCAGTCGTCCGGCGGGCGCGTGACGATCCCGACGTCAGCCTTCGCCGACCTGCCGCCGGAGCTGCGCAAGAGCGACGCGCAGCCGATGGAGGTCACCGACGCGCTGCCCGGACTGTGCGGCCAGGAGTTCCGCAGCGGCGGACGGTCGGTCACCGCGAGCGCCGCCATGACGAGCGCCTACAAGCAGCCGAAGGACCCGCCGGAGAACGTCCCCTACGGCACGCTCCACCAGACCGTGTTCGCCTTCGAGGGCACCGGCGCCGCCGACTACCTGCGCCGGGCTCGTGGGGCCGTGGACACCTGCCGGTCGTTCCAGGAGGCGGGCGGCACCGCCACGGTCCGGTCCGCGCCGATGGCCCGGACCGGGGACGAGGCGCTGCTGGTGACTGTCACCCGGCCGGCGACCGGCCTCGACGGCAGCCCGGCCGAAGGGCAGGCCACCAGCCAGATCATCGTGATCAGGGTCGCCGACGCGGTGACCGTCCTGCACGACCAGGGCTGGGAGGGTACGAGCAACGACCCCGGCCTGGCCGACGACATCGCCCGGGCCGCGGTCCGCGGCCTCGACTCCTGGCAGCGCTGACCGCTAGCGACGCCGCGCCACCCGGCGTACGAGCAGGTACGCGACGCCGCCGGCCAGCACCCAGGGCGCGGCGACCACGATCGGATCGAGCGGGTGGTGCACCCGGTCGACCCGGTTGCCGCGCATCCGGGACGCGAGCCCGTGGTGGGTGAGTTCGCTGCGCACACCGGTCTCGGCCACCGGGTTGTCCGGGTGGCGGCTGAACAACGAGCCCAGCGTGCTCTCCGCCGTGTCGACCCGGTCGGCGGCGAGCAGCAACAGCCAGTGCGCGGCTCGCCCTTCGCTGAACCGGCGGTACGAGTAGCGGCGGATCATGCCGGAGAGACCCTTCGGCGGGCACGAGGTGCCGAAGACCGGGGTGAGGAACTTGTGCTCGATCGACCGCTCACGCGGCCACTTCTCCGGCTGCCGTTCGGGGAACTCCCAGTGCGCCCCGGTGCTGCCCGGGTCGTACTGCTCCTGCGGCACCGACGGCCGGTCCGCCGGGTCGAGGTCGGCGCCCCAGCCGGGGATGCGGGCGCGCAGCTCGTCCGGGGACTCGGTGAGTTTCGGCTTGTCCGGCGTGTACGGCATGGTCGGCTCCCGGTCTGCTCAGGCGGCGTTCGGCACGATCAACGGCTTGATGCAGCCATCCAGTTTGGCGGAGAAGATGTGGTAGGCGTCGGCGATGTGCTCCAGCGGGATCCGGTGGGTGACGATGTCGCTGGGCTTGAGGTAGCCGTTGCGGATGTGCTCGAACAGGCGTGGCCACTGCCGCTTCACCGGACACTGGTTCATCCGCAGCGTCAGGCCCTTGTTCATCGCGTCGCCGAACTTCACCGCGCTGAACATCGGCCCGTACGCGCCCATCACCGAGATCGTGCCGCCCTTGCGTACCGAGTCGATCGCCCAGTTCAGGGCGATCGGGGAGCCGCCCTGCAACTTCAGCTTCGTCGCCGTGACGTGCTGGAGCAGGTTGCCGTCGGCCTCCGCGCCGACCGCGTCGATCGCCACGTCCGCGCCCAGGTGGTCGGTGATCTTCTTCATGTGCACGACGATGTCGTCGTACTCGGCGAAGTTGTACGTCTCGGCGTGGGCGAACGACGCCGCCTTCTCCAGCCGGTAGTCCAGGTGGTCGATGACGATGACCCGCCCGGCGCCCATCAGCCACGCCGACTTGGCGGCGTAGAGGCCGACCGGCCCGGCCCCGAAGACCACCACCACGTCCCCCTCGGCGATGTCGCCGAGCTGCGCCCCGAAGTAACCGGTGGCGAGCGCGTCGGTGAGCAGGACGGCGTCGTCATCGTCCATCCACTCCGGGATCGGGCTCGGCCCGACGTCGGCGAACGGCACCCGGACGTACTCGGCCTGGCCACCGTCGTAGCCGCCGCAGGTGTGCGAGTAGCCGTAGATGCCGCCGACCGCGGTGGCGTTCGGGTTGACGTTGTGGCAGTTGCTGTAGAGCCCCCGGGCGCAGAAGAAACACGACCCGCAGTAGACGTTGAACGGCACCATCACCCGGTCGCCGGGCCTGAGGTTGCGCACCGACGGCCCGACCTCGTCGACCACGCCGACGAACTCGTGACCGAACGTCATCCCGACCCGGGTGTCCGGCATCATACCGTGGTAGAGGTGCAGGTCGGAGCCGCAGACCGCGGCCCGGGTCACCCGGACGATCGCGTCGTTGGGGTGCTCGACGACGGGCCGGTCCTTCTCCTGCACCCGCACCCGGTACGGACCTCGGTAGACCATTGCGCGCACTCGATGCCTCCCGGATGGCCGCGCCGCTTGTCTTCTCGCCCCGCATCTTCCGGGGCAAGAAAGGCCTACCCGCGAGGATCGGGGACAAACAGCGCGGCGGGCACCGGGCAGAATGGGCGGGCGGCCACGGCCGCCGAGCGCTGGGGGGACGCTATGACCGCACGTCCGGACGTACTTGTCATCGGGGCCGGGGTCAGTGGCCTCAGCACCGGCATCAGGCTGGCCGAGGCCGGCGCCCGGGTGCTCGTGCGCACCGCCGCGCCGCCCGCCCGGACCACGTCGGCGCTGGCCGGGGCCATGGTCGGTCCGAACCTGTCCCCGCCCGACGACCCGCAGCGCGCCTGGACCGACGAGACACTGCGGGTGTTCGACTCCGAGTCGATGCCGGGCGTGGCGTGGCGCGACGGCACGCTCGCCGCCCGGCCCGCCGGGGCGACGCCCCCGGGCGCCGAGCAGACGCCGGGCTTCCGGTCACTGGGTGAGGACGAGCGTCCGGCCGGCTTCGGCACCGCGTTCACCGTCCGCCTGCCGCTTGTCGACATGCCGGTCTACCTCGCCTACCTGCTGGAGCGTTTCCGGGAGGCCGGTGGCGAGGTGCGGGTGTCGCCGGTGGGCTCGCTCGACGAGGCGGTGGCGCTCGCCCCGGTGGTGGTCAACTGCACCGGCCTGGCGGCACGGGCGCTGACCGGCGATGCCGACCTGCACCCGGTGCGCGGCCCCCGGGTCGTGGTGCGCAACCCCGGCCTGGAACGGTTCTTCATGGAGGCGCCGATGGCACCGACCTGGGCGTCGATCTTTCCGCACGGCGACCACGTGGTGCTCGGCGGCGGGCAGCGGCACAGCGACGACACGACACCCGACCCGGTCGAGGAGGCCGACATCGTCGCCCGGTGCGCCGCCGTCGAACCGGCCCTGGCCGGTGCCGAGGTGCTCGCACACACCGTCGGGTTGCGGCCCGGCCGGGCGACGCCCCGCGTGGAGGCCGAGCGGCGTGGTGACGCGCTCGTCGTGCACAACTACGGCCACGCGGGCAACGGCGTGATGCTGTCCTGGGGCTGTGCCCGGGACGCCGCGACGCTTGCCCTCGGCGCGGTCCCGCCGGCCTGACGGCACGGTCAGGACACGGCGGTCCGCACCAGCTCGGTGAGCTTCTTCTCCACCTCCGGGCTCCACCTGACCAGCGCGAACGACGCCGGCCACATGTCGCCGTCGTCGAGGTTCGCCGCCTCCTGGAAGCCCACTGTCGAGTAGCGGTACCTGAACTTCCCGGCTTCCTGGAAGAAGACGACGATCTTGCCGGCCGCGTTGGCGTACGCGGGCATGCCGTACCAGGTCTTCGGCGACAGCGTCGGGGCAGCGGCGGTGATCGTGGCGTGCACGCGCTCGGCCAGCTTCCGGTCGTCCGGCGCCATCTGCGCGATCCGGTCCAGCACCGCCTGCAGGTCGTCGGCCTTCTTCGCGCCCTTCCTGCCCTCGGCGCGCAGCTCGGCGGCGCGCTCCTTCATCGCGGCGCGCTCGGCGGCGCTGAACCCGTCGGACATCTCGATTCCCCCTCGTGGCTCGCGGTCCGCGTGGTGCCGACCGCCTGGCGGCAACGCTAGGGCGCGGCGGTGGCCGCCCGCTTCTCGATTCCTGATCACCTCCCGGGGCCACCGCGACCCGGCGCGGGCTCTAGCATCGCGGCCATGGCAACTCGGCTCGTGCAGATCAACATGAAGGCCCACGACGAGGTGGCGCTCGGCGGCTTCTGGGCAAAGGTGCTCGGCTGGGGGATCGCCAGCGAGGCCCCCGGCGTGACGAACCTCGAACCCGTGGGCTTCGACTACCCGGACCCCAGCGCGGTCTGCGTCGACCTCGTCGTCTCCACCGAGCCCAAGACGGCCAAGAACCGCGTGCACGTCGACCTCGCCACCACCTCGGCGGACCACCACGCGCAGGTGGTCGCGCGCCTGACCGCACTCGGGGCCACCCCCGCCGACGTGGGCCAGGGCGACGTGCCGTGGACGGTCCTGACGGACCCGGAGGGCAACGAGTTCTGCGTACGGGAGCCGGACCCGCTGTCCGCGGACACCGGGCCGATCGGCGCGGTGGTGGCCGACTGCGCCGATCCGCGCGCCATGGCGGAGTTCTGGGGCCGGGCCACGGACTGGACCGTGCACGAGGTGACCGACGAGCAGGCGGTGCTGCGTTCGGCGCAGGGTGTCGGACCGTACCTGCGGTTCGTCCGCACCCCCGACGTGAAGACCGGGTGGAACCGCGTCCACCTCGACGTGCGCCCCTACCCGGGCGACGACCTCGACGCCGAGGCGGCCCGTCTGCGGTCCCTCGGTGCCACCGACGCCGACCTGGGGCAGACGACCGTCGCCTGGCGGGTGCTCGTCGACCCGGAGGGCAACGAGTTCTGCGTCCTCACCCCGGGCTGACGGCCGCCGGTCAGCCGGCCCGCCCGTCGGAGGTGAACTCGTGGACCACCTCGATCGGCCCGACGATGTGCCTGTTGAACTCGTCGAGTTCCTCGGCCGGCACCCAGAGCTCCAGGATGTCGCGGCCGCCGACCTGGCGGACCGGGTAGCGGGCGGCGAACGCCCGGTCGACGTGGAACCGGGTCACGTAGCCGACGCCGGACGCCGGCACGTTCCAGTCGCGGGCGATCATGATCGCGTACTGCTCGTTGAGCACGGGGTAGAAGATCGGCTGGGCTGGCAGCCGCGGGGGCCACGCCCGCCAGCCGGAGGCGCGGACGAGATCGAGTTCGTGCGGGCCCGTCGGGCGCCACAACGTCGTCGTCCCCGCCATCACGTACCCCTTTCGCGTGTCGTCCCGCGAACCGTACCGGCGGATCGTCGTCGCCCCCCACGGATCTCGCCGGCTGCCTATGCTTCGGCGATGGGCGACGCGACCACCGAGATCGAGGCCGAGGCGCTGCTGGCCGTCCTGGAGCGCAACCGACGGACCTTTGCCTGGAAGACCGAAGGGCTCGACGAGACGGGCCTGCGCGCGGCCACCGCCGCCAGCACCATGACGCTCGGCGGCCTGATCGCGCACATGGCCCTTGTCGAGACGGACTGGCTGGCCGTGAAAGTGGCCGGCCAGGGGTATGGATCGCCGTGGGAGGGCGTCGACTTCGACGCCGAACCCGACTGGGACTGGCGCTTCGGCGCGCAGGCCGCACCGGACGACGTGTACGCGCTGTGGCGAGCCGCGGTGCAGCGGTCACGCCGGTTGATGAGCGCCGTCATCGTCGAACGTGGACTGGCCGGGCCGTCGTCGTTCACCTGGCCGGACGGGCGCACCCCTACCGTCCGCACGATGCTCCTCGACATGATCGAGGAGTACGCCCGCCACACCGGGCACGCGGACCTCCTCCGAGAGGCGGTCGACGGGCGGGTGGGCGAGGGCGCCCCACCGGATTTCACGTTCTGATCGGGTGACCTCGCCGCGGGCCGATGAGTTGGACACGGTGCGGCGGTCTACCCGTCGACACCCCACCGATTGAAGGAGCACCACGATGGCCAAGGTCATCTCCACGCTGTTCATCGCGGCCGACGGTGTCGCCGAGATCGACCCCGACTGGCACTTCCCGTACTTCGACGACAACATGGGCCGCGCGGTCGCGGAGGACTACGACACGTCCGACGTGCTGCTGATCGGAAGCGGGACGTACGACAGCTTCGCCGGCGCCTGGCCGGACCGGGAGACCGCCGGTGGTGAGGACGCGCCGTTCGCCAAGCAGCTCGGCGACACGCGCAAGGTGGTCGTCTCCCGCCGGCCGCTGGAGTTCTCCTGGCGCAACTCCGAGCTGATCCAGGGCGACCTGGTCGACGCCGTCACCGCGCTCAAGGCCGACCCCGGAATCAAGGGCGTCCTCATCCCCGGTTCGATCTCGGTGGTGCAGCAACTGCTCGCCGCAGGCCTGGTCGACGAACTGCGGCTGCTGATCCACCCGGTGGCCGCGCGCAAGGGCCGCCGGCTGTTCGACGAGGGCGACACCCCGTACCACCTGCGGGTCATCGCGACCGAGGCGTTCCCGACCGGCGTGCTCCGGGTCATCTACGCGCCGACGGCCGCCCCGGGTGCGGTTGGCTACGACGAGATCAAGGACCAGGTGCCGGCGGGAAGCTGACGATCGTGGGGCGGCGGGGCGGCGGCATGTCGTGAAAGGATCCCGCGCGTGCGACGCGCTCCGCTGCTGCTGGCCCTCGCCGCGGTGTGCGCCGTCGCCCACGTCGGCGGCGTCCTGGCGGCCGCCCCGATCTGGCGCGGCGCCGAGGTGCTGAGCCTGGCACTGCTGCTCGCGTACGCGATCGCCGCCGGCCTGCCCGCCCCGCGCTGGGCGGTGCCGGCGGCGCTCGTGCCGCTGCTGATCGACGCGGTCCGGACCATGCCCGCCGCCGAGGGCCCCAGGGAATACGGCTGGACGAGGTACGAGCCCCTCAACCGCGGCGTCGACGTCACCGGCGGCTTCGACGCGGCCTTGACCGCCTGCTGGGCGACGCTGGTCGCCGTGGCGGTGCTGCTCGTCGCCCTGCGGGGCGGCGGCCGGCGTCGGCATCTGGTCGCCGCCGCGGTCGCGGCGGCGCCGATCATCGGCTACGCGGCCGTGCGGATCGTCGACGTCGGCAGCGTCGTGGTCGCCGCGACCGGCAGTCTGATCGTCGAGATCCACAGCCGGTCCTCGCTGGAGCGGGTGGACGGTGCCGGCGTCGACCGGGCCACCACGATGGCCACACTGCTCCTCGTGGTGCTGCCACCGCTGGCCCTCGCGCTCGGTGCGTTGGCGCTCGCCGTGCTGCTGGCCGGGCGGGGTCGACGGCTCGCCGCGGCGGGCGCGGCGCTGTTGGCAGTGGTCGCGCTGCCCCTGCTCGACGGTTCGCTGAGCGCGGCGTCGTACTCCGAGGGCAGCACCGCCCTGTTCGCCTGGTACGCGATCGCGCCCACGCCCGCCATGCCGGCACCCGTGGCGGCGCTCACGGCGGCGGTGGAACTGGCCGCGTACCTGCTGATCGTCGCCGGTCTGAGCGGGTCGGAGCGGGCCACCATGCGGGGACACCGACGGTACGACGGACGGAGCGGACGATGACGGAAGCGGACGTGGCGGTGGTCGGCGGTGGCGTCGTCGGGATGACGACGGCGCTCACCCTCCAGCGGCGGGGCGCCCGCGTGACCGTGCTGACCGCCGACGACCCGGCGGACACGGTCTCCACGGTGGCCGCCGCGGTCTGGTACCCGAGCCACACCGAGGACGACCCGAGGGTGCTGCGCTGGGCCCGGGACACGCACGACGAGCTGCGCCGCCAGGCGGCCGACGGGGTGCCGGGGGTGGTCGACCGGCCGACCCGGATGTGGCTGCGCCACCCCTACACCGGCCCGCCCTGGTGGGCCGACGCCTGCGGCGACCTGACGGTCGAACCGGCGCAGCCGCCGTACACGGCTCTGCTGCGGTTCACCGCCCCGTCGGTGGAGATGACCCACTACCTCGGCTGGCTGCGGCAGCGCCTGGAGGAGGGCGGGGGCCGGATCGCCCGCCGTGCCGTGGGCACGCTGGCCGAGGCGTACGACGTCGCGCCGGTCGTGGTCAACGCGCCCGGCCTGGCCGCCGGCCGCCTCGCCGCCGACCCGGCCGTGCACCCGGCGCGCGGGCACATCGTGCTGGTGGCGAACCCCGGACTGACCGTCTCGGTACGCGACGAGGACGACCCGGCGGGCATCACCTACGTGCACCCGCGCCGGCACGACGTGGTGCTCGGCGGCACCTACGCGGAGGGGGTGGGGCACACCCGTCCCGATCCGCGGGAGGCGGCGGCGATCCGGCGCCGGTGCGTGGCGCTGGTGCCACAGCTCGCCGGCGCGCAGGTGCTCGGGGAGCGGATCGGGTTGCGGCCGGCCCGGCACGGCGGCCCCCGGGTCGAGGTGGACCCGGCCGACGGGCGGCTGGTGCACGCCTACGGGCACGGCGGCGCCGGGGTGACGCTGTCCTGGGGCTGTGCCGCCGAGGTCGCGGACCTGGCCCTGAGCGTCTGACCGGTCAGGAATCGAGAAGCGTCGCGCGGGCACCCGGGCCTAGCGTTTCCGGCACCGGCCTCCCCGCCGGGAGGCCACCGTCGAGAGGTCACCATCCATGGGTACGCGCATCCGCCGGCTTCACCGTTGGTTCTCCGTCGCCTTCACCGTGACCGTCGTGGTCACCTTCGTCGCGCTGGCGCAGGAGGACCCGATCGTGTGGGTCTCCTACGTGCCACTGTTCCCGCTCCTGCTGCTCCTGCTGAGCGGTCTCTACCTGTTCGCGCTGCCGTACCTGCGGCGTCGCCGCACCGCCCCTGATGCCCGCTGACCTGGGGGATTACCGGGGCCGGTCAGCGGGCATCAGGGGCGGATGGACCAGAAGGTGATGGTGTTCGCCCCCGCCCCGCTGTTGACCGTGACCATCGAGCAGCAGGCCGGCGTGGCCGAACTGCACCTGCACCCGGGCGGGCAGGGCGTGTGGCAGACCCGGATGATCGCGGCGCTCGGCGTGCCGGTGACCATGTGTGTGAGCCTCGGCGGCGAGGTGGGTGACGCGCTCCGCAAGCTGCTCGACGACGAGGACGTCACCGTCCGTGAGGTGCGGCGGGAGGCCGCCACCGGTTGGTACGTGCACGACCGGCGCGACGGCGAGCGGGCCGAGATCGCCGAGCACCCGGGCGCGCCGATGGTGCGCCACGACATCGACGAGCTGTACACGGTGACGTTGACCGAAGGGCTGCGCGCCCCGGTGAGCGTGCTGAGCGGGCCGGCCGACCCGCAGGTGGTCGACCCGGACATCTACCGCCGGCTCGCCGCGGACCTGTCCGCAAACGGCGGCACCGTGGTAGCCGACCTGTCCGGCCCGTACCTGGAGGCGGTGCTCGACGGCGGGGTGACGGTGCTGAAGGTCAGCCACGAGGAACTGCTCGACGACGGGCTCGCCAAGGACGACAGCGTCGAGGCGCTGCGCGACGCCGGCCGCCGTTGCCAGGAGCGGGGCGCGAAGTCGGTGCTGATCAGCCGTGCCGGGGAACCCGCCCTGGCCTTGCTCGACGACGGCGAGGTGCTGCTGGTGCACGCCCCGCCGCTGGAACTGGCCGACCACCGGGGCGCCGGGGACTCGATGACCGCCGGGGTGGCCGCCGTGCTCGCCCGCGGCGGGGACATGCGGGAGGCGCTGCACATCGGCGCCGCCGCCGGGGCGCTCAACGTGACCCGGCACGGGCTCGGCACCGGCCGCGCCGAGGCGGTCCGGGAACTCGCCGGCCGGGTGCGGCTGACCCCGCTGGAAGGCGCCGACGATGACCGGTGAGCGGACTCCCCGGGTGCTCGTCACCAACGACGACGGTGTGCACGCACCCGGCATCCGGGCGCTGGCCAGGGCCGCGTACGAACGCGGGCTGGACGTGGTGGTCGCCGCGCCGCAGGCCGAGGCGAGCGGGATGAGCGCGGCGCTGTCCGCGGTCACCGAGGACGGCCGGCTGGTGTTCGCCGAGACCGAGTTGGCCGGGTTGCCGCAGGTGCCGGCGTACGGGGTGGCCGCGTCCCCGGCGTACATCGCGGTGCTGGCCGGGCTCGGCGTGTTCGGTCCGCCCCCGGACGTGCTGCTGTCCGGCATCAACCGGGGCGCCAACGCGGGCCACGCGATCCTGCACTCCGGCACCGTCGGCGCGGCGCTGACCGCCGGCAACAGCGGCATCCGCGCCCTGGCGGTGTCGCTGGACGTGCTCACCGCGCTGGTGGCGAGCGCCGGCAGCGGCGGCGCGGCGGTCGCCGTGCTGGACACCGAGGATGACGAGGCGCGGCACTGGTCCACCGCCGCCGACCTGGCCATGACGTTGTTGCCCGCGCTGCTGGACGCGGACCCGGGCACCGTGCTCAACCTCAACGTGCCCGATCGGCCGGCGGCGGAGGTGGCCGGGTTGCGGCAGGCCACGCTGGCCCCGTTCGGCCAGGTGCAGGTGTCAGTCGCCGAGCGTGGTGAGGGTTTCGTCCGCACCGGCGTCGAGGAGAGCGGCAGCCGACCGCTCCCGGGCACCGATCTGGCATGGCTGGCCGAGGGTTGTGCGGCGGTCACCGCGGTGCGCGCGCTGGGCCACCTGCCCGACGTGGCGCTACCGGTCGACCGCTGAGACGCCGTCCGCCCCGCCGCCCGAGGGACCGGGAGGCGGGGCGGACGGTTGTGTCACGCGCCGGCGGCGCGCTCGCGGTCGGCGTCGGCGTCGGCGGCGCCGACCGGGGTGCCGTCGCCGTCCCGGGCGGCCCCGGACAGGTCCACGTCGGCGCCGGCGCGGGCCGCGTCGGCCGCCGCGTCGTCCGCGCCGACGACCTCGCCTCCGGTGGTCCCGCCGTCGTCGGGGACCAGCCGCCCGGCGGCGGCCAGTCCGATCGGTGCGTACCTGGGGTCGGTCATCTCGTCCTCCTCACCAGTTGCTCCTTACCCGTCCCGTACCCGGCGCCCGGGCGGAACACACCGGCGGCAGCCCGGCTGCCGTCAGCGGCCCTGATCGAGGAAGGCGAGGGTGACGGCGGCGAACAGCGGGGACTGGTCGATGTCGTAGTGGCTCAGGCCGGGCAGGATCGCCAGCGCGTGCCCGCCCGCCGGGCGGCCCTCACCCGCCCAACCGCCGTCGCGCCGGCCGCCGTCGAGCAGCGCGAACACCTCCACGAAGTGGCTCGGCGGGGCCATGTCGGCGTCGGCGGCGACGACGAGTGTCGGCACCCGCAGGCCGCGGACCTGCTCGGTGAAGTCGAAGTCCGTCCGCATCGCCACACCGATCTTGTCGAGCAGCCGGGGGAAGTCCTCCGGACGCGGCGCGACCCGCTGGTACAGCTCGTACATCGGGGTGTCCTTCATGTACTCGGCCGCCGCGGCGCCGACCTGGTCCTGCTGCGCCAGCAGTTCCGGGTAGACGGCGTCGCGGCGGATGTGCGCGGACGCGGCGACCAGCCGGCCGAGCTTCTCCGGATGCCGGAACCCGAGATTCAGGGCGACGCCGCCACCGAGGGAGAAACCGACCACGTCCGGCCGGTCCAGCCCGAGATGGTCGATCAGCGCGGCGACGTCGTCGGCGAGGAACGCCACGTCGAGCCGCCGGTCCACGTCGGCGGTGCGGCCGTGCCCCTGGAGGTCCACCAGGATGACCTGGTGCTGCGCGGTCAGGGTGGGCAGGATCGGCGTGAACATCTCGCCCGAGCCGAGCCCGCCGTGCAGCAGGATCAACGGCCGGCCGGTGCCGTGCGTCTCGTAGTAGAGGCGGACGCCGTTGACGTCGGCGTACCGCCCGGGGGCCTGGGTCTCGTTGCGCTGCGCGGTGGTCATCGGTGCTCCTCGGGTGTGTCGACCTGATGACGGTTGGACCGGGCGGCCGGCACGAATTCATCGCTCTCGGGCCCGGCGTGCTCGCGTTCACGCAGCAGGTGGGCTAGCTTCGGCGAGTGAGCGAGGTGGCGAGCGTTCCCGTCGAGGTGCAACTCGAGGCGTACCGGTCGGAGCTGACCGGCTACTGCTACCGGATGCTGGGGTCGGCCTTCGAGGCCGAGGACGCGGTGCAGGAGACGTTCGTCCGGGCCTGGCGCAACTTCGACAGGTTCGAGGGGCGCTCCGCGCTGCGGACCTGGCTCTACCGCATTGCCACGAACGTCTGCCTCACCATGGCCACCAGCGCCCAGCGGCGGATCCGGCCGATGGATCTCGGTCCGGCCGGCAGCGGCACCGCCACCCATCCCGGCGAGCCGCGCCCGGAGCAGATCTGGCTCGGCCCGGCGCCGGACGACCGGGTCCTGCCCGAGGCCGGCGACCCGGCCGAGGTGGTCGCCGGACGGGAGTCCGTGCGGCTGGCGTTCGTCGCCGCGTTGCAGCACCTGCCGCCCCGGCAGCGGGCCGTGCTCATCCTGCGCGAGGTGCTCGCCTGGTCGGCCCAGGAGGCCGCCGACCTGCTCGACACGTCGGTGGCCAGCGTCAACAGCGCGCTGCAACGCGCGCGGGCCACGCTCGCCTCCACCGACGCCAGTGCCGAGGTGCGCCGACCGCTCGACCCCGGGCAGCAGGCGTTGCTGGCCCGCTACGTGCGGGCGTTCGAGGCGTACGACCTCACGGCGCTCACCGCGCTGCTGCACGAGGACGCGACGCTGTCGATGCCGCCGCTGCCGCTGTGGCTGCGCGGCCCGGCCGACATTCGGGCCTGGATGAACGGCACCGGCAGCGGCTGCCGGGGCTCCCGACTGGTGCCGGTGGCTGCCAACGGGATGCCGGCGTTCGGGCACTACCGGCGCGACCCCGACGGTTCAGGGCACCTGCCCTGGGCGTTGATCGTGCTGGGCGTCTGCGGTGACCGGGTCACCTCGCTCAACTACTTCCTCGACACCGCGCGGCTGTTCCCCCTGTTCGGCCTGCCCGATCGGCTGCCCGGTCCGCTCGACCGGGCTGAGGAGCACGCCGGTCAACCCGAACAGGTCGGCGAGCCGGCGTAGCTCGGCGTCCGCGCCGCGTACCTCCAGCCGCCAACCGAACCGTCGGGCGGTCAGGCGCAACCGCGCCAGTGTCTCGACCGCGACCAGGTCGGGCGAGGCCAGCCCGGAGACGTCGCACACCACCACACCCCGATCCCGATCCCGGCCCCGCAGCGCCTCGGCCAGTTCGGCACAGCGGGCCGTGGCCTCCGCGCGGGTCGGCCTCGCGCCGGTCAGGCGGAGCAGGTGGGTGGTCACACACCTTGGACCGGCATACGTCCCGGCACTCATCGGCCCGCCCGGCGGCGAACTCGCCGGGGGTTCCCGCCCGGTGCCCGGGTCGGTTCGCCGCAGGTGGTTACATCGACGTAAACTGCTCTACTAATGATCGGTGCCCGGCTATATGATCCCGGTAGCTAACCCCGAAGCCTCACGAAACCGCAGCTCCAGCACGCCTCACGCCGCATCCCGTCTCGGGGGTCCGGATCCTCGCGCGCCCCGACCCGTCCGTCACCCGGCCCGGAGAAGGGGTGCGTACGCATGCGTGGCGCCGCGGTCCAGCCTGCCGGAAAGTGGGAACGGATGACAACGATCCCGTCCTTGGTCATCGGCATCGCGTCCTCGTCGACCGAGCGCCGGCAGCTCGCCCAGATGCTCGGCGGCACCGAGACCTTCCTGATCGTCTCCAGCGCCCACCAGGCACGCCGCTTCCTCGACCTGGTACGCCGTCCGGCGCCCGTCCCGCCATCCGGTGGCGAGTCCGTGCCCACCCCGGCCGGCCCGGATCTGGCCGTCGACTCCGACCGGCGGGTGCTGCGCTGGCGGGATCGGGAGATCGGGTTGACGCCGCTGGAGCACGACCTGCTGCTTTGCCTCGTCGGAACGCCCGGCCAGGTCTGGACGTACGCCCGCCTGCACCGCGCCGTCTGGGGCAACGACCACCTGGGGCGGGGCTCGGACATCCACTCGGTGGTGCGCCGGATTCGGCACAAGCTGCGCCGCCTGGGCGGCCCGGCGACCATCCACGCGGTCCGTGGCGTCGGGTTTCGCCTGACCCCTTCCTGATCCGCCCCGCCCCACTCCTTCCCCCGGCGCCGCGGCCGGCGTGCGCCGCCGTGTCATCGGCAGGCCGAGGTGGTGACGGGTGCTCCCCGTACAGCGGTAGGCCCGCCCGGCGCGAAGCACCGGGCGGGCCTACCGATCAGGCGCTGACGTCAGCAGCGGGTGGGCGAGAGGGTGAAGTCCTCCACGACGGGCGTCGTGCTGTTGATCTTCGTCTGGCGCGTCTGGGGCTTCCAGCCGTCCTTCGCGACGATCAGCGTGAGCGGGTTGTTGCGCCGGTCCATCCAGTAGGCGTACTTGCCCTGGGCGTCCGTGGTGAAGGTGTAGGAACCCGCCCAGGAGTCGACCTGCACGGTCACCCCGGCCAGCGGGGCCGTGGCACCCTGGCAGCTCGTGCCGGACACGGTGCCCGACAGCTTGCCCCACGTGGTGGGCGGCTGGGCGATCATGGTCACCGCCACCGGCTCCACGGTGTACGGAGTGTTCTCCTTGATCACCACGGAGGCCGAGTAGGTGCCCGGCTGGTCGACGTTCGCGGTCATGCCGACCGTGACCGTGACCTGCTCCCCGGCGGCCAGGGTGACCTTCGACTTGTCGATGGTCATCCAGCTGACGTCGGCCGCGCCCTCGGCGCACTCGGCGAAGCCCGGCAGGACCTCACTGTCCTTGGTGGCCGTGAAGCCGCCCGACGAGCCGCCGATCTTGTAGAACCCGCAAGCCGCGCCGCCCCGGTAACGGGGGGTGTTGGCGTTGGGCAGGTTGGCCCAGGCGTTGGTCGCCGGGTCGAAGGAGAAGCCCGCGTTGGTGATCGCGCCGCCCTGCGACCCGCCGACAACCAGGAGCTTGCCGCTGGCCACCGCGTACGAGGCGGCCCAGCTGTCACTGGGCGCATCCGCAATGGCGGTCCAGGCGTTGGCCGCCGCGTCGAAGGCGTAACTGGCCTTCTGCGCCGCCGTACCGTCGTTGCCGCCGGTGCAGTAGATGGTGCCGTTGATCCCGCCGCAGGACAGGAACGCCACCGACTTCGGGTAGGCGGGCAGCGTCGACCAGGCGTTGGTGCCCGGGTCGTAGCGGACCACCGAGTTGGACATCGGCGTGCAGCTGGCCGTGGTGCAGCCACCGATCGCGTACAGCTTGCCGTCCACGACCGCCTGGCCCGCCGCCGCCCGCGGCGCCGGGTTGTTGGCCACGGGGGTCCAGGTGTTCGCCGCCGGGTCGTAGGACCAGGTGGCGGCGTCCGGCCCGGAGGGGCCCCAACCACCGGTGGCAATGATCTTGCCGTCGATCGCGCCCACCGTCATGGCGTTACGCGCGCCGGGCAGGTCGGCGATGCCGGCCCACGCCTGGGCGATCGGGTCGTACCGGTAGTTCTTGGCGCTCGACGCGGTGCCGTCGCCACCACCGATCGAGTAGACCTTGCCGTCGACGTTGACGACCCGGTTGTCCATCACGTTCACCGGATAGCCCGGGATGGTGGTCCACGGGTCGGCCTGCGGAGCGGCCGCCGGGGTGATCGCGTTGGACGTCTTGCCCGACGAGCGGGCGGCGAACGACGTCGGTGCGGTCAGCCGCTGCGCCGGCGCCCCGGTCGAGCCGAGCACCGCCTGCTGGGACAGTCGGGAGCCGTCGGCCCGTTGCAGCACGAACCCCTCGTCGCGCTCACTGAACTCGACGGTGACCGGGGCCCCGCCGGTGTTGGTCACCGTGAAGGTCTTGTTGACCTTCCCGCTGGGCATCCGGACCGTACCGGTCACCGAGGTCGGCTTCACCTGCAGCCGGCCGGCGGCAAGCTGGAAGCTCGCCGTGGTGGCCCAGTCGGCCTCCACGGTGACCTGCTTGGTCTGGCTCACGTAGTTGCCCGCGCTGGCCGTGAACGGGTGCGTCCCGGTCAGCGACGAGAACATCCAGTAGAAGCCGTCGGGCAGCTCGGTGTCGTCCGGGGTGGCGACCGTGGTGGCCTTCTCCGCCGGGCGGTCCTTGCTGGTCACGGTCGCGCCGTTGACGTAGCCGTTGTTGTTCTTGTCGCGCACGTGGCCGAGGACGAGGCCGCCGTTCACCGGCTGGCAGACGAGCTTGCTGCCGATGAGGACGTTGTCGACCTGCCACCACCATTCCCAGCTCGCCTCGTAGTAGTGGAAGCGCACCCGTACCTGCGACTGGTCGGCCGCCTGCGGGATCGGCACCTCGGTCACCCGCGGGCCGCGCACGTCGGCCGCCTGGCGCAGCACGTTGGTCCAGGTGGTGCCACCGTCGAGGCTCAGGTCGACGTCCGCGCGGTCACTGTTCAGCCAGTTGTAGTCCTGGTTGAACCGGATCACCGGTGCGCTCACCCCGGTCAGGTCGACCACCGGGCTGACCAGCGAGGTGTCCTGCCGCCCGCCGCTGCCGTAGTTGTCGCTGTCGATGACGGCGAAGCCGCCGGTGCCACCGGTCAGGTTGCCCCGGTCACCGCTGTCGGTGAACTCCCAGACCTGCCCGCGGTCGGCGTTGTCCACCACGGACCAGCCCTCGGGCGTGGTGGTGCCGTCGAACGTCTCGTACTCGCCGTCGGAGGCGGTGGTGTAGCCGGGGGCGGTGGAGCACTTCTCCGGGTTCACCTCCACGGAGATGTTGGCGGTGACGTTGGCCCCGCGGACCGTCACCTCCTTGGTGGTGGTGAGGTAGCCGGGGTACTGCGGCTCGACCCGGAGCCGGTAGGTCGCCCCGGACGGCAGTGACAGGCTGTAGCGGCCGGTCGAAGGAGTGGTGTAGTCGGAGATCGGCGTGCCCTCGACGCTCACCTTCGCGTACAGCGGCCAGCCGTGCCCGGAACCGTCGGTGACCTGTCCGCTGACCGTCACGCTGGGCACCGCGGTGAGCGCGACGTCGAGCGTGGTGGTCGTGTTCTTGGTGACCGTCGCCGACAGGGTACGGCTCGCGTAGCCGTAGGCCGAGACGACCACCTGGTAGTCACCGGCCGGCAGGAGCGAGGAGTACGTGCCGTCCGCGCCGGTGATCAGGGTGCGGTCCGCCGCGCCGGTCAGGGTGACCGTCGCACCGGCGATCGCCGCGCCGGTGGCCGAGTCGGTCACCTTGCCGGCCAGCGTGCCGTTGTCCCCGATCGGGGCCGCGGCGAGCAGCGCCAGGGCGTCCAGGCGGCCCTCGCCGTAGACGTTGTTGTCGTCGGCGGTGCCACCGCACTGGGCGTCCGCCTTGTCGACGGCGGTGTCGTTGAGCAACGCACGGGTCGCCGTGATGTCACCGACCATGGTCGGTGCCGCGGACCAGAGCAGCGCGATCGCGCCGGCCAGGTGCGGTGCCGCCATCGAGGTGCCGCTGTAGCTGGCGTACGTGTTGTTCGGCACGCTGGAGCGCACGTTGACGCCCGGCGCCGAGATGTTCGGCTTGATCTCGCCGCTCTGCCCGGTGCCCCGGGACGAGAAGCTGGCGATGTTGTTGTTGATGTCGTACGCGCCGGTGGAGTAGTTGCTGGCCAGGCTGCCCGGTGAGCCGCTGCTCTGGCAGGACGGGCCGTTGTTGCCGTTGGACCAGACACCGAAGATGCCGGACGCGGTCCAGGCGTTGGTGACGTCCTCCATGAACGGCTCGTTCGACGGCGCCGTGGTGCCCCACGAGTTGTTGATGATGTTCGGCCGCTTGCTGGCGTCCGGGTTCTGACCGTTGAGGTCGGTCGGCTCCAGCATCCACTGACCCGAGGTGATCAGCGCGGCGTCGGTCGGGCAGCACCCGTTCGCGGCGATCCACTTGACCTCGGGGGCGACACCGATCTGGTTGGCCCCGTCCGCACCGGCCATGGTGCCCATGGTGTGCGTGCCGTGGCCGTCGGAGTCGCACGGCGCGGTGGCGCACTCGCCGGCCGCGTCGAACCAGTTGTAGTTGTGGTCGAAGGTGCCGTCACCGTTGTTGCCCCGGTAGGAGTTCACCAGCGCCGGGTGGTTGAACTGGACGCCACTGTCGATGCTGGCCACGGTGATGCCGGCGCCCTTGACGCCGTACTGCGACCAGACGTCGTCGGCGTTGATGTTGGCGACGCCCCACTCCAGGGCGTTCGTCGACTTCTCGTTGTCGCCCGGCTGCGTCTCGGGCAGCTTGTAGTCGACCGGCGCGTACAGGCCGTCCACCTCGGGGTGGGCGGCGAGGTTCTGCGCCATGGTCAGCGAACCGCCGGTGACCTTGATCGCGTTTGTCGCCCAGAAGGTCTGGTACTTCGTGCCGGAGCGGTCCAACTCGGTGCGGACCTTGCCCTGGCTCTCGGCGGCGGTCTTCTTCAACGCCGCCGCGACGGCAGCACCGCGCTGGCTCCAGTCCTTGACCCCGGCGGCCTTGCCCAGGTCGGCCCGATCCTTGAAGTGGATCCAGAAGTCGCCTTCGCTCTTGCCCTCCAGCTGTCGGGTGAGCTCAGGCCGGATCTTGTCGCCGGCGGAGGTGTCGCCCTGCGCCTGCGCTCCCGTGCCGGTGGCGGCCAGCGCGGTCGCGGCGAGGACCACGGCGGCGCCTGCGCTCACCAGCCGCCGGGCCAAGCCCCTTCGGTGTGGACGTCTCAGCATCGGTGCTGCCTTCCTTGAGGATGACCCGCGGATGATCGAGCCATGACAGAAGGGCCAGGAGACAAACTCTCCCGACTGGCACACCGGTGTGAAGCGAACCCCCCAGGCCCCCTAGGCGCCGTGCGGGTCTACGCCGGCCACCTGTGTGGACACTATGATCGACAGCAAGCAACGATCAATGACCATACGCGAGCAACATGTCACCAACAGACCCCCGGATCGGGGCCCGGTTGACAGTTACTGTCACGGTGGGGCGCGTGACGAGGAACGAGATGGACACGGGGCACTCCGACGAGGCGGCGGAGCAGCCATTTTCCCTGGTCATCGGCGTGACCCCCGCCCCGGGCGAACGCCTGCGGCTCACCGAGCTGTTGGACGGCATCGCACCCCTGCTGCTGGTCGCCGACCTGGACGAGCTACGCGAGCTGATCACCGGCGGCATGGAGGTCAGGCGAGGGCCCCGCCTGACGTATCCGGACGCGGTGGAACCCCCACCCGACACCCCGGCGGAGCCGGGGCCGGACGGCGCGCTGGTGATCGACGCGGCCCGCTCCACCGCCCGGTGGGGCGACCGCGAGGCACCCCTCACCCGGCTGGAACGCGACCTGCTGACCTGCCTCACCAGCGAGCCGGCCCGGGTGTGGAGCTATGCCGAGCTGCACCACGCGGTCTGGCACGGCGAGCCGACCCAGCGCCGCGCCGACGTGCAGTCCCTGGTCAAGCGGTTGCGCCGTAAGCTCGACGCCCTGGGCACGGGCGTCACGATCGCGGCGGTACGCGGCGTCGGCCTGCGGCTGACCGAACACCGCAAACCCCAGGTGCGGGGCGACCGACCGCACTTCCTCGACGACGACGCGCTGCCACCGCCCGAGGGCGGCCGACCGGGCTGAACCGCCCGCGGCGCTCAGAACAGCGTGTCCGTGCCGACCGGCACCGGCTCGGGCAGCGGCGTGAGCCCGGGTTGGCGGGCACGGACCTGGTCGTGGAAGCGGCGGGCCAGCTCGGGCGCGTCCACGTTGTCCGGTGTGTGCACGAACACGGTCGGCGAACGGCCCTCGCGCAGCCAGCCGTTGACCACGTCCAGCCACGGCTGCCAGCCCTGCACCGTGCGGGCCGGGTCGTCGCGGCCCAGGTAGCGCACGATCGGCCGGTCGGTAAGCGCCCGGGTCCGCGGCGGCAGGCGCGGCTTGCGTGTCCACGCCTCCCGCTCCGCGTCGCTCGTCGGCGGGGTGTCGAAGAACGCGGTGGTGTCGAACGGGACCCACTCGGCACCCGCCCGCCCGAGTGTGGCCTCCAACGCGCGTGCCGCCGCGGGGTCGGTGAAGAAGGCCGGGTGGCGGACCTCGACGGCGTACCGGTGGGTGGTGGGCAGCGTGCGCAGGAACCGGTCGAGGTCGGGCACGTCACCGGGGCCGAACGAGGCGGGCAGTTGAATCCACAGGGCGTCGGCCCGAGGGCCGAGCGGCTCGATCGCGTCCAGGAACGCCCGCAGCTCCGCCTCGCCGCCGGTGAGCCGGCGCTCGTGCGTGACCACCTTCGGCAGCTTCGGCAGGAACCGGAACTCCGGGTCGGTCTGCTCCGCCCAGGACGCCACCGTCTCCCGGGCCGGGGTCGCGTAGAACGTGGTGTTGCCCTCCACGGCGGTGCACCAGCCGGCGTACGCGCGCAGCCGCTCGTGTGCCGGCAACGGATGCGGCAGGAAGCGGCCAGACCAGGAGCGGTGCGTCCACATGGCGCACCCGACGTGCAGGCGGGGCGGGTCGGTCACCGGTACGGCCAGCTCGTCGACTCGCCGCGCAGTGCCGCCTCCCGGTTCCACTTCCGGGTGACGTACAGCGCGAGCAGACCCAGTCCGAGCAGCACCGGGGCGAGCAGGAGGAGCACGACGCCCGTGCCGAGCCGGAAGTTGTCACTCTGGATGCCCTTGGCGGAGGTCAGCGCGAACGCCTCCGCACCGTCACCGGTGCAGCTGATGAAGTCGATCCCCATCCAGCTGACCCCGTCGGTGGCCAGGACCGGGGTGAACTCCCGTGCCCCGCCGCCGCCGTCGGGGCGCCCCCGCATGACCGCTGCGGTTCCCTCGGGCCGGGCGCCGGTCAGCTCGACGGTCCGCTGCTCCCCGGTGGTGTAGACCCGGCTCTTCCCGGTGCATCGAACGGAGTCGGCGTCCACGGTGGCCGGGGTCGCGAGGATCAGCAGATTGCCGGGGCGTACGCCGGTGTCACGGCGCTTGACCTCCGCGCCGGGGCGGAACTCGGCGTCGATGGAGAAGGTCGACGCGGGTGCGAACGGACCCGACTGGGTCAGCAGGGCGAGACCCAGGAACGCGGTCAGCAGGAACCCGCCCGACCCGACGAAGATCCACATCGCGACGACCGCGCGGAACCGACGCACCAGGCCGTTCACTGGACCTTGTCCATGTCACAGGTGCCCTCGGTGACCCGCGAGGGCTCGGAGGAGTACACGCTGTACTTGGCGTCCGGCACGGACAGCTCCACGCAGAGCACGGACGCGTCGTTGTTCGTGACGAACCAGACGTTGCCCACCCCGTCGTAGTCGCCCAGTGACAGCTCGTCAACGCCCCGGGGGAAGTGCCCGGTCTTCTCCTTGATGGAGGTGGCCTCGCTCATCGCGTCCCGGACGTAGGTCTCGGGATCGGTGCCGGTGTTCCACCCGCAGGACGTCAGGGCGAGCGTGCCGGCCAGCAGTACGGCTCCCAGGCCGACTCTCCTCCGTCGCATCCGTCCTCCTCGCGCGTCGCACCCCGCCGGGCTGAGCTGCCCGTTCGCCGCCCACCGTAGCCGGGCCGGTCACCGGCCGACCCGGGCGGTCCGGCCTCCCGCCGCCGGCGCCCGGCTCACGGCCGCTCCACCCGCACCGGGTCGCCCCGGACGAGGTCGTCGTGGATCCGCCACCGGGCGGTCTCACCGGCCCGCCGGGCCGCCGCGTCGTCCTCGGCGAGCTGCCGCCGCAGCAGGTCGATCGCGAGCCGGCGGTTGAGTGACAGGTGCCGTTCGGTGTGGACCACCACGGTCCGGCCGGACGGTCGGTGCGTGGCCCGGACGGCGGTGCTGGCCTTGTTGCGGTGCTGCCCGCCGGGTCCGCCGGTGCGGCACGGCACGAACTCGACGTCGGCCTCGCGCAACGGCGTGACCGCGACGTCGGTGCGGCACGGACGGGCGGTGACGTACCAGTTCTTCCGCCCGCGCCCCGTCCGGTAAGGGCTGGGCGCCTGCCAGCAGAGCGTGCCGGTCCACCCGGCCGCGAACGCCTCCGCCCCGGCGCCGGTGATCCGGACCAGCACCGACCGGTAGGTGCCGGCCCGGTCGCCGGACACCGCTTCGATCCTCGCGGTACGCAGGCCCCGCCGGGCCGCCTCACCCTCCAGGCGGGACAGCAGCCGGGCCAGCGACCACGCGCACTCGACGGGTCCGCGCCCGGCGGACAGCAGCAGCTCGGTCACCGCCGTCCCTTCCGGCGCTCGTCGCGCCGCCCGGCGTCGGGCGTCTTGTAGGTGACGAGCGGAACCGTGGTGGTGACCGGCGTGGCGAGGTCGTGCGCCACCAGGTCACCGATCACCTGCTCGATGCGCTTGTACGCGGTGGGCGCCTCCTCGAACAGCAGCTGCCGGTCCCCGCACACCACGACCGAGCCGACCGGGGTGCGGCGCAGCTCCTCGACGGTGTGCTTGGCCCGACCCCGGCGCAGCGCGTCGGCCCGGGACATCTTGCGCCCGGCGCCGTGCGCCACCGAGTGGTTGGCCTCCGGGCCGGCGTGCGCGGCCACCAGGTAGGAAGGCGTGCCCCGGGTGCCGGCGACCAGCACGTCCCGCCCGTCGCCCGGCGCCGCGCCCTTGCGGTGCAGGTAGTGCCCGTCGCGGATTTCGACCAGGTTGTGGCACTGGTCGACGACCGGTTCGGCGGGTTCGGCGCCCAGCGCGTACGCCACCCGCGCCGCGAGCAGCCGCCGGTTGAGCGACCCCCACCGCACGGCGGCGTCGTGTCGGGCCAGATAGGCGTCCGGGTCGGGCGCGGGCCCGGCGCCGTGCACCTCGGTGTGCGCGCGCAGGATGCGCTCGCCCAGCCCGCGCGACCCTGAGTGCACCACCAGCACCATGTCGCCGGCGCGCAGGCCGAACCGGTCGGCGTGCTCGGCGGCGAGGACCGGCCCGACCCGGGCCAGCTCGACGAAGTGGTTGCCGCGCCCGACCGTGCCCAGGCCGTCGAGGTGACCGGCCGGCACGTCGCCGGCCAGCACCGACCAGGCCGGGTCGTCGGCGTCCCGGCTCGGGTCGAGCGGCCGGTCCAGGTCCGGGAAGCGGGCGGCCAGCCGTTCCGGCACGGCCCGGCGCAGCGCGATCGGGAACACCGCGATGCCGCAGCCGATGTCGGAGCCGACGAGGAACGGGTACAGCACCGTCGAGGCCATCGCGGCGCCGATCGGCGCGCCCTTGCCGGGGTGCAGGTCGGGCATGGCGGCGACGTGCGCCATGCCGTCCAGGGCGGCGACCTGACGGCACTGGTCCAGCGCGGCGGACTCGATCCAGCTGCCGGGGGAGGAGAAGACGGAGACGGTGGCGGGCACGACGGCCCGCCCGGAGGGGTACGCGGACACAGACGCTCGTTTCTGCGACAAGAGAGGGAACGGCGGGGCAGGCGGGGCGGACCCGCGGACTGGGATACGGCCGTCAGAACGTCATGCCGGCCACTGTCCCGGACACCGCGCGTCGCCGGCAACCGACTTTCCCCCGGTCCGCCGCGTCGACATCACCGCACTCGCTCCATAGACTCCGGTCGTTCCGGTACCACGAGTCCAGGGAGGACCCACGTGTCGAGCGAAACCCGACCGACCACCACCGTGTCGCTGCTGGCCCGTCTCGCGGGGGTGAGCATGGCCGCCGCGGCGCTGGTGGCCGCCGGAGGTGTCGCGGCGAGCGCGGCGCCGGCCGCCGACCCCGCGCCCACCAAGGGGCCGTGCGCGTACACGCCGACGCCGGAGGACCCGGCGGTCCGGCCGGTGCCGCTGCCCGCCGACCCGCGCCGCACCCCGGACCGGGGGACCGTGCGGGTCACGCTGCACACCAACCAGGGGCCGATCGGGCTCACCCTCGACCGCGCGCAGGCCCCCTGCACCGTGCAGAGCTTCCTGCACCTGACCCGGCGCA
This sequence comes from Micromonospora sp. DT31, assembly GCF_049841795.1. Taxonomy (NCBI): domain Bacteria; kingdom Bacillati; phylum Actinomycetota; class Actinomycetes; order Micromonosporales; family Micromonosporaceae; genus Micromonospora; species Micromonospora sp. DT31. Next base: position 18,620 of record NZ_JBNCKZ010000024.1, on the reverse strand, counting down.
AGTTCTACGACCGGACGCCCTGCCACCGGCTCACCGCGTACCCGACGTTGACGGTGTTGCAGTGCGGTGACCCGTCCGGCAGCGGCTCGGGCGGCCCGGGCTACCGCTACCGCGACGAGTTGCCCACCGACCTGCCGCCGGCGCCGACCGACCCCACCGGCGTGCGCCGCCTCTACGCCCGGGGCACGCTGGCCATGGCCAACGCCGGCCCGGACACCAACGGCAGCCAGTTCTTCCTGGTGCAGCGCGACTCGGCGCTGCGCCCCAACTACACCGTCTTCGGCCGGATCGACGCGGCCGGCCTGGCCACGCTGGACCGGATCGCGGCCGGCGGCATCGCGCCCACCCCGGAGGACCCGGCCCCGGTCGACGGCGCCCCGGCGGTGCCGGTGCTGATCGACCGGGCCAAGCAGGGCCGCTGACACCGACGGCCCGGCGGGACGGCCCCGGCCGGCACGGTGCCGGTACCGCCCCGCCGGGTCGACGCGGACGCCGGTAACCTGCGGCGATGACGCACGAGCGGGAGATCACCGAGCCGGTGGACCTGTGCCGGCCGGACGGCCGGCTGAACCCGGAGGCGGTCGGCTGGAGCCGCCGCCCGCTGCACCGGGCGAACCTGCGCGGCTGGGGTCGGGCCAAGCGTTGGGAGCACTGGGGTGTGGTCACCCCGACGCACATCCTCGGCCTGGTCGTGTCGTCGCTCGACTACGCCGGGGTGCAGAGCCTCTACCTGCTGGACCGGCGCACCGGCCGGGAGACGATGGCGGAGGCGGTGGTGCCGTTCGCCCGCGGCACGGTCCTGCCGACGGTCAGCGGCGACGGCCCGGTCCGGACCCGTGGTGGCGGGCTGACCGTCGAGATCGACCAGGATTCGCGGGGCAGCGTGATCCGGGCCGCCGGCTCCGGTGTCGAGGTCGACCTGGAGGTGCCGCTGCCGCCCGGGCACGAGTCGCTCGGCGTGGTGGTGCCCTGGAGCAGCCGACGGTTCCAGTACACCGTCAAGGACATCGGCCGCCCGGTACGCGGCACGCTGCGGGTCGACGGCGTCGCCCACCCGGTGGGGGAGGGGTCGTACGCGGCGCTCGACCACGGGCGCGGCAAGTGGCGGTACGCGGTGCGGTGGAACTGGGCGGCCGGCAGCGCCGCGGGTCGGGCCGTCCAGCTCGGCGGACAGTGGACCGACGGTACCGGCTCGACCGAGAACGCGGTCTTCGTCGACGGGCGGCTGCACAAGATCGGCGCCGACCTCACCTGGCGGTACGACCGCTCCGACTGGTTGCGGCCGTGGCGGATCACCGGCGACCGGGTCGACGTCACGTTCCATCCGTTCCACGAGCGGGTGGCGCGCACCAACCTGCTGGTGCTGGCCGGCGAGACGCACCAGTGCTTCGGGCACTTCACCGGCTGGGCGGCCACCGACGACGGTGAGCGCGTCGACCTCGACGGCCTGACCGGCTGGGCCGAGGAGGCACGCAACCGCTGGTGAGCACGCGGGAGGGGCGGTCCCGGATCCGGGACCGCCCCCTCGTGCCGTGCGGGGTCAGGCCACCGAGGCCGGGAACCGCTCCCAGACCCGGTGCGCCGCCATCAGCCGCTGCACCTCGCCGAGCACCTCGGCTCCGGAGCCGCCGGCGACCACGCCCGGGGTGCCGGCCACGCCGGCGGCCCGCAGGACCTCCGTGCCCGCGCCCCACGCGCCGATCGCCTTGGCATGCCGCCACGCCTCCTCGACGAGCAGCAGCACCCGCGGGTCGGTGGCCGGGGAGCCGGGGGCACCGGCCTTGTCGTCCCGGGCCGGCAGCGCGTCCGGCGCCGGGGCCGGCGCACCGGCCAGCAGGATCGCGTCGAACTCGACCGACCGGGCGGTGGCGAACGTACGCTGCACCGGCAGCCCGTCGACCGTGCCGCCGTGCGCGGCGATCAGCAGCGGCACCATGCCGGCGGCGAACACCTCCCGGCGTACCTCGTGCACGTCGCCCAGGTCGCCCTCGGCGTCCACCACGATGCCGACCATCCGCCCGTCGGCCGGCCACTCCCGGCCGACCTGGGACAGCGCCGGGCTGGGCTGCACCTCGGCCAGCGGCACGGTGGGCTGCGGCGCGGGCAGGCCCAGGCCGATGGCCACCTGCTCGCACAGCACCGGGTCCACGTTCGCCAGGCACTGGAGCTGCCGCTCCTTGATCGCCTGGTGGTAGCACTTGCCCAGCTCGAACGTGTACGCCCGGATGATGTGTTCCTTCTCCACCGGCGACATGCTCTGCCAGAACAGGCGTACCTGGCTGTAGTGGTCGTCGAACGAGGCCGGCGCGGCGCGGACCTTCGGCGCCTCGGCCACCACGACCGGGGTGTCGAGGAACGCGTTCTCCCGGTCACCGGCGGGGAACGGGTTGCCGCCGTCGAGGGAGTTGGGCCGGTACGGCGCCACCCCGGCGTGCACCGCGTGCTGGTGGAAGCCGTCCCGGAACATGTCGTTGACGTCGGCGTGCGGCCGGTTGATCGGGATCTGGGTGAAGTTCGGCCCGCCCAGGCGGGTGAGCTGCGTGTCCACGTACGAGAAGAGGCGGCCCTGCAGCAGCGGGTCGTTGGTGACGTCGATGCCCGGCGGAAGGTGTCCGACGTGGAACGCCACCTGCTCGGTCTCGGCGAAGAAGTTGCGCGGCGTCTGGTTGAGGGTGAGCTTGCCGATCGGCTGCACCGGCGCCAGCTCCTCCGGCACGATCTTCGTCGGGTCGAGCAGGTCGACCCCGGCGAACGTCTCCTCCGGCGTGTCCGGGAAGACCTGGATGCCCAGCTCCCACTCGGGGAACGCGCCGGCCTCGATGGCGTCGTAGAGGTCCCGGCGGTGGAAGTCCGGGTCGATGCCGCCGAGCAGCTGCGCTTCCTCCCAGGTCAGCGAGTGCACGCCGAGCTTCGGCTTCCAGTGGAACTTGGCCAGTACCGTCGCCCCGGCCTCGTTGACCAGGCGGAACGTGTGCACACCGAAGCCCTCCATGGTCCGGTAGGACCGCGGGATGCCCCGGTCGGACATGTTCCAGATGGTGTGGTGCTGCGCCTCGGTGTGCAGCGAGACGAAGTCCCAGAACGTGTCGTGGGCGCTCTGCGCCTGCGGGATCTCCCGGTCCGGGTGGGGCTTGCCGGCGTGGATGACGTCCGGGAACTTGATCGCGTCCTGGATGAAGAACACCGGGATGTTGTTGGCGACCAGGTCGAACGTACCCTCGTCGGTGTAGAACTTGGTGGCGAAACCGCGGGTGTCGCGGACGGTGTCCGCCGAGCCGCGCGAGCCCAGCACCGTGGAGAAGCGGACGAAGACCTGGGTCTCGCGTCCCTTCTTCAGGAAACCGGCCCGGCTGACCTCCTCGGCGGCGCCGTAGGCGACGAACACGCCGTGCGCACCCGCGCCCCGGGCGTGCACCACCCGCTCCGGGATCCGCTCGTGGTCGAAGTGGGTGATCTTCTCCCGCAGGTGGTGGTCCTGCAGCAGCACCGGGCCGCGCGGGCCGGCCTTGAGCGAGTGGTCGGTGTCGCGCAGCCGGGCGCCGTTGGCGGTGGTGAGGTACGCGCCCTGCTGCCCCTTGGCGATCTTCGGGACGCCGGTCTCCGCGCCGGTGGGGGTCCGGGTGTCCGGCGCGCCCTGCTCGTGCTTGGGCGGCAGCGGGCCGTGCGGCGTGGTCGGCTCCTCCAACGAGGGCGGCGCGCTGCCCGGCGCGCCGGGCACGTCCGGGGACAACGCGTCACCGACCTTCTCGACGGCGGCCTCGACGACACCCTTGACGATCTGGGTGGGCTTGCTGGAATCCATCAGGACCTGTCCTCCCTGCGGTGAAATGACCAGTGCCTCTACGGCCCTACCCCAGGTCGACCCGGGCAAACCGGGTGGATGCGCGGTGGTGCTGGTCAGGGCCGGGAGAAGACCGCCACGGCGGTGAGGACCAGCCCGCCGGCGACCAGCCACCGGCCGTCGAGCGTCCGCAGCGCCGGCCCGCCGTCGGCGCGGGTGCCGTCGACCAGGATGCGGGCGGTGAACCGGCCCGCCGGATCGAAGGTCAACTCCGCGTCCTCGAACCCGAGCCAGCGCCCGGTCAGCGGGTACCACGCCTTGTACACGGACTCCTTGGCGCTGAACAGCAGCCGGTCCCAGTGCGTGGCGGGGTCGGCGGCGCGCAGCGCGGCCAGCCGCTCCGGCTCGCCGGGGGTGGTCACCGCGTCGGCCACCCCGTCGGGCAACTGCTCGTGCGGTTCGGCGTCGATGCCCAAACCGGCGACCGCGCCGGCCGGGGCGACCGCCGCGGCCCGGTAGCCGACGCAGTGTGTGATGCTGCCCACCACCCCCGGCGGCCAGAGCGGTTCCCGTCGGGGCCCGCTGCGGATCGGTGCCGGCGCGTACCCCAGCTGGGCCAGCGCCTGCCGCGCGCAGCGGCGGGCGGTGACGAACTCGTGGCGGCGTCTGTCGACCGCCCGGGCGACGAGGTCCTCCTCGCCGGGGTACGGTCCCTCGCCGGGGGAGTCGGCGAACGCCTCGACGACCCGCGCGTCGGCCGGCAGCAGCGCCTCGATCACGCCGCACCGCCGAGGATCCGCCGCATCGGTGCCGGCTCGTCGCCGCGCCGCCGCCACTCCCGCGGATAGCCGAGCGACACCTCCTCGAACCGCACCCCGTCGTAGTGGGTGGTGCGCGGGATGTGCAGATGGCCGTAGACCGCGACGGCCGCCCGGTGCCGGACGTGCCAGTCGGCGCTGCGGTCGGTGCCGCACCACTGGGCGAACTCCGGATACCAGAGCACATCGGTGGGTTCGCGCACCAGTGGCCAGTGGTTGATCAGCACGGTCGGCAGCGTCGGATCGGTGTCGGCCAGCCGCCGCTCGGTCGCCGCCACCCGGTCCCAGCACCAGGACTCCCGGTCCGGGTACGGGTCGGGATGCAACAGCATCTCGTCGGTGCACACCACCCCGGACTTGTACGCCACCCGCAGCGACTCCTCCTTCGTCGTGGTGCCGGGCGCCCGGAAGGAGTAGTCGTAGAGCAGGAACAGCGGCACCACGGTGACCGGCCCGCCCTCGCCCCGGAACACCTCCCAGTCGTCCTCCGGGGTCAGCACGCCCAGCTCGCGGCACATCGCCACAAGCGCCTCGTAGCGGGCCACCCCCCGCAACGTGACCGGATCGTTCGGGTGGGTCCACAGCTCGTGGTTGCCCGGCACCCACACCACCCGGGCGAACCGGTCGCGCAGGAGCCGCAGGGTCCGCTCGATGTCGGCGAAGACCTCACCCACGTCACCGGCCACGATGAGCCAGTCGTCGGCCGTCGCCGGCCGCAGGCGGTCCACCACCGCCCGGTTCTCGGCGTACGACACATGGAGGTCGCTGACCGCGTACAGGCCACCAGTCACCGGCAAGATCCTGCCAGTGACGCCCGCAGATGACCAGTCGGTCAACCGATCCGGTCGGTCACGTCGCGCAGCGCGCGCAGCAGCTCCCGGGCGACACCCGGCTCGCCGGCCGAGTGGCCGGCGTCCGGCACGATCCGCAGGTCCGCCTCCGGCCACCGGCGGGCCAGGTCGTACGCGGACACCGGGGGGCAGCACAGGTCGTAGCGGCCGTTGACGATCACCGCGGGCAGGTGGCGGATCCGGTCCACCCCGTCGAGCAGTTGGCCCTCGGTGAGGAAACCGCCGTGCACCACGTAGTGGGAGAGGATCCGGGCGATCGGCAGCGCGTGTTCCTCGCCGGTGAAGTGGGCCAGCGTCGCGGGGTCGGGCAGCAGCGACGAGTTGACCGCCTCCCACCGCCCCCACGCCCGCGCGCAGACCCGCGCCTGCGCCTCGTCCGGGCCGTGCAGCCGCCGGTGGTAGGCGCCCAGCACGTCGTCGCGTTCGGCCGGCGGGATCGGGGCGACGAACCGGTCCCACTCCTCGGGTTGCAGGTGGCGCAGCCCGCCCTGGTAGAACCACTCCCGCTCGCTGCGGCGCAGCAGCAGCACCCCGCGCAGCACCAGGCCGGTGACCCGGTCCGGGTGCGCCTGCGCGTAGGCCAGGCCCAGCGTGGCCCCCCAGGAGCCGCCGAACACCAGCCACGAGTCGATGCCCAGCCGTCGCCGGATCGTCTCCAGGTCGCCCACCAGGTGCCAGGTGGTGTTGGCCCGCAACTCGCCGAACGGCGTGCTGCGGCCGGCGCCGCGCTGGTCGAACAGCACCGCCCGGTAGCGCGCCGGGTCGAAGAACCCGCGGGCGGCCGGCACCAGGCCGCCGCCGGGACCGCCGTGCAGGAAGACCACAGGTACGCCGTCCGGCCGCCCGACCTCCTCCACGTGCAGGACGTGGCCGTCGCCGACCGGGAGCCGGTGGGTGGCGTACGGCTCGACTGTCACGCCGGGGCGCGCACGTCGGCGTCCGTACCCGTGTTCTCCGCCTCTGGGCTGACCCGCGGGGCCGGGGTGCGCACCCCGAACGCGTCGAAGCTCGGCCCGTCCAGCCGCTCGATGAACGGCTCCGCGGTCAGCCGCTCGGAGGCGGCCCGCTCCCGCCCAGGCTCCTCGCCGTCGGACCACCCGGCGTCGCCGCGGTCCTCCGCGGTCCGCTCGTCCGAGGTCCGGTCCTCCGAGGGCCGGTCCTCCGCGATCCGGTGGGCCGCCGGGACAGGGGGCACCAGACGCGCCGGCACATGCGGGTACTCGGCGGTCTCCGAGCCTCCCGCGGCCGCCGCCATGACCGCCGCGGCGGCCAGATCGGCGACCCGCTTGGCCTCCCGCTGCACCCGGGCGCGGGTGTCCTTGGCGTGCTGCTCGGCCAGTTCCGCCGCACGCCGGGCCTCGTCGAGCCGCCGGGTCTCGGTGGCCAGTTCGCGGCGTACGCCGACCAGCCGCTCGTCCAGCTCGGCGCCGGCCCGCTCGACCGTGGCGGCCTCCCGGCGGGTCTCCGTCAACTGGCGGCCTGCCGTCTCCAGCTCCGCCCGGAGCTGGTTCAGGGCCTCCTGCCGCTGCTGGAGGTCCCGCTGCACGACGGCGAGCTGCCCCTGGTGCGCCGCGGTCTCCTCGTCGGCCCGCTGCCGCACGTCGGTGGCGTACTGCTGGGCCTCGGCGACCAGCGCGGCGATGTCCTTCTCGGCGGCGGCCGCCCGGTCGGCCAGCTCCTGCTCGGCCGCGGCGCGCCGCTCGTCCAGCTCCCGGGCCATGGTGGCCTGCCACTGGGCCAGCTCCTGCTGGGCCTTGCTCCGGTTGGCCTGCACCTCCTGCTGGATCTGCGTGCGCGCCGCCTTCACCAGGGCCTCGGACGCCGACCGTGCCTGCTCGACCTGCTGGGCGCTCTGCTCGGTGATCCGCTTCGCCTCCTGCTGGGCCCGGTCGTGCACCGCCTGGCCCTCGGCGCGCAGCTTCTCCGCCAGCTCCCGTACCGCGGTCAGCTCCGCCTGCGCGGCGGCCCGCCGCTCCTCGTCCGCCCGGTCCTGCTCGACGCGGCGGGCGGCCAGTTCCTCGTCCAACTCGTGCCGCTCCCGCGCCACCTGGTCCCGGGCCGCGGTCAACAGCTTCTCCGCCTGGACCTGGACCTCCTCGGCCCGGCGGCTCGCCACCTCGGTGATCTGGCCCGCCTGCTTCTCGGCCAGGTCCAGGATCTGGTCGACCATCGGCCCCAGGTCCCGGAAGGACGCCCGGTCCACAGTCGTCGGACGGTCCCGCAGCTCCGCCGCCTCGGCCTGCGCCCGCTGCGCCTGTGTGGTCAGCTCGCGCACCTGCGCGTACGCCCGGTCCCGGGCAGCGGCCAACGCGCCCATCTCGACGTCCATCTGCTCGACGTACCGGTCCACCTGACGCTTGTCGTAGCCGCGCAACGCGGGATCGAACCGCGGTCGCGCCGACACGTCGTCGTGGGGTGCGAACGGCTCCTCACCGTGGGACATGTGCCATCCTCCGTCGGTCCGCCGGCGCCAGGCCGGCGGATGACCACCGCCCCGCCGGGCACGATGCGGCGCAACGGTACCGCGTCCGCGCGCGCATAGCGCCCCCCGCCCGCCGGTCGGTCACGCGGTCAGACCGGGAAGTGCGGGTTCCCCGCCGTCAGACGGATGGTGAAGCCGTCCGTGCCCCGAAGCTGCGTCACATGGTCGCAACTCTGGTGGCTGATCCACAGACCCAGCCCACCGTCCGAACCGTCCCCCGCCGGCAGCAGCCCGGCGTACGGGTCCTTCGGGCCGTCCCCTCGATCGTGGACGGTCACCACGATCCGATCGGCCGCCCGCCACAGCCGCATCCGCACCGGCGGCTCGCCGTGCCGCAGCGCGTTGCTCACCACCTCGCTGACCGCCATGACCAGATCGTCCAAGCCGTCGGACGTGAGCAGACCCTGGTCGGCCCCGCGCACCGCCGCCCGGGCGTGGGCCGGCGTCGGATCGACCAGCTCCACCAGCGGCGTCGAACGTTGCACCGGGTCCAGCGGCGCCGGCCGGCACTCGGCCAGGTAGGTCTCCGGCTCGGTGTAGAGACCGGTGGCCTCGTGCCCGCCGTCCGGTCGGGCCATCAACGGATGGGTACGCGCCACGTCGGCCAGCACGTGCGCGGGGGCGCGCCGACGGTTGTAGGCGCAGATGCCCCAGAGGGGAAACTCGCCGTACGCCTGGTTGATCGCCGACTCGTAGCGGGCCCACCAGTCCCAGGTCGCGCCCAGCATGACCGGCGGCAGCTCACCGACCAGCCGGATCTGCGACGCGCCGGCCGCCACCCAGGAGGCCAGCAGGTCGCGGCAGGCGCGCAACGCGACAGCGGGTCGGGCCCGCCCGTCGGCGACCGGCAGGAACGTGACCCCGGCGCCGGTGGGCAGCGCCCGCCGCACCAGGTCGGTGTGGCGCTCGCTCAGGTTCACCGCCGTCGGCTCGCCGGCCGCCGCACCGTCGCGCAGGAACGGCACCACCACGGCCAGCAACTCCTCGTCGGAGTCGTAGACCAACGCCTCGTGGAAGTAGCCCAGGTGACCCGACGCCGCGCCGGTTCTCATCCGACGACCTCCACCCGCACCTCGGTCAGGCCGAGCAGGTCGACCAGTCGGGCCGGAGCGGGACGGCGGGTGCGCAGCACCGCGACAGCGCCGTACCGGCGGGCGTGGTCGCGCAGGTGCAGCAGGCTGCGGTGGTCGACGAACCGCAGGTGGGAGGCATCGAACACGACGCGTCCCGCGACCGGGCGCGGGTCGGCCCGCTCCAGGGCGGCCGCGAAGAGTTCATGGTTGGACGGGTCCAGCTCGCCGCCGAGCGCCGCCGCCGTGTCGCCGCCGCCGGAGTGCAGGCGGAACAGCACGTCCGCGTTCGTCATCGGGTGCAGGCAGGCCAGCTCGGCGATCGCCGCGTCGCCGAGCACCCGCAGGTCGTAGGCGCAGACCGCGGACATGGGCCGGTGCCGCATCCAGTGGTCGATCCGGTGCTCGTAGCGGGCGAAGGCCGCCCGCTGTTCCCGGGTGCGGACCAGGCTGGTCGCCTCGGCCACCACCCGCAGGCCGGTGTGCCCGGCGTCGAGTGCCTCGGTGGTGGCCCGCGCATAGGCCCGGACCTGCCGTTCCGGGTCGACGACCTCGTCGTGCCGGTACGCCTCGGTGGCGTCGAGCACGCGCAGCGCGCCCCGGCGCAGCGCGGCGTCGACCCCGGGAACCGCCGCCAACCGGTGGATCCCGGCGGCCGGATCCTCGGTGCCCACCAGCCACACCCGCTCGCCCACCGCGAGGCCGGTGGTGACCTGCTCGACCGTCAGCGCGTGCAGCACGGCCGGGTCGTCGTAGGCGAGACAGCGGTGGGTGTAGCCCGGGTACGACACGCCCACGCTGCTCACCGAGATCGCCTCATAGGTCCATTCTATTCTCCCGCGAACGCCGGACCACGCCAGGCCGTACGCGGCCCGGTCGCCGTATCCGCTGGTCGGGGTGTCGGGTGGCGGGCGGGTCCCGGGCGATGCGAAACCCGATGGCCGGCCATCGGGCCGGCCGGCATCCTGAGCCGATGTCGATCACCGCGCGGAGCCTGCGCAGCACGGACTGGACCCGGCTGCGGCCGATGCTCGCGGCGATGGGCGTCGGCGACGAGCCGGCCGGCGCCCAGCGGGACCGTTTCGCCCGGCACCTGGAGTGGCAGGCCCACCGGGAGCGGGCGGCGCCCTTCTACGAGCGGCTCGGCCACCGGGGTGACCCGTGTCCGCAGCCGGACTACCCGACGTTCCTCCTGGACCTCACCGCTGCCGGAGCACCCCCGGCAGGCCAGGGCCGGTGACGGGCCGGTCAGGTGAGCGGGTGGGAGATGTCGCGGGCGTGGTCGGCGACGGCCGCGCCCACCACGGTCGCGGTCAGCGGCAGCACCTCCAGGCAGCGGCGCACCGCGGCGGCCATCAGCGGGTTCGGCACCCGCATGGACAGCGTGCAGTGCGGCACCCAGTGCCCCGGCCGGTAGTGCTCCAGCACGTCGATGCCGGCGCGGGCCAACCGTCCGTGCACCCGGGCGTGCTGCTCCAGCAGCGCGGCCGTCGGCACCGCACCGAGCCACAGCACCCGACCGACGAACTGACCGGCGTGCGGGAACTCCAGCCGCAGGGGCGCGGCGACGACCATCCCGGCCAGCGCCTCGGCCACCCGCTCGGGGTCCAGGCGGGGCGCGACCGCGAGCGAGACGTGCGGGCGGTGCCGCTGCCCCAGCAGCGACCGCAGGCTCGGCACCCCCTCGGACTCCAGAAGGTCCCACAGCACCCGGACCCGACGGGTGGCGTCGGTGTCGAGATAGAGCTCCAGCGCCGCGACCACATGATCACGTTAGCGCCCGGGACACGCCCGGACCGCCCACCCCGCGTCCCCCGAGGGGCCGAACCGGATCGGTCGCAGAGGTTTGTCCGCCCGGCACGGCGGTACTGGCCGGGGAGGACGGTACGAGACGGCGGGGGTGAGGCACGCGTGGATGTGAAGGATCTGCTGACCGAGGGGTACGGGCGGCTGCCCGGGTTGGTCGCCGACGCGCTCGACGGGCTCGACCCGCGGCAGCTCCGCCAAGCGCCGGCCGACGGCGCGAACCCGGTGGGCTGGCTGATCTGGCACCTCACCCGGATCCAGGATCACCACGTCGCCGACGTCATGGGTGAACCCCAGCTCTGGGTCACCGGCGACTGGGCGCCGCGGTTCGGCCTGCGACCCGACCCGGACGACGTCGGCTTCGGCCACGGCCCGGCGCAGGTCGCCGCGGTACGACCGGAGGACGGTGACGTGTTACGTGACTACCACCGGGCGGTGGTGGACCGCACCCTGGCATACCTGCGAGGGCTGAACCCGGCCGACCTGGACCGGGTGGTGGACACCAGTTGGGACCCGCCGGTCACCCTCGGCGTGCGGCTGGTCAGCGTGCTCGACGACGATCTCCAGCACGTCGGCCAGGCGGCGTACGTGCGCGGGCTCATCCAGGGCTGAGCGCAGCGCGCGTGCGTCGGAGCGCGGCGTACCCGAGCAGGTGGCACGCCTGCGCCTCCGGGGAGGTCCCCGGTCCGGTGAACTCGGGGGCGCCACTGACCCCGGTCACCCGGCCGTGCCCGTCGACCCGCCGGTCGGCGGCGGCCAACAGGTCCGCGCCGACGGCTGCCCAGGAACGGGGCAGCCACCCGTCGGTCACCCCGGTCAGGGCCGCGTACCCGAGGAGCTGGGCGGTGTTGGCCTCGCGGAACGTACCGGGGTCGTCGAGCACGTCCGGGAAGAGGCCGTCGTCGCCCCGGTACGCCAGGCAGGCGGTCAGCACCTCCTCGACGTGGCCGGCCAGCTCGGCCCGCAGCGCCGCCGGCCAGGCCGGGCCGGGGCGCAGCGCGCGGGCGATCCCGGCGACCACCCAGCCGTTGCCGGTGCCCCACGGGCCCGGCCGGTCCAGCTCACCGCGGTCCTCGTCCCAGCGGGCGGCGTACAGGCCGGTGTGCGGGTCGTGCAGCCGGCGCCGGTGCCCGATGACCTGCGCGGCGGCCAGCTCCGTGCGGCCGGTCGACGCCAGCAGCGGTACGACCATGTAGATCGTGTCCGCCCAGACCTGGCGACCGTCGAGCAGGTGGAACAGGGTGCCGTCGGCGGCCCGGGGCGCCCACCCGGTCAGCCAGTCGAGTTGCGCGTCCAACGCCCTGCCGTACCTGGGGTCCCCGGTGGTGCGGGCGGCGTGCCGGACCACCTCGCCGCAGGCGGCCCCGTTGACCGCGCCGACCGACCCGGCGGGTTCGCCGAGCCGGCCGTCCGGTCGCTGCCGGGTCACCGCGGCGTCGGCGACCAGCACGGCGGCCTCGTGCAGATCGAGATCCAGCAGCGCCTGGCCGAGGAGTCCCTGTTCCCAGGACTCCCGTTGCATGGTGAGCAGCGCCAGCAGCACCCGGTCGGCGGCGGGTTCCCCGGTCCACCTCATCGCCGCTCGCCGCGGCTCGACCCGGACCGGCCGACACCTGTCGGCGTGCGCCGCGCCGCGTCGTCCGGGGACGCCGGGTGGTCCGAAGACACCGGGTGGCCCCGGCCGGCGCGGGCGAGCAGCCGGTCGACGGCCACGAACAGCAGGCCGAGCAGCCAGAACGCGGCGGCGAACCCCAGCGCGTTGACCCCCACCCCGGGGTAGCCGAGCTGACCGGCGTCGAGGAACGGGTACGGATAGCGGTCCACGATCAGCCCGCGTACCAGCGCGAACGCCAGGTAGGCCACCGGGAACGCCAGCCACCAGGCGGCGTAGCGGGGGCGGAGCCGGCCGGGGCGGTGAGACAGCGCCCAGTCGGCGATCGCGAGCAACGGGACGACGGTGTGCAGCAACTGGTTGCCCCACCACTCGCCCGGGTCCCGCTGCGGCTGGGGCACCGCGAACGGGCTGGCCGCGTTGGCCAGCACCAGGTGGTAGACCGTGCCGGTGATGGTGATGTAGAGGGTCACCGCCCCGGTCAGCGCGCTCGGCGGCTCGGGCCGGCGGCGCAGCGCGCACCAGGTGGCGTAGCCGGCGAGCCCGCCGACCGCCAGGTTGCTCTGGATGGTGAAGTACGGCAGCAGGCCGGCGAGCGTGGCCGAGCCGAGCGCGGTGAGCACGATTCCGGCCAGCACACCGAGCGGCACGGTCAGCCGGAGGAGGATCGCCGCTCGTCGACGCCGCGGGGTCACCGGGGCAAGTTACCAGCCGGTTGTCAGTCCGGGCCGCGGTCGGCCGGCGTCGCGACGTCCTCGGGCACCCGTCCGGTGGTCGGCTTCACGCCCGGTGGCGTCCCGGACCCGTCGCGTCGGGTCGTCCGGTGCCGTCGGGGGAACCGGTGTCACCGGGGGAACCGGTGTCACCGGGCGGCCCCGTGTCACCGGCAGGCCCCGGGTCGCCGGGCGCCCTCGTGTCGCCGGGAGGTCCCGCGCCACGGCGGCGGCCGGCGTCGCCGTCGGGTCCGGTGCCGGCCGCCGGGCCGCCGCTGTCGAGCAGGCCGGCGCAGTACGCCGGGACCCGGTCCGCGCCGCCGGCGGCGGCGACCAGGTCCGCGAAGGCGGGGGTGCCCAGCGCCCGTCCACGGTCCGCCCCGGTGAGGGACCGGTAGGCGACGCAGCGGCCGGGCGGCGACGACGGGTGCGGCGGGCCGGGGTGCGCGGAGCCGGTCGGGTCCGGACGGGCCGGCGCCGACGGGCGGGTGGCGGTGGCGGTGGCGGCCGGTGGTGGCGCGGACGGTTGGGGTGCGGTGGGCAGGTGCCCGGTCGCGGCCAGCGCGACCCCGCCGGAGAGGGACGCCACCAGGGCGCAGACCGCCACCCGGACGCCGAGCCGGCGGACCCGGCGGGTCCGGCGGGCCGCCCGGAACGCCACGACGGCGGCTGTCTCGCCGTCGAGTTCGCCGGCGCGGGGTTCCGCCCGCACCGCGTCGAGCAGGCCGACGAGGGCGGGCGGTCCGGCGGACGCCTCGCCGGGGTGGCCGACGAGCAGTCGCTCGACGGCTTCCGGGTCCAGGCGGGATGCGTCCATCTCGTGATCCTCAGCGCCGCCACCCGTCCACGCGTCACACCGGCGGCAGTCGGGGCCGGTGGCCGCACCGGTACGACCCTGTCGCCGTCGCCTCCGGTTGCCGACGGCCCGGCGTGGCGGTGAACTGAACTACATGGGTGTCATCAAGGTGGGCACGTCCTCGTGGGCCGATCAGATGCTGATCCGTTCCGGCTGGTATCCGCGCGGGGTCAACACCCCCGCCGGTCGACTCGGGTGGTACGCCGAGCACTTCGGGCTGGTCGAGGTGGACACCTCGTACTACGCCGTGCCGGTGCCGGAGACCACCGCGGCGTGGGCGGCGGCCACCCCGGACGGCTTCATCTTCGACGTCAAGGCGTTCCGCCTCTTCACCGGCCACCACACCCCGGTCGACGCGCTGCCCCGGGACCTGCGCCCGGCCGGCGGACCGAGCCGGGTGCGCTGGCGGGACCTGCCCGCCGGGGCGTACGACGAGCTGTGGGCCCGGTTCCACGCGGCGTTGGCCCCGCTCGCGGCGGCCGACCGGCTCGGCGCCGTGCTGTTGCAGTTCCCACCGTGGCTGGCCCGCGGCGACGCGGCCCGGCGGCGGATCCTGGCCGCCGCACAACGCTGCCGCCCCTGGCCGGTCACCGTCGAGTTGCGACACTCGTCCTGGTTCACCGACGAGGCGATGACCGACACGGTGACGTTCCTGCGCGAGCACGACCTCGGCTACGCCTGCGTGGACATGCCGCAGGGGCACCCCTCGTCGGTGCCCCCGATCCTGGTCGCCACCACCGATCTCGCGGTGATCCGGTTCCACGGCCACAGCACCGCCTGGGAGAGCGGGGACAAGCAGGAACGGTTCCGCTACGCCTACGGCGAGCAGGAGCTGCGGCACTGGTCGGTGCTGCTACGCGAACTGGCCGAGCAGTGCGCCGAGCTGCATGTGCTGATGAACAACTGCTGCGGTGACCAGGCCCAACGTGACGCCGCCGCGCTGGCCGGCCTGCTCGGCGTCGCGCCCGCACCGGCCCGCGCCTGACGTTTCCCCGGCGGGCGGGCGGGTACGGCGGTGTGGTGGACGATCGTGAGGGGGGATCCGTGGAGCAGCGGCAGAACGGACAGGACGCGGCGCCGGACGACCGGGACCCGCGGGTGACCCGGGAGGCCGAGGAGGCGCACGGCGGCAGCATGGCCCCGGGCCTGGTCGACGACACCGGGCACCCGCTCGCCGGGTCGCCGGTGCCGGACAACGAGCCGTCGGCACCCGACCCGGGCGGCACCGGCTCCTGACCGACCAGGTCTCCGGACCGACTCAGAGCGTCGGACCGACTTCCCGGACCGAATTCAGAGTGCCGGACCGACCGGCAGTGGACGACACCGCGCGGCCGGCGACCCACCCCGATGTGGGGGGCCGGCCCGCCGGTGGGCCCCGGCCGGCCCCCCGCCCGGGGCCGCCGGCGGCGCCCCC
>NZ_JBNCKZ010000024.1:0-3207 GCF_049841795.1 Micromonospora sp. DT31 | reverse complement strand
CCCCCCCCGCCCCGCCCCCCCCCCCCCCCCCCCCCCCCCCCCCCCGGGGGGGGGCCCCCCGCCGCGCGGTGGTCAGCGACCGGCCCCGACCAGGTGCCGCCCGGCGGCGCCCACGGCGGCCACCTTGGCGACGTTCTTCGGCGCGGACACCAACCCGCCGGCCCGGCCCAGCATCCCCCGGAACACCTGCCCGGTCTTCTGCTGCTCACCCATGTACGCGGACGCGACCACGAGCGCGCCGGTCAGCGCCGGCACCGCCCACTGGAGCAGCTTCATCTTCCGCTGGCTGGCGGCGACACCCGCCGGGGTGTGGAGGTTCGGCTCCGTGGTCCCCTCCACCGGCGGCCCGCCCGCCCGTTCCAGGCGCATCCCGACCAGCTTGCTGTAGCCGGTCACCGCGAGCGCACCGACGGTCAACGCCGTCTTCACCGCGCTCATCCGGCCCACGCCTGCCTGCCGGGCCATCCGCGGGCTCTCGGTGACCAGCTCACCCATCGCGCCGGCCAGGTGCGCGCCGATCGCCGCCGCGTTGACCGGGGTCCACCTCGCCCAGCCGGCCGAGGCCACCGGAAGCCGCTGCGTCGTGTCGTCGATCCGTGCCGCCGCGCCGTTGACGCCGAGCGCTCCCATCAGGGAACCGCCGAACCAGGCCGCCAGGCCGAGGTCGTGCATCGAGCGCAGCGCGGTGTGCCGTTCTGACATCAGATCCCCCTTCGCCGTGTTCGGGCGCTGCCGCATACCCACGAACCGGCCGCTCACGCCCGGCGGCGGTCAGCGGGGCAGCGTCCGGGCGAACGCGGCGACCCGGGCGGCCAGCGGCGTGCCGGCCCGGACCCAGGTGAAGTGGTCCAGCGGCGCGTCCGCCTCGGCAACCGTGTAGCGGTGCCGGGTCACCGGCGCCCCGGTCAGCTTGTCGCAGAGGTGGTCGAGCGTCTCGTGCGGCGTGTACTGGTCGTCGTCGACGCTGACGGCGAGCACCGGCGTGCGGATCCGCCGCACGGCGGCCTCCGCGTCCACCCCGTCGAGCGCCGGGAACCGGCCGGTACGGGCGGTGTGCGCCCAGTCGCGGATCACGCCGCGCGCCTGGCGGCCACCGAACCCCCAGCCCGGCCAGACGCCGAGCAGGCGGGCCGTCGCGGCGATCCCCTGGGTGTACGGCAGCACGCCCCAGCCGCGCCGCCCCGGATAGCGCCGCCACCACGGCAGTCCCACCGCCACCAGAGCCAGCCCGTCCACCCGGTCGGCGTCGTGCAACGCCTGGTGCAGCACGGCGACCTGCCCGCCCAGCGAGTGGCCGAGCAGCACCCGGGTGCGGCCGTCCAGCCGGGTCTTCAGCGCGTCCAGCACGGCGCCGATGTCGGCGGCCAGCTCCGCGTAGCCGTAGTCGCAGGCGCGGGTCGGCGCGGGCGTGCTCTCCCCGGTGCCCCGCAGGTCGGCCACGATCACCGCCAGCCCGGCGTCGCGCAGCGCGGCGGCGAACGGCCGGTAGTAGCGGGCCCGCACGCCCATCGCCGGCCAGATCACCACCACCGGCGCCCCGGGCGGCCCGGCTGGCTCGGGATAGACCTGCACGCCCAGCCGGGCCCCGTCGACGTCCACGTGTTCCTGCGCGTAGTCCCCGCTCACCGGCCCAGGGTACGGCCCACGCTACCGCCGGGTAGGTGCGGGCCGGGTCAGCAGGCCACCGCCGGGGCCGGTCGGGCCGCGGTGACGAGCGTCCCGTAGACCGCGCCGAGCTGCTCGGCGCAGCGCCGCCAGGAGTAGCGGCTGCGGATGCGGTCCAGCGCGGCCGTCGCGTAGGTGAACCGGCGCACGTGGTCGCCGAGCAGCCGGCGCAGCGCGGTGCCCAGGGCGCGCGGGTCACGCGGCGGCACCAGGTCCCCGGTGAGCCCGTCCACGACGCTGTCGGCGATGCCGCCCACGTCGGTGCCGATCACCGGCACCCCGCAGGCCATCGCCTCCAGCGGGGTGAGCCCGAACGGCTCGTACCAGGGCGCGGCCACGAGCACGTCCGCCGACCGGTACCAGCTGCCCATCTCCTCCCGGGGCACGCCGCCGAGCAGCCGGACCCGGTCGGCCACGCCGCACGACTCGGCGAGCGCGGACAACCGGCGGGCGAACGCGTCCGCCGGCAGCAGGTCCGCCGGTGGGCCGCCCACCACCACGCACTCCGCGTCCGGCACCGCGGGCAGCGCCCGGACCACGTCGAGGAAGCCCTTGCGCTCGACCATCCGGCCGACGGTGAGGATGCGCGGCCGGCCCGGGGTACGCGGCGCGGCCGGTCCGTCCGGGCGGAACACCGCCTGGTTGACGCCCGCGGGCACCAGTGCCATCCGGGACCGGGGCACACCCATCCGCACCAGCTCGGCGACCTCGTCCGTGGACTGCACGACCACCCGGTCGACGGCCCGGCCGAGTGCCCGCTCGTAGCCGACGCGACCTGGTGGACCGATGTCCGGGGCGCCCTGGTGGCGGCGCTTGACGCTGCCGAGCGTGTGGTACGTCAGCACGGTCGGCACCCGGGTGCGCCGGCTGGCGTGCACGGCGGCCAGTCCGCTCGTCCAGTAGTGCGCGTGCGCCACGTCTGGGGTCCAGCCCCGGTGCCGCCACGTGTCCGCCAGCCAACTGCCGAACTCGCCGATGTGCGGCAGCAGGTCGTCCGCCGGCACGCGGCGCGCCGGACCGGCCGGCACGTGCCACACCTGGTAGCCGTCCGCCGCGGGCACCGTCTCGGGCAGCGTGGGGGAGTCGCGGCGGGTGTAGACGCGTACCTCGTGTCCCGCGTCGGTGAGGGCGGCCGCGAGTTCGGCGACGTGGAGGTTCTGCCCGCCGGCACCCTCCTCGCCCGGGGCGGCGAGCGGGCTGGCGTGCTCGGAAATCATCGCGATGCGCATGTCTCCTCCTCCATGATGCCGGGGTGCTCGTCCCCGGCCCCCATCACCCGGTCGTCGATCATTTGACGGCGGCCGGGTCGGGGAGGATCGCGTCGACGCCGAGGACACGCATGGGAGCACCCGTACCCCTGCGCTCCACTCCTAACCGGGAGGACATCGAGTTCCCGGCGACGTCACGCCGGTCGCCGTGCGGTTCGCCCCGCGGGTCGACGGGGCGGCCGGGGGCGCGTCGACTGGCTAGTGCCGTGACCACGAACGTTCACGGTGTTGGTTGACACGCCGCGCGGCCTGTCGGCCCGGCGGCGTCGTGCCG